>NZ_JBQHCW010000002.1:0-1042062 GCF_052068115.1 Nonomuraea sp. ZG12
CCGTCCTTGGTCGTATGGCTGACGGGGTTCAGGAAATCGTGTTCGCCGCCTACTGTCTGTGTCGAAATCCTCATGGCTCCAAGAATTCGGGTTCGAGTCTGACCCTGCTGGCCGGGCCCCGCCATCCGATCACCGCCCAGGCCCCGGACACCCTGCGCCTGCGTCGCCTGCTGCATGCGACGCACCCCACCGCCTGACCAGCCCTCAGCATCGCCGGACACCAGCGGCGTCACGGTCGGCGCCGCCCGTGTTCCGGTCACCACGACCTTCAACTGGAGATGGGTTCTCCCACACCACCGAGTGTCGGCGTACTTCTTGCAGTGCTGAGCCCGGGTGGTCTTCACTCTGGTGATCCTCCGGGCTATCAGGGCGATCGCCGCGACGGTCGGGGCCACCGCGGTCACTCGTCAATCAGCCCCATCTTTGCCTTCCGATCCTCAAGCGTGCCTGCAAAGGACTTCGGGAAATCGACACAGACGGTCTGTACGCCCGCAGCGTGCGGACCACTTCGCGCATCCGTGCGAACGACTTCGGAAACTGACACCCGTCCCGAGACATCATCTATGAATCTTGATTTTCGGGACCCTTTTCGGGACGCTCACGCGCCCGTGGACGGGCAGAGCGGAACACCATGGGGCCACCGGTTGCCCCGGGGCGGTGGTATCGACGCCAACCTTCACCGCCCGCGTCAAGCGATATCCGCTGGTCACATTTCTGGGCCACTCAGGCTCCGCGCAGGGGTGCCCCTCGCATGTTGTGATGGAAGGAGGCCGGCCTCACGCAGATGGACACCCACTGATTGCAAGGCGGCGGGTTCCCGGCCATCGCGAGCGGGGCCGATCAGATCCAGCCGCGCTCTTCCGCGAGGAGTACGGCCTGCTGGCGGGTGTCGACGGCGAGCTTGCCCAGCACAGTGGAGATGTGGTTGCGGACGGTGCCGGGGGCGAGGGACAGGGTGCGGGCGATCTGTCCGGTGGTCTCGCCGTGCCGGCCGGCGCGGAGTACGTCGAGCTCGCGGTCGGTCAGTGGTGAGCGTTCGTCGCTCAGCGCGTCGGCGGCGATCTCGGGGTCGACGTACCGACCGCCGGCGGCGACGCGGCGGATGACGGCCGCGACCTCGTCGGCGGAGCGGGACTTGGGCAGGAACCCGGCGGCTCCGGAGGCCAGTGCTCGGCGCAGGACGCCGGGTCGGGCGTGGCGGGTGACGATCACGCACCGGGTGGCCAGGGTGCGGTTGAGCTTCTCGGTGACCTGAACGCCGTCCAGGTGCGGCATCTCGAGGTCGAGCAGGCAGACGTCGGGCTTGAGGCGTTCGGCGGTGGTGACCGCTTCGGCGCCGTCGGCGCACTCGGCGACGACGTCGATGTCCGGTTCCAGGCGCAACAGCGCGGCCAGTGCGGAGCGGATCATGCCCTCGTCGTCGGCGAGCAGCACGCGGATCATCCGGCAACCTTTCCTTCGGCGGGGACTTCTTCGGCAGGGACTTCTTCGGCGGGGACCGTGACGACCACGGTGAATGTCTCGTCCTCGCGCCGTGCTTCGAGGTCGCCGCCTGCCCCGGCCGCGCGTCGCGCGAGTCCTTCCAGGCCGGAACCGCCGCCTGTGCTCTCCGGTGCGCTGTCAGCGACGTCGTTGGAGATCTCGTAGCGCCACGACCGGTCCGAGCGGGTGAGGGACAGGCGGGCCCACCGGCCGCCGCCGTGGCGCAGCACGTTCGTCGTGGTCTCCCGGATGACGGGTCCGAGGGCGGACGCCGGTGCCAGCGACGCGTCCGGATCGACGACGGCTTCGGCTTTCGTGCCCGCGGCGCGCAGCAGGTCGACGGCGTTGGCGAGCTCGTCGCTCAGCGGGACGGCGCGGAACCGGGTGGCCAGGTCGCGGGTGCCCTGCCGTGCGTCGTCGACGCTGGCGCGCGCGGCGCGTAGCTGTTCCATGCCCGCTTCGGGGTCGCGGGGCATGAGTCGTTCGGCGAGCTCGAGCTGGAGGGCGATGACCTGGAGGTGGTGCCCCTGGAGGTCGTGGACGTCCGTCGCCAGCCGTAGCCGCTCCTGGGTCGCGGCGAGCTTCGCCTCCGAGGCCCGGGCCCGGTCGAGGGCGACGAGCACGTCCCACCACCACAGCGAGGAGACGGTCATGGCCGGAAGGAATACGGACAGGGAGATCAGCTGGAACCAGTTCGTGTCGGCGCTCGGTCCCAAGGTGAGGCGGACGTCGATCACTGCCAGCGCGACGAGCAGGGCGGTCGCCGCCAGCACCACGCGAAGGCGTACCCCCGGCGGCCAGTTCAGCAGCACGAGCACCTGGGTCACGGGCAGGACGCCCACCACCCAGACGCCGGTGACGAGCCCGGCCGCGAGACCGTAGGCCGCCGCGATCAGGAGCGGCGCGAGGTGGCGCCGCCAGTTCACCAGCGGCGTGTCAACCGTCCGATGCCGGTAGTCGAGCAGCGGGCGCAGCGTCGCGAGCCACCACAGCAGCCCGCCGACGCCGACGGCAGCGGCCGTGAGGTCGCCGAACCCGCCCTCGACGAGGGCGGCCACCAGGAGCAGGACGACGACCGGCTCGAAGAGCAGGACCGCCAGCGCGACATACCACCAGGTCGCGCTGATGCTCCGGGTGAGCCGTAGCGCGGTGCGGGCTTCCGCTGCCGCCGATACGGCGGCCGCGGACTCGGGCTGGCTGCTCATCCGCCCAAGCTACCGGCATGACACATGTCATGGATGCGGCGTGCGAAGGTCCCGGAAGGCGGTGACAGCGAGGCACTTCTGAGCTGTGTTCCCGAGCGGTGGACTGGAGTCAGGACGGAGGAAACCCCGACGCCCACACCGACAGGAGCACACCATGAGCCTCATCGACACCCTCCAGGATCTCGTCGGGCAGGTGCCGGACGTCGTCCAGTCGCTCATCGTCGCGGCCGCCGGCGCCATCCCCTTCATCGAGGGAGAGGGCGGCGTCGTGATCGGCATCATCGGCGGCATCCCGCCGGTCGTCGCCGCGATCGCCGCGATGGCCGGCAACTTCCTCAGCGTGGCCGTGCTCGTACTGCTCAGCTCCAGTGCGCGCGACGCCGTCGTGACCCGCCGCCGCGAAAAGGTCCTGGCGCGCGACGGCATGCCGGCCGGCAGCGACTCCACCCCGGCAGCGGCGCCGGCCGAACGCTCCGACGGCTCTCGCAGCGCCGCGCGCCGCGCGAAGTTCCAGCACGCCTACGAGCGCTACGGCGTACCGGGCGTCAGCCTGCTCGGACCCCTGCTGTTGCCCACGCACTTCACGGCCACCATGCTCGCCGCCTCCGGCGTCGGCAAGACCCGCATCCTGATCTGGCAGGCACTCGCGATCATCGCCTGGACCACGCTCACCGCGCTGATCGCGAGTGGCGTCATGAACGCCGTCGGCTGAGAACCCGCTCTGTTCGGCGCCGTATCGCTCGATCCAGCAGGTGTTCCTACCCCGCGCACACCCCTGTTGACGCACGCCTTCTCGAGGAGACACACCATGCCCCACCTGTCCGAGACCTCGTCCGCCGCACCCTCGTCCGCCGGCGGCTCGGCGGGTCAGCCCGGATCGGTCCCTGAAGGGGCGCCGTATCACCGGGTGCTCGCGGGGGAGAAACGCCGCATCGGCCGCGGCATCCTCGCGATAGTGCTGCTGCACGCCGGCCTGGTGGGCTTCGGCGTTGCCTTCGCCCAGCTCGGGGGTCAGGTCGACCTCCTGCTCGGGCGGGACAGCGTCGTGACGGGCGGTACGGAGTTCACGCCGGTCACGATGGCCACCACTTATGCCTCCACCGCGCTGCTGATCCCCTGGAGCATGCTCATCCAGCGCTGGTTGTACGGCGTCGAGGGAGGTTCGCTCCACTCCGTCGTCGGGGCGTTCCGACCCGCGGTCCTCGGCCGCGCGATCCTCTTCCTTGCACCGGTCTGGGCGATCTACATGACGGTTTTCGCCGCCCTGGAGTCATCCCCGGCAGGGAGCTGGGCGGTTGCCGACCTGCTGTTGATGTTCGCGGTCACGAGCGTCATCGTTCCGCTGCAGAGCGCGGGCGAGGAGTACGGCTACCGCGGGCTGATCTTCCGGGTCGCCGGGAGCTGGGGCCGCGGACCGCGATCCGCTCTCGCCCTGGGCGTCGTCGTCTCCGCGGTCCTGTTCGCCACGATCCACCTGTCCACCGACGTCTGGCTGAACCTCCAGTTCCTGGCTGTCGGCGTAGCGTTCGCGCTCATCACGTGGCGCACCGGCGGCATCGAGACCGCAGTCGTACTGCACGCTGCCAACAACGTCTTCGGGCTCCTGCTGGCGCTGGCGCTGCACGCTGACCTCGGCGCCTCGACGGACCGCTCGTCCGGTGTCGGCTCCGTCGTCTACCTGACCCCGGTCGTTCTGCTGGCGGTCATCACCGCGGCGGTCTGGTACCGCACCCGCCGCGACGGGCCGGCAGTCACCCCCATGCGCGCGTCGAGCCAGGACGCCATACCCACCGCTGGAGCCCGCTGAATCACCCGAGGCGGGTACGTGCCGTATCGCCCTGTGGCCACGGCAGGTGTAGGACGGTGCTGGCGGCGGCCTGACCATCGTCGTGATCACCCTGACCGGGCCGGTGTGGCCCGGTCAGGGTGCACGCCACCGACAACGCGTACTCGCTGGTCGTCCCGGCGATGGTGAGCTCACGGGTGGGTGCAAGACCAGGACAACGATCACGAGCACGAGGATCACGGCGGTCAGGGTGACGGGGACGGGGAGCAACGGATCGCACAGGACGAGGACCGCCGCCAGCGGGACGACGGCGTTGACGAGCGGGTCGGCGTGGTCTCGGATCGCGATCCACCAGATGCCTGCCAGGAAGACCGCGATCGGTATGGTCACGGTGAAGGAGGCGGCCAGGTCGCTGAGCTCGCTGTGCCCGGTCAGAACGTCGATCTGGACCTCGATGCCCGCGGAGAACGCGCCGGCGGCGGCGAACACGAAGTAGTGGACGTAGCCGTAGCGCAGCGATCCGCGGAAGCTGGTGATGGACCGGTGGTGGGGCGGCCAGAAGTAGATCCACCACAGGGCGGCGGTCACGACGAACGTGAGCGCGGCGATCGCGATCAGCGGCCCGAGGGCATCGGTGTCGTGGACGGCCTTGATGATCGCGTTGGAGGAGGCGAGCAGGCTCTCGCCGAGCAGGATGAGCGTGAACAGGCCGTAGCGCTCGGTGATGTGATGGGGGTGCCACGGAGTGGTGCCGCGTCTCTGGGCGATGACCGGGATCGCGACCTCGACGACGATGAGCAGGACCAGCGTGATCCTGCCCGGTACGTCGGGCAGCGTGAGCTGCAGGAGCCAGAGGACCTGGACCGCCGCGATACCCCCTGCGTAGACCCGGGCGGTGCGGCGGATGGACGCGTCAGAGCGTGAAGCGCGCAGCCACTGGGCGACCATGGCCAGGCGCATGACCACGTAGCTGAGGATCGGCAGGGTGTAGTCCGCGTCGGTGAAGGCGGGCTCGATCCCGGTGGCGAGCACGAGCACGCCGGCCATCTGGACGATGGTCAGCACCCGGTAGAGCCAGTCATCGGTGTCGAAGGACGTGGCGAACCAGGTGAAGTTCATCCAGGCCCACCAGATCCCGAAGAACACCAGACCGTACGTGACCAGGCCGTCGAGCACGTGCCCCTCGGTCAGGGCGTGGTGGAGCTGGACGGAGGCGATGCTCACTGCGACGACGAAGACGAGGTCGAAGAACAGCTCGAGCACGCTGGCCGACCGGCCCGGTTCGTGAGGGTCGCGAGCTGCCATCGGGATGAGGCGGAACCTGCTCGCCGGGGGCGGGGGTGCGGGCATCGTCGCGGGGTCCTTCCTGTCGCAAGCGCGAGAGCGTCGTGGCGGATGGCTCTGGTGCGCGCTCGTGCACGGTTCAGCGCAGAGCGCGGAGATGCTCCCGGCTCACGGGGTCGGTGGCATCGTCGAAGTCGTGGTGCGTGGAGAGCCACTTCTTGACGTAGGGGCAGACCGCCACGATGCGATATCCGGCTTGGACGCTGGTCTTCAGTGCGGTGCGAGTGAGCGCGCCGGCGAGACCGCGGCCTTCGAATTCATCGAAGATCACCGTGTGGTAGAAGATGCGCTGTATCTCTCCGAAGTCCTTGTACACGGAGAACCCGGCGTGGGTGTCCTCGACGAGGACATCGAAGCGGCTCTTGTCGGGGTTGTCGCGGATGGTCACTTCTTGCTGGTTCTGATCGTTCATCGCTGTGGTCCTCTCGTTTCGGGAAGTGACGTATATGGGTTCACACCATGGGGTGACCGCTGGCCGTTGACTCAGTCGGGGTGAGGTCCTGTACGACGTCCCGATGCTCGACGATGCGACCCATCTGCATGGTCATGGAGTTCCCTCTCGTGATGCACGCGCTACGGCTCGAGGCCGAGATGTCGGCGTAGCGCCTGAGTGAACTCGTCGACCTGTACCAGCTGTTCCGGGGAGAGCGCGTCGACGAAGAGCTCACGCACGTCACGCAGGTGCGGCACCGAGCTGCGCCGGAACGACTCCGCTCCGAGGTCGGTCAGCAGCACGTCGATGCCGTGGACGTCGTCGGGGCACGGGGTTCGGCGTACGAGCCCGCGCTTCTCCATCCGCCCCAGGTGGTGTGACAGGCGGCTGCGTTGCCAGCCGATCAGTTGGGCCAGCTCGGAGGAACGCAACGTCCTCCGATCCGCCTCGCTCAGTACGAGCAGCACTCGATAGTCAGCGGAGGACAAGGACGACTCGCTCTGGAGCCGTCCCTCCAGGAGGGTGCGCAATGTTTCGGCGGTCTCGATGTAGTTGCGCCAGATGCGCAGCTCCTCGCGCGTGGGCATCACGCGACGCTTCTTCTGAACCATGGCACCTCCGGGAATTGACACGTCAACTCTGCACGTTACAGGATTGACACGTCAATCCCCATCACGGTGAGACCCGGATCCCACAAGGAGCGAACCCATGACCGACAGCACCGCCGTCCAGTTCGGTATCGACAGTTTCGGTGACCTACCTCGCGACGATCAGGGAAACGTCGTCTCCCATGGTCAGGCGATCCGCGCTGTCGTGGACGAGGCGGTGCTCGCCGACCAGGTCGGCGTGGATGTCATCGCCCTCGGTGAGCACCACCGCCCCGAGTACTCGATCTCCACTCCCGAGACGGTGCTGGCCGGCATCGCCACCAGGACCGAGCGCATCCACCTCGCCTCGGGTGTGACAGTCCTGTCCTCCGACGACCCGGTGCGCGTCTTCCAGCGTTTTGCCACGGTCGACGCGCTCTCGAACGGGCGCGCCGAGGTGATCCTGGGCCGCGGGTCGTTCACCGAGTCGTTCCCGCTGTTCGGGTATGACCTGGCTGACTACGAGATCCTCTTCGAGGAGAAGATCGACCTGTTCCACAAGCTGCTGGACGAGGGACCGGTCACGTGGGAGGGCACCACGCGCGCGGCGCTCAAGGACGCCGACGTGTTCCCCAAGACGGAGTCCGGGCGGCTGACGACCTGGGTCGGTGTGGGCGGGTCGCCCCAGTCCGTCATCCGTACCGCGCGGTACGGGTTCCGGCTCATGCTCGCGATCATCGGCGGCGCGCCCGACCGGTTCGCCCCGTACGTCGACCTGTACCGGCGCGCCACGGAACAACTGGAGACCACCGCCTACCCGGTCGGGATGCACTCGCCCGGCTTCGTCGCCCAGACCGACGAGGAGGCCAAGCGACTTTTCTGGCCCGGCTACAAGGAGGTACGCGACCGCATCGGCGCCCTGCGCGGCTGGCCCCCTGTGCGGCGTGCGGAGTTCGAGGCCGACGTCGAGCACGGCTCCCTCTACGTCGGTTCGCCCGAGACCGTCGCGCGCAGGATGGCCCGTGCCATCCGCACGCTCGACGTCGGGCGCTTCGACCTGATCTACTCCGCCGCCGGCGCCGTCTCGGCCGGCGACCGTCTGCGCGCCGTCGAGCTGTACGGCACCAAGGTGATCCCGATGGTGCGCGAGCTGCTCGCCGAGAAGCCCAGCACGCTGGAGGTGGCCCGATGACGGTGCGCACGGCCGTACGCACCATCGGCGTCCTCGGGGCCGGCAAGGTGGGCACGGTCCTGGCCCGCCTCGCTCTCGCCGCCGGGTATCGAGTACTCGTCGCGGGGTCGGGGGACCCCGCGAAGATCGCCCTCACCATCGACGTCCTGACGCCCGGCGCCACCGCCGTCTGGGCCGTCGAAGCCGTACGGGACGCCGACGTCGTGATTCTCGCCCTCCCGCTCAGCAAGTTTCGGGCGCTCCCGACCGACGAGCTGCGCCACAAGCTCGTCATCGACACCATGAACCACTGGTGGGAGGTCGACGGGCCCCGCGAGCGGTTCCTCGAGCCCGGCGTCTCCTCCAGCGAAGAGGTACAGCATTTCCTCGACGGTGCACGCGTCGTCAAGGCCTTCAACCACATGGGGTACCACGACCTGGAGGACGAGGGCCGGCCCGCCGGGACGCCGGGCCGCAAGGCGATCGCGGTCGCCGGTGACAGCGAGGCAGACGTCACCGAGGTCGCGGCGCTCGTCGACGACCTGGGCTTCGACCCCGTGCCTATCGGACCTCTCGCCGAGGGTGTCCGACTCGAGCCGGGCACCGCCGCCTTCGGCGCCAACGTCCAGGCCGCCGAGCTCCGACTTCTGACCCAGACAGCCGTGCACAACACGATCGTGGAGTGGTCCAAGTGAGCAATCAAGAAGCGGCCTCGGAAGTGATGCGATCCAGGACACAGGTCGGAAACACCACCGGGGTCGAGGTGCTCTCGGCCCGCGACGTGCCCCTGGGCGGACCGCGGGCCTTGCAGGTGCGGCGCACGATTCCCCAGCGGGCTCGGACACTGATCGGCGCCTGGTGCTTCGCCGACCATTACGGACCGGTCGAGGTGCCGGCGGGCGGCATGGACCTACCGCCGCATCCGCACACGGGGCTGCAGACGGTGAGCTGGCTCTTCAGTGGCACCATCGAGCACCGCGACAGCCTCGGCACCCACTCGCTCATCCGTCCAGGAGAGCTCAATCTCATGACCGGCGGCCACGGCATCGCCCACTCCGAGGTCTCCACTGCGGACACCACGGTCCTCCACGGCGTCCAGTTGTGGGTGGCCCTGCCCGACGCGGACCGGGAAGCCGGGCGTGACTTCCAGCACCACGTGCCGGAGCCCGTGCGGATCGACGGGGCCGAGCTGCGGGTCTTCCTCGGCTCGGTGGAAGGCGAGACCTCTCCGGTGCGGACGTTCACACCCCTGCTGGGTGCGCAGCTCGACCTCGAGCCGCAGGCCACGGTCACGCTGTCCATCGACCCCGAATTCGAGCACGGCCTGCTCGTCGATGCCGGTGACGTACGCCTGGACGGTACCGCGGTCCCCGCGGGGGAGCTCGGCTACGTGGCGCCGGGCATCGACGTCCTGACGGTGACGAACCGCTCGGACGGCCCGGCACGCACCATCCTGCTCGGTGGCCCGCCGTTCGAGGAGGAGATCGTCATGTGGTGGAACTTCGTCGTCCGCGACCACGAGGAGATCCTGCGAGCCCGCCAGGACTGGGAGGCCGCTTCGGACCGCTTCGGAAGCGTCGAGGGCTACCACGGGCACCGTCTGCCCGCGCCGCCGGTGCCGGACGTGATCATCAAACCACGGCGCAACCCGCCGGGGCGCACCGATCGGGCATGAGGAGCATCGCACCAACGACAGATCCTCCGACCCCGGTCATGCCCGGGGACCCGGGACCTCGTCCGCGTCCGACCCAGCCCGCGCGAGTTCTGCGGCTCGCCCCAGGACATCCAGCTGCGCAGGGTTGTAGCTCGCGCGCATGGCCTCGACCATGGTGACGGCGGTCGACATCGGCGTTCGCCGCAGATGCGTTTCTCGGCCAAGGTGCCATGCGCCCAGACCTCCCGGCCTGCGGCGGCAGGCCGGGTAGCCAGGACGATCAGTGGAAGTCGAACGGTTGGCGTGGGTGGGCGATCGGGACGGCGGGTCTCCGGTGATCAGCCGATGGCGGGTTCGAGGCCGAAGTCACGCCAGGCCGTACCGAAGTCCTGGTAGATCAGACGCTTTCCGCTGCCGCCGCTCACGATGCCCTTGGCGATCACCCGGGGATCGCCGGACTCGCCGGAGGCGAAGGTGAATACGGGGCCTCCACTGTCGCCGGGGCGTGAGGCCACCACGTTGGCGATGTTCTCGCCGAGGATCATGTCCGAGAGGCAGAGCCCGGGGATATTTGAGGGACAGTACGACATGGCGTAGGTATCGGTGTTGCGGGTGCCGCAGACGGTGCCGGAGGTGGCCCCGGACTGGCAAACGAGTTCACCGGGCCAGGCCCAGTCCCACCCGACCACGGCTTTGGACATCTCCACCGACTTGATCGCGTCCGCATCGCCGAAGTAGATCCGGCCTTCCGCGTTCGTGGGGATCAGCAGCAGGTCGTGGGCCGTGTGCTTGTTCCTGGCCCAGCCGAAGGTGACGGACAGGTCGCCGTTGGCGAACTCGTTCCCCCGTTGGCCGCAATGCCCGGCGGTCAGCATGCCCGCGCCGCCCGCCACCGCGAACCCCGCGCTGCAGCCCGAGCCGGCCGTCTTGTTGATGATCCTCCCGCCGCCCCAGAAGTCCATCGTGTCGCCCTGCCGCCAGGTGTGGGCCCGCCATTCGGGTGAAGTGATCACTTTGACCGGGAGCCGGCCGGCCAGCCGGACCAGCGTCGGGCGTATGTCGGCTTCCTTGGCGGTGGTCTCGACGGTGACGCCGCTGCCGTCCACGAGGTAGCGGATGGAGTGCAGAGAAGACTTCGGGTTGTCACGCATGTCCGCCTCGAGAGCCGCCGCAGCCTTGATGAGGTCGTTCTGTGAGTACGCGGCTCTGTGCACGCTGATCTTGACGTCCGTCACCGAGTCGGCGATCCTGCGGATCGAGTCGGGGAGCTTGCCCTTCCACCAGACGTCGAGCGCGGCTCCGTCGAGCGCGATGCCGGCGAGCCCGGTGCGACCTTCCTTCTCCACCGCCATTCTGATCTTGTGCGCCACCTCGGCGGCGGGCCGCTGCGCCAGCATCTCGGCGCGAATCGCCGCCGGGACGCCGAAGGACGCGTCGCCGGCGCGCCCCGCGGTCGAGGAAGCGGGCATGACCTGTGCGGAAACTGACTGCAGGACGGTGAGGACGGCGAGCGCGAGAACAGTGGCCGTCATGGTGATGCGTTTCATGCGTCGGTGATAATGGGGCGCTCTTACGAACGACTTGTTAAGTGCTTGACAATCCCATCGGGTGTTTCTAGCCCATATCACTCGTTTGGGTGCTGATCGACCGCCGCATTACCACTCACCTCCGCCCCGGGTGAGCAGGCCCGTTCAGGGACAGCAGTGGCGAGATGGAAACAGAAACAAACGAACACTCCGGAGAGTCTCGCGCCATCATGAAGAGATGGCTCGAATCATCGCGATTCACGGTGTGGCGAAGCAGTTCCTCGGCGCGGCCTCGCTCCACCGAACCTGGTATCCGGCGCTCGCGGACGGCGTCAGCCTGGCCGGCGGAGCGCTCACGCCAGGCGATCTCGCGTGCGTCGCGTACGGAGACATCTTCCGTAAACCAGAACGGACGCTCAGCGCCGGGCTCCCCGAACTGACCGCCGACGACGTCGAGAAAGGCTTCGAACTCGACCTGTTGTACCTCTGGTGGGAGGACGCGGCTCGCACCGACCCGGCGGTGAGACCTCCGGACGCACGGACGCTCAACGCTGCCACCCGGAGCGCACAGCGAGCACTCGCGGCACTGCTGTCGTCGCCGCGCTTCGCCGCCGTGGGCGAGAAGGCTCTGGTGTTCTCGCTGAAGCAGGTCCGGCGCTATTTCACCGAGCTCGACGTCCGCCCCACCGCCCGACACCGCCTGGAAGCCCTGGTGACCGAGGACACCCGGGTCGTCATCGCGCATTCACTCGGTTCGGTGGTCGCTTACGAGGCGCTGTGCGCGCACCCCGAATGGAAGATCACTACGCTGGTCACCCTCGGCTCGCCTCTCGGCATCCGCAATCTGATCTTCGACCGTCTCTGGCCGTCTCCCCGGCGAGATCCGGAGGACGGCAAGCTGACAGCGCACTGGCCGGGCGGTGTCACCTCCTGGACGAACATCTCCGACGAGAACGATCCGGTCGCTCTCGTCAAGGATCTGCGTCCACTGTTCGGCGACCGCATCACGAACGTCATCGTCGACAACGGGGGCAACATGCACGACGCCCATCGCTACCTCACCGCCAAGGCCACCGGGGTGGCCATCCTGCCCTGAGCCGCCCCTCAGTCGGGCAAGGGCAGATTGATGACGACTGTCCCCTGGTCGGTGCCGATCACCAGCGTCGAGGTGTCATGCAAGGCGATGCCGGTCACCGGTACGTTGAGATCGATCACGCGGCCGGCGCCGTCCAGAGGATCGAACTCCACTCTGGTCCCCCGCGCCGCGATGCGCGCCCTTGAGATCCGAGCTCTTCATGTCCGCCGAGAACCCGGCCGGCAACCGATGACCTAGATCATTGATGAAGAGATCCTGCATGATCTCGATCTCACGGAGCAGCTCGGGTCGATTCTCGATCTCATCGACCCCTGGGTATGCGGTGGTGGCCACCGGAATGAACCAGTGCCGGAACTTGGACATTCGACGAGTCACCCGAGAATGGAAGTTGCGATAAGGGCCCCTATTTTCACCGATCCTAGCCCGCGCGATCACGCGCCCAGGTAACGATCCGGCACTCAACATCTCCGAACCCGGAGGTCATCGGACTGCTCACCACTGCGGGGGCTTATCCGAAGAAGGAGCCTCTGCGCATTCATCTGCATATCTCACGACCGAATTGACCCTATTTAAGTTTTTTAGTCGATGGTTATAGCGTGCCCGCCACGGTGCCATGGAAATAGCCGCTCGTGAAGCCTCAGGCGGCCTGATGCCGCGCTCCTGGGTGGGCGGCAGCGACACCATCGCCGTCGAATCGGGCAACGCCATGTGTTACGGGTCCTGAGCTGCGGTTAAGCGGCGTGGTCGTACTCGCTGATCATGCCGGCGACTACCGGTTCTCGGTGGATGGATGCCGGTGATCCGCCGGGCGGCTGCCGCGGCTGCGGCGCCGAGCGCGATCCCGCCGGCCAGGGCGAGTACCCAGTCGCCCAGCCGAACGTACGGCGTCTCCTCGACGGACAGCGGCACGTCCACCACGAACGCGCCGCGGTACTCGGGCGGGAACCAGGCCAGCCGCCCGCCGCGCGCGTCGAACGCCGCCGAGGTGCCGTCCAACTCGATCAGCACCGCCGGCCGGCCCGACTCGACCGCCCGCAGCGCCTCGAAGCTCGCCTGCTGCGCGTGCGCCCAGCTCCCGTGGAAGGTCGTGAGCGACCCCTGCGTGATCGTCACGTCCACGCCCCTGCGGGCCAGGCCGCGCCGCAGGTCAGGAAAGGTCGACTCGTACGAGATCAGCGGCCCCACCCGGCGGCCGGCCACCTCGAACACGACCGGCCCGGTACCGGTGATCCGGTCCTTCTCCGCCGCCTCGGTGTGCCCCGCGATCCAGCCGAGCACCGGCCGCAGCGGGATGTACTCCCCGAACGGGGCCAGTCGCTGCTTGACGTAGGTGTTCACAACCCCGTCCGGCGTGTACTGGTAGGCCGACTTGGCGATCCGGCCGGAAGAATCCGTGGCATCCACGTTCACCAGCAGGTCGGCGCCCGCCTCGGCGGCTGCCCGGCGCAGCATGCGGTCCACGTCCGGGCGCCGGCCGGGGTCAAGGGCGACGCTGCTCTGGCCCCAGACCACCACATCGGGTTCACGGCCGGTGAGTTCGCCGGTCAGCCGGAGGTGCGCGGCCACACGCCGCTCCGCGCCGGGCACGGGGCCCGGCTGCACGCCCGCCACGCGCATGACACCCGTCACGACGGGATCGGGCCGTACCAGCCCGGAGCACACGGCGAGCGCGGCCAGCGCGACGGCGGCTCCCCCGCCGGCCAGCCGGGCCCGCCGGCCGGCGTCCGGCAGCACAGCGATCGCGAGTCCGACATTGACCGCGACCAGGGTGAAGCTGAGCAGCCATACCCCGCCGAGCGCGGCCAGCCCCAGCACCGGCCGCACCTGCCACTGGCTCGACCCGAGCAGTCCCCAGGCCCCGCCGAGGTGCTGCCATGAACGCAGCGCCTCAACGACCACCCACACCGAGGGCAGCACCAGCAGCGCCACCCCCACCCTGACGGGGGAAACGCGCCGCAGCAGCCCGTACGCGACCAGCCCGAACGGCACCCACACCAGCCCGATGACCAGCACCGCCAGCGGCCAGAACACGCCCAGGAACGGCAGCACCCAGTGCTGCAGCGTCCCGAAGAAGCCCGCCGAAGCCCACCAGCTCCGCCACCCCGCCTCACGGAACGTCCCCGCCGTGGCCACCAGGAGCAGGAACGGCACGAGGCCGAACCACGCCCACCACCAGGCGTTCACTGCGGGGAAGGCAAGGGCCAGGCACGCACCGGCCACCGCGGCCAGCAGGCGCGGCGCCCAGCGGCGCGCCAGGCCGGCGCGCTCGGCCGTGACGGCGGCGGACGCGGTTCGCACACTGCCCCGCTACCCCACCCGGCGCCTGTCACCGGCCCCCAGAAGTACGGCGAGACTCATCGCCTGGAGTCCGGCCGCCCCGGATACGGCCCCGGGACTTGGCCACGGCCAAGACGGTGGCGAAGACCAGCGTGGTCAGCAACTCCCAGCTGATCGTGGGACCGAAACGCGGGACGATCGAGACGAAGCCATCGCAGAACCGGCAGCCGGTCGGACGATCCCGGGGCACCTCGATGCCAGCCGCGAACCGTAGTCTGAACAGCCTCTGACCTGCCTCTTCGTAGCGTGGCAGGCATGGATGAGGCCGAATCTTCCCCAGCCGTGCACCGGACGGCCGACGTCTCCCACGGCGTGGCGAGCACCTGGCGGACCGGTCGGCCGCGGTCGTGGAACACCGTCCGTTCGTACGTGGCACTGGGACTGGTGGCCGCCTGCTACACGGCGGTTCAGCTGGCGTTGACGGTCAGGATCGGGCTCGGATGGGACGAGAGCGTGTACATCAGTCAGGTGGCCCGCGGCGTTCCCGCCGCCGAGTTCACAGCGCCACGCGCCCGCGGGGTTCAGCTCCTGGTGGCTCCCGTCGCGCTGGTCACCCCTTCGGTGACGGCCATCCGGGTCTATCTCAGCCTGCTGTCGGGAATCGCGTTGTTCCTGGCCTACCTGCCGTGGATCCGGTTGCGGGCCGGAGCGGTGGCACCGATGGCCGCCGCCTTGTTCGGCGGCCTGTGGCTGTCGCTGTTCTACGCCAACGAGGCCATGCCGAACATGTGGGTCGCCTATTGCGGCGTCGCCGGGGTGGGCCTGGCCTGCCTGGCGGAGGTGCGTCCGAGGGCGCGCCTGGCCACTGCCGGGATCGTCGCGGCATTCGCGATCGCCTCGCTCATGCGCCCCTCGGATGCGACCTGGCTGGCGTTTCCGCTGGTCGGGTATGGGGTCGTGCGCAGGAGCCCGCGGCTGCTCTTCGCCACGGTGGCCGGGCTCGCGATCGGGTGGGCGGAGTGGATGATCGAGGCGGTCATGCGGTTCGGGGGGCCGCTCGCGCGCCTGCACGCGGCGGGGGCGGAGAACGCGACGGGGCTGCGCTTCAGCCTCCCCGACCATCTGCGCGCGCTGGACGGGCCCCTGCTGTGCCGCTTCGGCGTCGAATGCGGGGGGCTGCCGCTGACGCAGGTCGCCTGGTTCGCGGCGGTGCCGGTCTTCGCGGTCCTGGGCGTCTGGATGGTCCGGCGTCGTGCTCTCGTGGCGGCCCTGGCCTGCGGTCTGTCACTCGCCCTGTCCTACGTCTTCACCGTCGGCTACGCCGCTCCGCGCTTCCTGCTGCCCGCCTACGCCCTGCTCGCTCTCCCCGTCTCGGCGGGCATCGGCTGGCTGTGCCTGCGGCGGGGCACCGCGGTGCTCGCCGTCGCCGGTGTCGCCTGCTACTTCGCTGTCCAGGCCAGGTCCGTCTACGTCTACGGCGAGCAGGTCTACGCCGTACGCGCCGCCGTGCCGGCGGTCGCCGCCCGGCTCCAGCAGGTGGGGACGCGCCCTCCGTGTTTCCTGTACGGCCACGACGCCGTGCAGATCGGATATCTGGCCAGATGTGCCTCACACGGCGTCTTCCGCCACTACGGGGGCACATCATCCGTACCGTCCTCGATCAGGGCCGCGATCGCACGGCGCGATTGGGTCGGTGTGATCACGACCTCCCGCAGACCTCCGGCCCCCTTCCTCACTTCCTGGACCCCGATCGACCTTCGCGTTGATGGGGAGAAGACCTGGTATGTGTTCGTGCCGCCCCGCGGGAACCCGTGACTGAAGCGACCACGACGTACGTGACGTTCGTCGGTTTGTGTGCGGGCGCGCTGGCGCCGGTGGCTGCGCCGGACTGGAGCCAGGTCTGCTGTCGGCGAGTGCCGGCGTCGCGGGCTCGGTTGGTGCGAACCTGCTGGCCGAGGTGTTCTAGGACGGGGCCGAGCCACGGCCCGGCTGGCGGCGATGATCGCCGAAGGAATGCACACAGAGCCCGGCCTGATCCTCATGACCGGGACGTCAGGAGCCGGGAAGTCCTCATTGCCGATTTCAGGCGGATGACACCAGGAGCAACCGACCCAGCCGTCGGCCGGCCCGTGACTTACCGTACGGGAATGCCGAGTTCGCGGCCGAGGTAGAAGTCTTCCCGCTCCTCCAGAACGTAAGGAGCCATGGTCGCACGCCGAGATGTCTCGGCCTCGGAAGCCCGCCAGGAGTCGCACGCCTCCTTGGTGTCCCAGAACGACACCCCGGTGATTTCCTGCCCGTCCTCGGTCCAGTACGCATAGGCGTGACTCAGGCCCTCCGGATACGGGTCCGGGCGCCATGCCCGTTCGAACTCTTCCAACGCGCCCGGCTTGATGCGACGCGTCGTCACCCAGACGAAGTGCTCTCTCATCGCAGCCTCCCCCGCGACACCGATGCGGCTTGATGGCACTCTCTCCATCCACCATAGGTCCGTGGCACTTGGCTTCCGTTACCCGGGGCATGCCGCTCGCCGTCGCACGGCCGGGCAGGTCAGGGGGACGCAGTACGGCGTGCCCGTCCGGCTCGCGCCAGTCGCCACCTGGCGGCGGTTCGCACACGAGAACCAACATCAACTCAGCACGGATCGGGAGTATGATGAACAAAAGTAAAGTGCCTGCGTCGATCTTACGGAAGAGAACGAAGTCAGGATGGAGGGGTTGATGAGCGCGGAACCGTCCTTGTCAGGCTGGGCCCGTGAGCGGTTCGGTGAGCGTGCCGACACCGTACGGCGGCAGCTTGCCGTCTCACTGCTGGAAGCGGTGGGCAACGCCCAGGACGCCCAGCGCTCCTCGCTCAGCGACAAGAACTTCGCCTACGGCAGCGCCCTGATGACCCGCCGCTACGAGGCGCTCGTCGAGGGCTTCCGCAACGAGCCCGACTTCCAGATGATCCGGCCGTACGGCTCCCCGCACCACCTGGTGATCCTGAACGGCAACCTGCTGCTGCCGTTCCGCTATGCCAAGGACGACCGCACACCGATCACCGAAGCCCGGGTCAGCGACGGTCGCGTCTCCGCGCTCGTGCGCGAGCTGTTCGATCGCTTCAGCCCTACGGTCTCCTACCACCAGGAAGAGCTGGACCTGTCGGCGCAGGAGGAGACCGAGCGGGCCTCGGTCCGGGTCGAGCTGGAGCGGCTGCCCGCCGATACCCGCCTGATCCCGGTGGCCTACGCCGGCAACGCCCAGGCGGGCCTCATCCGGCTGTACTGGGGTGAGGCCGAACTGATCGACGGGTTCGGCCGGATCCGGTGGCTGCACTGCGAGCCTGTCCCGCTGACGGGCCTGTCCGCCGGACCCGCTGCCTCGCTACGGCACGCCCCGCCGGCCACCGCGGCCCGCTTCGACCACGGCTCGCTGCCCGACCTGGCGTTGCACGCCAGATCGCGGATCGAGCGGAAGAATGACACGATCTTCCCCGTCAGCAGCGAGACACCCGAGGAAACCACGGTCACCGGCGACAATGAGCACCCCTGATCCCACCCGTTCCTTCACCTCCGTCGGCGCCGTACCCGCCGGGCCGAGCCCACAGGCCGTCGCCGACGCCTTCGACCCGGCCCGGCTCACCCAGGCGCGGCAGCTGGCGGCGCTGACCAAGAAGGACCTGGCCGAGCGCATCGGGGTGACCCCCGCGGCGGTCGGCCAGTACGAGACCGGCATGACCCGTCCTCGACCTGACCTCATCCCCCGCCTCGCCGACACTCTCGGCGTGCCGACGGCCTTCTTCCTCACCGGCCGCCCCCACGGCAAGCTCGACGGATCCACGGCGCACTTCCGCAGCCTGCGCTCCACCCGCGCCCACCAGCGCGCCAAAGCCGTCGCCTTCGTCGAACAGGTCTGGGAACTCACCTACGCGCTGGAGAAACAGGTCCGGCTGCCGCACGTGGAGCTTCCAGGGTTCTCCGGCGGCGAGGTCCACTCCGGCGTCGAGGTGCCGCGCGAGCCCGCCCTCGCCGCCCGCGCCCTGCGTCACCTCTGGGGGCTGGGCAGCGGGCCGGTCTCGCACATCGTGCGGCACATGGAGGCCCACGGCATCATCGTGGTCTTCCCGCCGCCCGACGAGGACGCCACGACCGTGGACGCCTTCTCCACCTCACAGCTGCCCCGGCCCATCGTGGTGCTGACCGCCAACCGGTTCGACGACATCCACCGATACCGCTTCACCGCAGCACACGAGCTGGGCCACCTGGTCCTGCACGGCGACGCCGCCTCCGGCGACTCCCAGCAGGAGCGGGAGGCCGACGTCTTCGCCGCCGAGTTCCTCACCCCCAGGGACAGCATCCTGCCCGAGCTGCCCACCCGCCTGGACCTACGCCGCCTGGTGGCGCTCAAGCACACCTGGGGCGTGTCGGTCGACTCCCTGCTGTACCGCTGCCGCGAGGTCGGTCTGATCTCCGACTCCGCCGCCGGCCGCGCCTACCAACGTCTCAAGACCCTGCGCGATCAGCCCGGCTTCGCCCCCGAGCCGATCAGCGACTACCCCGGCGAGCAACCCGTACTCCTGCGCCAAGCTTTCGATCTGGCCATCGCCGAGACCGGTTTGACCATGGCGAAACTGGCCACCCAGCTTGCCTGGCACGCCTCCCGGGTCCGCGAACTGCTGGGCGAATCGGACCAGCGTCCCACCCTGCGGGTCGTCTGACGATCCGTAGGTTCCGAGTTCGAGCCCCGGGCGCCCCGGGCGATGCCCTCGGCAAAGGCGGCGGCTCGATCGCAGCAGACGATCTCGACATTCGCCCCACCGGAGCGCCGTGATCGCAGCGCTCGCCATGATGCGTCCCTTGCGTGTCTCCAGCGGGAGCACGGGGCCTTGGACATGGTCCACTCACGAGCCGTTCACCCGGACGACCCTTTCTCGTACGCCGCCGTCCCTATTCTCTCGACCCGTGGCCGTGGATTTCGAGAATTTCGATCGGTTCCTGGACGAAGCCAGGCGCGGGCTCGACGCGCTGGGAAAGGAGCCGCCGCCGGAGAAGGAACTCTCCGGTGGCGAGGGGACGGCCGCGGACGGGCGGGTGTCAGCGAGGGTCTCCCCGGAGTGCCGGCTCACGTCGTTGAAGGTCGATCCGCGGGTCATGCGGATGGGCTCACAGGAGCTGTGCGACTTGATCATGGTCGCCGTCAACGCCGCGCTGGATGACCTGCGCGCGAACCTCGAGGCCAGGCACGAACACGTTGACGTGGCGGGACTGACCCAGGCGCTGGAGGGCGTCCAGGAGGAGTCCATGGGGAAGATGAACGCCTTCATGCAGGAGATCGGCGATCTCGCCCGCCGGACCGAGAATCGCGGATGAAACCCCTGGACGTCCGCCCGTCCACCCTGCGAACGGCGTCCGGCGGGCTCGGCGAGGTGCGGGACGATCTCGCGGCACGCAGTCGCGAAGTCGGCGGCTCGCCGGCCATGTTCGGCACCGGGCCCATCGGCGGGCTGGTCGGCGGGCTCTTCGTGCAGACGGTCGGTGCGATGCTGGAGTCGCTGGAGTCGGTCGTGGCCGACCTGGGGGACGCTGAGCAGGCGCTGAGCCAGATGGACGTCGAGTATCGCCGGGCCGACCAGCTCGGCGCGGAGGCCGTCAGCCAGGCCGCGCGTGCGGATTATCCAGCCAGTCGCCCACCGTCGTCTCCCCCTTCCGGGACGCCTCGTACGGACGGGCTCGCGTGATGTAATCCGGGGCGACGCCACCAGGAAAGACGACCTCGTCGTAACTCGAGTTCGGCAGCCGGAGGCCGGTGCCGCCGGGCGTGCTGATCTCGTACACCCACCCCTGTCGCCCGTACTCGTGCCACGCCTGGTGGATATTGGGGTCGTAGCTGGTGCTGACGAAGGGGGAGCTCCTCGCCCGCGCGTCCACGAAGTCGACGTACCCGTTCAGGTCGGTGTTGCGGTGATTCCTTGGCTGAAAGCCCTCGGAGAAGATCTCGTCGGGGTGGCGGGTGTCGGACCGGTAGACGGGTCGGTTGTCCTGGCGCCACACCGGCCGCGCGCTGGGGAAGAGCGAACCGCGAAAGCGCGGCCGGGGCCGAATCGCCGAAATGTCGACGTGGCGGTTCGCGGCGACCTTGAGGGGGTCCCAGTCCGCCGGGCGACCACGCAGCCGGCCGACGCCGGCGCGCAGGAGCATGACCGCGCGCTTCAGCGGGTCGACCACACCGCGCGAGAAGAAGCGGGCGATGTCGTCCAGCAGCTTGCGCAGGGCGGTACGGGTCGCGGCCGTACGCGCGGCGACGGCCGCCAGCGAGGCCGCCGGGGAGACCACCACCGTGGCCATGGCGCGGGCGATGGCGATCAGCAGCGCGACGAGCTGGGCGATCACCCCGAGCTTCCACAGCAGCACGATCAGCGCCGCGGTCAGCAGGGCCAGGCCGACCAGCTCGAGGGCGTCGGCCAGCCGGTTCGCCCGGTCGGCCGGCGCGCTTCGCTCCGCCCACGAGCGGTAGGCGTCCACGCCCTCGCCGGAATTCTGCTCCAACACGTGGCTCTGGTGAGCCACCGTGTCCTGCGCGGACTGCCTCAGCCGCGCCGAGAGCAGCACGTACCGCGCGCCCTCCGCACGGATCGCATCTTCGTCGGAGTCCGGCCAGACGGCCAAGCCGATCCAGGCGAGCGGGGCGGCCAGCTCCTGCGGCAGCTGAAGGGACATGGCCGATCAGCGGCCGTCCGGGCGGGGGACGCGGATGCCCGCGGGACCCTCTGCGTTGAGCACGAGATCGACACTTTCCGGCATAAGGCCCACCAGGTCAGAGCCGCGCAGCACCTGCCAGTCCGACATCTCGGCTGGCAGGCTCTCCGGCAGGTGGGCCTGCGAGGTGTAGGCCATGACGACTCCCGTGTCGTACACCGGGATCTTCCCCTTGACGCCTGCGCCCACGTAGACCCCCGCCTCCAGCAGGAGCGGTATGAGGTCTCCGCCGTCCGAATAGCCGGTTGCCGTCAGCTGGACGGCGGCTTCGAGCGGGTCGGCCGGCTCCTCGAAGCCCAGCGACACGGGCGAGGGCCGGTAGTTCGGGTTGGGGGTGAACTCCTCGCTCGCCTCGCCGCGCTCGTCGACCCGCCACGCGCCGATCACTCCGTACGGGGGGACCGCGCCGTCCGGATCGAAGAACGCGTCAATGGCGTACAGCCACTGACCGGGCATCGAACGCGCCTCGGCACGCATGCGGTCGGTGAGCGGGGGAGGCGCGGACACGATCGGCAGCCTACTCGATCAGTACGTCCCGCTGTAGCGGAGCTCGGCCTGCCCTCTGCCGTTCGGCCCCAGGTCACCTGCCGGTCACGCCGGCGTCTCCCCCGGGCAGCGGGGCCTGCCGATCCGATGCGCGCTGGTCTTGTCGCCCCAATTCCCGGTGCTCATGTGTAGGACGAATTCATGACCTTCTGCGTGGGTGCCGGTATGGGCGGAGTGTTCAGAGGACATCTTCCAATCGGATCGGCAGCCGATGCATGCGCCGGCCGGTCGCGTGGTGCACGGCGTTGGCGACCGCCGCCGCCACCCCGACCATGCCGACCTCGCCGACCCCCTTCACGCCGAGTGGATTGAACAGCAGGTCGGGCTCGTCGATGAACCCGACCTCGATCTGGTGGATGTCGGCGTTGACCGGGACCGGGTACTCCTCCAGCGTGTTGTTGAGGAATCCGCCGAAGCGGTCGTCCACGTCGCTCTCCTCGCGCAGTGCGGCGCTGATCCCCCACACCACGGCCCCTCGGACCTGGCTGGTCGCGGTGACCGGGCTGGCCACCCGGCCGCAGTCGGCCACGCTGACCACACGCGGCACCCGGATGCGTCGCGTGGTGGGTTCGATCCGCACCTCAACGAAGTGCGCGATCCAGCTGAACGTGACGAACTCGGGGTAGACCGGCCCGGCGTAGGCGAGCAGGCCGTTGTCGAGCTGCTGGAGGATCTGCGGCGTCTGGCCGGGCGCGAGCGTGGTGGCCTCGGCCGTCACCACCGGCTCGCCCGTGCCGCGGACAGCGGCAGGGATGTCCACGTCGCCGGGTTCGGTGTTGTCCAGGGCCTTGCGCAGTTCGCCGATGGCGGCCTGCACGGCGGACAGCGCGGTCGCGGTGCCCCAGGAGCCTGCGGTGAGATGCTGCGGCGCCAGTCGGGTGTCGCCGACCTCCACGATCACCTTGTTCACCGGTATGCCGAGGTCCTGTGCGACGAGCAGCGCGATGGCCGAGCGGATGCCCTGGCCCATCTCGTGCCCGCCGACGGCCACGGTGACGGTGCCGTCCTCCGCCGCCGCGATGTGCGCGATGGCGGGCACCATGCCGCCCGGATAGCAGCCGGCCGCCACCCCCCAGCCGATGATCGAACCGTCCTCGGCGATCATCGATCCCGGCTCCGGATCGCGTTCGTCCCAGCCGAATCTGGCCGCGCCGCGGCGCAGGCACTCGGCCAGGTGCCGGCCGGAGAACGGCAGACCGGTCACCGGGTCTGCCACGGCGTCGTTGGCCAGCCGCAGCTCCACCGGGTCGAGACCGGTCGCGTAGGCGAGTTCGTCCATCGCGGACTCGTACGCGAACATGGACGGGCTCTCCCATGGGGCCCGCATGAAACCGGGAGTCTGCACGTCGGTCCGCACCAGGCGCTGCCGGCCGCGGAACGCGGGCACCGCGTACAGCCGGGACGAGACCGTGGTGATCTCGCACGGGAACAGGTCGTGCCGTGAGGTCTGCTGGTCGACCTCGTGGATCGCGGCGAGCAGCCTTCCGTTCTCATCCGCGCCGAAGCGCACGGTGTGCAGTGAGTTCGGCCGGAAGCTGCCGGTGTGGAAGGTCTGCGGCCTGGGCTGCGCCATCTTGACCGGCCTGCCGAGCCGGCGGGACGCGATGGCGATCGGCCCGATATGCCCGTACAGGGAGTTCTTGTTGCCGAACCCGCCGCCGATGTAGGGCGTGGTGACCTCGACGTCGGCCGGATCCAGGCCGAGCTGCGTGGCCAGGCCGTACCGTGTCGCGTCCGCGTTCTGGGTGCTGTCGTTGACGATGAGTCTGTCGCCGTCCCAGCGTACGACGGTCGTGAACGGTTCCATCGGCACCGGGTGCTGTGGGGGGTGTTCGTAGGTGCCGATGATCCGCACCGGGCTGGCGTCGAACGCCGCGTCCGCGTCGCCGACCTTGATGTCGGCCAGTCCGGGCAGCGGGATCGCCTGCTCCTGCACCACGGTCTCGGCGCCCTCGGCGTCGATCTTCACCGTGAACGGCTCCGGCCGGTACTCGGCCGTGATCAGCTGCGCCGCCTCGGTGGCGGCGACCAGGTTGTCGGCGACGATCAGGGCGATCGGCTGGCCTCGGTAGGCGACGTGGTCGTCGCGTAGCGGCTGCAGGCTCTGCACAGCGTGCCCGCCGGCCATGATGAAGCCGACGTCGCGCAGTTCGTCCGGACCGAACGTGGTCTCCACCAGCAGCACGCCGGGCACGGCGGCGGCGGCCGAGGTGTCGATCCGCACGATGCGGCCCTTGCCGATCCGCGCGGTGGCGAACGCGGCGTAGGCGACGCCCTCGGGTACGCGATCCGCGCTGTAACGAGCCTTGCCGGTGACCTTCTCGTAGGCATCGACGCGACGGGTGTCCGGCGGCGGTGTGGTGGAAGTGTTCGTGACAGTCATAGGGTGGCTCGCTCTCCTGCGATACGCAGCGCGTCGGCGACCGTGCGGATGCCCAGTTCCACGCGGAAGCCGTTGTACCTGCCGGGCCGGGCCGCCGCGAAGGCGACCTCGCCGGCGTGGCGGGCGGTCTGCGGAGTCAGCCGCTGACCGAGCAGGCTCCGTTCGGCCTCGGCGGCCCGCCACGGCCGGGTGGCGACGCCGCCGAGCCCGATCCGGCACTCGTTGACAACGCCGTCGCCGTCGAAGGTCAGTCCGACGGCGGCTGCGGCGAGGGCGAACGCGTAGGACTCGCGGTCACGGATCTTCAGATAGATGGATCCGCGTCCGGCCGGAGTGGCGGGCACGCGGATGCGGACGATGAGTTCGTCCGGGGCGAGCACGTGTTCGCGGGTCGGGTCGTCGCCGGGTTCGACGTGCAGCTCCGCGATCGGCACGCTGCGTTCCCCGGCGGGTCCGACGACGTCCACGACGGCGTCGAACGCGATCAGCGCGACGGGGAGGTCGCCGGCGTAGGTGGCGATGCACGAGTCACTGCCGCCGAACAGGGCGTGGCCACGATCGTGACCGCCGATGGCGGCGCAGCCGCTGCCCGGTTCGCGCTTGTTGCACGGGAATTCCGAACCGCCACGGAAGTAGGCGCAGCGGGTGCGCTGCAACAGGTTCCCACCGAGGGTCGCCATGTTGCGCAGTTGCTGCGACGCGGCGCGCCACAGCGACTCGGACAGGACCGGGTAGCCGGCCTTGACCGCCGGGTGGTCGGCCACGTCGGCCATGCGCGCGCCGGACCCGAGGACCAGCTCCCGCTCGCCGACATGGATGGTGTTCAGCTCGGCGAGCCGGTGCACGTCGATGACCGCAGGGGGTGTCTCGATGTCGAGTTTCATCAGGTCGAACAGGGTGGTGCCGCCAGCGAGGATCTTGGTGCCGGGCCGGGCCGTGCGCAGCGCGTCCAGGGCGTCGTCCACCGTTTCCGGCGCCACGTAGGTGAAGGCGCGCATGACATCACGCCCCGTTCCGTGTCGCGTCCGCGGTCTGTCGCACCGCCGCGACGATGCCCACGTACGCGCCGCAGCGGCAGATGTTGCCGCTGAGGTATTCGCGGATCTCATCGTCGGTCTCGGTGTGGCCCTCGGCGATGCAGGCGATGCCGGACATGATCTGGCCAGGCGTGCAGAAACCGCACTGCAACGCGTCGTTGTCGATGAACGCCTGCTGGAGCAGGTGCGGACGGCCGTCCTCTCCCATGACGCCCTCGATGGTGGTGACGGCCTGACCGGCGACCTGGACAGCGGGCGTCAGGCAGGACAGCACCCGCCGGCCGTCCACGTGCACCGTACAGGCGCCGCAGTGGCCCTGGTCGCAGCCCTTCTTGGTGCCGGTCAGCGCGAGCCGCTCACGCAGCACGTCGAGCAGCGACTCTCTCGGGTCCACCTCGAGAGTGACCTCTCGCCCGTTGACCGTGCAGGCAAACTCCCAGGTGGCGTGCTGTGTGGACATATCGCAACCCCTTCGTAGGTCCCAGCACGAGCGGCGTCAACCGAGGTCGAGCCCGATGACCTCGGGATGACGGCGCTCGCCGGCGGTGCGCTCCGGGGGGCCTAGACCGCGGGTGCGGTGTGAGCGGCGACGGGTGTCATGAACTGTCGCTCCTCGGTCGGGTGGCCCCGGACGATTTCTCCGGTGAGCCAACAGGTTGCTCCGACCGTGCGGCGTTTATCCAGCTCTTCACTTTGCGTACGTTCGGCCAGGCTACCATCGGCAGGGTCAGGCCGACGGGTTCCGGCCCCGATGACCTGGGGCGATACTGAAGGGCATGGCCATCCATGCACTTCGACCCGCACACGGAACTGAGCGAGTTCCTGCGCACCCGGAGGGCCCGTCTGAAGCCGACGCGGAGCACGCTGGTCGGGGAACTCTCCATGAGAAGCGAGGACTTCCGGACGCTCTTCCTCCGACGCCGAACCGGGCTCGGCATGGTAAGTCGCCAGACGTTGTGGGCCGCCCACGCACTGCGTCTGCTGGCGAGCCGGGGCACGGACGCCTCCCGGGACTGGTCGGCTGCCACGCGCGACTGAGTCCGACCCTCGGTCCTTACACCACGACCCACCAGGGATCATTTCGGTCTCACCGTCTTCGTCGCCGAACTTTTCGACCGCCGGCGGCAGGGAAGCACCGGTCCAGCACCTCGATGGCCGCGTGTTCGGGTACGCCGGGCCGCGATGGGCTTCGCCCCCGGCTGCGAGCACGGCTCAGCCCCCGGTCGTGGACCGGGGGCTGAGCCGTGGCTTGAGGGTCAGGGCTGAGGACCGTCGCAGACGAGGTCCTTGGCCGGCAGGGTTCCCTTCGTCAGGAACGCGACGGTGGCCTTGTCGGCGCAGGTCGAGCCGGTGCCGTAGGCGAAGTGGCCGCCGTGGTCGACACCGACGAAGCCGGCGCGGCCACCCAGTGCCTTGCGCATTCCCCGGCCCGCGGCCCACGGTGTGGCGTTGTCGCGGCGGTTCTGCAGGATCAGGACGTTACGCGGACCGTGCGAGGTGACCTTGACCAGCGGCTCGATCGGCTTCTTCGACCAGAACGCGCACGGCGTGATGTTGTTGGGCATGCCGGCGCTCAGCGGGTACTTCGCGCGGGCGGCCGCGGTGGCCTTGGCGTAGGAGTCCACGTCGTGCGACCAGGTGGTGTCCCCGCAGATCATGGCCAGGGCCATGGTGACCTGGTTGTCCGCCGGCACGCCCGGCGTGGCCGGGGTGTCGGCGAGAACCTGCCGGAGCACGGCGACGTTCGCGTCCGCCGGGGCCTTACCGGCGGACAGGTCGGCCGCCGCCTTCCAGAACCGGGTGAGCGGGGCGAGCGTTTCGTTGTGCTGCAACATCTGGTAGGTGACGCCGCGCAGCAGCGCACCGCTGATGGCCACCGGTGTGCCCGGCACCGTGGCCGGTTTCCGGTCGAGACGGTCGGCCAGCGTGAGGAAGGCGTCGGTGACCTCGTCGACGGTGTCGCCCAGCCCGAGGCCGGCGTCGTCCGCCGCGGCGACGCGGGCGGCGTCCGGGAACCGGTCGTTCATGCCCTGGTTCCAGTTGTCCAGCATCTTCGCCCATGCCTTGCTGGGGTCGACGTTGCCCTCCAGCACCATCCGGTCGGTGTTGCGGGGGAACAGCGAGGTGTAGACCGCGCCGAGGTAGGTGCCGAAGGACTGGCCCCAGTAGGAGATCTTCCGCGCGCCGAGCGCCTGGCGGATGCGATCCATGTCGCGCGCTGTGTTCGCGCTGGTGAAGAACCGGAGCGTGTCACCGACCGTGGCGCACTGCTTGGCGACGGTGCGCGCGTTGGTGATGTTGCCCTTGATCGAGCCGCCGGCGCCGGGGTAGGGGAACAGGGTAAGGAGGCCGGCGTCGGGCACACCGCAGCTCATCGGGGTGCTGTGGCCGACGCCGCGTGCGTCGAACCCGATCAGGTCGTAGGAGTCCAGCACTGACTTCGGCAGCGTGAGGGCCATCTGGCCGGGCATGTCCAGGCCCTGCAGTCCCGGGCCGCCCGGGTTGAACAGCAGGTCGCCGCGCTTCTTGCCGTGCTTGGCGGTGGCGATCCTGGAGACCGCGACGATGATGGTCTCTCCGTTGGGGCGGCGGTAGTCCAGAGGCACCTTGACCGTGCCGCAGGTTTGCCTGGGGTCCCGTTTGGCACCCGGCGCGAGTTCCGGACAGTCGCCCCACTTGATCGAGGTCTGGACGTGGCCGGCGGTCGCTTCGGCCCTGGCGCTTTGCGGCTGCACGCCGATCAACGCCCCCGTCACCGCACTCGCGGCCAGGGTGCCGGCGACGACGTTTCGTACGCGGATGGTGCTTCCCATGGTGCTGCTCTCCCAATTCCCGTTGTGCCGCGATCCGGCTTCGTGGTTGACCGTGGTTCCGGCCGCTGGCAAGAAATGTAGGAGTTGCGAGCCCTGTCCCGAATCACCGCGCTGTGGACATTCCGTGTAGCTCGCATGAGGGACAAACGCGGCGACATCGATGATCAGAGATCGCTAGGCTCTGAGCCATGTCGGGGACCTGGGTCAGCGACCGCTCGCGAAGGTTGCGGGACGTGTGGCGCGTCTACGACGCCGCGGTGTGGGATCGGTGGCTGGCCATTGTGTTCACCGGGCTGGCGTTCGTGCCGGCGCTTTCGATCATGAGCGTCCAGTTCGGTGACCTGCCAGGACGCCCGGCCGACGCGTTCACGATCGTCCTGGTCCTGGTACAGACGCTGCCCCTCGTCGTACGTACCCGGTGGCCTGCCGCGTGTCTGGCGATCAACGGCGCGGCTTTCGTGGTCCACGAGACGCTCGGCTATCCGATGCAGTTCGGCACCGTGACGGTATACGTCGCGCTGTACTCGGTGGGCGCGCACCAGGAGCGGTACCGGCGCGTCATCGCCGTCGTGGCGTCGGCCGCGTACGTCGTGCTGTGCGTGGCCATGCTCCTGCTCGGCTCACCGGCTGTGCTGAGCGAGTTCCTGGTGTTCTACCTGCTTTTCGCCGCGTGCTGGGTGGGCGGCGCCTTCGTACGCGGGCAACGGCTCCAGGAGGCTGAGCGACGGCGGCTCGCCGCCGTGGCCGCGACCGCCGCCGAGCGGGCGCGCATCGCGCGGGAGCTGCACGACGTGGTGACCCACCACGTCACCGGCATCGTCGTGCAGGCCGACGCCACGCAGTTCGTGGTCACGTCGCCGGACCGCGTGGTCACGGCACTGTCCACGATCGGCGGCGCCGGCCGCCGAGCCCTGGCCGAACTGCGGTACCTGCTGGACGTGCTGGAGGCGACCGGAGAGTCGGCCACGCCCGTCGTAGGAAGCGTGCGAGATCTGGTCGAACAGACCCGAAGCGGCGGCCAACCGGTCAAACTGGTGGAGGACGGCGACCAGCCCGCGCTCCCGGTCGGCGTAGGACTGGCCGTGTACCGGGTGGTGCAGGAGGGCCTGACGAACGCCGTCAAGTACGCCGAAGGCCGCCCGACCACGGTGCGGGTCGGCTACCGGGACGATCGCGTGGAGGTCGAGGTGACGAACGCCGCCGCCGCGGTTTCCGTCGGAGCCAGAAGCGGCCTCTCCGGCGGCCGCGGCCTGGCCGGACTGCGCGACCGGATAGGCGCGCTGGGCGGCGAGCTGGTCGCGGGCGAGCAACCGGACGGCGGTTTCCGGCTACACGCGTCGATCCCCGTAGGTGCCGAATGACCATCCGCGTCATGATCTGCGAGGACCAGGAGATCGTCCGCACCGGCTACGTGACGGCGTTCGACGCGCAACCGGACATGGCGGTGGTCGGCGTGGCCGCCGACGGCCCGGCCGCGGTCGAGGCGGTCACCGGCCTGAAGCCCGACGTGGTGATCATGGACATCCACATGCCGCTGATGGACGGCATCGAGGTGACGAGGCGCATCGCCGGCCCCGGTGTCGTCGCGCCGCCGAAGGTGCTGGTGGTGACCACGTTCAACGTGGACGAGTACGTCTACGAAGCCCTGCGCGCCGGAGCCAGCGGCTTCCTTTTGAAGGACGCTCCCCTGCTGGAGCTGGTGAACGGCGTCCGCACCGTCGCCCGCGGCGAGTCCCTGCTGTCCCCCACCGTGACCCGCACCCTCATAGGTCGTTTCGCCGACCGCCTCCGCCCGGCGACCTCGACCCCCGCCGAGGATCCGCTGGCCGTCCTGGCCCCCCGCGAACGCGAGGTACTGCGCCTGATCGCGCGTGGCCTGTCCAACGCCGAGATAGCCGCAGAACTGGTAATAAGCTTCGAGACCGTCCGAACCTACGTCTCCCGGATCCTCACCAAACTGGACCTACGCGACCGCGTCCAAGCCGTGGTCTTCGCCTACCGCACAGGCTTCGCCGACCGCCGCTGAAAGTCGGCGAGCCACTCTGGTCGGGACCGGTCCCCGGCCCGGTCGCCCAGGGCCGTCCGCCACGCCGGTCAGCCGCCGAGCGCGGACAGGACGGGGCCCAGGTCCCAGTAGGCGCGCAGCGAGGCGATCCGCCCGTCGCCATCGATCCGGTAGACGAAGACGCCGTCGTAGCCGACGGAGGCGCCGGTGGGGAAACGGACGGAGACCGAGGCCACGACCGCCGCCTCATCCCCCGCGGGGTGCACCGCGGTGGCCTCGAAGCGCGCACCTCGTTGGGGGCGACGGTGAGCTCCCAGAAGCGTTCGAGTGCGGCCCTCCCCCGTAGCCCAGTGGCGTCGGGATCCAGCGGGGAGCCGCCGACCGGGTCGTGGAGCACGGCGTCCGGCGCGTAGCAGGCGAGCCAGGCGTCCCGGTCTCCGACACCGATCGCGCTCATCGCGGTGAGCGCGGCGACGGCCGCCGGGTGGGTGGTGTCCATCGGGTGCCTCCTCGGGAGCCTCTGCTTGACGCGTGTCAAGCTAGAGCTATGCTTGACACATGTCAAGAACGCGATCGGGCATCCTGGAGACCGCCCGGCGGCTCATCACCGAGCAGGGCCCCCAGGTCTCGATGGCTGAGGTGGCCCGCGCGGCGGGGATCTCCCGGCAGGCGGTCTACCTCCACTTCAGCTCCCGGGCGAGCCTGCTGGTGGCCATCGTGCGGAACATGGACGAGCAGAACGGGATCCGCTCGCGCTGCGAGAAGGCGCTGACCGGAGAGGAGCCCGTCGAGGCGTTCCGTGCCTTCCTGCGCATCTGGTTGCGGTACGTGGCGACGATCCACCCGGTGGCCTCGGTGCTGCTGGCCTCCCGCCGCGACGACCCCGACGCCGCCGCGGCCTGGAAGGACCGGATGGGCGAACTCCACGAGGGCTTCCTCGTCGCCGCCCACCGACTGGGAGCCGCCGGGCGGCTGCGGCCCGGCCTGGCTCCGGACGTCGCCGCCGACCTGGCGTGGGCGATGACCTCCATCCCCGTCTGGGAGCAGCTGACGGCCGACCGGGGCAGGAGCGCCGGTGACGTCGAGGAGCACCTGATCGGCGCCGTGACCGCCGCTCTCACCGGCGACCCGACGCCGCAGTCCGGCCGTGGGCCTGCCGGGCCCACTGTGCGTTGACACAATGTCCCGGAGAGCGGGAGGCGCCCGAAGCGCCCCGAACCGGTCAACGGGCCGACGCACTATGGGCGGAATACGCGCGTCATCCCAGCATTCGATCCTCATCGAAGCCGAGTTCCTCTTCTATCTCCAGCTCGAATGCGGCGTGCCATCGGACAACGTCGGGCCATGACGGCGCCGTCATCTCCCGAACGCGGTCGAGCGCCTCCACCGTGCCGATCGCACCCAACGAGAAAATCACCTTCTGGCACAGCCAGTACGCGGGCGCATCCGTCTGCACCGAACGTTCGGCCACTCTGAAGAGGCACGCGACCGCGTCCGTCGCCTGGATATCACCCAGGATGTCGACGAGGTCTTCGTTGTTGAGTCCAGGGACATCCGCATCAAGGATTTCCCGGAGAACCTCGCCGAGCCCTGGTGCCTGGAGAGGGGCAGCGAGATTGGCGAGCCGCTCCACTCTGCGCCAGTCGCGCGCACGAGCTGCTTCCCGGATCCAGGCGGCGATGGATTCCGCCGTCTCGGGATATTCGGCCGCGACAGACTGGGCGTACTGCTTGGTGATGAATCCCGCCGCAAGGGGATTCACCATATCGACCGAGGAATTGCCGTCGCTCGGGATGTTCACCAGTCATCCACCCTTCCAGATCCGACGATCCTCGAATTGAACCCGCCGCGACAGTGGTCCGGATTCCCGCGTAGCGCGTAAGGGCGTCTTCACCACTCTCCCACTGGGAAACAGGCGAGAATCCTCGTCCACGCCCGTCTCCCCCTCCGGCGTACCGGGTTCACCCGTCCGGCCGGACGGAAGCACGAAGGGCCGCCGCCATCCACGCCGAGACCCCTGCGAACTCCTCGCCCGTATCGGGCGGGGTCTCATTGATCACGGCCACCAGGGACAGGTACCTGCCATGAGTCGCGTCGTACCGGGTCGTCTCCTCGCGTTCTTCTCGTTGGAACTGCTCGGCCATGAGGTAGGCCGTGGCCAGTCGTTCACGTGACTCGGCCGTGGCCTGCCTGCCGGCGACCCCGGCGGCCGCGTCCGCCATGCGTACGACCAGCTCCTGTGCCCGTGGAGAGTCCGCCGGCAGCCCGGAACGATACTCCGCCATGATCTCCTCCATGATCGCCGTCCCCGTCCCGTAGATGAAGTCCTGGACCGGCGTGGCGGCCATGTCCCGCCCCGGGAAGGTGGAATAGGTGTCCTGGAGGTAGGAGCGGACCGCATTCCGGAACTCCTCGCCCTGGACCAGATCGGCCAGCTCGATCCAGGCTTCGAGCTGGGTGAGCGTGGGGTCCTCCGGCAGACGCGGCCGCATCGTCCGCAACCGCTCGACGAAGCCGGCCGGCACGTCGAGACCTTCGCCGACCTCGTTCCAGAAGTCGTCGATGAGCCGCTCGCGCTCCTCATCGGGCATCGAGACGAGCTTGCGCATCAGTGCCGCCTGATCGGCCGTGCCGCCTTGCTTGACCAGGGTCCTCAGCACGGCCCGCCTGGCCCGCAGGCCGCGCTCTTGACGCTCGACGATCTCCAGGTGCGCCGCGAGGAGATCGTGCAGCGACGTCTCACCGTCGAGCAGCCGGCGGATGTCGTCCAGGCCGGCGTCCAGGTCCCGGAGGGTGCGGATGAGCTCCAGCCGCGCGATGGCGCGGATGTCGTACAGTCGGTGGCCCGCGTCGGTCACGCGGGTGGGCGCGACGATTTCGGCGTCGGAGTAGTACCGGATGGCACTGACATTCAGACCGGTGCGGCGCGCCACGTCTCCTATTGGATACAGCTCGTTGTCGTCCATACGGCCACTATGAAATCTCAAGCCACTTGAGATTCAAGCCCCTGTCAGGCCGGTCCCCCACGCCCTCCACCCGGTTGCGCACGTTGAGCTCGGTCCGGGGGCCCAGGTGCCGCGCGCAGGTGACGGTCGCCGTAGATCAGCAGGCGGCCCGCTTCCCGTAACCGGGCGGTGATCTTGTTGTGGCGTGCACGCGGTGCTTGCGGGACAGCCCCCGGTCGTTCGGGCCCGGCCCCGTCGGGAAGTAGACCTTCGTGGCGAGAACGTAGTCGTCGCGGCGCGCGAAGAGCTTGGCGAGCAGCCGCCCGGTGATCTCCTCGCCGGCGCCGTCCGAGTACATGTCGGCGGTGTCGAAGAACGTCACACCGGCCTCGACCGCGCGCCGCACGATCGGGCTGTGCTCCAGGTAGCGGATGAGGGCAGGGTCAGGGCACCCGGCTCGGCGGCCAGTCGGGGCGGTCCTCAACCGGCTGCCCGCGAGAGGGGTCGGGCGGCCGCGACGGCCGCGCCCACAGCACCGCGGCGGTCACGAGCGCGGAGAGGATCAGCAGGACGCCCAGCAGGATTTCCAGGAACACGACGATCGGCATGCGGACTCTCCCTCGGCCTCACCTGGACGCATGGCCATGAGGACGAAGGTCTTCCCGCACCCTGCCCGCCGGAGCGCGAGGGCCGTCCCGCCGGGCCTTCCCAGGCGCGAAAGCCGTGATGACGGCTGGAACGTCGGACGGCGGGTACTCCCCTCCGTGCTCCCTCCACTATCGGCTCGCCCTGCACGGGCGTCAAACCCCGGGCTGGAGCCCCACCGGTGTGTCGCCTACTCTGGAAGATCGAGGGGAGTACTTCCCAAGCGCCGGCCCGGTCAATACGGACGAATCCTCGGCCCCGGGCGGCCGCCCCCGGTGGGTGAAGGAGACCTCGGACGACTGTCGCGTTCGAGGAGGTTCGATGCCCGCACCCACCGGCCTGCTGTCGGCTGCCCAGATCGAGACGATCGGCACGGCGCCGCTGTGGACGATCACTGTCGCCGGTCTCGTTTTGCTGCTGGTCCTGGATTTCGTCATGACCCGCCGCCCGCACACGGTCCGCATGCGCGAGGCCGTCGCCTGGTCGGTCTTCTACCTGGCCCTTCCTCTGCTCTTCGGCCTGTACGCGTGGTACGCGTTCGGGGCCGGCGTCGCGGTCGAGTTCTACACCGGGTACGTGGTGGAGAAGTCGCTGTCGGTCGACAACCTCTTCGTGTTCATGCTGCTGCTGTCAGCCTTCGCGGTGCCCCACGAGCTGGCCCAGCGGGTGCTGCTGTACGGGATCGTCGGGGCGCTGGTGCTGCGAGCGATCTTCATCGCGCTCGGCGCGGCCGTGCTGCAGAGCGGCACATGGGCGTTCCTGCTGTTCGGCGGCATCCTCATCGTCACCGCGTGGCGAATCCTGCGCGATGCGATGCGCGGCGAGGAGCAGGAGGTCGACATCTCCTCCATGCGGTCGATCCGGCTACTGCGCCGGTTCATGCCCGTCACCGGCGACTACCACGGCTCCCGCCTGACGGTCCTTGAGGGCGGCCGACGCGCGCTGACGCCGCTGGCACTCGCGATCGTTGCCGTGTTCGCCACCGACATCGTGTTCGCCGTCGACTCCGTCCCCGCCGTGTACGGCGTCACCGAGGACCCGTTCCTCGTCTTCGTCACCAACGCTTTCGCCCTGCTCGGCCTGCGCGCGCTGTACTTCGTGCTGCAGGGCGTCCTGGCCAAGCTGCGCCACCTGAACCACGGGCTCGGCATCATCCTCGGCTTCATCGGGGTCAAGCTCGTCCTGCACTGGGCACACGGCATCTGGCCGGCCGTGCCAGAGATCCCCACGCTGGTCTCGCTCGGCGCCATCGTCGCGACCCTGGCCACGGTCACGATCACCAGCGTGCACGCCAACCAGCGCGACGCCCGCCGCGTCCCCGCCACGCCCCCACGATGATCACGGCCGACACTGTGACGCGCTGATCGACGACTGCTGGTGTGGACGCCGCGCGGGGCCGACGCCTGTCTGCCCCGCGCGGCCCGTGGATGCCCGAAACTCCGCCGTTAGGGCTGACCTGGTGTTCGGAGTCCTGTTCTTACGGGCATGATCGCTCACAGAGGGCGGAGGACACGGCCTATCCCGGTGTGGTCGTCGGCGTGGCCGTGCGGGGCTGTGCCGCGGCGGGTAGCGGGCCGATCCCCGCCGGGATGTCCAGGGCCGGGGGGCGTGACCACGTGCACCCGTGCGGATGAGATGTCGAAGTACAGACCTACCAGCTTCAGCGTCCCGGCATCGACCTGCTCGTTCACCCTGCGGTAGGTCTTCAGGTTGTCGAGCTGCTGCTGGACGTTCAGCCGGCACAGCCTGTCGAGCGCGTCCTCCGGGCGCTCGTCACCGAGCCTGCTCAAACTCGCGTCACCGTGCCGGAGCCAGCGCTGCAACGGGGGCAGGTCGGCCGTGGTCGCGGGGCCGCCGAGCAGGGCGGCCATCGCGCCGCAGCCGGAGTGGCCGCAGACCGTAATGGTGTGGACGTCGAGGACGCGGGTGGCGTACTCGATGGCGGCGGCCACCGAGTCGTCTCCGGGGTCCGCGCCCGCGCACGGCACCAGGTTGCCGACGTTGCGCACGGTGAACAGGTCGCCGGGTCCGCTGGAGGTGATCAGGCTGGGCATGATCCTGGAGTCGGCGCAGGTGATGAACAGGTGAGTGGGCTGCTGCCCGGCGGCCAGCTCGGCGAAGATAGGCCGCACCAGCGGCGCCGTGCGGCGGTGGAACTCATCAGCGCCCTGGGCGAGCCGGCACTCGACGACGGTCGCGGCGGCGTCCTGGTGCCCGCGGTAGGTCCACGGCAGCCACCAGCGTCCGGCCGGCTTGGGCGGGCTCTTGGCCGGGGACATGCGGGCACCGCTGGCGGCCAGCGCGTACCACTCGTCGTGGAGCTCGTCGATGGTGACCGTACCGCCCAGCTGCTCGTGGTCCTGCCGCCAGTTGTGCAGGGCCTCGAAGGCGGCGTTGTCCATGAAATCGATGTTCAGGTCGAGGTCCACGGTGGCTCCGGCCGGGATGGCGCGCAGTTCCTGGGTCAGGCGGGGCACGCCGAGGAAGGTGAGCGAGCCGGAGACCGTGGTGTGCAGGCGTCCGTCGGGCTCCTCGCGCTTGTCGACGGTCACCCGGGTCAGCCGTCTCAGGGCCAGCAGCGCGGCCAGGGCGAGCCCGGCCAGCACGCCCTCGGCCAGGCCGATGAGGATCACGCCGGCCATGGTCACCGCGTAGACGGGGACCTCGTTGTGGCCGTGTACCTTCCTGATGTGGCCGAGGCTGATCGTCCGGATGCCGATGAAGACCAGCAGGGCCGCCAGCGCCTCCATCGGGATGTAGTGGATCGTTCCGCCCAGGAAGAGCGCGAACAGCAGGACCCAGACGCCGTGCAGGACGGCCGACCAGTGGCTGCGCGCGCCCGCGCGGATGTTGGTGGTGCTGCGGACGATCACGCCGGCCACGGGAAGCCCGCCGAGGAAGCCGCTGACCACGTTGGCCACGCCCTGCCCGGACAGCTCGCGGTCCAGGTCGGCGCGGCGGCCGGGGTGCATGCTGTCAGTGGCCACGCAGCACAGCAGCGATTCCGCCCCGGCCAGCAGTGCGATCAGCAGCGCCGCACCGGCGACGTGGTGCCAGTCGCCCTGCGGCAGCTGCGGCGGCGCCCACGCGGTGATCGCGCCGGACAGGTCGATGCGGGTGACGTTCCAGCCGAACACCCATGCGGTGCCGGCGGCCACGAGCAGCGCCGCCAGAGGCGCCGGAACTGCTTTGACGTGCCTGGGCAGCCGGCCCCAGAGCAGCAGGACCGTGACGGTGAGCACGCCGACCATGACTTTGTGGCCGTGCAGGTCGAGGATCTGGCCGGGCAGCTGGGTCAGGTTGGCCAGTGCCGAGTGCTGAGGGCGGCCGCCCAGCACCACGTGCAGCTGGGCGAGCGCGATGATGATGCCGACGCCGGCCAGCATGCCGTGGACGACCGCGGGCGAGACGGCCAGCGCGGCGCGCGCTGCCTTGAACACGCCGAGCAGCACCTGCACGGCCCCGGCCAGGATGGTGATGGCGCAGGTGGCGCGCCAGCCGTAGGTGTGCACCAGGCCGGCGATGACCACGGTCAGGCTCGCCGTCGGACCGCTCACCTGGACGGGCGAGCCGCCCAGCCAACCGGCGACGATGCCGCCCACGGCGGCGGCGACCAGGCCCGCCGCCAGCGGGGCCCCGGCGGCCAGGGCGATGCCCAGCGACAGGGGCACCGCGATGAGGACCACGACCAGCGAAGCCGGCAAGTCATACCTGAGAGTGCTCATAATACTACTCTGAGTAGTTCTTTTCATGTGGCACACCCTAAGGCCCGCTTCGGTATGGGAGTGCGCTGCGGCGTCGCCGGTCGGCAGGGTGGTGGTGGACCGGAGTGATGGCGTAGCGGTGAGTCGTTCAACTCGTGGGAGCTCGAAGGCCGAGGGAGCGGTGTGGCCTGTGCCGATTGTGATGATCGGCGTATCGTCCAGCACGGTGCGAAGGTGCCGTTCGCCGAAGATCGGCAGTCGGTCGGTGCATTCCGTGCGTGCGGTGCGGACCCATCGCTCGCGATGGGTGACGCTTCACTGGCCGACCAGACCCCGGCGATGCTTGAGCGGTACTGCAGAGATGGCGTCCCGAATTGGCGCGAACACGGCGGTCAGACCCGCCGCCGAAGCACCCACGACAACGATTCGAGATGGCAGGTTCACGACGGGGTCAGTGTGATCGCCAGGGCCGGGCAGATGCGGGCGGCCTCCCGGACGTCCTCCTGCAGCCCGGGTTCCGGGCTGTCGTGCAGGAGCACGACGATGCCGTCGGCGTCGCGTTGGTCGAATACCTCAGGTGCGCCGAGTACGCATTGCCCGGAGCCGATGCAGGCGTCTTGGTCGATAGTGATCTTCATGAGTTTCTCCTTGGGTGATCTACCAGGTGACGGGTAGTTCGCGGACCCCGTAGAAGACCGCGTTCTCCTTGAATGTCAGCTGTTCCAGCGGTACGGCCAGGGCCAGTGTGGGGATGCGTCGATACAGGGTGCTGTAGACGACTTGCAGTTCCACTCGGGCGAGTGGCTGGCCCAGACACTGGTGGGCGCCGAAACCGAAGGCGACATGGTGGCGGGCCTTGCGGTGGACATCGAGGGTGTCGGGGTCGGGGAAGGCCGAGGGGTCTCGGTTGGCGATGCTCTTCACCGCGATGATGCCGTCGCCTTTGCGGATGAGCCGGCCGCCGATCTCGAGATCTTCCCGCGCGACGCGGCGGGCTTCGGTGTGGGTGATGGACAGGTAGCGCAGGAGCTCTTCGACGGCGCCTGCCACCCGTGCGGGGTCGCCGCCATCGCGGACCGCGCTCAACTGGTCCGGGTGCGCCAGCAATGCGGTCGTGCCCAGCGCGATCATGGTCGCGGTGGTGTCGTGCCCGGCCACCAGAAGGAGTTGACCGGCCGTGGCGATCTCACGCCGGGTCATCGCGCCGGTCCGGTACTGCTCGACGGCCAGCCTGCTGAACACGTCGTCGCCCGGCTCGGCATTCTTCTCGTCCACCAACTCCTCCAGGTAGACGTTCAGTTCCTCGCTGGCGGACATGGCCTGTTCAGGGTCGGGTTCGTCCATGACGAGCGTGCGGGACACTCGATGGAAGAGGTCGCGGGCGGTATAGGGCGCGCCCAGCAGTTCGCAGATCACCAGCGAGGGAACCGGTAGCGCGAACGCCTCCACCAGGTCGACCGGATTCGGGCCGGCGAGCATCTCATCGATGAGATCATCAACGATCCGCTGGATCCGGGGCCGCAACGCCTCCATCCTTCTGACCGTGAAGTCCGAGGTCAGGAGCCGTCGCTGGGCGATGTGCTCCGGGGCATCCATCTGCATCAGCGTCTTCATGTGTGCGTCGCGTGCCTTGCTCACCGCGTTGGTGTGCGGGAATCCGGGTTGCGACACGTCGACGCTGACCCGCGGATCGGCGAGCAGCGCACGCACATCCGCATGGCGGGTGACCATCCACGGGGTGCTGCCGTCCCACAGTCTCACTCGCGAAACCGGCGCCTCTTCGAGTCGTCGGCTCAACTCCGGCGACGGGTCGAAGGGACAGCCCGTCGCGCGGGCCATCGGGAAGGTCGGCATCTCTGGCAGTGCGTCAGTCATGGAAATCTCCTCGCATCGATACGGGTCATCGGGTGATCTCGGGCACGTGGTGACCAGGCGATCCGAAACCCGGGCTGCTCGAACGGTTCGCCGCGCGTGCGGTGACGGCGCCGATCGCACAGATGATCGCGAAACCGAACAGGACGTACCGTGCCGAGTCGAGCATCGACGGGTCGCCGAGGTTGACCAGGGCTCCGGCCACGGCCGTACCGAACGCGATCGACAGACTCGTCACGGTGGCGATCGCCGCGGCGGCCCTGCGTCCTTCCTCCGGATCCTGGGTGCTGGACATGGCGGCCACGGACAGGTGCGGGTAGGCCAGGCCGATGCCGGAACCCGCGACGAACAACACCGGCACCCAGATGACCACCAGCCAGATCGGCGTGTCCTCGCGCTGCAGCAGCCCCTGGAGGAGGAAGCCGGCCGCCAGGAGCAGCGGGCCGACGATGCGCAAACGGCGTACCGTGCGCTCCCTGGTGGCCGATGAGCTGCCGAGCTGGGTCAGCGACCAGCCGAGCGAGATGGCCGCCCCGAACAGGCCGGCCGCGAGCGGGGGCAGCCCGCCCAACTGCTGGCCGAACAGCGGGACGAACGACTCGACCGCGACGCCGAAGGCCAGGAGCCCGAGCGTCAGGTAGATCCACTTCAGTGGTGAGCCGGCCTGGTAGGTCGTGCGCGGGAGAACCCGCAGCTCGCTACGCCGCTCGTAGGCGACGAAGACAGCCACCAGGAGCAGTGCCACCACGATGCCGCCCACCATCGCCAGGGTGCCGGGCAGCACTCCGGCCAGGCTGACAGCCACGGTGGCCGCCGTGACCAGCAGCAACGACACGGCCGGGACCGGCGCCCGCGCGTCGCTGCGTTCGCCGCGCGGCAGCACCCGGGGCACGACCGCGAAGCACACCGCCGCGATCACCGCCATCGCCACGAACGCCAGGCGCCACGAGCCGAACTGGGCGAACAGGCCGCCGAGCGTCGGGCCGACGAAGTTGCCGACGCCGTACATCGCCGACATCAAGGCGTTGCCGCGGGTCCACAGTCGGCGCGGCAGGGCCGAGCGGATGACGGCGAACCCCAGCCCGGACAGCACCCCCGCCCCGAATCCCTGGACGCCGCGGCCGGCCAGCAGTACCGGCATCGCCGGGCTCACCGCACAGGCCAGCGAGCCCACCAGGAAGACGGCGAAGCCGAGGCGGTAGGCGCCGACGTTCCCCCACCGGGCCAGGAGCCGGCTGACCAGCATCGTCGCGATCACCATGGCGACGAGGTAGATCGTCATATTCCACGCGTAGAAGCCGGCGCCGCCGATGTCGGCCACCGCGGTCGGCAGCAGGCTCGAGGCCAGATAGATATTGACCGCACCGACGAGCACGCCGCCCGCCAGCACGATCGCCGCTCCGAGATGTTCGGGGCCCAGCAGTTCCCGCCAGGCAGGCGGGGCGGGGGTTGAATCGGGAATCACGCGGTCAGCTCCCTCAGTTCGTCGGAGGCTGCGGTGGGCCTTCCGGGTTCGGACTCACTGGCCCCGGCCATGGAGGCGTTCCGCGCATCGATCCGTCCGCGGCGTGGCCGCCGGCCGCGGGTCTCGACGGCAGGCTCCGCGCCGGGCTGCTCGTTGTCACCAGCACTCATGACTTCAAGGCTGTCGTTGAACCCAGCCCGGAGACTTTTCACCGCCTTTCGCGGACGGTTCTGGGCCGGTAGCCGGGAAGTCTCAAGCCCTGGTCGAACCATGCCGCTCTGCTCGCGTGGTCGGGGACCCGATTCACCGATATCAACATCCAGACGCTTGCTACGCACTCAGTTCCGGCCTACATTCGCTACATGACGTAGCGCTACGCCAGGTAGCGAATCGAGGGAGTAGGGAAGACCCGCCTGGTCGCCGGCACCCTGGCCGCACACCTGCCGCCGGTGTCGGACGTCGACACCGGCTCGCTCCTCTCCGACATCCGGGTGTACGTCGACGACCTCGCCCGGTCGTGGTCGGCACCCTGGATGGACAGCCTGGTCGGCCGGCTTGCCGACCTGGCCGAGGACGCCGACGCCGAGGCCGTCTTCCGCACCATGAGCCTGGATCGAGGACGCTCGCTACGGTTGGCCCTGGGCCGGGCCGTCGAACGTGGCGAGATCGCGGAGCTGCCGGACCCCCAGCTGGTCAGCGGTCTGCTCGAAGGACCGCTGATGCACTGCCGGATCATCGGGCGTCGTCCCCCGTCAGCCGGCTTCCTCGACGCCGTGGCGAGCTCGGCATACCGGGTCATCGTGGCCCCGGCGGCAGCGCGATGAGCCGGCTGCACGACCTGTCCGCCGCCGAACAGCTGCGCACCCTGCGCAGCCACGACATCACAGCGCGGGAGCTGACTCCACGCGACCGCCGGCCTCGCCACGTCCTACGGTTCCGCGCCCCTGGCCGGGCACGTGCCCACCGAAGACGCCTGGACAGTCGGGCTGATCCGGCGCGCGGGGGCCGTCGTACTCGGGAAGACGAACGCGCCGGAGTTCGGCGTGGCCTGCTACACCGAGAACGCCGTCACTCCCCTGCCCTCGGTCACCCCCTTCGACACTGATCGCTACTCGAGCGGTTCCAGCGGTGGTGCGGCGACCGCGGTCGCGGCCGGTCTCCTCCCGGTGGCCCACGCGAGCGACGGGGTCGTGCTGATCCACTGGGACGAACGCCGGAGGCACCGCGACGCGAGAGCGATCGAGAGCCGCTCTCCTTGAACGGCTCTCGACCGGCGCCGGTTCATCGCGTCAGGGCGCCCAGGGCGTGGCCAGGTTCCAGGTGCTGTCCGCCGTGAGCATCTGGGGACGGTTCCACGTGCCCCCGGTGCCGTTCGCCGACCACACCTGGCTGTCGTAGTGCCGCAGGTACGAGCCGGGGAAGTTGATCGATTCCAGCGTGATACCGCCGCCCTGCAGGCCGGGCCGGGCGCACCACGTCGCGTCCTGGGCGAACAGCGGGCTCCCGTCGTCCGGGTCCATGCGGACGCGTGAGGCGGCGTGGCGGAGGTATCGTTCCGGGAAGTTGACCGACTCGAAGCTGTAGCAGCCGGAGTCCGCCAGGCCGCGGCGGACGGTCCACGTGGCGTCGTTCTTCAGCAGCCCGGCGCTGCCGGCGTCGACGACCTCCGTGCCGGCCAGGCTGTTGGCGTGCCGCAGGTACCGGTTGGTGAAGCCCCAGGTCTGCACCTGCAGCGACCGGCGAACGTCCACGGGCAGGACGACACCGCTGCGCCACAACGCGGCGCCGCTCACGTCCCAGGTGGCGTCGGCGTCGAAGGTGGCGCCGCCGTCGAACGGGTTGGGGCCGCTGGGCCGGGCCAGGTAGACGTTGTCGGAGTGGTGCCGCAGGAAGGCGCCGGGGAAGTTGGCCGACTCGAACGACGTGCCGCTCCCGGACCGTCCGGGACGGGCGCACCAGGTGGCGTCCGCCGCGAACGGGCCTCCGGCGTCGGCGTCGATACGCACCACCGAGTTGGCATGCCGCAGGTAGCGGCCCGGGAGGTTGACCGACTCGAACGAGTAGCAGCGCGGGTCCGCCAGGCCGGGTACCGTGCGGAACGACGCGTCCTGGCGGGCGAGGTCCGGGCTCGTCGTGCCGATCACGTCCGTACGGGCGACGGAGTTCGCGTGGCGCAGGTACCGGTCGGTCGAGCCGGGGGTCGTCGAGCGGAACGACCGGACGTGGCCGGGCGTCAGGTTCGGTGCCGCGTTCTGGTTCCTGGCCGTGGCCAGCAGATTCTGATGCGCGGCGCGCACCTGGTTCGTGTCGACCTTCTGCACCCGGCGGTCGTAGGTCATGAGGCCGTTGTACTCACCCTCCAGGTCGGTGATCTCGGTGTACACCGATCCGCTCAGGCCCTTCTTGGCGACCAGTTGCTGCAGATCACGCACCATGCCGGTGTAGCGGTCGTTGAGCTGGGCGGCGCTGGCCTGTTGCTCGTAGGCGAAGAAGCCGCCGTGCGGGCTGTATTCGTGACCCGGCGTACGCAGGCCAAGCCCGCCGAACTCGCCCAGGATCGAGATCCGGGTCGCGGACGGCGACGGCGCGTCGGGACCGGGGTACACATGCCAGTCGGCCATGTCGCCGTTGCCCGGGTCGCCCAGGGAGTCGCAGCAGTTGAAGCCGCTGTGCCCGTTGACCAGCCGGGTCGGGTCCTGGCTCTTGATGTTCTGGATGACACGGCGGGTGTCGGTGAGGTTCCACTCGCCCCACCCCTCGTTGAACGGGACGTAGGCCACGACCGCCGGCGAACTGCGGTGCTCGTCCACGATCTCCCGCGCCTCGGTCTCGAACTGCTGGGCGTGGGCAGCCGAGATGTCGCGGCTGAAGGCCTGCATCGACGGCACGTCCTGCCACACGAGCAGGCCGAGCCGGTCGGCGTGGTAGTACCACCGCTGGGGCTCCACCTTGATGTGCTTGCGCACCATGTTGAAGCCGAGCTCCTTGTGCTTCTGCAGGTCGAAGGCGAGCGCGGTGTCGGTGGGCGCGGTGTAGAGGCCGTCGGGCCAGTAGCCCTGGTCGAGGGTGCCGAGGTGGTAGACGAACTCGCCGTTGAGGGTCGGCCGCAGGACTCCGTTGACGACGCGGGTGCCGACCTCGCGCATGCCGAAGTAGTGCGTGGTCTGGTCGACTGTCTGACCGGAGCCGTTGCGCAGCGAGACGCGCAGGTTGTACAGGAACGGGTCGTCCGGGGTCCAGCGGCGGGCGTTCGGCACCGGCACGCTGAAGTCGGTGAACCCGCCGGTCGCGGTGCCGACGACGGTCGTGCCGTTCATCGCTTCGGCCAGGACGGAGTGGCCGCTGACGTTGCCACGGGTGAAGACGCGTACCCGCAGGGTGTTGTCGCTCAGGTTCGGGTACGTGTCCACGCTGTAGATCGAGGACGTGGGCGTCGGTTCCAGCCACACCGTCTGCCAGATCCCGGACACGGGGGTGTAGAAGATGGCCGACGGGCTGCGGGTCTGCTTGCCGATGGCCGGGTGGCTGCCGTTGTGGCCGGAGTCGGTGGGGTCGTAGACCTTGACGATCAGCTCGTTCGTGCCGCCGTTGAGCGCGTCGGTGACGTCGTACTCGAAGCGGTCGTACCCACCGCGGTGGGTGCCCATCAGGCGGCCGTTGACGTACACGGCCGCCTCCCAGTCGACGGCGCCGAAGTGCAGCTGCATGCGGCGGCCGGCCCAGTTCTGGGGCACCGTGAACGTCCGGCGGTAGAAGAGGTAGTAGCGGTTGTCGTTGATGGGGCGCATGACGCCCGACAGCGCCGACTCGACGGGGAACGGCACGTTGACGCGTTCCGGCAGCGTGACGCCGAACTGCGGCGCGTCGTTCGTCGCCGACTGCCGCAGCTGCCATTCGCCGTTGAGGTTCATCCAGTCGGGGCGGGTCATCTGGGGCCGGGGGTACTCGGGGAGGGGAGTTCCGTCGAGTGCCTGGCTCGTCCACGGCGTCGACAGGGGCGGGGTCTTCGCCGGCGCCGCGTGCGCGGGCGGCACGACGAATAACGCCGAGACGAGGATGGCCACGAGCACCGATGCTGCGGCGCGTATCGGACTGAGTGTCTGCATGGACCTCTCCGTTGGGGGGGTGGAAGCGCATGGCCGACGTGGTGGCAATCGCGAGGTGCCGCGAGCGGCACTTTTCGCCACTGAAACTCCAGGCACGGAATCACGGTGGTGCTCGGGCGCCGGACGACGGTGTCGTCGCGGGCACATCGGCGTGATGTCAGCTGACGGTCGACGTCGAGGCGGGAAGTGCCGTCGGCGTTCGGAAAGTTCTTCCTTTGCCGATGTGAGCGTGGTGCCGGGGCCTGGTTCGGTGGAGCGTTGGCAGGGCCGAGACGCCGATCGCGTCAGGTGCCTGCTTCTTTGCCGGTGCGCGCCGTGGCGGTCAGGCCGGCGTGACCAGTGCGGCCGCTCGCATGGAGCGGCTGATGGAAAGGGGCATCTGTTCTCCTGAGGTGAACCAGGACAATCTGAAGGTGATCAAAGAGTGATACGACTACATAACAAGCCGGTAACACTACTGTCGCGCACCGATCACATTCCACACTAGAACGATCGAAAGTGGTCCCATACCGATCTGTATTAGTCAAGTAGGGGTCACATCACATGCGGCTTCGCCGCTCCTATCGAGGTCACGTGCATAGACGTCATGGAGCGCCGTCCCGCCGCCGCTTTTCCATGCGGGTCCGTCGCGACCGAATCTGATCGGCCCTGCCCTGAAGGGCTGCAGCAGTGCGGTACGACGGTCCGCATGCGCTCGGTGCACTCGGCTCGTACGGTGCGCACCCATCGCTCGGCGGCGGTGCCGGCTCGGCAGGGTGCCCGGCGTCATGATCGGCAGGTGCACCGCTCGATCCAGCCGTTCAGGGAGCTCTCGGGCGTCGATCCGGTCCAGGAGCCAGGTGCCGGGGTCGAAGTCGGGCCGCCGCGCGTCGGGGGCGCTCATGTCCACCGCCAGGATGGGACGGGGCCACAGGTGAGACGGCGGGACATCCGGCATCGCCCCATGCACCCGCGATGCGGAACTGGCCGGCAGGAGCTCGCAGTCGCGGACCAGACGGCGATGGAAAATGCCGGACGATCCATCGCCTGGGTGGGGAAACGAACCCCTTGTCCGGACGCATGAAGTGCTCCGCCGCCCAGACATGCTGCCCGGGTGGCACTCGCGGACCCGCCCCGCCTCGGCGCGACGGGACGAACCGGCGACCGGACCGAAGGGAACCGGGCGGCGGAATAACAACGGGCGCCCCGAAAGCTGGGGCGATCCTTTTCCACCGGTCGGCGAGGGAGACCTGCTGACCGCCGCAGGCTTCTTACCCGACCATAAGTGAGCCTTTCGGATGATTTCCGACCTATTAGGCCGATATTTCGGCATAGTAAAACGAAGTTGTTTCGATCGTCAAGCAAAAGCCCCTACCTGTATCGCCGTATCTCTCTTCCGGTGATCATGGAAATGGGGGCGGTCACGTGTCTTGACGGCCGCCGATCCGCGTGACACGTTGACGTCACCTCAGCTGACGGCGGTGGCACGCCGGGACATAGCACATCCATCGACGCGGTCGGCGCACGCGTCCCCCTGACCCACCCCCCTCGGCCCGAGCGTTTGCGCCCCCACTGCGCTTCCGCCTGGCGCCACACCGTCAGGAAGGGACATCTCCTCCATGCCAGTCTCGAAGCCCTCAGGCTTACGCATGCGAGTCGCCGCCGTGCTCACGCTGGTGGCCGCCTCGCTCACCGTGATCGCCGGCCCCGCCCAGGCCCATCCCATCAACGCGGCCGACTTCCAGCAGGTGACCCTCGCCAAGGGGGTCGCCGAGATGGGCGAGCCGATGTCGCTCGCGGTGCTCCCCGACCGGTCGGTGCTGCACACCGCCCGCGACGGCACGCTGCGGCGCACCGACACCGCCGGCAACACCTCCGTCATCGCCACCATTCCCGTGTACACCCACGATGAGGAGGGCCTGCAGGGCGTCGGCGTCGATCCCGGATTCGCCTCGAACCGGCACATCTACCTCTACTACGCCCCTCCGCTGTCCACGCCGGCAGGCGACGCCCCCACCACGGGCACGGACTGGACCGCGTGGAAGGGCGTCAACCGGCTGGCCAGGTTCACGCTCAACGCCGATCACACCGTGAACATGGCCAGCCAGGTGACCGTGCTCGACGTGCCCGCCGACCGGGGCATCTGCTGCCACGTCGGCGGTGACATCGACTTCGACGCGGCGGGCAACCTCTACCTGTCCACCGGGGACGACACCAACCCGTTCGCCTCCGCCGGGTACTCGCCCATCGACGAGCGCACGAACCAGAACCCGGCCTACGACGCGCAGCGCAGCTCGGCCAACACCAACGACCTGCGGGGCAAGATCCTCAGAATCAAGGTGAACGCGAACGGCACCTACGCGATCCCGTCCGGCAACCTCTTCGCGCCCGGAACCGCGGGAACCCGCCCGGAGATCTACGCGATGGGCTTCCGCAACCCGTTCCGCATGAGCGTGGACAAGGCCACGGGCGCCGTGTACGTCGGCGACTACGGTCCGGACGCCGGCTCGTCCAGCGCCACCCGGGGCCCGAGCGGCCAGGTGGAGTTCGACCGGATCACCGCGCCGGGCAACTACGGCTGGCCGTACTGCACGGGGACCAACACTTCGGCGGAGACCTACAACGAGTGGGACTTCGCGACGAACACCAGCGGGGCCAAGTACAACTGCGCGGGCGGGCCGACGAACAACTCCTTCCGCAACACCGGCCTGACGACCCTTCCGTCGGCCAAGCCCGCCTGGATCCGGTACGCGGGTGACGCGGGCAGCCCGCCGGAGTTCGGCGGCGGCTCCGAGTCGCCGATGGCCGGCCCGGTCTACCGCTACGACGCCGCGAACCCATCGGCCACCAAGTTCCCGCAGAGCTTCGAAGGGCACTTCTTCGCCGGCGAGTTCGGCCGCGGCTGGATCAAGCCGATCCACGTCGCCGCCGACGGCTCGCCCGGCGAGATCAACACCTTCCCATGGACAGGCAAACAGGTCATGGACCAGGCCTTCGGCCCGGACGGCTCCCTGTATGTCCTGGACTACGGCACCGGCTACTTCAACGGCGACGTCAACTCGGCCCTCTACAGGTTCGACTACATCGCGGGCGGCAACCGCGCTCCCGTCGCGGTCGCGAGCGCCACGCCGACCTCCGGTCAGGCGCCCCTGACGGTGGCGTTCTCCTCGGCGGGCACGAGCGATCCCGACGGTGACGCGATCACGTACGCGTGGACGTTCGGCGACGGCGGCACCTCGACGGCGGCCAACCCGACGCACACCTACACCGCGAACGGCACCTACACGGCAACCCTGACGGTACGCGACTCCGCGGGGGCCACGGGCAGCGCGAACGCGATGGTGGGCGTGGGCAACACCGCCCCGGCCGTCACCGTGACCAATCCCGCGAACGGGCAGCTGTTCGCCTTCGGCGACGTGGTCCCGTTCCAGATCTCGGCCTCCGACCCGGAGGACGGCGCGGCCGACTGCGCCCGCGCGAAGATGACCTACGTGCTCGGGCACGACAGCCACGGCCATCAGATCACCTCGCAGAACGGCTGCTCGGGGGCGATCCTCGTCCCCGTGGACGGCGAGCACGACGAGGCCGCCAACATCTTCGCGGTCTTCGACGCCGAGTACGCCGACAGTGCCGGCCTCACCACCCACAAGCAGGTCATTCTCCAGCCCAAGCACCGGCAGGCCGAGCACTACAAGACGTCCTCCGGCGTCTCGCTGATCACCAAGTCCGGCGCGGAGGGCGGCGCGACCGTCGGTGACATCCACAACGGCGACTGGATCTCCTTCGACCCTTACAAGATCAGCAATGTGAAGACGTTCTCCGCCCGCGTCTCCTCCGGCGGCCTGGGCGGCACGCTGCAGATCCGGGCGGGTTCCGCGACCGGCACGGTGCTCGGCTCGGCGACGGTGCCGGTGACCGGCGGCTGGGCGAACTTCGTCCAGGTGACCGGCGCGATCTCCAGCCTTCCCGCGGGGACCACCTCCCTCTACCTCACCTTCGCCGGTGGGACCGGCGGAGCGCTGTTCGACGTGGACGCCTTCACCCTCACCACGGGCGGCCCCGTGGTGGGGCTGGCGGGCAAGTGCCTGGACGTGCGCGGCGGCGCGAGCGCCGACGGCACACAGGTGCAGCTCTACACCTGCAACGCGAGCGCGGCCCAGAGCTGGACCCGGGACGGCGGCACCCTGCGAGCCCTGGGCAAGTGCCTGGACGTGGCCGGAGCCGGCACCACCGACGGCACCAAGATCCAGCTCTACACATGCAACGGAAGCGGCGCCCAGACATGGACCCCGCAGACCGACGGAACCATCCTCAACCCCAGCTCCGGCAAGTGCCTGGACGTCAGCGGCGTCAACCCGGCCGACAGCACACCCGTCCACCTGTGGACCTGCCACACCGGCGCCAACCAGAAATGGACCCTCAGCTAGCGACCCCGGCGGGGACGCGTCAGGCGTCCCCGCTCCCCCAAGGGAGCGTGACATGGGCAGAATTCTCCGCACAGCCGTCGTCGCCGCAGTAGTGCTCGGGTGCTCCGTACCCGCGGGCCCGGCAATCGCCGCCGACACCCCCTTCGACGTGCTCGTCTTCTCCAAGACGGCGGGCTTCAGACACGACGCCATCCCGGCGGGCGTCCAGGCGATCCGCGACCTGGGCGCGGCGAACGGCTTCTCGGTCACCGCGACCGAGGACGCCGGGGCCTTCACCGCCTCGAACCTCGCCGGGTTCGAGGCGGTGGTCTTCCTCAACACCACCGGAGACGTGCTCGACAACACCCAGCAGGGTGCCTTCGAGAGCTACATCCGCGCGGGCGGCGGCTTCGCCGGGGTGCACGCCGCCGCCGACACCGAGTACGACTGGCCTTTCTACGGCGAGCTCGTCGGCGCCTACTTCGCCTCCCACCCCGCCATCCAGCAGGCCGCCGTCAAGGTGGAGAACCGGGGGCACGCGGCCACCGCCGCACTGCCGCAGACCTGGACCCGCACCGACGAGTGGTACAACTACCGCACCAACCCGCGCGCCACCGCACGCGTGCTCGCCACCCTCGACGAGTCGTCGTACTCGGGCGGCGGCATGGGAGCCGACCATCCGCACATCTGGTGCAAGACCTACCAGGGCGGGCGCTCGTTCTACACCGGCGGCGGGCACACCGCTGCCTCCTACACCGACCCCGCCTTCCGCGGCCATCTTCTCGGCGGCATCCGGTACGCCGCCGGCCAAGCCAAGGCCGACTGCCGGCCGGAGTCCGGGTACACCTCCCTCTACAACGGCTCCACCTCCGGCTGGTCGCAGGCCGGACCGGGCTCCTTCGGCAACGCCGACGCCACACTGACCTCGACCGGCGGCCTCGGCCTGCTCTGGTACAGCGCGAAGCAGTTCTCGTCGTACTCGCTGAAGTTCGACTGGCGGATGGCGGGCGACGACAACTCCGGCGTCTTCGTCGGCTTCCCGCCGTCAAGCGACCCCTGGTCGGCCGTGGACAACGGCTACGAGATCCAGATCGACGCGACCGACACCCCCGACCGCACCACCGGCTCCGTCTACGGCTTCAAGGGGCCCGACGCCGCCGCCAGGGACGCGGCGCTGAACCCGCCGCCGGAGTGGAACGCCTACGAGGTCCTCGTCGAGGGCGAACGGCTCCAGGTCTTCCTCAACGGAACCAAGATCAACGACTTCACCAACACCGACCCGGCGCGCGGCCTGGCCGGACACATCGGCATCCAGAACCACGGTGACGGCGACGAGGTGTCGTTCCGCAACATCAGGATCAAGGAGCTGGTCGCCACCGGCGCGGTGCAGGCGGAGTCGTACTCTGCGCAGAGCGGGGTGGCGCCGTTCACCAAGGCGGGGGCGCACAACGGGCAGACGCTCGGCCACATCGACCCCGGTGACTGGGCCGCCTACAACGAGATTCCGCTGAACGGCGCGACCACGTTCAGGGCCCGCGTGGTCTCGGGCGGGCCGGGCGGCACGATCCAGATCCGCACGGGATCGCCGACCGGCCCGGTCCTGGGCTCGGTGGCGGTGCCGAACACCGGAAGCTGGACGACCTTCGCGGACGTCTCGACGAGTCTGTCGAACGTCCCGGCCGGCACCGCCAACGTCTATCTGACGTTCACGGGGACCGGCTCCGGGCTGTTCGACGTCGACGACTTCACCTTCGCCAGGTCCTCAGGCTCCGGTCCGGTGGTGGGGCTGGCGGGCAAGTGCCTGGACGTGCGCGGCGGCGCGAGCGCCGACGGCACACAGGTGCAGCTCTACACCTGCAACGCGAGCGCGGCCCAGAGCTGGACCCGGGACGGCGGCACCCTGCGAGCCCTGGGCAAGTGCCTGGACGTGGCCGGAGCCGGCACCACCGACGGCACCAAGATCCAGCTCTACACATGCAACGGAAGCGGCGCCCAGACATGGACCCCGCAGACCGACGGAACCATCCTCAACCCCAGCTCCGGCAAGTGCCTGGACGTCAGCGGCGTCAACCCGGCCGACAGCACACCCGTCCACCTGTGGACCTGCCACACCGGCGCCAACCAGAAATGGACCCTCACCTAGCCCCGTGCTGATCCGCTGGGGGAACGCCGGAGGCGCCGCGGCGCGGGAGTGGTCGAGAGCCGTTCGTCCTGAGCGGCTCTCGACCGCTGCCGGCTCATCGCGTCATGGCGTCCAAGCCGGGGGTCGTGATCAGTCGCCCATCGCCTTGGACAGCAGGGTGCGCAACGAACGCTGATCGTCGGGAGTGAGCCGGGCGAGAGGGGAGCCTGCGGTCATGGCCTCGACGAGGCGGCGCCTGGCTCGGTGGCCGCTGTCGGTCAGGGCGAGGATCTTGACGCGGCGGTTGGTGGGGTCGACGGTCCTGGTGACCAGGCCGCGTTGTTCCAGCCGGTCGGCCAGAAAGGTGACGGTGGAGGGGTCGCAGCGTAGGCCCCGAGCCAATTCGCGCATCGAGGGCGGGGTGCGGGTGCCGCCGAGTTGCCAGATGGCGTTGGCCAGGGCATGGGTCAGGTCGAGCTCGGCGAGGACTTCGGTGATGAGCGCATGGGTGCGCTCGGCCAGGCTCAGGGTGAGATCGATGAGGTCATAGATCGGCGATTCGGCTTCCTCCATGCCTCCAGAATAATAGGAATCTCCAATGGTTGACACATTCAATCATTGTCTCTGATGATTGGAGTGTCCAACCTTCAGGAGTGAGGAGAAGCCATGAAGATCGCCGTGTTCGGCGCGACGGGTGCCACCGGCCGCCTGGTCCTGGCACAGGCCCTGGAAGCGGGGCACGAGGTGAGGGCCATGGTCCGGGACAGCAGCCGCCTGCCGATCTCGCACGAGCACCTGCACGTCGTCGTCGGCGAGCTGGCCGACCAGGATGCCGTCGACGCCACGGTAGAGGGCTGCAACGTGGTGATCAGCACGCTGGCGGGCTCGGCCGGGACACCGGCATGCACCGACGGGGTCCGTGCGATCCTGGCCGCCATGCGTACGAAGGCCACCTCACGGCTGCTCGTGGTGAGCGCTCATGGGGCGGCCGAAAGCCGCGACTGCTCGCCGTACGTCATCACGCTGCGAACCCTGCTGGGCGGCAGGATGCGCGACAAAGACGCGATGGAGACACTGATCCGCCAAGCGGGCGACATCCGCTGGACGATCGCACGCCCGCCCGCGCTCACCGACGGCCCGCGCACCGGCCGGTATCGCATCGGCACCGAGCTGAAGATCACGCTGACCTCGCGGCTCTCCCGTGCCGACCTGGCCGACTTCCTGGTGCGGGCCGCCGCCGAGGACACCCATGTCGGCCAGGCCCTCAAGGTCGCGGCATGACCGGCCCGTCCCTCGACTCCATGGCGGGCAGGGTCTGCCTGGTCACCGGCGCCGGAGGCGGGATGGGGCAGGTGATCGTCACCGAGCTGGCCCGCCGCGGCGCCACCGTCGTTCTCGTCTGCCGCCGCATGCAGGCGGCCCGCCTGCTGCGCGACCAGGTCACCGCGGCCACCGGCAACACCGATGTGCACGCCATGGCAGCCGACCTGTCCGACCAGCGAGCCATCCGCGAGCTGGCTGCGGCCTTCAGCGAACGCCACGCCCACCTGCATGTGCTCATCAACAACGCCGGAGCGCACTTCCACGACCGCCGGCTCAGCGTCGACGGCATCGAGCTGCACCTGGCGGTCAACCACTTGTCGTGGTTCATGCTGACGAACCTGCTCCTGGACCGGCTGATCGCCGGTGCCCCCGCGCGCGTGGTGAATGTGGCCTCCGACGCCATCTCCGACACCAGGGCCTACCGGATCGGGCCGCGCCGCATGGCCACCATCGATCTGGACGACCTGCAGTCCGAGCGCGCCTACCGGCCCATGCACGCCTACGGCAGTGCCAAGCTCGCCATGGTCATGTGCGGATACGCCCTGGCCAGGCGGCTGAGCGGCACCGGAGTCACCGTCAACGCCCTGCACCCGGGCATCGTGGCCACCGGCATCATCGCCGACAGCGTGCCCCGCGCGCTCAGACCGATCGCCGCACTGGCCCGGCCGTTCCTGCTCACCCCCGCCCAGGGCGCGCGCACCGCCGTACACCTGGCGACCTCGCCCGAGGTCGCGCACGTGAGCGGCGCGTTCTTCGCTGACCTGCGCCCACGCCGCACGCCCGAGCCGTCCTACGACACCGCCGTGCAAGAGCGACTCTGGCAGGCCAGCGCGGTCCTGACCGGCCTTGCCGACCAGGACCGCGCCGACACGACCCCATGACGCATCCGCGCGAGGTCACGAGGGCGAACTCCGATATCACGGAATCTGTCGTACCCGATCGAGCTGCCGAAGGGCCGGGCGGGCATGCAGCCGTCGCCGGCCGTCGCCTATTCCTCCGCCACGGATCCGCGATCGGGTCCGGGACACTACGCAGCGGGGCCGCTTGATCCAGGCTTCTCCAGACTCGCGCCCGCTTCGGGCAAGTCTGATGCGGCAGGTCGGGGGCCCGTTCTGACCCCGGCGAACGGTCGGGACTCATCCGGTGAAACGGATCGTGGCCCCTTGGCTGGTGATGGCCAGTACGCGGAAAGAGAGGGTGTTCTTGCCGTTTCTGCGCATGTCCCCTCGAGCGCCTTCGCCCAGGGAGGAGGTCATGCCAGGTGCCCGCACCACGACCATGTCCGTGTTGAACATGCCGCCGACGTACTCCTTCGACACGTACACCCTCGAAAAGCCGTAGCGCTTCTTGGAGATGCGAAAGCTGACGGGGTCGGAGAAGGTGAACTTACACTTCCCGTCGTAGCAGCCGCGGTAGGCGGACTGGGCTGTGGCGGTTGCCGGGGCAGCGGCCGCCACAGGCGTCACGACCACGGCGCACGCAAGGGTCAGGGCGGTGATGGTCATCCTAGGCATGGTCTTCCCCTTCGAGAGATGTGCGGCCTTTCTATCGACATCGCGCCGGGAGGGGTCCCGAAGCCTCGGCACGATACTGGGTGGCCGACGTGTCGAGCGAGCAAGGGAGACGCGATGCCGGGCAGATCGATCAAGCAGGTGACATTGATCGGCGCAGTGGCCTTCACCGGATTCATCACCGGCTGCGACTCCCCTGTCACGGGCGACACCACTCCCGAGGGCCAAGAACGGCACAAAGCTCCGGGCCTGCCGGGATGCGCATTGTGAGGTGCTCGTTTCGGACGGCCAGACCATCAAGCTGAACGACAAGTGGGGCCTGTGGCCGGTCGAGGTCACCGTCGAAGACGACTCGGTCACCTTCAGCACCGGCACGGCGTCCGGCATGCAGGTGACCATGTCCGAGCAGACGCCGGACCAAGGAGGCCCCAGCACGGTCGACGACCTCGACTTCGAGGTCCCGGCGGTCCAGGGGAAGAAGGCCGTCATCAGGATCACGCACTAGAAAGACGGTCCGGGCATCACGAAGGGGCGGGGTTGATCGTGAAGTAAGGGGCGACCTCGAGCTTGTCCGCCGCCTCCAGCAGCCTGTGCACCAGCTTGCCGTCGAAGGCCACGACGCGAACCTCGTCATCGGCGCCGTTGTCGTACTCCCAGCAGTACAGGTGCGATTCGTCGTACCAGCCGAGCACCTTGTCGCAGTCGGAGGAGAAGGTGTCCAGCCGCTTGCCGGTGCCCGCGTCCCAGAGGCAGTGATCGCTGTCGTCCTTGCCGGGGCAGTCGGTCACGAACATCTTGCCTGAGGGTGAGAAGACGTCTACGGTGCCGGACGCCAGCGGTCCGACATCGGGTATGTCTCGCGTACGGTCGCCGGAAGTGTCGAAGAAGCGCAGCACCTCGTCCTTCCCAGAGACAGCGATCACTCCTTCTTCATTGCCGTCCCAGCCGAAGTCGCCGTCCCGGATCGAGTCGTCGGCCACCTCGACCACCCGGACCTGGCCGAGGGCCACATCCAGGACGGCGAAGCCCAAGGTGGTCCAGACGTCCTTGCCCTGCTTGTCCTCGGTCTTCTTGTTGAGGTTGAGGAGGATCTTCGAGCTGTCCTTCGACCAGGCGCGGATGCTGGTGTCCATCGGTTCGCGTACGGTCTTGACCCGGAAACTCGAGCCGGCCTGCCGGTCGGTGATGAGGATCGAGTCGTAGTCGTCGGAGGTGTAGTCCTCCGGCCGGCCTGCGAGATAGCGGCCGTTGGGAGAGACCAGCGAATCCACGTTATCCGGATACTTGTGGAATGCGCCCCGTAACGACTGCCTGGCATAGTCGACGTCGTCGTCAAGCTTGTCGTCGTGGACCTCGTACGCGGTCAGCGTGATCGGGTCGGACGGGCGCTCGTAGAGGGTGATCGCACCACCGGGAAGCGGGATCTTGACGGGGGTGATCCGCGGGGCCGCGGTCGCCTCCCGCGACGGCGTGGCCGCCGGCTTGGCGGCGGCCTGCGTGGGCGGTCGCAGCCAGCCGGGCACGGCCATCGCGGCCACCACGACCGCCACGGTGATCGTCGTCCCGGCGAGGACGAGCAACGACGTGCGTGACGGCCTTGCGCGGCCGACATGCGGAGCGCTGTCCGGCGTGGCCTGCCTGGCTCCCTCCACGAGGGGATCCGTGCCTGACTCCGGGTTCCGCAGCAGCCGCGTGATGACCTCGATGGCTGTCGGCCGGTTCTTCGGTTCCTTGTCCAGGCACTGCTGCACCAGGTCGCTCAGCCGTCCGTCGAGCAGGCCCAGATCGGGTGGATCATTGAGCACCCGGTGCATCACGGCGGGTGTCCCGTCGGTGCCGAACGGCGCCCGTCCGCAGGATGCGAAGACCATGGTGCCGGCCCAGGAGAACATGTCGGCCCCGGGGCCCAGGCCGTGGCCCATGATCTGCTCGGGAGACATGTACGCCGGCGTCCCGATCTGCGTGCTGCTGGTCATGGTGGCCGGGCCGAGCGTGCGGGCGATGCCGAAGTCGATCACGCGCGGACCGCCGGCGCCCATGATGACGTTGCCGGGCTTGAAATCCCGGTGCACCACGTCGGCCTCGTGGATGGCGGCAAGCGCGGTGACGGTGCCGATGGCCAGCCGCTCCAGGTCCCCGCCCGCGAGGGGGCCGTCCTCCCTGACGACCCGCTGCAACGAGCGGCCCTCGACGTACTCGCTGACGATGTACGGCCGACCCTGCTCGACGCCCGTGCTCAGTACGGCCGCGGTGCAGAACGGCGCCACCCGCCGGGCGACCTCCGCCTCCCGCAGGAAGCGCTCGACGCTCTCATCGTCCTCGGACGGATGCAGCCACTTGACGGCCACGCGCACGTCCATGGGGGTCCTGGCAAGGTAGACGACGCCCTGGCCCCCTTGGCCCAACCGGCCGAGGAGTGCCAAGCCACCCATCTGCTCAGGGTCACCGGGCCGGAGCGGTGCGAAGTCAGCCATGCGTCATTGTGATGCCATGCAGGAGATCTTCCACAAGCCTACTGGGGAGTAACTGGTGCATAACTTCTCTTGTCAGGGGCTGCCGGCCGTCTGACGTGCGGAGGAGTGCTCAGCCCTCTTTCCAGGACCGCGTCCACGGTTGACTCTCCCGAGGCGGGTGGAGAAGATCGCGGCATGGCGGTGACGAGGCGCAGAAGTGCGAGCAAGGTGGACTTCTTGCCGAAGGACTCCGGCGACCTCTCCGACGGGCTCCCCCCGGCCGTTCCGGGCACACTGTACGTCCAGGGAACCAACGGCGGGATACGCGTCGCGCCCGACGCCGGGTTCGATGTGGTGTTCGGGCGTTGCGAGCCGGACGTCCACGTCTGCGTCGCCCCCGACGACCCCTACGTCAGCCGGCAGCAAGGATCTATCACCCGCCAGGACGGGCGGTGGGTGCTGCACAACCTCGGCAACCTGCCCATCCGCCTTCCAGGAGGGCAGCTGGTGCTCACCCGGCACCACGTGGCGTTGCCCGTGGCGTACACACCGCTGTTCATCGTCGCCCCCGAACAAGAACACCTGCTCGAAGTACGGATCGTCATGAGGCCACCGGCTCCGGTCGTGCAGAGCCGGCAAGAGGCTGACACCCGCGAACCGGCGGGATACCCCCTGAGCCCCACCGAACGGCTGGTCCTGGTCTGCCTGGGCCAGCGCTACCTCCGGCCCGAGCCCTGGCCGCAGCCGCTGAGCTGGGACCAGGTCTTCCGCGAGCTCCGCCGCATCCGTCCGGAAGAACGGTGGACCGCCAAACGGGCGGCCCACATCGTCACCGGGACACGCCTGCGGCTCAGCTCCCACGTGCCCGGACTTCTGGAGGAGGAGATCCCACCGCCGCTGGGCAACATGCTCAACCACAACCTGATCACCGCGCTGCTGGCCACCGCCACCATCAGCCCATCCGATCTCCGGCTCCTCGACGAACCCGGCCCGCCACCGTGACGATGCCCCGGTAGGCGTCGACGGTGACCCGGTCGCCGGTGTGGATGATCTCCACGGGGTCCTTGTCGAGCTGGGAGACGGACGGAACCCGGGTGACGACCGCGCCCAGCGCCGATTTGGTGGAGAGCGTGGTGAACACCATCGCGAGCGGAGCGGTGCCGAGCAGGCGGGTGCTCTGGAAGAAGGCGGACCATCCCGAGGAGCCCTTGGCGCCCGGGAAGACCAGCACCTTCCCGGTGAAGCAGACTCCGTACAGTTCGTGGCGGCGCTCGATGATGGTGCCGGTGGCGGGGTCGATGCCGCCCCAGCCTGAGATGGTCTCGTGCGAGACCAGGGCCTCTCCCTCGACATGGCCGGGCACGATGCCGCGCCCTCGGAGCTCGATGATCACTGCAGTTCCCCTCGCCAGGTTCCGGTGACGGCCGCGTCGACACAGTCCTCCAGAGTGCCGAACCAGGCCTCGATGCCAAGGATCGCGGGCAGGTAGTGCGCCTGCTTGGCCGAGTCGGTGGCGAACACTCGGGTGCCCTCGGGCGCGGACTTGGACATGGCCGGGCACGAGTCGGTCAGCAGCCGGCCGCCCGCCTTGTGGATGATCTCGGTATATCCGTTGCGGTCCGCGACGCTGCGCAGCGCACGCGGGGTCATCATCCACAGCTCGGTGCCCGGGTTGAGCTTCTTGCCGTCGAGTGCGCGAGCCGCCCTGGCGATCTGGTCGAGCGAGGCGTGCGGGCAGCCGAGCAGGATGAAGTCGACGTCGGTGGACTGGCCCTGGTCGTTCAGCCTCTGGTAGACCGCACGACGCTCGCGCTCGCCGTACACGATCTTCTCCGGTATCGCCCGCCCGCCGAACGCGGCCTCCAGTGTCGCCGCCTCGGGCGTGATGCCGGGAATGTGATAGATCTCCACGCCGCCCGACGAGGCCGTGGCCGCGCCGAAGTGCTTGAGGTCGGCCAGGTCGGGCTGCCGGAGGTGGCCGGTGACGACCGGCCGGTTCTCCTGCACGATGTCACCGACGAAGTAGCCGAACATGCCCCAGTCGAGGAATCCGTCGACGGGTACGGCGGACTCGATCAGGTGGGTGCCGTGGCGGTTCTCCGGCAGGTGGTTGCCCCAGCAGGGGATCTTTCCCGTCAGGCTCGCCGCCCCCGTCGAGGCCGTGCCTTCGCAGTTGGTGCGGGCACCGAGCACGGAGTTGCAGTACACCACCGCCGACGACTCCATCCAGGCGCAGTGCTCGCCGCGCACCGGGAGGTTGCCCACCTGGTACGGCGTGCAGGTGGCGAGGATGTTGACCCCGTGCGCCCCGTAGAACGACTCGGCGTCCCCCTGGAGCTCGATCATGCTCGGCGGGTACGGCGCCACTCCCAGCGCGTCCTCGCCGAACCCCTGCTGCAGTTGGCAGGTGGGCACTCGCATCTGCGGGATCTCGACGTCGTCGTCGCTGTCGAGGTTGAGCACCGAGAACGCCTTGTTCCAGCCGCCCTCGCGGACCAGCTTGGCCTTCACCGGCGACGGCTGCGTCATGGTCCCGGCGACGTTGCGGATGTCGCAGAGACGTTCGGCGCCGAGCGCCTCGCCGTACCGGACCAACAGGTCCATCGCGGCGGCGACCGCCGGCCCTTCGGCGCCGTCCAGCATCGCCTTCTCATCGTCCGCCAGTCTCACGGTGCGCTCCTAACCGTCGAGGTTGTCGTGCAGTCGTCCGCGCAGCTCGGCCCGGTCGATCTCCTGGACGCTGCCGTCACGGGCGAGGTCGAGCACGTGCGCCGCGGCGTGTCCCGTCGCCGCGCAGGGGCCCATCACCCGGACGCTCGACAGGGCGGCGGCGTCGCCGTCCACACAGCGGCCCACGGCGACGAGGTTGTGCGCGCCCAGGGGGATCAGGCTGCGCAACGGGACGTAATGGACGTGATCGGAGTCGAACACCTCCCACACGTATCCTTCGACCCGGTCGTGCAACTCGATGGGCCAGGCCGTACGGGCGACCGCGTCCTCGAAGCGGAAGCCGGTGCGGACCTCGTCCGCCGAGAGCTGGTGGAGGGCGGCGATCCACCGGGTCTGCCGACGGCCGGGGAAGCCGTAGGTGCGCACCTTCGCCGCGCCGAACGCCTTCGGGAACTCCTTGCGCAAGAACTCCACGACGCGGTCGGCCTGGGCCCGTCCCTCGATCTGCGCACTGGACGCCCGGACAGCCTCCAGCGGCGCCTCGACGTGCGTCATGTTCATCACCGCCGTGTTCCGGCCGGGGAAGAAGAACGCCAGGCCGTCCCGCCGGACCAGGCCGTACTCCGCCGCCTTCTCCTCGACCCGGGCGACCAGTTCGGCGGGGTCGGGCTTGAACTCCTCGCGCAGGTTCTCCAGCCGGATCTGCTGCGAACCCCAGACGGTACGCTCGGGGACCCGGCAGGCCAGGCCGGCCTCCCAGGTGAGCGAGGCGTCGCCGCTGGCGTCGACGAAGCCGCCCGCCCGTACGCGAACCAGGCCGTGCCGGGTGGCGAAGGTGGTGGCATCGATCCGGCCGTCACTCGCGTCGACGTTGAGCACCGACGCGCCGAGGACGACCTGGATGCCCAGCGAGTGCACCAGATTCTCGACCCACCGGCCGAGCACCACCTCGTCGTACGCCACGGTGATCGTGTGGCCCTTGTTGAAGTGGATGTCGTCGGTCCTGGCCAGGTCCGCGAACATGGGGTCGAAGATCCCGTGGGTGAGCCGGCGGTACTCCGGTCCGTTGCCGTACACGCCGCAGAACAGCCCGATGAGCGAGTTCACGCACTGGCCGCCGAGAACCGGCAGGGCGTCGGCGAGTACGACGGATCGGCCGAGCCGCCGCGCCTCCACGGCGGCGGACAGGCCTGAGATGCCGGCCCCGACGACGCAGATGTCGGCGGTCAGCTCCTCGGCCGGATCACCGCCCGGCTTGGTGACAGTGTTGATCTTAAGCTCGGTGAGCTCGTGCGGCATTCCTTCTCCTGAAGGTTTCGACGCTGAAGGTTTCGACGCGGCGTGGACAGGTCAGGGGCGGGTCGTGGGGTGGTCGTTGCCGCGGAGCGTCGCGCCGCGGGGAAGCGGCTCGACCGAACGCGCGTAGACGGGAAGCCATCCGGATTTCCCGCCGGGTACCTGATGCCGGGTCCGTTTCGCGTGGCGCCGTGCCAGTTCCGCGTCGTCGACGAGTAGGTCGGCGCGGCGGGCGTGCAGGTCGATCGAGATCCTGTCGCCGTCCGCCACCACGCCGAGCGGACCGGGCAGTACGCCCTCGGGCGAGACCTCGCCGACGACGATGCCCTTGTTGACCAGCCCGGACAGTTGCCCGTCGGTCACCACGGCGACCTGTTCGGTCAGGCCGGCCCCGTTGAGCGCGAAGACGGTCTGGGAGGCCATGCCCATGCCGGGTGTACCCACCGGGCCGACCCCGCGCAGGACCAGGACGTCACCGGGCCGTACCACACCGCCCTCGATGGCGGCGATCGCCGACGGGGCGTCGTCGAAGACGCGGGCGGCGCCCTCGAACGTCGGGGGCCGGTCCTCGGTGACCGACAGCTTCACGATGGCCGTGTCGGGTGCGAGCGAGCCGCGTACCACCACCACGGTCGGATGGCCGGCGCGCGGATCGCTCAGCGGCCGGATGATCCGCTCGTCCTTCACCACCGCACGGGCGACCCTGTCCCCCATCGTCTCCCCGGTGACGGTGACCGCCCGACCGACGAGGGCGTCGCCGAGCTGCTTGAAGACCGCGAGGGCGCCGCCGGCGTCCTCGAACTCCTCGATGGTGTCCTCGCCGTTCGGCCGGACGGCGGACAGCGGCCGGATCGTGTCGGCATATTCCTCGAAAAGTCGGTATACGTCGACCTCGGAGTCCGCCTCGCGGGCGATCGCCTGCAAGTGCTTGACGCAGTTGATCGAGCCGCTGACCGCGAGCACCGACATCACCGCGTTCGCGAACGCGGCCGGCGTCAGGATCGAACGCGGCCGACGGTCCGCGAGGACCGCCCCGATGATCGCCTCGCCGCTCGCCTCGACGGCCCGCCACATCGGCTCGCTGTTCGCCCGTACCGGCGCCGAGCCCGGCAGGGTCATGCCGAGCGCCTCGGCGACGACGTGCATGGAGTTCGCGGTGCCCATGCCGGTGCACACGCCGGGCCCGGTGATCGCGCGTGCGCTCAGGTCGCACAGGCCGTCGAACGTGATCCCGCCGAACTTGAGCCCGCCCGCGCGCAGGAAGACCTCCTCGATGTCCACCCGCTCACCCGTGTCGAGCACCCCGCAGCTCTGGTAGCCGCAGGAGAGGATCAGGGCCGGTACGTCGAGCCGGGCCGCGGCCATCAACTGGCCGGGGGTCGTCTTGTCGCACGAGGCCAGGCAGACCATGCCGTCCAGCTGGGCGCCCTCGACCACGGCCTCGATGTCGTTGGCGAGCAGGTCGCGGCTGGACAGGACATAACCGCCGCCCGCGCCCGCGCTCATGATGAAGTCCGTCGGCGCGACCGTACGGATCTCGAACGCCACACCGCCCGCCGCCTCGACCGATCGCTTGACCGCGGCGGCGATGGGATCCAGGTGGCTGAAGCACGGAGCCAGCCCGGACGAGGAGTTCACGATCGCGATCTTGGGCTTGGTGAGATCGTCGTCGGTCAGCCCGAGCGCGCGCCATTGCGCACGTCTGGTGGCCCAGCGCGGGCTGCCGACCGGGACTTCGCTGCGCAGCCGCCGCGTCATCGGCCGATCCCGATCAGGTCGGGTTCGGCCGCCGGGGACGGCTCGGCTGAGGGCTGTGTCTCCGCACCACGGGTGGCGGAGCGAAGCCGTGGGGGAAATGCACACTGGGTGGACATCCGGTTCCTCCAGGTCTGGGTCGGTCCGGCTCAGGTCTTGGGCAGGAGGCTGTTGTCGAACCAGGTGGCGGCGGTGCCGCCGGCCTTGACGACTCCGGCGTCCGTGAGCTCCTTGTAGCCGGATGTCCAGACCGTCTCGTCGGTGACGAGCAATGGCTTGCTCGCGTCCTCGCCGGTCCAGGCGTTCCGCAGCATGGTCAGGCTCGCCTTGGCGATTTTGTCGTCGTCGAGGGTGGAGAAGGAGTACATGCCGCGCAGTTGCTTGACGGTCTCGTCGAGTGAGTCGTCGGCCACGATCGCCGCCAGCGCGTCGCGGATGCCCGCCATGAACGCCCTGAGGACCTCCGCGTCCTTCTTCGCGGCGTCCTTGGTCGTGACGTAGACCTGCGAGTCGCAGGTGACGTACTCGCCGGGCTCGAAGACGCCGACGTCGGCGTTCTGGGCGGCCAGGATGTTGGCGGTGTCGAGGCTGACCACGTAGCCGACGATGCGGCCCTGCTCTACCAGGTTGAACGTCCCCGGGGTGAGCCCGACGACCTGACGTTTGGTCTTCTCGGGGTCGAGTCCGGCGCCGGCCAGCACGAGGGAGACCACCTTGTCGCTGGTCCCGCCCTCGGACGGGACACCCATCGTCTGGCCGACGAAGTCCTCGGGCTTCTCCAGCGGGTGTTTCTTCTTGCTGTACACGAAGCGCAGGGTCGAAGCCCGGGTGAGCGTGCCAATGTTGACCATCGGCTGGCCGGTGTCCGCGATCGCGGACATGACGTCGATCTGCCCCAGGCGGGTGATCGGCGCGGTGCCCGCCAGCAACGTCTGCATGGCCTGCGGCGATCCCTTGACCGGCTGCAGCGTCACCTCCAGCCCGTGCTTGGCGAAGTGGCCGCCCGAGACCGCGAGCAACTCGGGCGTGAGCGACAGGGTTTCCAGCGGCAGGTAGCTCAGGAACGTGGTCTTCTTGCCGCCGCCGCTCGTACTGGCGGCATCCGAGCCGCACCCGGCCAGCAGGGAAGAGCCTGCCGCGGCAGCGGTCAACATGAACAAGGACCTACGGGTGAGGGAGGACGAGGTGAACGCGGTGACGGGCACGATCCACTCCTAGATCTGATCCGGCCGGCTCACAGCCCCCAGCCGGCCAAAATGAGACTCCCGTCACATCGTCGCAACGACTACCCGTCTTTCCGCATATCGGAAGGTATCTGCGAGCGATTTTGCCTCGGAGGCGCTCCGAGAGCGCGTGAGATCCCGCGCGCGGTGGCCTGGACCAAGTGCGCGATGCTGGGCCCATGCGGCTCGACGTACGGCACGATGAGGGAGAGCGCCGCGACGACGCTGTTGTCGGGGCCGTAGATGGGCGCGGCGACCGAGGCGTACTTCGGGCTGATCTGCCGGTCGCTGATCGCGTATTCGGACCGCCGGACGTCGGCGAGCACCTGCCGCAGTTCGCGCCCGCTCGTGTAGGTCCGTGACGTGAACGCCACCAGCGGCCCGCTGATGATCTCCTCCTGCAGTTCGGGCGGCGCGTGCGCGAGCAGCACCAGCCCGACCGCGGTGGCGTGGAGGGCATAACGTCCGCCCACCCGAGGGCGATCACTGGCCACTTCCGGGCTGACGAATCGCTCGACGAACACGACCTGGTCCTGCTCCCGGACGGCGAGGTGCACGCCGCGGTGCACCGTCTCGAAGAGATCCTGCATGAACGGCAGAGCGATGCGCTGCAGCCCCACGGACCGGGGTGAGAGGGCGGCCACCTCCCACAGCCGCAGCCCGATCCGGTAGTCACCGGAGTCATCGCGTTCGAGCGCGCCCCACTCCTGCAACTCCCCGACGATGCGATGGGTCGTGGTGAGCGGTACGCCGGACCGGCGGCTGATCTCGGAGAGGCTCAGGCCATCCGCGGCGTCCTGGAAGATGTCCAGAATGCGCAGGGCACGGCGAAGAACCGACCGACGCTCGTTCGCCATCTCCACCGCCTCGTCCCGGCACTCAGCTCGCAGCCGGCCTCCCCGCGATCTGGGCAGGTCAAAGGACCCGCTCCAGGCTACCGGCCGGGCGACCGCATGCGTAGACACCGATCACCGGACCTGGGAAGTCGCGCCACCCCGTGCAACGTCCCGTCAGGCCTCGGGACTCACCGCCCGCGGATCCTGGAGCCCTGCGGCGGGAGCGAGGGCCGTCGCCGGCTGAGGCAGGGTCTCCTCCAGGCGCTGATATGCGGCTTCGATCACGCTGTCGGCGTCGATGGACGCCTCCAGCAGCGTCATGCCCCGGTCGGTGCGTCTGGTCACGGCTCGCCGCCAGCGATCGAGGTTCTCCCTGCTGAGTTCGAGGAATCTGCGGGCCGGTATCGACAGCGGGGAGGTCGAGGTGATGGCGTAGATCGCCCGTACCGTCAGCGGTTCGATCATGCGCAGGCTCGCTCCCCTGCGTCGAGCGTCCAGGGCCTGGCGCATCGGCAGGACAGCGGCTCCAGCCCCGGCGATGATCAGCGGCACCAGTCCGGCGGGTTCGCTGACATCGACGACGACGGTGGGTTCGACGCCGATGGAGTCGAGGTACGCACGCCCGAATCCCCGATCGACGATCATGGGCAGGCCGTCGAGCAGGGTGGCCGGGATCGGGTCGGGGAACTCAGCCCGCCAACTGGGCGGCAGCGCCAGCACGACCTCGCCCTCGCCGATGCGGAAGCAGTCGATTCCCTGCCGGGACACGGGCGCGACCGCATAGGCGAGCTCGGCCTCGCCCGACCTGATCAGGTGGACGAGCTCGTCGGTGTCGCCGTCGTGCTGCTTGAGCCGGACCGTGAACCCAGGATGCTCGCGGCGGAAGTGGCCTACCCACGCGGCCAGGAAGTTGGACGTGAGGGAGGTGGAGATCGCCAGGTCGACCCGTCCGCGCTCGAGCCCCCGGTAGCCCTCGGCGACCTGGCGGACATGGTGCAGGTCACGGACGACCTGGCGGGCCGGCCCGACGAGCGCCTCACCGGCCGGGGCGAGCACCAGGCCGCGCCCGACCCGGCGGAACAGTTCCACGCCGAGGTCGCCTTCCAGGCGGCGGATGATCTGTGACAGGGACGGCTGTGCCAGGTAGAGCGCGGAAGCGGCCCGGGTGATGCTGCCCTGGTCGACGACGGCGAGGAAGCATTCGAGCTCGCGGACGTTCATGGTGCGATCCAATGTAGGCCCTGCTCACCAGGTCAAGCGCCGCGCCAGCCGGGCGCACCTGAGTCGGCCCCGGCGCGGGGCACCGCTTGGTCCGCCTCGACGGTGACGCCGTCGAGGGTGAAGGGCAGCGATGGAACGGTGTAGCGGTCACCGTCCGGCCCGACCCCCGTGGTCAGGACTCCGCTGGCGAGCACGTCCGGCGCCTCGGCCACGTCGTGGTAGGTGCGCACCTCCGCCGCGACGATGCCGTGGCCGGCCAGCATCGCGAGGCACTCCTCGGTCCGCAGGACGCCGATGGCCCCCGAGATCTCCGCCAGGAGCGCCTCCCGATTGGCGACCCGGGCGGGGTTGTCGGCGAAGCGGGGGTCGTCGAGCATCCACTTCCTGTCGATGAGCCGGCACAGCCGCGCGAAGTGGTCGGCGGTGTAGGCCGACAGGACGATGGTCCCGTCGGCGGTGCGGACGAGGTCGGCGGCGGGGGCCACGGTGGCCTGGCCGTTTCCCTTGCGCCGCGGCTCCTGGCCGGAGGCGTGCCATTCGCCCCACATCGCCGACTGAAGGTGGATCGCGGCATCCAGCAGCGAGACCTCGGCGACCCCGCCCTCGCCGGTGCGCTCCCTGCGCAGGAGCGCGGCGAGCACGACCTGGACGACCGCGTAGCTGGCGGCGACGTCGGCGACGGGGAAGCCGACCCGGAGCGGATCACCGTCGAGCTCGCCGGTGATCGACATCAGGCCGCTCTCGGCCTGCGCGGCGATGTCGAGGCCGGCCCGGTCCGCCGAGGGGCCTCGGGAGCTGAACCCGCGGATCGAGACGTGAACGAGCCTGGGGTTGGCCGGCCGCAGGTCGTCGGGCCCGAGACCGAGGCGGGCCAGCGCGTCGGCCCGCAGGTTCTGCACGACGACGTCCGCCTCCGCGATCAGGCTCAGGGCGGTCTCCCTGTCGCCGGCCTGCTTGAGGTCGAGCACGATCGAGCGCTTGCCGCGGTTGTAGGCCAGCACGATGCCCTCGCCGTAGGCGCCGATGCCGCGTGCCTGGTCGCCGGTGGGCGGCTCGATCTTGATGACGTCGGCGCCGAGGTCGGACAGCATCTGGGTCGCCGCGGGCGCGGCGATGTAGTGGCCGAACTCGACGACGCGTACTCCCGCGAGAGGGGGGATCATGCCGCTCCTACTCTCCGGTGAACACCGGTTTGCGCTTTTCCAGGAAGGCTTGGGCGGCCCGCCGCGCATCGCCGCTGCGGGCACAGTCGACCATACGGGGCACCTCCCGCCGCAGGTAATCGGGCAGCGTCGCCGATCCGGCGTCGGCCAGGTTCTGCTTGGCGTACCGCATCGCCTTGGGCGCCTGTGCGGCGAGCTTGCCGGCCAGGGAGCCGACCCGTGCCGCCAGATCGGTCGTGGTCTCGGTCACGAGTCCCAGGTCGGCCGCCTCGGCGGCGGTGAGCTTGGCCGGGTCGAGCAGCAGCGCCCGCGCGCGGGCGCCACCCACCGCGCGGGTCAGCAGCCAGGCGCTGCCCAGGTCACCGGACACCCCGGCGCTGACGAACGCGGTGTTGAACACAGCCCCCCGCGCCGCGAGCCGGAAGTCGGCGGCCAGCGCGAGGCAGAGCCCTGCGCCGGCGCAGGCGCCGTTGATGGCGGCGATCGTCGGCGTCGGGAAGTGCACGAGCGTCTCCACGATGGCCGAGGCCCGGCTCAGCCGTTCGCGGTCGTCGGCCACCGAACGTCCGCGCAGTGTGCGCGTCTCCTGGTCATGAGCGCTGTCGGACCCGACCCGCGCGAGGTCGGCGCCGACGCAGAAGTCGTCACCGGCGCCCGTGACGACGAGGACGCGCAGGTCCTGTTCGGAGCCGGCCCGCTCGATGGCGGCGAGCAGATCCTGCACGAGCTGCCAGGAGATCGCGTTGCGGCGCTCGGGCCGGTTGAGTGTCACCGTGCCGATCCCGTCGCGAAGCTGGAACAGCACGGTTCCCGAGCCGATCGCCGTCCCGCTCACAGGGGAAGGCCCAGCAGGTCGCGGGCGATGATCGTACGCTGGATCTGCGCGGTGCCGCCGGCGATCCGCTGGCCGCGTACGTGCAGGTGGCGCCAGCGGAGATGGCCGAGACGCCCGCCGTCAGGATCGGCGCCCAGCTGGCCGTCCACACCGAGGATGTCGGCGCCCAGATCGGCGATCGCCAACCTGGTCCGTGACCACAGCAGCTTGGTGACCGAGGCGTCGGCGCCCAGGTCCTGTCCCTGGGCCACGCGGGTCATCGCGTCGTAGCCGCGAACGCGGAGCAGCTCCAGGTCGGCCCGGCAGCGTGCGATCCGTGTCCGGATCTGAGGATGTTCGATGGCCGGGCGGCCGTCCTTCCGGATGTGCCGGGCCGCGGCGATCACGTCGTCGAGCTCGTGGCCGAACTCCACGTACTGGCTGATCGGCGAGGCGTTCCGCTCGACGGAGAGCAGGTACCGGGCCACGGCCCAGCCGTCGTCGATCCGGCCGACCACGTTGCCGTCGACGGGCACGCGTACCTCGTCGAAGAACTCCTCCCCGAACTCGTGCGAGCCGGACATCTGACGGATCGGGCGCACGTGCACCCCCGGCAGCGTCAGGTCGATCAGCAGGAAGGTGATGCCGCGCCGTCGTGCCGCCGCCGGATCGGTGCGGACCAGGGCGAACATCGCGTCGGCGTGGCGCGCCAGCGAGGTCCAGGTCTTCTGGCCGGAGACCACCAGGACGTCGCCGTCGCGCCGGGCGCTGGTGGAGAGGCCGGCGAGGTCGCTGCCGCTCTCCGGCTCGGAGAACCCCTGGCACCAGATCGTGTCGCCGGACAGGATCCGCGGCAGGATCGTGCGTTTCTGCACGTCGCTGCCGTAGCGCAGCAGCGTGGGGCCGAGCAGTGCCGTGCCGAGGTAGGTCAGGCCGAGGAAGGGACCGATCGGCGCCCGGGCCCGTGCCATCTCCTCGTCGTGCACCGCCCGGATCTCGTGATCGGCCCCGCGCCCGCCGAACTCGGCGGGCCAGTCGACACCGGCGAAGCCGTTGTCGAACCGGTCCTTCTCCCAGCGGCGCCGCAGTTCCAGGGACTCCTCGCTTCCGTCCCGGTCGATCCAGAAACGCGGCTGGCGCCACTGCGCCGGCACGGACTCCTCCAGCCATCGACGGATCTCCCGCCGGAACCTCTCCGCCGACGACGAGTATCGAAGATCCATGCCGTGCACCACTCCTTGTCCGATTCGGCCCTGCGCGCACGCCCATCCTGAGCACCGTCGTCCTGGAGCGTCAAAGAGCAAAACCCATGACCGACTCATTGCGTAACGCAATGAGTCGGGGTGAGTTCACGTCTTTGACGTACTTCACACAGGCGATGTGAACTGTGTGCCATTCCCGAAAGTGGACCGGTGACATGGACTTTGGGCTCAGTGAGGATCAGGTGGCGATGGGCGGCGCCGTACGGCGCTGGCTCGATCGCCACCTGGACCTGGCGCGCGTGGCGACGTACGCCGACACGCCCTCGGCGGGGCTCGACGCCGGCCTGCGACGCGCGGCGGCAGACCTCAACTGGCTCGGGGTGACGGCCGCGCCGTCGGACGGCGGTCTCGGACTCGGGCTGCTCGACCTTGCCGTGGTCGCCGAGGCGCTGGGGGCCGGCCTCGCGCCGGCGGGCGTCGGAACGGCCATGGCCGCCTGCGACGTCCTCGCGACCTCGATCGACCCGGAGCAGCGGCGCCGCTGGCTCGCGCCGATGGTCGCGGGCGAGCTCATCGGCGCGACCGCCCTGCGCGCCCCGGGCGGCTCGTGGGACCGCGACGGCATCGCCGTCACCGCCACCGGCGACGGCCTGCTCAACGGTGACGCGGGAATCGTCGGCCATGCCGAGGACGCCGACATCGTGCTGGTCGCCGCCACGCCGGCGACCGGCCCCGCCGTGTTCGTCGTGGCGGCCGGACATCCCGGGGTGTCGATCCGCGCGGTCGAGCCCGTCGACCGGACCATGCGTGCGGCCCGGGTGACCTTGGCCGACGTGCCCGGTGAGCCGCTGAGCTGGGCGCGCGACGACGTCTTCGAGCACATCGTCCGGCGGTTGACCGTGCTGGTGAGCGCGGACCTCGTCGGCGCCGCGGGCACGGCGATGCGGATCACTCTTGATCATCTTCGCGGGCGGCGGCAGTTCGGCCGGGCGATCGGCAGCTTCCAGGCGATCCAGCACGAGCTGGCCGAGCTGTACGTCGCATGGACGACGATCACCCAGGCGTTGTGGTACACCGCCCACGCCCACGACACCGGGCGCGACGACGCGGTGCTGATGACGTCGGTGGTCAAGAGCCGCGCCGCCGACCTGGCCCGGCGGATGTCCGCCGCGATGGTGCAGTTCCACGGCGCGATCGGCTTCACCTGGGAGCACAGCGCGCACCTGTTCTTCAAACGGCTCCACCGAGACGCCTACGACTTCGGCGACGACGGCTGGCACGATCCGATCATCGCCACGGCCGCCATCGGACCGGGAACCCATCCTCCCCTGTCCCTCCCAGGAGGTGCCCCATGAGTGTTCTTTCGGCCGGCAGGCGCGGCCGTGCCGCGTTGCCCACGATCCTCGCGGCCGTCGTACTCCTCACCGCGGGATGCGGTGCGCCCGCTTCCCAGGGCGGCTATCCAACACGGAACGTCCAGCTCATCGTGCCCTATCCGGCCGGCAGCGCCATCGACGCCACGTCCCGTGCGCTGGTCGAGATCGTCAACGACGAGGGCAAGCTCGGCCGGCGCGTCCAGGTGGTGAACAGGGAGGGCGGCGCGGGCTCGGTCGGCACCACGGCGACGCTCGGCGCCAAACCGGACGGGCACACGATCGGCCTCGTGCCGGACGGCCCGCTGACCTTGCTCCCGCGTACCGAGAAGGTCTCCTACGACCCGGCGGCGATCTCGGTGATCAGCGAGGTCACCACGTCGCCGGTGCTGTTCGTGGTTCCCGGCGATTCGCCGTACAAGAGCATCGGTGATCTGGTCGCAGCCGCCAAGGCCCGCCCCGGAGCCATCACGATCGCCGAGGGTCCGCTCAATTACGCCATCCCGGCCGGGAAGTTCGAGCAGCTGACGGGCACGCGCTTCAAGCACGTCAAGTTCAACGGCGACCAGGCGACCGTCACGGCCCTGCTCGGCGACAACGTCGAGGTGGGCGTCATGCAACTGGCCGGCGGGATGGCGCAGCTGAAGGCCGGCAAGCTGCGCGCGCTGGCGATCGCCTCCGCCGAGCCCATCGAGCTCGCCCCCGAGATCCAGACCTTCGCCCAGCAGGACGTCGCTCTGGAGTGGGAGGCCTACAACGTGGTGATCGCGCCGCAGGGGCTGCCCGGCGACGTCCAGCGGAAGCTGAGCGAGGTGTTCGGCTCGGCCGTCAAGAGTCCGAAGTTCGCCGAGGCGGCGCGGAAGCTGGGGCTGGTCGTCAGCGGGGCCGACGGTGAGACGGCCAAGGCGCGGCTGGCCAAGAAGACCGCGGAGGCGGCGACCCTGATCGCGCCGAAATGAGAAGAACGGGTCTTGTGCGAGTGAGCGCCAAGCCGGATGTGATCGCCGCCGGGTCGCTGCTGGTGCTGGGCCTGCTGTACGGCGCGCTGGCCCTCGGTGAGGGCCTGGGGACGATGGCGGACAGTGGGGCGGGCTTCTTCCCCTTCGTCGTCGCGCTCGTGCTGGTCGCCGCCAGTGTCACCGTTCTTCTGCAGAGCCATCCACGGACGCCGGGCGGCGTCACCCCACCGGAAGACGACGCGGAAGACGTCGCGGACGGCGAGGCCGCCGGTGAGGGCGACGGCGATGTGCGCTGGTGGCGGATCGCCGGCGTGCTGGCCGCCGCCCTGCTGGTGCCGGCGGTGGGCGACACCGTGGGGATGGTCGTGACGTTGGCGATCTCCTTGGTCCTGATGGCCAAGATCATGGGGGTCTCCCGGTGGATCAACGCCGTGATCTTCGGCCTCGCCTTCGGCGCGGCCACCTGGTTGATCTTCGTGCGCTGGCTGTCGGTCCCTCTGCCGAGCGGCACGCTCGGCCTGTTCTGAACGGAAGGACGCCCCGTGGGTGACACGATCGACAACCTCGGCGCGGGCTTCGCCACCTTCGCCGATCCGACCTACGTCATCCTCGCGCTGGTCGGCGTGGTTCTCGGCACGGTGGTCGGCGTGCTGCCCGGCATCGGGCCGATCGGCGCGATGTCGGTCCTGCTCGGGATGACCACGCAGCTGGGCCCGACGGGATCGCTGATCCTGTTCGCCGGCATCTATTTCGGCTCGACGTACGGCGGGTCGACGACCTCGATCCTGCTCAACGTACCCGGTGAAGCGTCGTCGGTGGTCACAGCGCTCGATGGCCACGAGATGACAAAACGGGGCAGAGCGGGGCCCGCACTGACCATCGCGGCGGTCTCGTCGTTCCTGGCGGGCACCATCGCCATCTTCGGTCTCATGATGTCGGCGCCGTGGCTGAGCGGGATGGCGGTCAAGCTCGGTCCGCCCGAGTACCTGGCGCTGTGCGTCGCCGGGCTCCTGCTGCTGGCGGCGCTCGCCGACGGCTCCGCCGCGAAAGCGGTCGTCATGATCTGCGCCGGCCTGGCGATCGGCACGGTCGGGATCGACCCGGCCGGCGGTCAGCTGAGGTTCGCCATGGGATCCGACGCCCTGGCTGAGGGCTTCAGCTTCATCGCCCTGGTCATGGGGGCCTTCGGCGTGGCGGAGGCGCTCACGATGGTCGGCCGGCGCTGGCGCCCGGAGCCCGTCAAGGCCCCACGGCTCAGGGAGCTCCTGCCCAGCCGGCAGGAGTCCCGCCAGGCGGCTCCCGCGGCGGTGCGTGGCTCGGTGATCGGCTTCCTGCTGGGGCTGGTGCCCGGCCCCGCCGCCGTGCTGTCCACGTTCGCCTCCTATGTCGTCGAGCGGAAGATCTCCAAGAACCCCGGCAGCTTCGGCAAGGGCGCCGTCGAGGGGGTGGCCGGCCCGGAGGCGGCCAACAACGCGGCGGCAGGCGCCGCGTTCGTCCCGTTGCTGGCGCTCGGGATCCCGTTCGCGCCGACCATGGCACTCGTGCTCGCCGCGCTGCTGCTCAACGGCATCGTGCCCGGCCCGACCTTCGTCGAGGATCAGCCCGAGCTGTTCTGGACCGTGATCGCCGCGATGTACATCGCCAACCTGATGCTGCTGGTGCTCAACCTTCCGCTGGTCGGACTCTTCACCCGCCTGCTGTCCATCCCGCCGCAGGCGTTGATGCCGTTCGTGATCGGCCTGTGCATCGTGGGCGTGTACGCCGAGAACAACTCGATGTTCGACGTCGTGGTCATGCTGGTCGCGGGACTGCTCGGATTCGTGCTGCGCCGGGCCGGGTTCAGCATGGCCCCCTTCGTGCTGGCAGTGGTCCTCCAGCCCACGCTCGAAGTCTCGCTGCGCCAGACCCTGGCCTTCTCCGACGGGAATCCCGGGTACGTCCTCGGACGGCCCGTCACGATGGCGATCCTCGGTCTCGTCGTCCTGGCCGTGGCCGTGTCGGCGCGGCGAGCGCTTCTCACGCGAAGAGGCATGAGGCAACGCCCCGATCGGATCACGGACCAGCGCACGCCCACACCCAGCGGGTGACCTCGTCCGATGACACCCCGTCTCCCGTCGGAGGTCGCGTTCCGCCAACCCAAGGAGCCGCTTCTCCTCGAGACGGAAACGGAACCACAACTCAGAGCCACGACAGATTTCACATACCCCCTCCACACAGCCGAATGCTGTAGACTGCATACTGAATACATGAACAAGAAGATCGTCGACCGTCGCACCGTTCTGAGTATCGCCAGTCTGATGGCAGGCGGAATGCTGTTAGACGCCGGAGCGGCGTATGCGCGCCCCAGGTCCGCCGAGCCGGCCACGAGGCTGCCCTCCCCTGACGAGGCCTGGGCCAGGATGAGGACGGGCAACCGGCGCTGGGTCTCCGACACCGCCATCCATCCCCATCAGGACCGCGCCCGCCGGGCCGAGGCCGCCCGCAAACAGGAGCCCTACGCTGTCGTCGTCTCGTGCATCGACTCCCGGGTGGCGCCGGAGCTCGTCTTCGACACGGGAGTCGGCGATCTGCTCAGTGTGCGCAGCGCCGCCCAGACGATAGACCCGCTCGTGTCCGGAGCCATCGAGTACGGTCCCGCCGAGCTGGACACCCCCTTGATCGTGGTGCTGGGCCATCAGCGCTGCGGAGCGGTGGCAGCCGCGGCGCACGCGTTGCACGAGGGGACCACGCTCCCCGGCAATCTGCAGGACATCGTCGAGGCCCTCCGCCCCGCCTACCGGCGCGCCCACGGAAACGTGGACAAAATGATCAGAATCAACACCGCCGACGTCGTGTCCAAGCTGAAGTCCGACAAGCTGCTCGCCAAACGCATCGCCCGCAAACAACTCAAGATCGTGGGCGGCTACTACTCCCTCGACACCGGCCAGGTCACCCGAGTCGTCTAGTGAACCGACTTTGAGCACGGCGGTCGCCACATCAGACGCAATCTCGTACGCGGCGGGCGGCTCCTCACGCTCCGGGCCGGCGACCTGGGCGCGGCCGAGGAGCATGTTCCGGTGCGGCGTGGTGACCTGGCGGTGCGGCGCGGCGGGGAATCGGGCGGAGCCTTGATCCGTCGAAATCGAGAAGTGGGCGTCTCACGGCAGCGCGCGAGAATCCGCTCTCGTTCCCCCGCCGCCGGCCGTCACGCCGTCATCGTCCTGCGTACGTCTCAGCGACCAGCGCACCAGGGGCGCGGTGACCGCCGTCGTGATCACCCCGACGAGGACCAGAATCGTGTACGCCAGCTGGTTGATCAGGTTGGCCTGATAGCCGATGGTCAGCACCACGAGCTCGGTCACGCCACGGCAGTTCATCAAGAACCCGAGCCGCCACGCCTCCGCAGACGGCATCCCGGCCAGCCGGACGGCCCCGCCCGCGCCGACCACCTTGGTCACCACGGCCGCCACGGACAGTCCGACCAGCACCAGCCAAGCCGACGGATCCACGCCCAGCAGCCCCACCGCCATCTTCAGACCGACCCCGGCGAAGAACAGCGGCAGCAAGACGGTCAGCGTGAAGCCCTCCAACTGCCGGCTGATGCGTTCCACCGCCGGCGCGTCACGCGGCACCGCGACCCCGAACAGGAAAGCACCCACGACCGGGTGCAACTGGATCGAATGGGTCAGCACCGCATAACCGATCGCCCCTGAGATCAGCACCACCGTCAACGACTGGCTCGACCCCAGCCGGCGCACCAGCGTCGCCAGCAACGGACGCACGCACAACGCCGTCACCAGCACCAGCGCGGTGGCGAGGAGCAGGTTCCGCAGCCCCTGACCGCCCGCGTCCTGACCGGCCAGCAGGAACGCCAAGGTCATCCAGGCCAGCCCGTCGCCGATCGCCGCCGCCGACATCGACAACGCGCCGACACTCGTCCTCTCCAGCCCCAAGTCGGCGAGGATCCGCGCCAGCACGGGCAGCGCCGTCACCGCCATGGCCAGCCCGACGAACATCATCGTCTCCAGCGGCGTCGCACTCGTGCCCGCGAACACCCCACCGCTGGCCAGCACGATCGCCATGCCCGCCAGACAGGGCAGGGCCATGCCCCCGACCACCGTCGCGACCACCATGCCCTTGCGCTCGATCCGGTCCGTGCTTAACTCACACCCCAGCAGGAAGACGAAGACCACCAAGCCGAGCTGTGCCGTCTTGTCCAGCCCTTCGATCACCGACTGCGGGAACAAGAACGCCTCCGCCTCCGGCCATATCGCGCCGAGCATGGACGGCCCCAGCACCAACCCGCCGACCATCTCCCCCAGCACCGGCGGCTGACCGAACCGGCGCGCCAGCGCAGCCAGCGCCTGACACACCGCCAGAATCACCGCAACCGCGATCAGGAAGTGAGTGAGCGAATCCACGGCCTGCGACCCCGACGCCACCCACAAGGGCACCATGCCCGCCAGCAGAACCAGCCCCGCGGTCACCCCGATCGCCGTCGCGGCCCGGCGCGGCACGGAGATCATGACGCCGACACGCCCTCGTTCGTGGCCATTGCCTCCCGCAGCGAACACTGCTCCACGTCATTGCACAGCGCCAGACAGTCCCGGCCAACGTCCTCGAACGGATTGGACATGCGGACAACCCTCTCAATGAACAGAAACGAGGCCCAGATGCTGGCCGAGAATGGGCAGCGCCACGAATTCCGATCGGAGCTCTCCTGAATGCTGGGGCGGAATGAATTCGGTGGCATTCGCGGTCCGGTTGGCTGTGCGCATGCCGTCACGTGGTCGATCCGCCGCGGCCTTCTGCTCGGCACCCGTCCGATGCTTGTTGCGACGTCGCCGTACGGCGGCCGGTGGCGTGCCGGGAAGGCCGTGCTCCTCCGCCACCTGGAAGGCGAGCAGTATGTGACCCTCGGGCCGGCTCGACGCCCCGGACGAGGTCTGTCGCTGTGACATCAGCCGCCGCGGACCTCCCGACAGCGTCCACGACGGAATTCACAACCGACCGACCGGCGATAGGTTGCCGCTCCCGGATCGGCTCGGCCGTCCTGCAGAGGCGAACGTCGCAAGCCGACCTGACCGAGCGTAAAAGACACGCTCGATAACTGCGCGTGCCGATAAACAGGAGCCGGGAACGGTCCGACACATGGCAACCCCTATTTTCCAGTAGATGGCAGGCCCAGGTTAGGCACAGGCGCTTTTCATGCGCTATCGATGTGCTTTCCTTTTGGGCTCGGCAAGCGGCCACCGCGCTCCGCGATGGCGGCCCACAGGTCGGTCTGGTGTCGACGGCGATCATCCACCGCACGGACCGGTCACCTCTGCAGGGTCACGCGGAACCGGTGCACCGAGGGGTCGTTGACGCGGAATGCCGGCCTGCCGGAGAGAGCGTTGACGAGCTCGACGGCGGCCTCTCGTCCAGCGGCGTCGCGCGCCTCCACCGTCTGGCCGGCCATGTGTGAGTACACCGTGATGCCCTCGATGCCGCGCAGCACGCTGTCCTCCGGGAGCGGCTCGACCTCGCACACGTCGAGGGCGGCACCGGCGATGGTCCCGTTGCGGACGGCTGCGGCCAGGGCGTTCTCGTCGACGATCGCACCGCGTGCGGTGTTGACGAGCAGCGCGGTCGGCTTCATCAGACTCAGTGCTCGGGCATCGATCAGGTGGCGAGTGGCGGGAGTCAGGGCGGTGTGGATGGACACGATGTCCGAGCGGGAGAGCAGGGTGTCGAGGTCGACGAACTCCACTTCAGGTGCTGGTGAGCTGTGGTCCGGTTCGATCGCGGTGCGGCACAGCACGGTCATCCCGAATGCGCGTGCCAGCGGCACCACGGCGCGTGCCGCTGCGCCGAACCCGACCAGGCCGAGTGTGGATCCCCGCAGCTCGTGTCCGTCCGTACGCGGCCATCTGCCTTCGGCGACGCCCACGGCCAGCTCGACCAGACGCCTTGATGCCGCCAGGATCGCACCCATCGTGAATTCCGCGACGGCGTTCGCGTTGATGCCCGGCAGGTTGCTGACCAGGATCCCCAGCTCTGAGGCAGCAGCAACGTCGACGGAGTCGTAACCCACACCCGACCGCACGACGGCCTTCAAGGTCGGTGCCGAGGCGAGGACGTCAGCCGTCATCGGCTCGTTGGCGATGAGCGCGCCGTCGACGCCGTCGAGCAGTCCGACCAGCTCGTCGCGATCACGACGCCCATGCAGCGGCGCGTGCACCGTCTCATGACCATGTTCTCTCAAGTACACGTCGACCGGATCGCCCGGCTCGAGGTAGTCGGTGGTGATGAGGATGCGGGACATCGGTCGAGCACTCACTTTCGGCGGCATTCGTAGCAACGTAATGGCGGGACCTCGACGGGGTAACCCCCGCCGGCGAAAGGTCACCTTTCACCGATCGAGCAGTCGCTCAGGCAGTCGTTCACTCATGAAGTCCAGGACCGCCGTCACCCGTGCGGGGACATGATCGGTGTCGGCGTGGAGTGCGTACACGTCCGCAGCAGGTGTGGGCACGTCCGCCAGCACCTGCACGAGCCGCCCGTCCTTCAGCAAGGGGGCCACCTGCCAGGTGGAGCGCATGATGAGCCCGCGGCCCTCAAGTGCCCATCCGGTCACGATGTCGCCGTCGTCACTGGACAACGTGCCGTCGACCCGAACGCGGAACTCATCCGGACCCTGACCGAAGCGCCACAGTGCGTAGTCACCGTAGTTCTCGCGAAGCAGAATGCAGTTGTGGCCGGCGAGTTCGTCCACCGTTCTGGGCTCTCCGTGCTCATGCACGTAGGCCGGGGACGCGCACACCACCCGCCGATTCTCCGCGAGGCGCCTCATCCGCAGTGTCGAGTCGTGCATCGGACCCACGTGAATCGCTACGTCGAACTCCCGTCGATGAGGGCTGACAGGAAGGGGCGTCGTGGTCAGCTGAGCGTCGAGATGCGGATGATGCGCTCCGAACTCGCCCAGCAGCGGGCCGACATGCGCCCGCCCGATCCCGAGAGTCGACTCCACGACCAACGACCCGCGGAGGTCCCCGGAGCCGCCGGAGATCTCCTCCTCCAGCCGCTGAACGTCAGTGAGGATCGGGCCGATCCCCTTCGCGAGAACGGCTCCCTCGGACGTGAGCACCAGTTTCCGGGTCCCGCGACGAACCAGTTGCACACCGAGGCGCTGCTCCATCGCTGCGAGACGCTTGCTCACCACAGGAAGGGAACATCCAAGCCCGCGTGCAGCAGCCGTCAGCGTCTCACTCGCAGCGACGACCGTGAAGAATCTCAGGTCGTCGACAGACTCCGGCACAGCCGACCTCCGCCACGCATCTTTCCCACCGCGAAAGCCTACCTTGCTCGAATGACGCTAGGTCCCAGGTGACGACCTGCGTACGTTGATGATTCCGGCCGGTCGGACAACCGGCGGCGGCCCAGTTAGCGAAGAAGGTACGGATCCATGTCTCGCAGTTATCGCATCGCTGTCATCCCGGGCGACGGGATCGGAGTCGAAGTCGTGCCGGAGGGCCTGCGCGTCCTGCGCCGGACAGCAGAACTCTACGGTTTCACCGTCGAAACCGAGCAGTTCGACTTCGCCAGCGCCGCGTATTACCAGGCGCACGGCGAGATGCTTCCGCCGGATTGGCACGAGACCCTCATGGCATTCGACGCGCTCTTCTTCGGCGCGGTCGGCTGGCCCGAGGTGGTGCCGGATCACGTCTCGCTGTGGGGAAGTCTGCTGAAGTTCCGGCGTGAGTTCGACCAATACGTCAATCTCCGACCTGTACGCCTGCTTGACGGGGTGGTCAGTCCGTTGCGAGATCGAACGCCGGAGGACGTCGACTTCTACGTCGTGCGGGAGAACACCGAGGGTGAATACTCCAGTATCGGAGGACGGATCTTCGAAGGAACCGACCGTGAGACCGTGCTCCAGGAGACCGTGATGACGCGAGTAGGCGTGGATCGCGTCCTTCGATACGCCTTCGAGCTCGCACAACGGCGAGAAAAGAAGCATCTCACCTGGGCGACGAAGAGCAACGGGATCTCGATCTCGATGCCCTACTGGGACGAACGCGCCGAGGCGATGGCCAGGCAGTACCCGGAAATTCGTGCAGACAAATACCACATCGACATCCTCACGGCGAACTTCGTCCTCCACCCCGACCTGTTCGACGTCGTCGTGGCCAGCAATCTGTTCGGCGACATCCTCTCCGACCTCGGCCCGGCCTGTGCCGGCACGATCGGCATCGCGCCCAGTGCCAACATCAACCCCGAGAGGACCTTCCCGAGCCTCTTCGAACCCGTACACGGCTCGGCGCCTGACATCGCAGGTCGCGGCATCGCGAATCCGATCGGTCAGATCTGGAGCGCCGCGATGATGCTCGACCACCTCGGGGAGCGCGCCGCCGGCGAAGCCGTCGTCGCCGCGATCGAGGACGTTCTCGTGGACGCGTCGGCGGCGAAGACACCGGACCTCGGCGGCATCGCCACCACCGTCCAACTCGGAACCGCGATCGCGGAACGGCTCCAGGCCCCGGAGGTCGTCGAGTAACGGCCTGACCGAGCAGCCGTTCCTCCTCAGCGCCGAACCTGAGCCATATCACTTATCACCACTGCGGCCGAATACGAGTCCCCCGATCAGGGGAGGAGCCTCCCCGGTCGGCGTGATGAGCGCCACTCATCTGAGCCCTAGCCTGAGACAAGGCGAAAGCCCACCGAGGTCCGTTCAAGACATCGACTCGGCGACATTCAGGGCAGGTAGGGCCCGAGCGGAGTTCGCCGAATGGAATTCGTACTCAACCGTGCTCATAGAACTATTCCCGGAATTCTCTCGGGCATCGGTTGACCGGTCGCGAAGCCGAGCGGCTCCGTAAAAGCTGAGAGGAAGCGTACATGCTGGCTGCATTGGGCTTTGGGTCCATCAGCGTTTTCACCTTACTGGTGATGACCAAGAGGATATCGGCTGTCGCCGGCCTGATCCTCATCCCCACGGTGTTCGGCCTGCTCGGGGGTTTCGGCGCGGACCTGGGGAACATGATGGTGTCCGGAGTCGTCGATACCGCGCCCACGGCGGTGCTGTTGACCTTCGCTCTCCTCTACTTCCTCGTGATGACCGAGTGCGGCCTGTTCGAGCCGCTCATTCGCAAGATCCTTTCGATCGTCGGCGAAGATCCCGTCAGGATCGTGGTGGGCACCGCCATCCTCATCATGTGCATCGGCCTTGATGGCGACGGCTCCACGGCAGCCTTCGTCGTCATCACGTCGATGTATCCGATCTATCGTCAGGTCGGGATCAATCCGCTGATCATCGCGATGCTGCTCGCCATCATCTGTCCGACTCTCAACTGGATGCCGTGGGGTGGCCCGGCCGCGCGGATGGCCGTCTCGCTCGAGATCGATGTCGCTGACGTGGTTCTCCCGATGTTGCCGGCGCTCGTCCTCACCCTCGCGGCCGCCCTCGTCTTCGCGTATTTCGTGGGACGCGGCGAAAGGCGCAAGCTCGGCGCGCGGAAGGCCCAGGCGGCCCTCGTGGAAGAAGACGGGGAAGCGAGCATCGGTGAGCCTCGCACGCCGATCCCGACGAAGAACGTCTGGTTCAACTTCGCGCTGACGATCGCCTTCATCGTCAGCATGGGCATCGAACTGTTGCCCCTGCCGGCGCTGGCCATGATCGCGTTCTCCATCGCCGTCACGGTCAACTGGCCCAACCTGCGCACGCAGAACGAGAAGCTGAAGCCGCACGCCGGGACCGTGGTCATGGTGATCTCGCTCATCCTCGCGGCAGGCGCCTTCTCCGGCATCCTCAATGACAGCGGGATGGTCAAGGCGATGTCCGACGCCCTCGTCACCCATCTGCCGGAGGCTTGGGGCGGCGGCTTCGCCTTCGTCACCGCTCTGATCTCGGGGCCGCTGCTGTTCATCCTGTCCAACGACAGCTTCTACTTCGGCGTGGTCCCGGTCCTCGCGGAGACGGGGTCGGCGTACGGCATTCCGCCTGAGGTGATCGCTCACTCCGTGCTGCCCGGAATCTACCTTCACACGCTGAGCCCGCTGAGTGCGCCGATCTACCTCGTTGCCTCGCTCCTGCGCACAGACTTCGGTACCTTGCAGCGCTTCTCCCTCCGGTGGGCCATCGGCATCACCCTGACGGCGATCGCCGCAGCCACGATCACCGGCGCGATCTACGCCACCTGAGCCTGCGCCCACCGATGCCATCAACCAGTCGAATTCCAGGAGTAGACAGTGCGCTTCATCAGTTACGCCATCGGAGACGCGCAGGGCGTCGGGATCAAGTCCGCAGGAGGGTATCGCGGACTTCCGGTCTCTGAGCTCGGTGGCGATCTGCAGTCGTTCCTCGGCGGCGAATCCGGTCTCGCGGACCTGGCGAAGCTTCTCCAGGGTGCACCTGAATTCGCACTGTCGGACGTGACCCTGCTGCCGCCGATCCCGCGGCCCGAAAAAATCTTGTGCATCGGACTGAACTACCGATCGCACTCGGAGGAGAGCGGGTTCGACGTTCCGGAATATCCGGCGGTGTTCGCCAGGTTCGCGAACGGCCTCGTCGCGCATGGAGCCCCGTTGGTTCGACCCAACGCATCCGGCCTACTCGACTATGAGTGTGAACTCGCCGTGGTGATCGGGAAGGGCGGACGTCATATCGCCGAGCACGAGGCACTCGACCACATCGCCGGCTATTCCCTCTTCAACGACGGATCGGTCCGAGACTTCCAGATGAAGTCGCAGCAATGGACGATGGGGAAGGCGTTCGACGCCACCGGCGCGTTCGGGCCCGAGCTGGTGACAGGCGACGAACTGCCTGACGGCTGCAGCGGGCTGCGCATCCGGACCATCCTCAACGGCGAGGTCCTGCAGGATGCCAACACCGAAGACATGATCTTCGACGTGCCCCGATTGATCGCCATCCTTTCCGAGGCGATGACATTGGCGCCGGGGGACGTCATCGTCACCGGCACCCCCAACGGCATCGGTGCCTTCCGGAACCCGCAGGTCTGGTTGCAGCCGGGCGACGAATGCACGATCGAGATCGAGCGGATCGGCACCCTGACCAATCCGGTCGTCCAGGAGCCGACGCAGTGAGGCCGAGCCCCGCAGCAGGCGACACCGCCAGAGCGCCCAGGAGCCGCTCCGGCTCCGATGACCACAGATCCGATGGCGACAGAGAGGAAGGGTCGTTGGTGAGCGACGTTGCCGAGCGGTTCGCGGAGATCGTGGGGGACGCGAATCTCCTCACAGGCGAGAGGATCTCGGAGGATTACGCGCATGACGAAGCCCTGACCGCCGCCCCGCAGAAGCCCGCCTTCGTAGCGCGGCCGAAGACCGCGGAGGAGGTCGCGGCTTTACTCCTGAGCGCGGGCGAGCACGGCGTTCCGGTCACCCCACGGGGCTCGGCCACGGGCCTTTCGGGCGCGGCCAGGCCCCGGCCGGGCGGGTTGGTGATCTCCTTCGAGCGCATGAACGCCGTACTGGAGATCGACACCGAGAACCACGTCGCGGTGGTGCAGCCGGGCATCACCCTCGCCGACCTGGACGAGCGGACTGCCGCGGCCGGGCTCAGCTACACCGTGTATCCGGGCGAGTTGAGCGCGACCGTCGGCGGGAACGTCGGGACGAACGCGGGCGGGATGCGGGCCGTCAAGTACGGGGTGACGCGGCACAACGTCGTGGGACTGCAGGCGGTGCTGCCGACCGGCGAGATCATCCGGACCGGTGGCAAGATCGCGAAGGTCTCGTCCGGGTACGACCTGACCCAGTTGATCGTCGGCTCCGAGGGCAGCCTCGCCGTCGTCACCGAGGTCACCGTGAAGCTCTACCCGCGACTGCCGCACGGAGCGACGGTGCTGGCCCCCTTCAGGACCGTGGACGAGGTCTTGAAGAGCGTTATCAAGATCATCGCCAGCGGACTCGCCCCGCACATCCTCGAGTACATCGACGACCGGACCCTTGGCGCGATCAGCGACCATCTGAACCTCGACCTCGGCGTTCAGGACGCCGTCCGGGATTCCGCGGCGGCCTACCTGATGGTGGCGCTGGAGAGCCGCGACAAGGACCGCTTGCAGGCCGACGTCATGGAGCTCGGTGGCCTGCTGCTCGATTGCGGCGCGATGGACGCGTACGTGCTCGAAGGCGCCGCTGCCGGCAAGCTCGTCGAGGCACGTGAGAAGTCCTTCTGGACGGCCAAGACGATCGGTGTCGACGACATCATCGATGTCGTGGTGCCGCGGGCTGCGATGCCGGAGTTCCTGCGCCGGACCGAGGAACTCGTGCTCTCGCGCGACGCCGCCGTGGCAGGGTGCGGCCACGCCGGTGACGGCAACGTCCACCTCGGCCTCTTCTGCCCGGACGCCGACAAGCGGAAGAAGCTCCTGACCGAGATCTTCGCGCTGGGCATGGAACTGGGCGGCGCGATCTCCGGTGAGCACGGCATCGGACAGACCAGGTCCGGGTACTTCCTCGAGCTTGAGGACCCGGCGAAGATCGCGCTGATGCGCCGGATCAAGGCGAGCTTCGACCCCGCCGGAATCCTCAACCCGGGCATTCTCCCTGCTGCGGAGGTGTGAGCGCTGATGAAGATCAATGGTGCGCAGTCGCTGATCCGCACGCTCGCCGGCGCCGGGGTGGACGTCTGCTTCGCCAACCCGGGCACGTCGGAGATGCACTTCGTGGCCGCGCTCGACGGCGTTCCCGAGATGCGGGCCGTGCTCGGACTGTTCGAAGGCGTCGCCACCGGCGCCGCGGACGGCTACGCCAGGATCGCGGGCAAGCCGGCCGCGACCCTCCTGCACCTCGGACCGGGTCTCGGGAACGGGCTGGCCAACCTGCACAACGCGCGTCGCGCGCACTCGGCGATCGTCAACGTGATCGGCGACCACGCGACCCACCACAAGCGGTACGACGCCCCGCTCGAGTCGGACATCGAAGCCGTCGCCGGGACCCTCAACGGCTGGGTCCGGCGATCCGAGCACACCGAGGACATCGGCGCCGACGCCGCCGGCGCGGTCGCGGCCTCCCAGGACCCACCCGGCCGGATCGCGACGCTGATCCTGCCGGCCGATGTCTCCTGGGGCGAAGGCGGCGTGATCGCCGCTCCCGTCCCGCCCAGGGAGCCGCAGCCCGTCGACGCGGCCACCCTTCGGCAGCTCGCCGAGGTGCTGACCAGCGGCGAGCCGGTGGCCCTGCTCATCGGAGGCAGCGCCTGCCGCGAGGCCGGTCTACGCGCGACCAGCCGGATCGCCGCCGCGACCGGGGCGAAGACGTTCGTCGAGACGTTCCCCGCGCGCCTGGAGCGCGGTGCCGGCCTGCCGGCCGTGGAGCGGCTCGCCTACCTCACCGAATCGGTCGTCCAGCAGCTCGACGGGATCAGGCACCTGATCCTTGCCGGAACGAGACCGCCGGTGTCGTTCTTCGCCTACCCGGACAGGCCGAGCGACCTGGTTCCTGAGGGCGCCCAGGTCCACTTCCTGGCCGACGGTGGGCACGACGTCCCGCGAGCGCTGGAAGACCTGGCGGACCTGGTCGCGGCGGAGACCCGGCCCGTGCTCCAAGAGGCCATCCGGCCCGAGCTACCGTCCGGGCCACTGACCCTGCGGAGCTGGGCCGACGTGATCGGCGCACTGCTGCCCGACCGCGCGATCATCGCGGACGAGTCGAACACCTCCGGTCTGCTGCTGCCGCTCGCCACCGCCGGCGCCCCACGGCACGATCTGCTGACCCTGACCGGCGGTGCGATCGGCTACGGCATGCCGGTCGCCACCGGTGCCGCCGTCGCCGCACCGGACCGGCCGGTCATCAACCTCCAGTCCGACGGCAGCGCGCTGTACACGATCTCGGCGCTGTGGACGCAAGCTCGCGAAAACCTCGACGTCACCACGGTGCTGCTGAACAACCGTGCCTACGCGATCCTGCGCCTGGAGCTGCAGCGCGTCGGCGTCCAGGGTCCTGGCCCCAAGGCCGGCGAGCTGCTCGACCTCTCCCGGCCCGACATCGACTTCGTCAAGATCGCCGAGGGAATGGGCGTGCCCGCGACCCGGGCGACGACCGCCGAGGAGCTGGCAGAACAGTTCCGGCTCGCACTGGCCGAGCCCGGCCCCCACCTGATCGATGCGATCGTGCCGCCCCTGATGTAAGGCCGGCTCGACCGAGATGATTCAACCTAGGAGATCGACAGACCATGCAATACCCCACGCGTGTGCGCCCGGTGGATTTCGGCAGCCTCTCCGAAAGACAGGAAGCGGTCCGGATCAAGATGGGTCCGTATGGCGAGGAGGCGCAGGAGGGCGCCTCCGCCATGATGAAGACCTTCCTCAACTACCCCGAATTCGCCCGCTCCATCGGCAGGATCGGCACCAGGGTCACGTTGACCAGCGACCTTCCGAAGCGTCTGGCCGTCATGGCGTCACTGCGCACGGCCTGGCTGTGCGGTTGCGAATATCTCTGGGCGCATGTTCGCGAGGAGGGCGTCGCGATCGGGATCACCGACTCCGAAGTCCGCGCGATTGCCACGGGTGAATATCAGGACGCTCTGAACAGCATCGAAAAACATGTCGTCGAGGCGGTGGACGAGATGCATGACACGCATTATCTGAGCGACGAAAAATGGTACCGGGTAGGCCGGCTCGGACCGAATGCGGTCATGGACGTCATGACGACCTACGGCTTCTTCGTCACGCTCTCGGCCGCGGTCAACAGCATGGGTGTCGAGGTGGAGGACGGCCTCGCCGGGTGGGGAATGCCCAGGGACGCGAGCACCACGGCCGGCACGGATCTGACGGCTCCGCGCCAGGTGCCCAAGCGGGTCTTCGAAGCCGACTACGCGCTGCTGAGCCCCCAGCAGATCGAGCAGGCGAACCGGATGGGACGGCGCGGCAAGCCGACCACCTCGAAGCTCCAGAAGGCCATGATCAACTACCCCGAGTTCCTCAGGTCGATCGCACCGTTCGGCAAGCGCGCGATCGACGACACATGCCTCCCCCCTCGGGTGTGGCAGCTCGCGGCCATGCGCACGGTCTGGCTGTGCGACAGCGAGTATCTGTGGTCACAGCACCGTAAGGCCTGCTTGGCGCTGGGCGTGACCGACGACGACCTCGCCGGTGTGGCCGAGGGCCCGCAGAGCGCGTCGCTGAAGGACTTCGACCGGGTCGTCGTCAGCGCCGTGGATGAGATGTACCACCAGAACCGCATCTCGGATGCGAACTGGAACAAGTTCGACCAGTTCGGCTCGGAGGCAATCACCGACCTGATGCTGGTGTACGGACTCTACGTTCTCCAGTCCTGCCTGGCGCGCAACTTCGGGACGACCCTGGAGGAGAACTCGATCGGCTACCTGCCCGAACTCGAGCGATTCCGTGATGGACAGCAGAGGGGAAACCGTGGCTGATCTCCGATCACAGGATTGGTTCGGCGGCGAAGGGGCCCAGGGTTTCACCCACAGGAGCTGGGTGCGGAGCCGTGGCGTGCCGAAAGACCATTTCGACGGTCGCCCGGTCATCGGCATCTGCAACACCTGGTCCGACCTCACCTCGTGCAACTCGCACTTCCGCGAGCTGGCCCAACACGTTCGCGAGGGCATCTTGGAGGCCGGCGGCGTCCCCATGGAATTCCCCGTCATCTCGACAGGAGAGACGCTGACCCGTCCCACCGCCATGTTGCTGCGCAACCTCGCCAGCATGGATGTCGAGGAGACGTTGCGAGCCAATCCGCTTGACGGCGTCGTGCTGATGATGGGCTGCGACAAGACCACGCCGGGGCTGCTGATGGGCGCCGCCAGCGTGAACCTCCCGACGATCGGCCTGTCGGCCGGGCCGATGCTCAACGGTAGTTTCCGCGGCCGGCCCTTCGGCATCAAGGACGCCTGGAACCTGGGGGCCGACCTGCGGGCCGGCCGCGCGAGCATCGACGACGTGGAAGAAGCGGAGTCCTGCCTCAACCGCACCGTCGGTGTGTGCAACGTGATGGGCACGGGCTCGACCATGGCAGCGATGGTGGAGGCGTTGGGCGTCGGGCTTCCCGACAACGCGGCGATCCCCGCCGTCGATGCGCGCCGCCGGGTACTCGCCCGGATGGTGGGACGCCGCATCGTCGACATGGTGCTCGAGGACCTCACGCTGGACAAGGTGCTGACCCGGGAGGCCTTCGAGAACGCGATCAAGGTCAACGCGGCGATCGGAGGATCCACCAATGCCGTGATCCATCTGACCGCGATCGCCCGGCGCATGGAAGTCCCGCTGGACATCGAGGACTGGCACGCGATCGGCCAGGACATCCCGACGCTGGTCGATATCCAGCCATCCGGCACGTACCTGATGCAGGACTTCCATGAGGCCGGGGGGCTGCCGGCGGTCATCCGGGAGATGTGCGAAGGCGGGCTGCTCAACGGTGACGCCTTGACCGTGACCGGCAAGAGTCTCGCGGAGAACAACGACCAGGCGAAGTGCCACAACCGCGACGTCATCTTCAGGCTCGATGACCCTTTCAAGGCACATTCCGGGATTGCGGTCCTTCGCGGAAACCTCTGCCCCGAGGGTGCGGTCATCAAGCCGTCCGCGGCAGAACCGCGCCTGCTCAAGCACCGCGGTAAGGCCGTCGTGTTCGAGAACCAGGACGATCTCAACGCCCGCATCGACCACCCTGATCTCGAGGTAGATGCCGACTCGATCCTGGTCCTCAAGAACTGCGGGCCCAGGGGCTTCCCCGGTATGCCCGAACTGGGCATGATCCCGATTCCGGCCAAGCTCCTGGCTCAGGGGGTCAAGGACATGGTCCGGATCTCCGACGCGCGCATGAGTGGCACCGCCTTCGGTGCGGTCGTCCTCCACGTCTCGCCAGAAGCGGCGGTCGGCGGTCTGCTGGGCGTCGTGCGTGACGGTGACGTCATCGAACTCGATGTCGCCGGTCGCCGGCTCGAACTCCTGGTCTCCGGCGAGGAACTGACGCGGCGCTCCGGGGAACGGCCGGCGCCTGAACCGAAGGCGACGCGGGGCTACGCGAAGCTCTACATCGACACCGTCAACCAGGCCCACGACGGCTGCGATCTCGACTTCCTGGTCGGCAAGACCGGCAGCGACGTCCCACCCAACCAGCACTGACCCGCTGCGGCGGTAAGAAAGGATCAGCATTGGAATCGATCAGGATCTACGTGCCCCAGGGCTCCCTCGGTGTCGGGATCTTCCCGGAGGAGATCGGCTACGCGCTGGCACGCAACCCCCACGCGATCGCTCTGGACGCCGGCTCGACCGACGCCGGTGCGGCCTATCTGGCCACCGGGATGTCCAAGAACGACCGGGGCTCGGTCAAGAAGGACCTCCAGCTGTTGATGGGTGCCCAGCAGCAGGCGGACATTCCCATTCTCATCGGCACGTCCGGCCAGGCCGGAGGCGATCTGAACGTCGACTGGACCCGCGACATCGTCCTGGAGATCGCCCGCGAGAAGGGATACACGCCGAGGATCGCGCTGCTCTACTCCGAGCAGGAACCGCAGCTGATCAAGCAGAAGCTCGCCGAGGGCAAGATCTCCAACCTGCCCCCGCTGGGCGACCTCGATGAGGCCACCATCGATCAGTGCCTGCACATCGTCGCGCTGATGGGGCCGGAGCCCTACTTCGCGGCGCTGGAGGCGGGCGCCGACATCATCATCGGCGGCCGGACCTCCGATCCGGCGGTGATCGGGGCGTTCGCACTGTGGAAGGGCGCACCGGCCGGGCCGAGCTGGCACGCGGGCAAGATCGCCGAGTGTGGCGGCCAGGCAACCACGGCCAACACCGGACAGCGTGGTGTGCTCCTTGAGATCGATGCCGACGGGTTCGCGGTCGAGCCGGTCGATCCGCAGTTCAGGGCGCTGGTCGAGGGCATCGCGGGGCACCTGCTGTACGAGAACAAGAACCCGTGGCGGCTGACCGAGCCGGGTGGCGAGCTCGATGTCACCGAGTGTGAGTATGTCCAGCTGACCGAATCGAAGGTGCGGGTGACGGGATCGAAGTGGGTTCCGCGGCCGTACACGATGAAACTGGAAGGCGCCTCCGGGGACCTGTTCCAGACGATCATGATCGTCGGGATCGTCGACCCCGACGTGCTCGCCGAGCCTGCGGTGTTCCACGACATGATGCTGACGACGCTGACCAAGCGTGCCATCTCGGCCACGGGCCTGAGCCGGGATGACTTCGACATCTCGCTGCGCATGTACGGCTGGAACGGGGTGAGCGGAATGGCGCCGCCTCCCGGTTCGGTCCCGCTCGAGATCGGCATGATGTGCGTCATCACCGCCCAGACGCAGGAGCTGGCAAGCCACATCGCCAAGGCATGCAACCCGTACTTCTTCCACATGCCGCTTCGCCTGGGCATGGAGTTGCCCAGCTACGGCTGGCCGTTCACGCCGGGCGACATCGATCGCGGCCGCGTCTTCCAGTTCGTGCTCAACCACGTGGTCAGCGTCGATGACCCCCTGGAACTGGTTCGCATCCAGATGCTTGATGAGCTGAAAGTGAAGGTGGCAGCCAATGCCTAAGGTCCGTGAAGTCTGTCATCACGTCAGGTCGAAGGTGGCGGGCCCGTTCTGGGTCACCATCGACCTGATGTTCGACGGCCAGGAGAACTACGATCGCTATGCCCAGAGCCCCTCGCTGAGCGCCGAGTCGATCGCGGCGATCTATGGGGTCGAGGCGGACACGATCTCTCTCTACCCGATTCCGCAGATGAAGGTCTTGAAGATCTCCTACCCCAGGCGATCTCCTCAGGGTGGCATCGAGGAGCGGGACCTGCACTCCGGGCAGCAGTACGCCTACCTCCTCGATGTCGAGCTCACGTGATGTGTCGACGACCGGGTGAGGGGCGAATGACATGAGTCAGGCGTTCGGTGACTATCAGCTGGAAATCTACTTCAACGCTCTGAGCGGGCGCGTCTCTGATTTCCCGATGGACTACGCCGCCCTCGAACGTCGAGCGGTCGCCGCGCTCGACCCGTCGTTGCTGTCCTACATCGCCGGCGGTGCGGGGGACGAGGCGACCCAACGTCGCAATGTCGACGCTTTCGCGCAGTGGGGACTTGTGCCCCGGATGCTGGTCGGTGCGAGCGACCGGGACCTGTCGGTGACCGCCTGGGGACATACCTTCCCCACCCCGGTCTTCATGGCGCCGGTCGGGGTCGCCGGTCTGGTGACCCCTGATCGGCACGGTGACATCGCCATCGCCCAGGCGGCGGCCGCCACCGGTGTGCCGGCGATGTTCTCCACGCTCATGGAGGATCCGCTGGAGGACGTCATCCCGCATGCCGGCGAAACCCCGAGCTTCTTCCAGCTCTACACGCCCAAGGATCGTGATCTCGCGGCCAGCCTGATCGAGCGCGCGGTCCAGGCCGGCTATCGCGGGATCACGGTGACCCTTGATACGTGGCTCCCGGGCTGGCGGCCGAGGGACCTGGCTTCGGGCAACTTCCCGCAGCTGCGCGGGCACGTGCTGAAGAACTACACCAGCGATCCGGTCTTCCGCCGGCTCGTCGGTTTCAGCGAGGATCCGCAGGTGATCGTGAGCACCTGGGCACAGATCTTCGGCAACCCGCTGACCTGGGCCGACCTCGCGTGGCTGCGCTCCCTGACCGATCTGCCGCTCATCCTCAAGGGCATCGCGCACCCGGACGACGCTCGTCGCGCCATCGACGCCGGCGTGGACGGCATCTACTGCTCCAACCACGGTGGCCGCCAGGCCAACGGCGGCCTCAGCGCCCTGGAGCTCCTGCCGGCGGTCGCCGCGGCGTGCGAGGGCCGGGTCCCGGTGCTGTTCGACTCCGGCGTGCGCAGCGGGACCGATGTGGTCAAGGCGCTCGCCCTCGGCGCGACCATGGTGGGCATAGGTCGCCCTTACGTCTACGGACTCGCGCTCGGTGGCGTGCCCGGCCTGATTCATCTGCTCCGGATGTTCCTGGCCGAGGCGGACCTGCTGATGGCCGTGAACGGATACCCGAATCTCGCCGAAGTGCGGGCGAACGTCCAGCGCGCGCTGGCCGGACGGGCATGACCACCACCGACATCGCCCTGGTCACGGGCGCGAACAAGGGCCTGGGCCGCGAGATCGCGCGGCAACTGGCGGGCCGAGGTATGCGGGTCTATCTCGGCGCCCGGGACGAGGCCCGTGGCCGGGAGGCGGCCGATGAGCTGGCTGCCGGCGGCGGCGATGTTCGATTCGTCCAGCTCGATGTCACCGACGTGGGCTCCGTCGCGGCCGCGGTCGCGACGATCGACGCTGAGTCCGGCCGCCTTGACGTCCTGGTCAACAACGCGGGCATCTCAAGCGAGATCGGCACCGCGGTCCCCGACATCACCGCGGACCAGATGCGCGCCACCTTCGAGGTCAACGTTTTCGGCGTCGTCACCGTGACCTCGGCCTGCATCCCGCTGCTGCGAAAGTCGGCGAACGGGCGGATCGTCAACATGTCCAGTCGCCTCGGGTCGCTGACCGCCTTGAGCGCCCCGGACAGCCGGCAGCGCACGACCGGAGCACTCACCTACAGCTCGTCCAAGGCCGCGCTCAACGTGCTCACGCTCCTGTACGCCGAGGCCTTGCGAGCTGACGGTATCCAGGTCAACGCGGTCACTCCCGGCCGGGTACCGACCGACATCAACGCGTCCACCGACCGGCGCGGTGAACGCACACTGGCCGACGGTGCGGCGACCCCCGTCCACATGGCCACGCTCCTGCCCGGGACCATGACGGCAACGTTCCGCGGTGCCGCGGTCGATGAGTCGCCGGGGTGGTGACCGCAGCGCCCTGCGCCGTGGACGCGCGCGACACCTGCCAGGTTCTCCGCGAGCAGAACCTGGCAGGTCGATGACGTCAGCTGTCCAGTTCGTCGGCGACTCGGACGATGCCATACCGGTAGGCGTAACGCACCGCGTGCACCCGATCGCGCAGCTTCAGTTTCGTGAGGATCCGTGAGACGTGGGTTTTGACCGTCTCGTCGCCGATGTAGAGGGTCGCGGCGATCTCTTGATTGGTCAACCCCTCAGCGAGCAGCAGAAACACCTCGTGTTCGCGCGCGGTCAGCTGGGCCATCCCTGGTGGCAGCGTCTGGACCGACTGCTCGACCGGAGCGATCGCGTCGGCGATGCGTGAGGTGAGCCGCCGAACGACGGACGGGTCGACGTAGGCGTCGCCGCGACCCGCGGCTTTGACCGCGGCGATGAGCTCCTCGGCGGGCAGGCTCTTGAGCACGAAGCCCTGCACTCCCGCGGTCAGGGCACGATGGAGGTATTCGTCGCTGTCGTAGGTGGTGAGCATGAGAATGCGGACGCTGGTCAGTCCCGACGCCCTGATCTCGGCTGCTGCTGCGAGGCCGTCGAACTTGGGCATTCGGACGTCGAGGATCGCCAGATCCGGTCGCAGTCGGAGCGTTTCCGAGACCGCGGCGCGCCCGTCCGCGACCTCGGCCACGCACTCCAGGTCCGGCTGAGTACTGAGGATGGCGCGCAACCCGGAGCGGAAGGTCGCGTGGTCATCGGCGATGAGGATGCGAGATGTCACAGTGCTTCTCCTGACGATGACGCGTCAAAGCATACGTTCACCCTGGTCTCCCAAGTCTTTCCGCTGCCGTCGGGTCCGTGTGAGACGGTGCCGCCGAACAGGGCCACCCGGCTCCGGATGCCCACCAGCCCACGCCCGGTCGAGGGACGGTCGGCTCGCTCCTGGCGTGGGCCGATGCCGTTGCGCACGCTCAGCACCACGTGGTTCTCGCCGAAGTCGAGATCGACGTCCACCGTGGTCCCGTCTCCGTAGCGCAGTGCGTTGGTCAGCATTTCCTGGGCGATCCGGTACAGCGCGATGTCGACCGAGCCGGGCAGCTCGCGCGGCATGCCCGTCACCTGGAACCGGATGGCCAAGCCCGAGCGCCGGACACCGTCGAACAGTTCGTCCAGATTGCCGAGGCCGATCTGGCTGGTCGAATCGGAGGTCCTGTGCAAGATGTCGAGCACCCGGCGGAGGTCGAGCATCGCCGATCGGCTGGACGCCTCGACGGCTGTGAGCGAGTCGATGATGTCCGGATCAGCGAACTCGGGCCGAGCGGCGAGCTTGAGACGTGCCGCACCCGCGTGCACACCGATCGCGCTCACGTGGTGGGAGATGACATCGTGCAGGTCACGCGCGATCGACGTCCTCAATCTCTCCGCAGCCCTCTCCATCTCGGCGGTGGCGTCGCGCACCTCCATCTCACGGTTGTGGTGCAGCTCCGCGATGTAGCCACGGCGCGCTGAGGTATACCGGCCGACCAGCCAAGGAATGAACGCATCCTTCACCACTCCTGTGACGGCCGCGAGCATGTCGCCGGGACCGGCCACCGACTCCGCGATCGCGATGCCGGCCGCCAGCACGATGACGGCGCCGATGCTCGACCTGTCACGCAGCCAGGCGCCGGTGCGGTACGCCGCGATCACGCTGCCGATCAGATCCCAATCCGCGCCGGGCGTCGCCTGGAGCAGAAGGGCCAAGCCGACAGCGGTGGCCGCGTGCGCGACGGCCACTTGCCCCGAGTATCGGGGAGGGAGCGCAAGTGCGGCATCCACGCACACAATGGTGATCAACCCGCCGATCCGGAGCGCGCCGGGCAGGTCGGGCGTCGCCACGGCGAACATCACGACGTCGACCAGTAGGCAAGCAAGGGCGATGAGCCGAGCCTGCCGGGCGAGCGACTGCATCACACCGGGCACTTCCCTTCGTCGCGCGGACAAGCGCGCTACGGGCGTACGGGCATCCTCCACATCGGCCATCTGCAACCATCTACCACTGGTACGCCGACGGTTGAATCCCCCGATCAGGGGGCATGCCTCCCCGAATGGTGTGACGATCGCCACGCGTTGAACTCTATAGGTTGGCGAAAACCCGGTCTTGTGATGGAGGGCCCGTGCCGTCGTACAACCTGTCCTCGCTGCTCGAATCAAGCGCAGCCAAGTATCCCGACCGTGCTGCGATCGTTCTCGGCAAGACTCGTCTGAACTACGCCCAGGTCAACGGTGCGGCCAACCAGGTCGCCAACCTGCTGGTCTCCCGCGGCGTGAAGCCGGGCGACAAGATCGCCCTGATGATCCCCAACCTGCCGTTCTTCACCATCGTCTACAACGGCATCCTCAAGGCCGGCGCCACCGTCGTACCGCTCAACGTGCTGCTCAAGGGTCGCGAGGTCGCCTACCATCTCGGCGACTCGGACGCCGTCGCGCTGTTCGCCTTCCAGGGCACCCCCAAGCTGCCCATCGGCCGAGACGCGTACGCCGGCTTCCAGGCCACCGAGAGCACCAAGGACTTCTTCGTGGTGACCGTCGACCCGGCCGCGCCGAGCCCGATCGAGGGCACCGAGACCTTCGGCGCCGCCATCGCCGCGCAGCCGGCCACGTTCGACACGGTCGCCACCGACGAGGACGACACCGCCGTCATCCTCTACACCTCCGGCACCACCGGCCGGCCCAAGGGCGCCGAGCTGCGCCACCGCAACATGCGCGACAACGCGCTGGTCTCCGACCAGCTCTTCGGCGCCGACGGGACCAGCCCGGACACCTACCTGTGCGTGCTGCCGCTGTTCCACTCCTTCGGCCAGACCGTCATCCAGAACGGCGCGGCCGCCTTCGGCGGCACCGTGGTGATGCTGCCGCGGTTCGACCCGCAGGCCGCGCTCGGGCTGCTGCACAAGGAGCAGGTCACCTTCTTCGCGGGCGTGCCGACCATGTACTGGGGCCTGCTGGGCGCGCTCGACGAGAGCGTCGACGTGGCCGCCATCGCCAAGAACCTGCGCACCGCCGTGGCCGGCGGCTCGGCGCTGCCGGTGGAGATCCACCACGAGTTCGAGAAGCGGTTCGGCGTCGTCATCGCCGAGGGCTACGGCCTCTCGGAGACCTCGCCGGTGGCGGCCTTCAAGCCGCGCGGCGCCCCCGCCCGGGCCGGCTCCATCGGCACCGCGATCCCGGGCGTCGAGCTCAAGCTCATCAAGCCGTCGAGCTGGGAGGAGGTCGGCTGGACGCCCGACGCCATCGGCGAGATCGCGATCAGGGGCCACAACGTCTTCAAGGGCTACTACGACCGCCCCGAGGCCACCGCCGAGGTGCTCACCGAGGACGGCTGGTTCCGCTCCGGCGACCTGGCCAAGCGTGACGGGGACGGCTGGTACTACATCGTCGACCGGGCCAAGGAGATGATCATCCGCGGCGGCTTCAACGTCTACCCGCGCGAGATCGAAGAGGTACTGCTCACTCACCCGGCGATCTCGCTGGCCGCCGTCATCGGCGTGCCGCACGAGTCCCACGGCGAGGAGATCAAGGCCGTGGTCGTGCTCAAGCCCGGCGCCACCGCCACGCCCGGCGAGCTGGTGGAGTGGTCGAAGGAGCAGATGGCCGCCTACAAGTACCCCCGCGTCTTCGAGATCGCCGACGCCCTCCCCATGACCGCCACCGGCAAGATCCTCAAGCGCGAACTCTCGTAGCTGAACGCCCCCTCGACTCAGGCCTCTTCGTCGAGCCGATCAGCCACTCGCCCTATGATCCGCGCAGCGCCGCCCCCGACGCGGCATCCTGGACCGAACCGGATGCCCTGATCAGCGAACGTGCCCGCTGGTCCGGCCCGGCCGACACAGCCCTCGCCGACCTTCCCGACGAGGGCTACGCGTTTCCGGGACCCTGATCAGCCGCAGGTGGTGACCCAGGCGTGGGAGCTGATCTTGTTGTCGGCGCTTTCGCCAGTGTGGAAGACTTCCCGTCCCAGGGTGAAATCCTGCCAATAGTCGCCGTGCCCCAGGCACATCCACGGACCCACGAAACCAGGGTCTCTCCACATCACCACGTCGTCGTACTGATGGACGTAGCCGCGGTTGTAAACCGACGTCGCGATGTTGTCCATGTTCCCGCAATTGAGGCCGGAATACTGATAGTTATTCCAGTCGCCGCCGTATCCACAGCCGCGGCCCTGCTCGTAGGCGTGCTCGTAGATCCAGAATCTGCCGTCGACCACGCCCGCGGCGCCCGCCTCTCTGGGCTCGGCGTTGTAGGCCGCCACCGGGGCCTCTTGCGCCGTTTTGCGGTCGGGGGTGTCCGCGGAGGCGGCGGGCATCCCGATGAGAAGTGCGCCGACGGTCGCCATGCTCAGGAGCACGGCACGAATGGTGTTCATTCTGTCCCTTCCTTTCGAATATCGCGCTCAGCGATGATTGCGGCCGCCCGGGGCAGGGCGGCGAGTTCCAGGTCGCGTTTCGCCTTGATGTCGGAGCGGTACCGCGCGACGAGGTCCCGCTCGTACCGGGCGTCCAGCCGCCGTACCGTGTCGGTCAGGCCGGTGTCTCTCGCGCAGGTCGCCTCGGCCACCGCGGTGCGGATCTCTTCAGCACGGTCATGCCTGTCAGCGCCGCCCAGCATCGCCCCGCGCGCGGCCGCCGGGCGGGCATAGTCGTGGCCACGGCCGCGCATGCACGCGGACCACTCGGCCAGACCCGCCTTGTACCCTGCGTCTTCCAGCACCTTTCCGGCCCGGAGCGGCCTCAGCTGCTCGGTGACCTTCGTCACCCGGTACCACGTGCGCAGGTCGCCGTAGAGCAGCCGCTCGGCCTCGGAGACGCAACCGCGGTCGCTTCTCCGCATGGTGCCGCCCAGAGGCACCTTCGCCTCCAGGCCGACCGGCGCCGGGCCGTTGAGCGCGGCGCGGGCGGCGGCGCGGGCCTGCTTCGACAGCCCCTGGAAATAGCGTTTGTTGGGGTCCGCCTCCGCCAGCGCGGCGGCCCGCTCCTGAAGGTCGCCGCCGTATCCGTGCTTCTTTGCCCAGTCAATGTCCGTGAGCACGTAGGGGAATTGCAAACTCTGCGGCATCGTATTATCCGGTGGTGTCATCCAGACCTTGAAGCCGTGTTTCCTCATGCAGTCGCGTAAAAGCAGCTGCTCGGCCCTGTCGAGCATGTCCCTTTCGGTTTGGGTTTTGGTTTGAGTGAACGAATCGGGCGGTTCACGGACGGTGGCACCGTCCGAGCAGGCACTGATTGCCAGCAGAACTGCCAGCGCGGATATCGTGCGCCACATATTCCGATGGTGACATTCGGCCGCCGCTTCCCGACACCGGAAAAGCTGCCAATAAAGATGTCTTTCCTGCCAGCGGCCCAGCCGGCCGGGAGCGGCGTGGCAGTCCGTGAGTGCCGGTGGATGTATTCGACCTTGCGGGTGGAGTCGAACGATTCGGCGGCATTGTCGAGGCCGGAGCCGGCCCTGCGCTGGTGGGCCGCGCTCTATCATGCCGATCAGACCCAGCCGTACAAGGCGGACGGCGAACGTATCCCTTGGGTGTGGCCGCCGGCCCGCAGTGACCGGTGATGCTCACCGGAGGGCGCGCGCCCTCGCCGACCTGATCCGCGGTTTCGGCGGCGACGCGGCCACCGCCCACCCGGCCACCTGGGCGGACGCCGAAGGCGAAGCTTATGACGACCTGGCCGAGGGCGCCGACGGCATCATGCTGGCCGGCCGGCACGGAGCGTGGACGGTTGTCATGGAGCTCTTCAACGCGCGGGGCATGCCCGGGACACGACACCGAGCACGGTCGCCTGCTGCTGAAGGAACGGGCCGTGCAGGCGCTGATCTAGGCTCTGCTGCCCGGTGCCGACCTCGCCGGCATCGCGCGGGAGACGGTCGAGGCCGCCGGAGAGACCCACCTTCGCGAAGAGAACGGCGACCGCGAGCGGGAGCGCATCCTGAGCGTCGTCACCTACTCCCTCCGCACCGGGATGAGCCCGTGGTGACCGGTCCCGCCGGAGGATCGGCGGGCCCGCCTGGGCTCGGTGGGATCATCGCCGACCGGGGGCGTAGGGACGGAGCATGTTCCCGGGCCGGTGTTCGGCGAAGCCGGGCGTGCCGAGGTCGAGCGGGGAGGCGGCGTCCAGGGCCGCGCCGAGACGGTTGAGCGTGGCGGCCCGGGTCTCGGGCCAGGCCCGGCCGGTGATCCGGCGTTCCAGCGTCAGCGCCGAGACGATGATCTCCGACGGCCGGTAGCCGCAGTGCCCGGGGCGGTCGACGAACGCCTGCCGCAGCAGCCTCCCGGCGCCCATGCCGCGCACGGCGTCGGCGTACGCCTCGGCCTGCACGACGGTGGGCGCGTTGTCGCCGGTCTCGTGCAGCGTGAAGACCGGGTCACGCAGCTCGCCTGTCGGGGTGACGTTGGCGGCCATATAGGCCACGGCGGCGGGGTCGGCGGTGATCCGCGGCGCGCCGGCCAGCGTCGCCAGGTCGTCGGCCAGGCTCAGCCCGGCCTCCCGGTACAGGGCCTTGACCTGCCGTGCGGTGCCGGAGCGGGCCAGGAGCGAGCGGTAGTCGACCCCGTCGTTCCAGGAGAAGTTACCGCCCGCACGTTGCTCCAGGGGCTGGCGAGGTGAGAAGGCGGCCCACATGAACGCCTGGTATTGCTGCTCCTGCTGGGCCGCGTGATCTCCAGGGGCCGGCTTGGGCGTACCGGCCACCGACCAGGTGGACAGCTGAGCGAATGACGCGGCCAGAGCGATACGCGCGCGTCCCTGCGAGGTGGCCTGGGCGGCGTCCAGGATCTCCTTGCCCTTACGCTGGCGGGCCGCCTCGTCGGTGACCCGGACGAGTTCCAGGTCCGCGCCGGGGGCGGTGAGCTGCTTGAGCGCCCAGGTGGCGTCCAGGCCGGCGTTCAGCATGGCGACCGGGCCGGCGACGGACCCGCACAGGGGAAGCGCGCCGTCGAAGCGTTCAGGATAATTCTGTACGAGGCCGGCGGCGACCTGCCCGCCCATGGACGAGCCCCAGGCCATCGTGCGGGCGGGCCGCCCGAACCGGGCGCGTACCTCGTCCAGCACCGCAACGGCATCCGGCATGATCTCGGCCACCGCCCAGCCGCTGCCCGCGGGTTGAGTGCCGGCCAGGGCGTAGCCGTGGGACAGGAACCACTCCCGGGTGACGGCGTCGGGGGAGTTCGCGGCGGGCCGGCCGGCGGTGGAGACGTAGCCGGGGCTCCACACCAGGAGAGCTCCCCGCCAGTTCTCGGGGACCTCGATGAGATAGCGGCCTCCGCTGGGCAGGAGGCCCTCGACGCGGGAGACCGGCGGGGCGGAGGCGCAGGCGGGCTGACCGGCGAGCGCGATGGCGACGGTGGCCAACAGGGCTGTGGCGGCTGTTCTGACCGATGCGAGCACGATGCACCTCCATGTGTTGGGTGTTGAGCACTCCTGATAGTCGGGGGTACCTGTATTGATCGTCAAGATAACTGTTATTTATAATGGGCAGACGTCGCAGCTGAACCGGTCACGGGATGAAGGACTCTTCCCAGGCGTTCTTGCCTGGTGCCATCGCGCCCTGGGCGCGATCGGCGCCCTCGCTCCGCACATCACCGGGCAACGAGGAGCAGCCACGGGGATTGACATTGACGACAGAAAGCTGAACGATCGTCACTATCAACGTCGACGATGGACGTCACAGCAGCTGACCAAGCGTCCCGCTGGCCATTCGCGGACCTCGTCGGGGCCTAGCCAACACCCCCTGCCTTGCCCATCTACCGTGGAGGAAACGCGACATGTCTGCCCGCTCCATGACCGCGCGGACCCTGCTGGCGGCGACCGTGGGCGCGGTCGTCCTCGCCGGCTCCGGTGCCGCCGTAGCGGCGCCCACCCAGGATCCGCCACCATCACGAACCCCCTCGGACGCCTCGACGCAGACCGTGCTGCCCACGGTCCGGGAGGCCGCCGACGGGCTGCCCGGGCACACCGTCTACCGCCCAGCCGACCTCAAGGCACTGCCGAAGGGCAGCCTGCCGGTGATCGTCTACGGCAACGGCGCCTGCGCGACGAGCAACCTCGAAGCGATCACCTTCCTCACCGGCCTGGCCTCCCAGGGATACGTCGTCGTGGCCAACGGCGCGGTGGATGAGTTCCCCGTCCCCAACACCCCCGGGAACACGACGGCGCACCCCGAGGCGCTCCTCGCGGCCGCCCACTGGGCCACCGAGTCGAAGGCGGCCCGGAAGCAGTTCGACGGGCGGGAGGACAACACACGGATCGGCGTGCTCGGCCACAGCTGCGGCGGCATCGAGGCTCTCGCCGCCGGGACCGACCCCTTGGTCGACGCGGTCGCCGGGTTCAACACCGGCTACTTCCCGGAGCCGAGCTTCGGCGGCTACGGACGCGACCGTCTCGCCGACCTGCACAGTCCGACGCTGCTGGTCAACGGCGGTCCGGATGACGTCGCCCACCAGAACAGCATCGACAACTACGCCCTGCTCGACGTCCCCGCCGTCCTGGCCGGTGACACGACGGCCGGCCACAGCAACCTGATCTCCGGCACCAGGGCCACCACGGGCTGGCAGGTGGCCGCGGACTGGTTCGACTACGTCCTGCGCGGGGACCGAGCCGCCGGGACACGCTTTGTCGGCCCCGACTGCGGACTGTGCGCCGAGGCCGGCTGGAAGATCGAGTCGAAGGGGCTGTCGCTGTGATCCGCCGTGGAGTGAGCATGTTCCTGGCCATCGCGCTGGCGACCGTCGTCGGCGGCGGAACCGCCGCCGCTGCCCCGCCCCGGCCTCCCGGCGGGGCACCGTGTCTGGCGGGCTCCCCCGCCGACCCCACCTGCATCAGCGGCACCCTCGACGACGGCACACCCTACGAGTTCGTCGTCCCGGCCGGCTGGAACGGCACCGTGGTGGTCGCCCTCGACTTCGCCGGCTCGGGCCTGAACGACTCCCTCACCGCGCGATTGCTGGCCAAGGGCGTGGCCCGCGGCGGTACCAGCCGGGCGATCACCGGCTGGGACATCCGGTCCGCCATCGACAACCAGGCCGCAGCGCTCGCCCGCTTCGAGCACGCCTACGGCCGGGCACGGTACGCGATCGATTCCGGGACCTCGATGGGCGGTTTCGTCGCCGCCGGCGTCGCCCAGATCCACCCCGACGCCTTCGACGCCGCCGTCCCGATGTGCGGCGGCCTCGGCGGGTCCGTCGGCCAGTGGAATCAGAAGCTCGACACGCTCTTCGTGCTCGAGCGCCTGGTCGCCCCGGGGCTGCCGGTCATCGACATCCCGGAGAACGTCGACTCGGCCCGGAAATCATGGATCGACGCCCTGGCCGCGGCGCAGCGGACTCCCGAGGGCCGAGCCCGGATCGCACTGGCCGCCGCGATCGGCCAGCTGCCGGCCTGGGGCCGGAACCCCGACGGGTCCGCGCCGCCGCCACCGGACAGCAGGGACGCCAACGCGCTGGAGCAGGGCGCTTACCTCGCGCTCGCCGGTGGGCCCCTGCCCTACGTCGGGCAGGCCATGAGCAGCCGGCGCCAGATCATGGCGGTGGTCGGCGGGAACCCGTCCTGGAACACCGGCGTGGACTACGCGAAGCAGCTGCGCCAGACCGATCCCGCCCTCCGGCGTGCCGTCGGCGCCCTGTACAAGGCGGCAAACCTGGACCTCCGTGCAGACCTCAAGAACCTGGCCGCCGCACCCCGCATCGCCGCAGACCCCGACGCCGTCGAGCGGTTCTCCCAGGGCATCGTCCTGGACGGCGACCTGCGGATCCCCGTGCTGACCGTGTCCGGAATCGGCGACCAGATCTCCACCGTCGCCCAGCAGCAGTCGTACGGAGAGAAGGCGCACCGGGCGGGAGCAGGCTCCCTGCTGCGCCAGACGTACACCAGGACCGTCGGCCACTGCGACTTCTCACCAGCGGAGCAGGAGGCGGCTCTGATGACGGTGCTCCACCGGCTGCGGACCGGTCACTGGCCCGCGACGTCCGCCCCGGCGATGAACGCCCGCGCGGCGGGACTGGCAGCCGATCCCGCGCCCCGGTACGTCCCGTTCACCCCGCCCCGCTTCAACCGCCCCTATCCCGGCTGAGCCGCATGGGCCGCTGCCCGGCACCGCGTCAGGGTGTCGACGCGGTGTTCGGCACCCCGATCGCGATCGGGGTGACAGAGGTGGTCATACCGTTCATGGCGAGCCTGAGCATCGGGGCGATGGTGCCGCCGAAACCGGTCCGTGCCTGCGCGGCTCCCCCTGAACGGGGATCCGTGCCGTGCTGGGAGCGGTAATTGGCGAAGCTGACCACGCGGAGGTCCGGCAGCACCAACCAGGCGTAGGCCTGGTCAGGTTCGGTGGAAGGGTTCTGCAGGACGAGTCCGGATCCGTTGAGCGGTTCGTACGGTCCGGTCAGACTGGGCGCGGCGAAGCCGTACAGCCCGGTGGGTGCACGGTCGGCCGGGTGAAAGTTGTGACGCTGGGTGGAGAAGAAGAGGTAGTACCAGGAATCGTGGACGATGACGTGCGGCCGTTCGAGCTCGTGGTTGACGCCTTCGGCGACGAGCAGGGGCGGTAGCAGGGACCAGGCGCCGGCCTGTGCGGTGGCCAGGGCGATCGCGCCGGTGAAGCCGTCCTCCCAGGCGGTGGACGCGGCGACGAGCAGATGGCCGCGCCCGTCGGCCGGATCGCGGAACCAGCCGGGATCGCGGAAGGCCCTGATCCGGCCCGCCGCCCCGTCGGACTCGTCGGCCGGCAGATACATCCGGCCGTCGGAGCGCAGGACCTCCCGGTGCTCGGCGTCCTGCCGCAGCAGGATGCGACCGCCGTCGGCGATCAGGGCGGGGCGGGTCTCGATGACGCTCTGCCGGTACGTCGGCCGTGCTTCGCCACGCCGTCCGGCGGCCGTGTAGAACACGGAGACGCTGCCGTCGGGCCGGCGGACCGCTGACCCTGACCATTCACGGCTGCCGGGCGAGGCGCCGTCGGCGAAGGCGTTCCCCAGGTCCTCCCACTGATCGCCGATCTTACCGAGCAGGCGGATCCGGGCCTGGTCATGGCGCTCTTCGGGATGGCCGAGGGCGGGAGCCGACAGGGCCATCCACAGCTCCTTGCCGCCGATCACGCTCGTTGAGCCGTCCTCCTCCTGGATCGGCCACAGGTCCCACAGATCGTGGTCGGGCAGGATCCGTGGCAGGGCCGGCGGATCGATGACCGGCGCCGTGACCGCGCCGGTCCCGGCGAGCAGATCGAGGTGCCGGCGGGTCCAGTACGCCGGTCGGCCTTCGCTCACGCGGCACCCTGCCGGCGGTGGTTGCCGGAGCGTCCCTGGAGCACGGTGGGTTCGATCGCCGTTCTCCGTGGGGTGCCTGACCGTCCTCGGGGGCGCATGGATGACCTCTTCTTTCACGGGCGGGATGTGATCCTGCTGTCGATGCACAGGCTTCGGGGCCTGAACCGGTCAGGTGCGGCAGTGCATGGCGAGTTCGGCGGCTCCTGCGGCGCCACTCCCCCAGCGCGGCGCGCTCATCGCCGTCACCCCTTCAGGGAGCCCTGGAGCAGGGCCTTGACGAAGTGACGCTGGAAGATGAGGAAGATCACGAGCGTGGGGGTCAGGATCAGCAGCGATCCGGCGCAGAGCAGCGGGATGTCGGTGCCCCACTGGCCCTGGAAGGCCCCCAGGGCGCCGGACATCGTTCGCTTGGTCGGGTCGTCGACCAGGACGATGGCCAGCAGGAACTGGTTCCAGGTCCACAGGAACAGCAGGATGCCCAGCGACGAGATCGCCGGCATGGCCAGGGGGACGTGGATGCGGCGGAACAACTGCCACACATCGGCTCCGTCCATGCGCGCGCTCTCGGACAGCTCCCCGGGCATGTTGACGAAGTGGGCGCGCATCCAGAAGACGCTGAACGGCATGAACAGCCCGATGAGCGGCAGGATGATGGCCCACCGCGTGTTGAGGAGTCCCATGTCGCGGATCTGGTAGTACAACGGCGTGATGATGCCCTCGAACGGGAGGGTCAGGCCGAGCACGAACAGCAGGAAGATCGCCCGTCCGCCGTACACGCGCAGGTGGCCGATGGCGAAGCCGGCCATCGTACCCAGCAGGATCGAGATCGGAACCACACCCAGCACGATGAGGGCGCTCGACTTCAGCAGCTCGCTCATGTTCGCCGCCTCGAAGGCCCGCAGGAAGTTGCCCCACTGCGGGTCGTCCGGCCAGGCCAGTCCGGCCGGATAGCTGCCCGAGGGGTGCAGGGCGGTGACGAACAGGCTGAGGAACGGCAGGAGCGTGACCGCCATCATGAGGATGAGCAGGAGACGGCCGGTCCAGGCCTCCCGCCACCCGAGGATCATCGGTCGCCGTCCTTCGCGAACCACTGGATGGGCAGGGCCCAGGCGATCACGAGGACCATGAGCACCACGGCCAGCGCCGAGGCCATGCCGACCTCGCGTTCGGAGAAGGCCAGGTAGAAGATCTGCAGGCCGGGAACCATGGTCGTGTTGCCGGGGCCGCCCTGGGTGGAGATGTAGATGATGTCGAAGCTCGCCAGTGCCGCGATCACGGTCACGGTGACGCAGACCGCGATCTCCTGGCGCAGGCTCGGGACCGTGATGGAGATGAACTCCCGCCACGGCCCGGCGCCGTCGAGGCGGGCGGCCTCGTACAACGCCGGGTCGATCTTGCTCATGCCCGCCAGGAGCAGCAGCGTGCACAGGCCGAGCAGCACCCACGCGCCGATCATGCCGACCGCCGGAAGGGCGGTGGCGAAATCGCCCAGCCAGGCCCGGGTCACCCCGCCGAGGCCGATGAGCGTGAGCAACTGGTTGACCACTCCGGTGGACGACAGCAACCAGCTCCACGCGATGCCGGCGGCCACCAGCGGGATGACCTGCGGCAGGAAGAGCACGGTCCGCGCCACGACGGCGAGCCTGGTCGCGGCGATACGCCTGATCGTCGCCGCGATCGCCAGCCCGAGCACGACCGGGATCGCGCTGAAGAACACGATCAGCTGGAAGGCGTTGACCAGCGAGTCGAACAGGTCCGGATCGGTGAAGACCTTGCCGTAGTTGGCCAGCCCCACCCAGGTGGAGGCGCCGATGCCGTTCCAGTCGTACAGCGAGTACTGAAGCGTCAGGGTGATCGGGCGCAGGACGAACACCGCGTAGAAGGCGAGCGCCGGGGCGACGAACAGCCAGCCGACCAAGCCACGCGTGCCGCGCAGCTTGGTCACCACCGGCCGCCGGGGCGAGGATCGGGCGCCGGCAGGGCGGGTCATCACCTTCTCAGTTCCCTTCGAGCTGGCTGGCGTAGTCCTCCTGGACCGTCTTCAGCAGCTCTTGCGGCGTCTGCTGTCCGGCGACCAGCTTCTGCAACTGCGGCGTCCAGCTCTTGGCGTAGATGGCGCCGGTGGCGTTGGCGATGAAATCCATCGCGCCGTCGTCCCTCGCGATGTCCGCCCCGGCTGCCAGCGTGCTCGCGGTGACCTTGTCCGGCGCCACCGTCGGCATGTACGCGTCGGCCGGGCCCATCGGACGCGATCCGCCGATCTCGACGCCGATCTCGCGGGCCCGCTTGTCGGTGGCCACCCAGTTGAGGAAGAAGGCGGCGCAGTCGGCGTTCTTGGCGTTCGCGGCGATGCCGAAGGTGAGGGGGGCCGACATCGCGGCCAGTTTGCCGCCCTGCTGCGCTGACGGCATCAGATAGAAGCCGACGTTGCCCGGCATCTGCTTGTCGAGGTTGCCCGACTCCCAGTCGCCGTTGAACATGAACAGGCCCTGGCCGTCGATGAAGCGGCTCATCATGGTCGCGTAGTCGACCGCGTTGACGTCCTTCTGGAAGAATCCTGCCTTGGTCCACCGCTCCAGGTGTTGGGCGGCCTGCAGGTTCGACGGGGTATCGATGGTGGCACCGGGCTTCTGGAAGATCCAGTCGTTGATGGGCCCGGTCGGGCCGTAGGAGGCCATGAGGTTTTGCAAGGGGAATGCCAGGCCACCGGTGGCGCCGCCGTTGAACTGCAGGATGGGCGTGATGCCCGCCTTCTTGGCCTTGTCCAGCACTTCGTCGAGCTCCGCCAGCGTGGTGGGCGGCGCGGACATCCCGATCTGCGCGGCGAGCTTCTTGTTGTAGAAGACACCGGTCATGCTGACGTTCAGCCCCAGGGCGTACAGCGAGCCCTCGCCGCGCGGCCGCCCGCCCTGGCCCAGGCGCAGCTGCTCGAGCTGCGAGGCCGGCCACTTGTCCCAGCCGAACGCCGTCGCGTAGCCGTCCAGGTTCTTCAGCAGGTTGTCCTTGACCAGCTCGGAGACCTGGGGCAGGCGCATCAGGTCGGGCGGATTGTCCGCCAGCACACGCGGCGCGTTCTGTGTGATCACCGCGAACTGGTCCTCACGGATGTCCCACGTGACGTTCGGGTGCTGCTTGGTGAACTCGGTGGTCAGCGCTTTGGGCAGCGGGAAGCCGGTCTCGAAGTAGCCGTCGAGCTGGGTCGGCGCCGTGCCACAGGTGGGTGTCGCGGACGCCGGCGACGCGCTGGTGGCCTGAGGTTGCGCGCTGTTGCCGCCGGGAGCCGCGCAGGCGGCGGCCAGCGTCCCCATGGCGATCACAAGCGCGGCCCCGGACCTGCCGGGGCGACCTCGACGAGCCATGTGCATCTCCTCTGCTGCTGGGGACAATCGGCACCCGGCTGATGTCCGCCTTCTTTGCTAAATCGGGTTAGCGCCGATAGTCTCACCATGCGCCGCGCAAGATGTCAACCCCCCGTAACACACTCTTGACGATCGGAGGTTCTGGGTGAGCCCACGACGGGTCACGCTGGCCGATGTGGCCAAGGCCGCAGGTGTCTCCCGCCCGACCGCCTCGCTGGTGCTGTCCGGCCGCGGCCGTGAGCTGCGCATCTCTCAGGACGTCGAGCAGCGAGTGCTGAAAGCGGCCGACGAGTTGCAGTACCGGCCCAACATCGTCTCCGTGGGCCTGCGTACGGGCAGCTCCCGGACGATCGGCTTCATCTCCGACACCGTCGCCACCTCGCGGCTCGCCGGCGACATGATCAAGGGAGCACTCGAAGCCGCCCGTGACCGCGGCTTCATGTTGTTCATCGGTGAGACAGAAGGCGACGCCGAGCTCGAACGCCTCCTGCTGCAGGCCATGCACGATCGCCAGGTGGACGGGCTCATCCTGGCCTCGATGTTCACCAGGACCATTAAGGTTCCCCAAGGCATGACGGCCTCACCCGCCGTGCTGCTCAACGCGCTGCCCAAGGAGCCCACCCCCCTGCCCGCCGTCCTTCCCGACGAGGTCGAGGCCGGTCGCCTCGCCGCCCGCGTCCTGCTCGACGCCGGCCACCGCGACGGCATCTACCTGATCGGCGCCGGTCCGGGCCTGCGTAACGTGCCCTCGGGGAGCGTCGCGGCGGTGGAACGGCTCGTCGGCATCCGCGAGGCGCTCAGCGAGGCGGGAGTCAAGGTGGCGGGCGGTCGCAGGTGCCCCGACTGGCAGCCGGAGCATGGCCTCACCGCGACCCGGGACCTCCTCGCCACCGCCCGGCCGCGTGCGTTGATCTGCTTCAACGACCGGATCGCCATGGGCGCCTACCAGGCACTCGACGACTTCGGGCTCAAGGTGCCCGCGGACGTCTCCGTCGTTTCCTTCGACGACCACCCCATCGCCTCATGGATGCGCCCCAAGCTGACCACCGTGGCACTGCCCCACTACGAGCTGGGCCGTAAGGCCGTCGACGTGCTGTTCGCCGAAATCGACCGCGACCGCGCGGACACCGGACGGGCCGGCGAGGTGCACCGGGTTCCGATGCCCGTCCGCAGCCGCGAATCCGTTACGCCGTCACCCACCGGGGAGCCCCCCGGCTGAGACCCGACAGGCACATCGGGAAGGGCAGGGGATCAGCTCGCGACTCTTCCGGCCTGTCGTCGATCGTTCGCCTGCTCCTGCCGGTCCGGGACGTGACTCATCGCGTCATGCGGAGGCCGCGTCGGAGTGGGCTCCCTGGTCCAGCAGGGCGTTGATCATCTCCTGGAGCCGGGCGCGTCCGACGGCGCCGAGCGCTCCGGTCAGAGCCTGGGCGAGCTTGTCGAACGGGTCGTCCATCGGCAGCTCCTTCACCTTCTCGGCCAGCTCCGCCACGCTCCACAGCCCGTCCTTGTGGATGTGGCCGCCGGGTGACCAGCCGTGGTTGACCGTGACCGTTCCGCCCCGCACCGACAGCACCTGGCCGGTGAGCGGGCAGGTCGCGCCGGCCAGGTAGGCGGCAACAGGCGCGTTGACGGCCGGGTGCAGCGGGTCGAACCGGCCCGCCGACGGTTCCTGGCTCATGCCGGGAACGGCGTGAGTGAGGCGGGTGCGGGCCATCGAGGGCGAGATGCAGTTGACCCGCACGCCGTAGCGGCCGAGTTCGAGGGCTGCCACGGTGGTCAGCGCCGCGACCCCGGCGTTGCCTGCCGCGTAGGAGACCTGCGCGGGCAGCGGGTTGAGCAGCCCGGAGCCGGAGGAGGTGTTGACCACGGCGCGGTCGGCGTGGACCCCTGCCTGGTACCTGTCGCGCCAGTGGCGGGCCGCCCAGCGCGTTACCGCGAAGGTGCCCTTCAGCTTGACGGCCACGACGTCGTCGAAGTCCTCCTCCGACAGGTCGGTCAGGCCCGCGTTCCGTTCGATGGTCGCGTTGTTGACCACGACGTGGAGGTCGCCGAAGGACTCCAGGGCCGTCTCCACCATGCGGCGGGCGCCGTCCCAGTCGGCGACGCTGTCGGTGTTGGCCACGGCCTGTCCACCGCGGGCAGTGATCTCTTCGACGACCTTCGCGGCCACGCCGGCGTCGCCGCTCGTGCCGTCGATGGCGACGCCGGGGTCGTTGACGACGACCTTGGCGCCTTCTGCGGCGAAGAACAGCGCCTCTTCCCGCCCGATGCCGCGCCCTGCTCCGGTGATGAGGACGACGCGTCGATCCAGACTTCCCATGAATGATCACCCTTCAAGTGGCTGCAGTCTATGTAGCGATACACAGTATGCATCAATTCGGCGGATGAACTAAGCTGCCCTGCGTGGAGGAGAAACGCGGACTGCGGGAGCTCAAGAAGCAGCGCACCCGGCAGGCGCTGATCGAGGCGGCGGTGCGCCTGTTCGAGGACAAGGGGTACGACCGCGTGACCGTGGCCGAGATCGCCGACGCCGCGGAGGTGTCGCCCCGCACCTTCTTCCTCCACTTCCAGGCCAAGGAGGATGTGCTCCTGGCCAATGCCGACGTGCGCGTCGACCTGGCGCTGCAGGCGATCGCCGAGCGCAGCGCCGGGGAACGGCTGCCCGAAGTGCTGGTGCGGGCGATGGACCTGATGATCGCCGACGCCTGGGACAGCGACCTCCCCAGCGGGCTCGCGGAACTTCGCGCACGGCTGGCGGCCTCGGTGCCGGCGCTGCAGGCCCGGCTGCTGCAGCGTTACCTCACCGCGCAGTCCGAACTGGCCCAAGCGCTGCAGCGGGCATTCCCCGACAGACTCGACACGATCACCGCCGCCGCCCTGGTCGGCGCGATGGTGGGCGCGATCAGCACATCCGCACTGACCGCGCTGCGGCGCGGCGACGCACCCAACGAGGTACGCAACGCCATGCGGCAGGCCATGGCCCTGGTGGCGCAATCCGTCACCTGACGTTCAGCGATGAGCCGCCCGATCTCTGTGAGCCGGTGATCTTGGCCGGTCGTTCGTGCTCGGTGCCGGGGTCAGGCCGAGGAAACGCAGAAGGGGTGGCCGGCCGGGCTGGCGTACACCCGGGAGCCAGGCCGAGTGGAGGCGACGACATCGTCGTCAGCCGGTCGCAGCCGTCGACCGCCGGCGTCGAGCACCCGCTGGGCCGCGGTCGCCGCGTCGTCCGTGGCGAGGTCGACGTGCATCTGCTGCGAGACGCCGTCGGGCCACTGCGGCGGCACATGCCCCGGAGCGTGCTGGATCACGATCACGGGGAAGCCGTCGATCCGCAGGAAGTGGTGCGTCGCCGTCCTCGTGATCGAGCCGCCGAGCAGCCGGTGCCAGAACGAGCTCTCGCTTTCCAGGTCCGCGGCGTCCACGATCAATGACGTCAGGCTGAAGGTCATGGTGTTCTCTCCTCGAATCGCGTACAGGGGGCGGTTCAGACCACGGGGATGATGCCGCCGTCGACCCGGAACTGAGCACCGGTGAGCCATTTGGCGCGGCCGGAAGCGAGGAACGCGATCATCTCCGCGACGTCCGCGGGCTCGCCGGGGCGGCCCATCGGCACCTTCAGGTGGTCCACGATCTGCTGCTTGACCTCGTCGACACCCACGCCCTGGCTGTCGGCCATCTGCTGAAGATGCTCGACCGCTCCCTCGGTGACGACGAAGCCCGGCAGAACGCACACCACGCGTACGCCGTGCTCGCCCACCGCCGTCGCCAACTCGCGGCTGTAGGCGTTGAGCGCCGCCTTCGAGGCCGCGTACGACGCTTCGGCCGGCTGGGGCAGGTGGCTGGCGATGGAGGAGACGTGCACCACGACGCCGGAGCCACGCTCGACCATCCCGGGAACCAGGGCCCGGTCGAGCCGGACCGCGCTGAGCAGGTTCATCTCCAGGTCGGCGAGCCAGGACGCGTCCGGCCGCTTCAGGGTCGGCATCGGCCCGGTCGCGGCTCCGGCGTTGTTGACCAGGACGTCGATGCCTCCGACGCTGTCCACCACTCGTCGGCCGAGTTCCGTCGCCCCCTCCTCGGAGCGCAGGTCGGCGGGAATGAAGGTGGCGGGCAGGTCTTCCGGGGGCGCGGTTCGCGAGGCTGTCAGCACGGTGGCGCCGGCCGCGGCGAAGCGACGGGCCGTCGCCTCCCCGAGCCCTCGGCTGCCACCGGTCACCAGCACTCGCAGGCCGGCGAGCGTTTCGTACTCGATCGTCATGGGCGTACTCCTCCAGTAAAGTGAACCCGACTCCGGAAACTGTGCACACAAACGGAATTGGACTCACCTTATGGAGGACCGTTGCCGTCATCACGTCCGCTGCGCGCCGATGCCCGACGCAACCGCGAAGCTCTCCTGGTAGCGGCGCGTGAGGCGTTCCTCGCCGACGACCACGCCCATGTGGAGGAGATCGCCCGCCGAGCCGATGTGGCCGTCGGCACGCTGTACCGCCACTTCGAAACGCGCGAGGCGCTCGTCGCGGAGGTGTACCGCCAGGAGGTCGCCGAGCTCTGCGCGACCCCCGCCCGGCTGCTCGCGCGACATCCTCCGGACGAGGCGCTGCGCACCTTCCTGCTGCTGCTCGTGGAGCACGCGGCAGTGGGCAGGGGGATGGGTGAGGCCCTGGAGAGCATCATGGCGACCGATTCGCCGGTCTTCGACGACGCGCGCGACGAGATGGCCCGCGCCCTCGACGAGCTTCTCACCGCAGGTGTCGTGGCCGGCCTCGTCCGCAGCGGCATCAGCGGGCGCGTCGTGCTGCGCGCCCTCGGCGGCATCTGCGGGATGCGCGCCGAAGGCTGGAAGGACGATGCGGTACGGATCGCCACGATCCTGTATGACGGGTTGCGCTACGGCGCGGCGAACCACGGCTAGATCGTGCCTTGCCGGCCTGCTTCTTCGTAGCGCCAGAAGGGCCGGACGGCGATGGCCGAGACGAGGACGATCACGAGGCCGAGGATCGCCGCTCCCGACCACGCGATGGTCAGGCCCATGGTCGTGGCCATGACCCCGGCTCGGAGGTCGCCCAGGCCGGGGCCGCCCGCGACGACGACGGTGTAGACGCCCTGCATACGCCCGCGCATGTGGTCGGGCACGTACGTCTGCAGGATGGTCTGCCGGTAGACGGCACTGACGAGGTCGGCTCCGCCGGCGAGGACGAGCAGCGGGACGGTGAGCCAGAGGGTGTGGCTGAGTCCGGCGACGGCGATGGCGGCGGACCACATGGCCACGGCGATGGTGAGGGCGACGCCCTGGCGGCGCACTCGGCCGATCCATCCGCTGACGAGCCCGGCGAGTACAGAGCCGGTGGCGATCGACGCGTACAGGAGGCCGACGCCGCCAGGGAATCGCGTGGCGGCGGCCTCGGGGAAGAGCCCCTCCGGCATGGCGAACAGCATGGCGATGACGTCGGCCATCAACGCCATCAGCAGGACGGGCCTGCCGCCGAGGAAGCGCAGGCCGTCCATGACGGCGCGGATGCCGGCTCGCCCCGCGGGCGCGGCTCGTGGTAGCGGTGGCAGCCGGAAGACGGCGTAGAGCGCTGCGGTGAACAGCAGCGCGTCGATGCCGTAGGCGTACACGAAGCCGTTCGGAAGCATGATCAGCGCACCGGAGACGAGCGGGCCGAAGACCTGCCCGACGTTGCCGGCGGTGTAGGTGAGCGCGTTGGCCGCCGGGATCAGCTCGACGGGCACGAGCGCGGGGATGATGGCGCCGCGAACGGCCGCGGAGACCGCGAAACCGGCGGATTGGCCGGCGACCAGCACGAGGATCGTACCCACGGACCGCGCGCCGAGAGCGGCCTGCGTCAGGAGGGCGAGTGTGCCGGCCCAGGTCAGGACGGACGAGACGAGGTAGAGAAGCCGCCTGTCGGCCAGGTCGGCGAGAGCGCCGCCGTAGAGACCGAAGACGACCATCGGGACGAGCGTCGCCAACCCCACGAGGCCGACGTCCAGGGACGAACCCGAGATCGAATAGACCTGGACGGGGACGGCGACCCGCGTCACCGTCGTTCCGACCAGGGCCGCCGCCTGCCCGAGGAAGGTGCGGCGGTAGGCCGGGAAGGCCAGAGGGCGCGTGTCGACGATCGCATGCCGAAGGCGCCGGAAACGGTTCATGTATTGACGTTCTCGCCGGCGGGCAGGGATGCGCTTTCGATAATCTGACTAGATATGTTGCAAAGCCGCCATCATCATGCGCCCGGGGAGGTGATCCGCGGGCATCGGCATGACGACCACCAGCTCATCTACGTCGCCCGCGGGGTTCTCGCCGTGCAGACCGAACACGGGGCGTGGGTGGCTTGCGCGGATCGCGCGATATGGGTCCCCGCCTCCGCCTGGCATGAGCACCAGGCCTACGGAGACACCATCGTGCACACGCTGATGTTCCCGGCCGAGGATCCCCCGCTCGCCGGAGATTCGCCGACCGTCGTCGCCGTCTCGGCCCTGCTGCGTGAGCTCCTCATCGCCTGCACCGATCCGGAGCTCACGGCTGGGGAGACCCACCGCATTCGCGCTGTGCTCGGCGATCGGTTACGCCGAGCCGATGTCCGCGCCCTCACCCTGCCGACCGCACGCGATCCGCGCCTCGCGCACGCCTGCCGCCTCGTCACCGACGACCTCAGCCTGCCCCGGACCATCGCCTGGCTGGCACGGCAGGTCAACGCCGGCGAACGCACCCTCGCGCGCCTGTTCCGCACCGAATTCGGAACCACCTACCCGCAGTGGCGCACGAACGTGCGCATCATCCACGCGATGATCCGCCTCGCCGAGGGCGCCACCGTCACCGAGACAGCGCACCTCTGCGGATGGGCCACGACCAGCGCCTTCGTCGACGTCTTCGCCCGCACCATGGGCCAGACTCCCGGCTCCTACCGCTCCACCTCGAACAGCGCGGTCTGCGAAGGAACGCGGGACGCGCTGAGCGAGCCGGGCTTCCCGAACCCAGTTGTTTGTACTACAAAGCATGACGAGTAACGTGGGCACATGACTTCCGACGCCCTCGTGGATGCCCTCGTCCGCAACACCTTCCAGGTGGCGAGCGTGCTCACCCGCATCGGAGCCGAGCGCGACCTCTCACTCACCCAGCTGCGGGTTCTGGGCATCCTCCGCGACCGCCGCCCGCGCATGACCGAGCTCGCCGCGTTCCTCGGCCTGGACAAATCGACCCTGTCGGGCCTCATCGACCGCGCCGAACGCCGAGGGCTGGTGGCCAGGGGCAAAGACCCCCAAGACCGCCGCGTCGTCGACGTGTTCCTCACCCGCGCCGGCCAGGAGCTGGCGGAGCAGGTGTACGTCGAGGTCCGACACGCACTCGCACCCGCGACGGATCGGCTCAACCCGCAGGACCGCGACCGACTCGTCCAACTGCTGCACGCCGTCATGCACTCCCCCGGCTGAATGAGGATTCCTCCTTGGATCAGGGGTGGACGAGACCGTCGCTCACCCACCGGCACCGACCGCGAAACCGCAATGATCACCATCGCTGCGGAGTCGCCTCCGACTGGAATGATTTACAATACCAACAATCTCCATATTGGTTGGTATTACCAACGATGTCAAACGCCCCCGGACCGCGCACTCGGCGCGTAACGCAGCCACGGCGACATCTCCGCACTACTCAGCTCGACCGGTTGACGGCGAGCATGCTCCGCGAACTCAAAGAGGCGGTGCACTCTGTGTGCACCGCCTCCTTGAGAGGTCAGACGACCTGACCGGAGCTGCTGTCAGGAAGCGCTCCAGCCGCCGTCCACCGTCAGCTCGGTGCCGGTGATGGACATCGCCTCCGGTGAGCACAGGAACCCCACCACGCCGGCGACCTCGTCCGGCTCTATCAGGCGTTTCACCGCCGATCGCGCCAGCAGTACGTCCGAGATCACCCGGTCGGCGCTCAGCCCGTGAACCAGCGCCTGGTCCGCCAGTTGCTTCTCGACCAACGGGGTCCGCACATAACCGGGGCAGACGCAATTGCTGGTGACGCCCTTGGCCGCGCCCTCCAGCGCGATGACCTTCGAGAGTCCCAGAAGACCATGCTTGGCACTGACGTACGCGGACTTGTAAGCACTGGCCCGCAGACCATGGACGCTGGCGATGTGGATGATCCGTCCCCAGCCGCGCTCGTACATGCGGGGAAGCACGGCACGACTGAGCAGGAACGGCGCCTCCAACATCAGCCGCAGCATGAACGCGAACTGCTCAGGATCGAACTCGTCGATGGGGGCGACGTGCTGGACACCGGCATTGTTCACCAGGATGTCCGCTTCCAGCGTCAACTCGGCCAGACCGGCGGTCCGGCTCAGGTCGAGCACCAGAGTCTCACCGCCGATCCGCTCAGCCGTCCGTGCCGCACCCTCGGCATCGATGTCGCACACCACGACATGAGCGCCCAGCCCCGCCAGCCTTGTCGCCACGGCCGCGCCGATGCCACTCGCCGCGCCGGTCACGACGGCGCGGCGGCCGGAGAGGTCAGGGCCCGAGAGCGTGGTCGTCATGACTTCGGCGAAGCGAACGGATTGGCGTCGGCGTGGTGGTGTCCCCAGACGTCCGAGACGCCGAAGTCGTGCGGCGTCCAGTCCTCGCCCACGTCGATCCCCCCGCAGCCGATCTCCAGGTGGAACCCGCTGGGATTCCGCACGTAGAACGAGATCGCCTTGTCGTTCATGTGCCGGCCGAGGCTGATCGAAATCGGCACGCCGTTGGACTTGGCCCGGTCGTAGGCTCGCCCGACGTCGTCGATCGAGCCGTGCTCGAATTCAAGGTGGTGGATCGACGGCGTTTCCGCTTTCGCGAGCGCGATGCTGTGGTGGGTCGCATTGCAGCGGAAGAAGAACAGGCCGGGCGCACGGTAATCGGTCAGTTTGAACTCCAGCACGGACTCGTACAGTTCACGGAGTTCGTCGAGCTTCGGGCCGGCCAGGACGAAGTGGCCGAGGCCGGTGGCGCCGTGCGGGGAGCCATGCGGAGGCCTGTCACCGGGGCGCGCCTTGGCTTCGCCGATCGCCAGCTCCACGCGGTAACCGACCGGGTCGGTGAACCAGCGGAGCCGGGTGGCGCCGCGCAGTTCCAGCTCTTCCGGGGTGCCGTCCTCGACGGTGAATCCGGCGTCCGTCAGCCGCCGGCTGAGCCTGTCGAGCTCGTGCGGTGAATCGACGATCCAGCCCAGCTCGTGCGGGCTGTCCTGGGTGGACGGGTAAAGAGCCACACGGTACTTATACTCGTCAAGTGCGGCCAGGGCGACTTCGTCCGTGCCGAATTTCGCCGTGGTGACACCGATTCCCAGTGTTCGTTCGAGCAGGTCTGTCCAAGCATCGACGTCTGTGACGTTGAGTCCGACGTAACCCAGCTTGCGGATACCCACGGTGTCATCCCTCCGATGCGGCGGCTGCTCCGCCCTGCAGAAACTCGCGAACAATGTGGTTGAACTCAGGTGCACGCTCGTACTGCACCCAGTGCCGGCAGCGAGGCAGCACGCGGAGCTCCGCGTCGGGTATGCCCTCAAGGATCTTGGACGCCCAGGTCAGCGGCACGGTCTGGTCCTCCCGCCCCCAGACGAGCAGCGTGGGGGCGGCGATGAGAGCCAGGTCGGGGGTCAGGTCGCCGAAGTTCGGCGGAATCGGCAATTCGGGGTGGGCCCTGAGGCTCGACTCGTACCGCTCGTCGATGAGGGCCTCGGTCGCCAGCGTCTCGTCGTACACCATCAGCCGCACGAACTCGGCCATCGCGTCGCGCGAGGGCTTCTCGGCCGCCATATAGGCGAAGAGGCGGTCAAGCCCGATCGGCCACGGCGGCGCGTCCGCCGGGAGGACTCCACCCGGGGCCATGAGAACGAGCCGGTCCACGCGGTCGGGATGACGCATCGCCATGCGCATCGCGACGGCGCCCCCGTAGGAGTTCCCCACCAGGTGGGCGCGTTCGATCCCGAGAGCCGTCATCGCGCGGCGCACACGTTCCGCCGCGTGGAAGATCAGCGGCTCGTCCGTCGCGGGCCGCGGCGAGCTTCCCCAGCCGGGGAGGTCCACCACGATGTTGCGGTAGTCCTCGAAGGCCGGCAGGTTGCCGCCGAAGTTGCTCATGCCTGTGGCCCCCGGCCCCGAGCCGTGCAGCCACACGACCGGGCTGCCCGAACCGACGTCGGTGTAGGCCACCTGCCCGTCCCCGACATCCAACGTGCTCATCACTCTGACGCCCCATTCTGTGTATGTAACGCTCACTATACAGTGGTCGGCGGCGTTATCAAGGTCTTTCAAGCAGGCCAGGGGCGCGAACGCGGACGCCCGCCGGACGCGTCAGCGGCCGTAGGCTTCCAGCAGCCGTAGCCAGACCTCGCTGACGGTGGGATAAGCCGGGACCGCGTGCCACAGCCGGTCCAGCGGAATCTCGCCGACCACGGCGATCGTCGCCGCGTGCAGCAGCTCCGCGACGTCCGGGCCGGCCAGCGTGAAGCCGACGATCACCTTCCGGTCCTCGTCGACGACCATTCGGGCGTCGCCCCGGTATCCCTCGGCCTGCAGGACGGCGCCGGCGATGGCGCCCAGGTCGTGGTCGACGACCCGGATCCGCAGTCCGGCGGCCTCGGCGGCCGCGGCGGTCAGTCCCACCGAGGCGATCTCCGGCTCGGTGAAGACCACCTGAGGCACCGCGCGCTCGTCGGCCGTCGCCGCGTGCCGGCCCCACCGGCCGTCCTCGACCGCTTCGCCCTTCGCGCGCGCCACGATGACGTCCCCCACGGCACGAGCCTGGTACTTGCCCTGGTGAGTGAGCAGCACGCGCCGGTTCACGTCCCCGGCGGCATAGAGCCACTCGTCACCGATCGGCGCGCCGTCCTCCCCGACGACCCGCATCGTGTCGTCGACCGTGAGCCAGGCGCCCGGCGTCAAGCCGACGTGGTCCAGGCCGATGTCCTGGGTGTTGGGTGTGCGGCCGATCGCGACGAGGAGTTCGTCGGCTTCGATCTGCCCGCCGTCGGTGAGCGTGACGTGTACGGTGCCGTCGTCGTCGCGCTGCACGGATCCGGCCTCCGCGCCGAGACGGACGGAGACACCCGCGTCCCGTAACGACTCGATGACCCGCTCGCCGGCGAACGGCTCCGCGAGTGGCAGCACACCGTCACGAGCCAGCATCGTCACCGAGGCGCCGAGAGCGGCGAACGCGGTCGCCATCTCCGACGCCACCACGCCACCGCCGATGATGGCGAGCCTGCGGGGAACCGCGTCCGCGGCGACCGCCTCACGGCTCGTCCACGGCGCCGCCTCGCGCAGTCCGGGGAGGTCCGGGACCAGCGCGCCGCTTCCGGTCGCGATGACGACCGCGTGCCGCGCGGTCAGTGACGTCCTGACGGCGTTCTCGCCGGTCACCTCGACGGTCCGGGCGGACGTGATCCGCCCTTGTCCGCGGAACAGCGGGATCCCCACCTGCTCCAGCCAGGCGACCTGCCCGTCGTCCTTCCAGTGCGAGGCGAAGGAGTCGCGACGGCTGAGGACGGCGGCCACGTCCAGGTCGCCGGTCACGGCCTCACGCGCGCCGGGCACCTGGCGGGCCGCCCGGAGCGCCGCCGCGCTCCGCAGCAACGCCTTGGTCGGCATGCAGGCCCAGTAGGAGCACTCGCCTCCGACCAGCTCCCGCTCGACGATGGCAGCGCTCAAACCGCCCTGTACCACCCGGTCGGCGACGTTCTCCCCGACCGGGCCCGCGCCGATGACGATGACGTCGTACGTCGTGGTGTCCATGTCAGTTCCCCTTGGCGGCGCGGCCGAGGCGCAGTGCAGAGACGAGGAAGAAGACGCCACCGAGGACGGCGTAGCCGGCGATGTTGGTCAGCATGGGATTCGGCGCGGCGGCCCCCAGGAAGAACGACCCCCCGGCCAGCACGGAGATGCCGCCACTGAGGATCATCGGCCACTGGCCGCCCATCTTGCGACGGCCGACACCCACGATCAGCTGGACGATTCCGGAAACGACCGCCCAGACGCCCCACACCCGCAGGATCGCCGGCACACCGGAGGCGGCGGCGATGGCCAGGCCGGCGGCGGCGAGAAGACTGACCGCGATGTTCACATACAGTCCGAGAGCCGATCCGGTGGCACGGGACGAGCGAGCGTCCACGACCGCCGCGGCGACGTCGAACAAGGGGTAAAGGACGACCAGGGCGATACCGAGCGGCCCGAGCTGCGACATGGTGACGACCAGCAAGGCCGCCCAGACGATGGCGAACGCGAACCGCACGAAGTACAGCCGACGCAGAGCCGGCGCGATCCCGCCGGCGGCGGGTGAGTCAACGGTGGTCACGATGATCCTCTCAAGAGTGAGGTGTACGGGACGTCGGCTTCCTCAATGAGATGAGACCGAACGTTCTATCTTGAGCAAGTATGGCAACGTTGACCCGAACCGTCAAGACAGAACGTTCTACCTATCTTGCCGGCGTCAGCTCCGGTAGTCGTCGGCAGGAAGGGGGTGGTCGACGGGGACGACGCGGGAGTGGACCGCGGTCAGGCAGCCGGGGCAGTACAGCTGCCGGAAGACGATCTCCGCGTCGACGTACTCGGACGGGTCGTGCCAGATGTGCGGTCCCGCTTCCGTCGGGGCTCCGTCGCGACGTGCCAGCGCCGCGACGAACGCACTGCCGGCGAGCGGCCCGATCCGGGTGCCGCAATGCAGACACACGACGGTCCCGCCATCCGGCGATTCCAGGACGGCGAGGTTGTCGTCGAGACGGCGCGCCCCGTCGAGAACCAGCCCGTCGGGATCCAGCGCGCCGATCGGTTTGAGCGACGCCTCGGGCAGGCCGGCCCCGGCAGCGCGCCGGCGCCGCAGCTCCTCGCGGGTCTCGCCGGTCGCGGTCGCGTCCACGTCACCGTCCTCGCGGAGCACGACGCCGTAGACGTCCCTCGCGGCCGCCGCCGACACGCGGGCCTGCCGCACGTCTTCGCGCACGCTCCCGGCGGTACGCAGCAGGGGGTCGCCGTACCCGCCGCCCGCCTGCCAGTGCAGGTAGAGGGCGTCACCGGGGCCGAGATCCGACTCGCCCTCGCAGGGCAGGACCTCGATGTCCCCGCCGAGCTCGCCCAGGTCGCCGGGGATGGCGGTCGCCTGGGCGAGCTGGGGATCGTTGACGCCGCGCACCACCAGATCGAGCTGGGAGTTGCCCGGATGACCGCCGGCCAGTCCGACGTTCTGGTTCGCGACCTTGCCGGTCCCGGAGACGATCAGGGACATCGTTCCCTTCTGGTCCGGGTGCTGGACGTAGCAGACCGAGCCGCTCATCCCGCCCCGCTGCCGGCCGGGCCCGCCGGAGTCGATCTGCTCGCGGCGCCACAGGGCGACGAGGGGGTAGAGGTACTCGGTCATCTCGACATCCGGTGCCCGCGCGGAGGGGATGATGAGCCGGCCGCCGGTGTCGACGCCGTCGTGGTACACCTGGGCCCCGTAGCCACCGGCCATGACGTCGAACACCGGTGACACGAAGCCCTTGCTGCCGCCGCCGCGCACATCGACACCGGACACCACGCAAAGGTCGGTGGTGCCGTTGCAGATCGACTGCACGTCGCCGCGGTGGCTGGGTTCGGCGTCCAGCATCTTGGCGAGCACCTCGGCGACCAGGTTGCCCGCTCCCCACGCCGGCCCGAACGGTCCCTTGCCGACCGCGGCCGGGAACGACGCGTTGGTGATGGTGTCCTCGTCGGTGATGATCTCGAAGCAGCGCATCAGCCCGCCCGCCGCCCACGGGATGTCCCCGGCCAGCAGGGGCAGCATCGTGAAGACGATCCCGGCCCGCAGCCCCGGGTAGGGGCAGTTGATGATGCCGGTCTGCTCGGCGGTCCCGCGGAAGTCGAAGACGAGCCGGTCGGCCTCCTTGGTCATCGCGACCTTGATCGCGTGCAGGCCGCGGTCGCCGGTCTGCGACTGCTCCTGGTAGCCGACGGCGGTCCAGGTGCCGTCGGGCAGGTTCGTGAGCTTGGCTCGCAGCCGGCGTTCGGCGTCGTCCATCATCCGGCGCATCACGACCTTGACGGTGTCGGCGCCGTACTTGGCGATGAGCCGGAGGATCTGCTCCGCCGCGTTCTTGTTGGCGGCGATCTTGGCCCGGAGGTCTAGCCCCACCAGGTGCGGGAGCCGCGAGCGCCGGACCCAGGCGTCGGCGACGTCGCGCTGCAGCACTCCCCCGCGGACGACCTTCAGAGGCGGCGTCGGGACCGCCTCGCCGAACACGTCCTGCGCCGACGGGCTGAAGGAGCCCGGCCGCGGCCCGCCCAGGTCGATCTGGTGGGCGATGGCCGTCGTCCAGCCGAACAGCTTGCCCTCGTGGAAGATCGGCGCCAGGATCGCGGCGTCGTTCTGGTGCAGCCCGCCGCCGATCCACGGGTCGTTGCACAGGAACATGTCGCCCTCGGTGATGCCGGGATTGTCGCTGCGGTTGCGCAGCGTCCAGACGATGGCCAGGTCCATCGAGCCGATGAGGCCGACGTTGTAGGTGCCGACCTGGACCTGCTCACCGAGCTCGTCGCAGATGGAGAAGTTGAAGTCGTTGGACTCGGTGACGACGTGCGAGCCCGACATCCGCCGCAGCGTCTCCCCCATCTCCTGGGTGATCGCCCAGAGCCGGTGCCGGACGACCTCGTAGGTCAGGGCGGCGACCTGTTCCGCCTGCTCATCGTCGACCTGGTGCAGCGGCAGGGCCGGCGAGATCTGCCGCAGCAGCTCCTCGCGGGGAAGGGGACGGCTGGTGAACTCGTCCGCCCCGGGAATCCTTGAAGTCATGGGAACTGTCCTCACTGGTAGCTCAGCACGAGGTTGCCGAGGCGGTCGACGCGGCCGGTGACCCCGGCGGGGACCACGACGACCGTGGTCGGCACCTCGACGATCGCCGGTCCGGCGAGCTCGTGGCCCGCGCGCAGCCGGGCATAGTCGTAGACGGGGGTCGGCACGAAGCCGATCTGCGAGTCGAGGCAGACGGAGCGTTCGCCGAGGAGGGCTGCCGCGGGGTCCGGGCCGGCGGCCTCCGGGATATCCGGCAGCACGACCGGGAAGCCGAGGCCCGCCTTGACCCGCACCCGGTAGGTGATCGCCTGCACGCCGGCCTCGCGGTATCCGGCACCGCTGCCGTTGATGCGCTCGTACTGCTCCTCGAAGCGTTCGAGGATCTCGTCGCCGGTGCGCTCGGTGAACTTCTCGTCCGGGACGGCCGTCGCGAGCTCGGTGACCTGCATCGAATAACGCAGGTCCACCTCGCGCTGCAGCGTCACGTCGTGGAACTTCACCTTCTGCCGGTCGAGCGCACGCTGCAGGTCGGCTTCGAGCCGGGCGAAGTGGGACTCGAGCACTGTGTGGTCGACCGGGAACGAGGACGGATCGGAGAGCTCCGCGCTCAGCACGACGTCCGAGGCCGCGAGCCCGTAGGCCGAGAAGGCGGACGCGACGGGACCGAGCGGCACGACGACCTCGCTCACGCCCAGGTCCTGGCAGTAACCGGCGCAGTGGGCCGGTCCGGCACCGCCGAACGCGTAGGCGACGAAGTCGCGGGAGTCGTAGCCGGCCTGCACGACAGCGCGGCGGAGAAGGTCTCCCGCCTGCGCGTTCTGCACCTCGTGGATGGCGATCGCGGCTTGCTCGACGGTGAGGCCGAGCGGCTCGGCCACGTGCTCGCGGATGGCTTCCCTCGCCAGGTCCAGGCGGAGCGGCTTGCGGCCGCCGAGCAGGCCGCGCTCGCTCAGGATTCCGAGGACCAGGTTGGCGTCGGTGTTCGTGGGGCGCGTGCCGCCGTTGCCGTAGCAGGCAGGGCCGGGGACGGCCTCGGCGCTCTGCGGGCCGAGCCGCAGGTTGCCGCCGGCGTCCACCGACGCGAGAGCCCCACCGCCGGAACCGATGGTGTGCACCCGGATCGTCGCGGCGTTGATCGGGAACTGGTTCACGATGGAACCCGCCGCCATGACCGGCTCCCCGTCGACGACCAACCCCGCCAGGAACGTCGTGCCGCCGACGTCGGTGGTGATGACGTTGCGGTGCCCGAGCTGCTCGGCCAGGCGCATCCCGCCGATGACGCCGCCGGACAGGACGGACCCGACCGTGGTGATGGCGTGCTCCGGAGCCCGGTCGGCCGTGATGGTGCCGCCCTCGCTCTGCATGACCAGCAGGGGCCCCTTGAGCCCGCCTTCCTCCAGCTGCTTCTGCAGCGGGAGCAGGTAGGTGCGCAGCCGCGGCCCTATCTGGGCGTTCATGATCGTCGTGGAGGTCCGGGCGAACTCGCGGATGCGCGGGCTGACCTCCGAGGACAGCGTGACGTACATGTCCGGCGCGATCTCGTGGATGAGCTCGCGGACGCGCCGCTCGTGGGCCCCGTTCTTGAACGACCACAGCAGGCAGACGGCGATCGCCTCGACCCCCTGGTCCACGAGGGACCGCGTGACTCGGCGGACCTCGTCCTCGTCCAGGGGGACCAGAACCTTCCCGGCGTAGTCGATGCGCTCGGTCACTTCGAGCGCCCGGTACTTCGGGATCAGCGGCGCGGGCTTGCGTTGCCGGAGCGTGTCCTGGATCTCGTGGGCCGACCGGCCGAGGGTGCGGCCCTCGGCGTTCATGATGTAGATCGAGTCCCGGTGGCCCTTGGTGGCGATCAGCCCGACATCGGCCACCTCCCCCTGGACGAGGGCGTTGATCGACGCGGTCGTGCCGTGGGCGATGTAGTCGGTCTGCGAGAGCAGCTCGCCGACGCCGATGCCCAGCGCCTCCGCGAGCTCCTCGATCGCGCGCATGACGCCGACCTCGCGGTTCGGCGGGGTCGTCGGCGTCTTGGCCGACACGATGCGGCCGGCCCCGTCGGAGGCGACGGCGTCGGTGAACGTGCCGCCCACATCGATGCCCAGTGCGTATGGCATGTGGTTCTCCTGGTGTTCTTTACCGCTGGCGGGCGGGGACGCGCCCGGTGACTGTGTGCAGGAGCTCGTGGGGGCGAGCGTCCGATCCGCCCATCCAGGCGACGTGCTGGTCCGGGCGTACGAGCAGGAACGCGGCCGGATAGCGGTCGGTGTGGTTCGCCGGCAGGTCGACCACGGCGAGGGGGATCCCGAGCTCACGAGCCGCCACGACCCAGGGCGTCACGCTGACGTCCGGGTCGGTCCGCACCAGGGTGAAGTCGGGCCCGAGCACGTCGAACACCGAGCGGCCGTCCGCCAGCCAGACGTGGGGCAGCCGGAAACCGGCCTGCGCCCGGTCCCGGTAACCGCCCATGGTGATGGCGGCCTGGTCCTCTCCGCCGACGACGAGGGGGGAGCCCGCGTAGTGGTAGCCGAAGCTGAAGCCGTCGGGTGAGTACCGGTGCGGCTCCGTGACCGCGAGCCGCTCGGCGAGCTCGGCGCGAGCCCGCTCACCGGCCGGGCCGGACAGGTGGATGTCCGGCGAGACGTCCGCGAGGGACTTGCGCGCGGCCGATCCCACCGCCTGGGCGAACTGCTCCCCCACCGGCTTGCGCTCCCGTTCGTACGCGGTCAGCAGGTCCGGTGGCGCCCAGCCGTGGCAGACCGCCGCGAGCATCCAGGCCAGCGTCGCCGCGTCCTGGATGCCGGCGTTCATGCCGAATCCCCCGACGGGGATCCAGATGTGGGCGGCGTCTCCGGCCAGGAACACCCGGCCGTCGTGGTAGCGCTGGGCGACCAGCCGGCGGCCGGTCCAGCGCACCACGCCGAGCACCTCGTGCTCGACGGGGCCGCCCACGGCTTCGCGCAGGAGCTGTTCGGGATCCTCGCCCTCGGTGTCGTGGCCGGGCGCGAAGGCGACGTGGTTGAGCCACAACGAGTCCCCGTCGATGGCGATCAACGAGGCGAGTCGGCGGCCGTAGGTCCAGTATGTCCAGGCCCGGTCCCGTGCGGCCAGCCGCCCGAGCTCGGGTGAGCGGACGAAGGTCGACACGAACCGCTGGATCGCGTCGACGCCTTCGTAGCGGATGCCCAGCTGCCGGCGGACGGCGCTGTGGGCCCCGTCGCAGCCGACGACGTAGGCGCAGTGGAGGGTGCGACGGGCGCCCTCGGTCTCCACGACCGCCTCGACATGGTCCTCGTGCTGCCGCAACTCCACCAGCCGGGTGCCGCGTTCGAGGGTCAGCCCGGGGAGCCTGTTCGCGTGCTGCTCCAGGATGGGTTCCAGGAACAGCTGCGAGATCCGGTGCTGCGGCTCCGGTGTGGGCCAGCCGTCCCTGCCGACACCGGCCAGCACGTCGCCCGCCGAGGGGAGGTCGATGCGGAAGATCTCCTCGCCCCGCAGGGTCGTCCGGTACTGGATCGAGGTGGGGTGGTCCTCGGGCAGGCCGGCCCGCCGGATGTCGTCGGCGAGCCCGAGCCGTCGGAAGATCTCCATCGACCGGGCGGAGGTGGTGTTGCACCGGGGATTGACGCCTCGCTCTTCGGTCGCCTCCACGACATGGCACGCCACCCCCCGCCGGGCGAGGTCGATGGCGAGGGTCAGGCCGGTGGGGCCGGCGCCGACGACCAGGACGCCGACTCGGTCCTCGCTGGTTTGCTGTGTCATGCGTTCAGGAACTCCCCTACCAGGCGGCGGAACTCATCCGGCCGATCGACGTGGATCCAGTGCCCGGCCCCCGCCACCACCTTCAGGCGGCCGTGGGGCAGGGCCTCGGCGAGCCGCTCGGAGACCTCGATCGGTGAGACCCGATCGCGCTCCCCGTGCAGGGCGAGGACCGGGTTGACGATCTCGGTCGGGTCGACGGGGGGCGGCCCGTCGACGACGTGGGCGAACATCGATCGGAAGGCCTCCTCGGCGCCGGGCCGCAGGGCCCGCTCCAGCCGGACACCGGCCAGGTCGTCGAGGAGCTCGCGGTGGACGCTCTCGTCGGCGACCAGACGACCCAGAGTGGCGCGCATCGACTCCTCCGTCGGCTCGTCGTAGAAGGGAACGGCACGAGGCGGCGGTCCGGTGCCCGCGCCGCCCATGAGAACGGCGCGCCCGATCCGGTCAGGCGCCATGGCCAGGAGCGCCAGCGCCGCGGCACCGCCCGCGGCCGAGTTTCCGACGACGTGCGCGCGTCCCAGGCCGTGGCGATCGAGCACGGTGAGGATCTGCCGGGCACGGGCGTGCGCCCAGGCTAGCGGCCCCCTGAGGCCGGCCGTCCCCGCGCCGGTGATCCGCGTGCCGAAGCCGAGCAGGTCAGGGGCGAGGCAGCGGAACTCAGCCGCGAGTCCGGAGCGCACCGCCGCCCAGTTGCTCGCGGCGTCCACGCCCGGCCCGCCACCGTGAAGCAGCACGAGAGCGGGCTTCATGCTTCGGCCGCCGCGCCTTCGACGGCTCTGGGTTCGGTCGAAGAGCTCCGGGACGCACGCCCGAACCGGACGAGGAGGATCAACGCGGCACCGCCGATCACGCCCGGAATCGCGAAGACCAGGAACATCGATCCCGGGGCCCAGCCGGCTTGCAGCAGGAAGCCGGCGAGCAGCGGTGCCAGCACGGCACCGAGCCTGCTCACGGCCACAGCCAGGCCGAGAGCCGTCGCGCGGGCTTCGGCCGGATACATGCTCGGCACGATGACGTTGATCCCGGCTACCGTGCCGTTGAGGAACAGTCCGACGAGCACCGCCACGACCAGTGCGCCGGCCAGCATGCCGAGCGACACGGAGAAGAGGATGAGCATGAGGGCGCCGAGGAAGAAATAGGCCGCGGTCAGCCGCCGCGGTTCGATCCGCGACGCCAGGACACCCAGCAAGGCCGCGCCCGTGACACCGCCGAGGCTCAGCAGAACCCCGCCGCTGATGCCCTGCTGGTTGGACATGCCCGCCTGCAACAGCAGGCTGGGCGTCCACGAACTCGCGAAGTAGAACATCAACTGCGCCGCGGTGAACGCCACCCAGACCAGCACCGTCCGGACGGCGTTGCTCCCGCGGAGTATCGAATCGAACGCCACCTTGCGCGACGTCGACGCCGACGCGGGCAGGTCCTCGACGGGGGCGCGGCCCATCGAGACGAGAATCCGGTTGAACCTGTCCAGCGCCTGAGGGGGGCGGCGTGCGACGAGGTAGTCCATCGATTCGGGCAGGAAGCGCAGTCCGACGGCGAACAGGATCGCCGTGGCGATGCAGCCGAACACGAAGACCGACCGCCAGCCGAACGAGCCCAGCAGGAGGCTGGAGGCGATGCCGGCGATGACAGAGCCCAGGCCGTAACCGGTGGTGATCAGCGCGACGACGAGCCCCCGGCGCCGGTTGTTCGCGTACTCGGAGGTGAGCACCGGCAAGCTGGCCGCCATCGCCCCCACCGCCGCGCCCGTCACCAGCCGACAGGCGAGAAGCTGGCCGAAGTCCTGCGAAACGGCCGCGGCGAGCATGCCCAGCGCGGCCAGGGCGAGACAGCCGAGACTGAGCCGGCGGCGCCCGACGCGGTCGGCGAGTGGAGCTAGGAAGAGCGCGCCGATGGCCATGCCGGCCAGTCCGCCGCTGAGCAGCACGCCCACCCCGGACGGAGACAGGCTCCATTCGCGGGTGATCGCCGGCCCGACGAACGAGGTGACCAGGAGGTCGAACCCGTCGATCAGGTTGATCAGGAGGCACAGGGCGACCGCCCTGATCTGGGCGCGACTCATGGGTGAGTTCTTGACCTGCTCGAGAACATTCAAGGGAAACCTCGCTTCGTTGCGACGATCGGTCAGGCCCCCGAGAGAGCCCCGAACCGGCGCGGGGCGCGCGCCGGTTACTGGGCGCTCCATGCTTTGTATGTAGCGTTCACTCTATAGATGTCGAGACGTATTGGCTACAGCCAAGATGCGGACTGCGAAGCGGCGACCGCCTTCAGCGTTTCGGCTCTCCCACGATGCCGCGGTGCTCCGCCAAGCCACAGATCAGGGAGACGAACGGGCGGACCTGCGAGCTGTAGGACATGTCGTCGAAGCTCTCGGCCACCGAAAGGCCGTCGGTCAAAGCTCGCCCGAGGACGGCCAGCCGCTCGACGAGAGCTTTGTCGTCCTCGCCGCCGTCCGGCGCGAAGATCGGGGTGAGCGCGTCCACCCAGGACGCGTGGGCGTAGTCGCGGATGCGACGCACGGTCTGCCGGACCGCCTCGGAATCCTTCTGCGGGCCGACACTGATGGCGACCAGAAGGCGAAGATAGTCGGGCCGCCGGTCGAGGGCGCTGCACGCCGCCGAGAACCACGCCTCAAGCCGCTCCAGCGGCGCCAGGTCGTCGAACGAGGACGGATTCGGGAACAAGGCGTGCAGCTCCTCGAAGGTGCGCTCAAGGAGCGCCGCCAGGATGCCGAGCTTGTTTCCGAAGTGGTAGTAGATCGAGCTGGGCGGCAGCCCGGACTGCGTGCACAGGTCCGAGATGGCCATGCCGTCGTACCCTTTTTCGCCGATGAGGGTGCGAGCCACGTTCAGGATGGCCTCACGGCTGGTCAAGCCGGCAGCGGTCGGCGTGGAGCCGGAATCCCTCACCATGCGGCCATGATAGGTCAGTCCCGGCGCCGCATGATCCTGTCGCGGCGGTCGGGCCGATGGTTCACATCAGCCCGATCACCGGCATCAGGCGACGGTCGCGTCAACGGTCACCGGAACGTTGCCGCGGGTGGCGTTGGAGTACGGGCAGATCGCGTGGGCCGCTTCGACGAGCTCGTCGGCCACCGCCTGCTCCACACCGGACAGTTCGACATGCAGTGCGGCGCCGAGGCTGAACCCGCCTTCCGGCGTCGAGTACACCTGCACCTCGGCGACGACCGCGGAGTCGGCGATCGGGGTTTTCCGCTGTGCCGCGACGGCCTTGAGCGCCGAGTGGAAGCACGACGCCCATCCCGCCGCGAACAGCTGCTCCGGGTTGGTCGCACCGCCGGGACCACCCATCTCTTTCGGGATCGCCAGGGAGATGTCGAGCACGCCGTCGTCGGTTCGCGCCTGCCCTCCCGCCCTGCCGTCGCCGGTGGAGGTGGCAATGCCGATATAGAGCGGTTTGCTCATGATGATGCGGTTTCCCTTCGTGGCGCTCAACCAGACAGAACGTTCTACCTCCATCGTGGCCTTAGGCTGCACTCCTGTCAAGACCGAACGTTCTATGCCATGACGAGGGTCTGATCAGCGTCTCGGCTCAGCGGGCTGACGCAGTGTCCGTGACAGGCCGAGCGCCGCCGTTCGCACGGCCGGGGCGAGATGAGCCGGCCGGAACTGCTCGCGAGGTACCGCCACGGACAGCGCCGCGACGGCGGTCCCACCCGCGAACACCGGCGCGGCGATGCAGCTCGCGCCGAGCGCCGCTTCCTGTTCTTCGTAGGCGAGCCCGGATACTTGAGCCTGTTCCAGTGCCGTTCGCAGGCGCAGCGGGTCGGTGATCGAGAACCTGGTGAGCCGCGGCAGCGGATCGGCGAGGATCTCGTCCGCCAGCTCGGGCGCCGAGAACGCGAGAAGTGCCTTCCCGATCGCCGTGCAGGTGAGCGGCAGCCTGCCCCCGATCCGGGACGGCAGGAGCACGGCGTCATGGCCATGGATGCGCTCCAGGTACACGACGTCGCGATCGTCGCGGATGCCGAGATGGACCGTGTGACGGGTGCTTTCGAACAGATCCTGCAGGAAGGGCAGGGCGGCCTCGCGCAGGTCCTGGCGGCGGGGCACCAGCGATCCCAGCTCGAACAGGGTGCCGCCCAGCCGGTATCGGTCCCCTTCGCGCTCCAGCAAGCCGAGGCGGACGAGGTCACCGACGAGCCGGAAGGTCGTGGTCTTGCTCAGCCCGGCTCTGGACGCGAGTTCCGTCAGACGGAACGATCCGCCGTCCGGCCGGTAGGCATCGAGGATGAGCACCACTTTGTCGAGCATGTTCCCACCCTGGCTGTTCTGCCGCACGGAACAGACTTTGGCATACCTCGCACTACCCGCCTATACCTGGGGCCACAGTCCCAGCTCCGGAGGTCCACAGATGCCCTCGATCCGCCTTCGTGGGGAGTCACGATGAGCACCGACGTCCAGAAGGCCGCGGAGCTGCTCGCGGCCGCCGCCGGCACCGCCACACCGTGCCCGCCGATCCGCGATCTCTTCGCCGATGGCGACCTCGACGCCGCGTACGAGGTCCAACGGCTCAACACCGAGCGCATGCTCGCCGCGGGGCGCCGCCTCATCGGGCGAAAGATCGGCCTGACGTCGGCAGCCGTGCAGCGGCAACTGGGCGTCGACCAGCCCGACTTCGGGGCGCTGCTCTCCGACATGGCCCTGGGCAACGGGGAAACGGTGCCGGCCGGGCGGCTCCTGCAGCCGAAGGTCGAAGCGGAGATCGCCCTCATTCTGGGCGCCGACCTGACCAGCCCCGACTGCACCACGGCGGACGTGCGCGCGGCGACGGCGTACGTGTGCCCCGCCCTGGAGATCGTGGACAGCCGGATCGCCGATTGGGACATCACGATCGTCGACACCGTCGCCGACAACGCGTCATCGGGCCTGTTCGTCCTCGGCGACACCCGGGTGCCGATCGACGACCTCGAGCCCGCCGACGTCGGGATGCGGCTGTACCGGGGCGCCGAACTCGTCTCGGAAGGCAGCGGCCGCGACTGCCTCGGCGACCCGCTCAACGCGGCGGCCTGGCTCGCCTCGACGCTCGCGCGCCGCGGGGATCCGCTGCGCGCCGGCGACATCGTCCTGACCGGGGCGCTGGGCCCGATGGTTCCCGCCTCGCCCGGCGACGTCTTCTCCGCCCGGATCTCGGATCTGGGATCCGTACGGATCAGCTTCGCGCCAGAAGGAGACACGTGATGAGCGGCCGTACCAGAGTGGCGATCATCGGCTCGGGCAACATCGGCACTGACCTGATGATCAAGGTTTTGCGCCTGTCGGATCGGCTCGAAGTCGTCGCCATGGCGGGCATCGACCCCGACTCCGACGGGCTCGCCCGGGCCCGTCGGCTCAAGGTCGCCACGACGCACGAGGGCGTCGACGGCCTCGTGGGGCTGGACGAGTTCGCCGACGTCCAGTATGTCTTCGACGCGACCTCGGCGGGCGCGCACCGGCGTCACGACGAGGTCCTGCGCGCCCAGGGCCGCACGGTCGTCGATCTCACGCCCGCTGCGCTCGGGCCGTACGTCGTTCCGCCGGTCAACCTCGATGAACACCTCGACGCCCCCAACGTCAACATGGTCACCTGCGGCGGGCAGGCCACCATCCCGATCGTGGCCGCGGTGGGCGCGGTGACCCCGGTGCACTACGGCGAGATCATCGCGTCGATCTCCTCGCGCTCGGCGGGCCCGGGCACCCGGGCCAACATCGACGAGTTCACCGAGACCACGGCGTCCGCCATCGAGAAGGTCGGCGGCGCCGCGCGCGGCAAGGCCATCATCGTCCTCAATCCCGCCGAGCCCCCGCTGATCATGCGCGACACCGTCCACTGCCTCGTCTCCGGCGCCGACACCGAGTCCGTCACCGACTCGATCGAGTCGATGGTCGGTCGCGTGCAGGCCTATGTCCCCGGCTACCGGCTCAAGCAGAAGATTCAGTACGAAACCGTCGCCGTCGACGACCCCCTGCACGGGCTGGTCCCGGCGGACGCACCCGGCGACGCGGTCAAGGTGTCGGTGTTCCTGGAGGTCGAAGGGGCCGCTCACTACCTGCCCGCGTACGCCGGAAATCTCGACATCATGACCTCAGCGGCATTGCGGACCGCCGAACGCATCGCCGCCCACCGCCAGGAGGCCGGCCGATGACCGATCTGTACGTCCAGGACGTCACCCTGCGGGACGGCATGCACGCCATCCGGCACCGCTACACCGTCGAGCAAGCGCGGTCGATCGCCGGTGCGCTGGACGAGGCAGGGGTGTCCGCGATCGAGATCGCCCACGGAGACGGGTTGTCCGGCTCCAGCATCAACTACGGGGTCGGCGCGCACACCGACTGGGAGTGGATCGAGGCGGTCTGCGACGTCACCCGGCGCGCCATCCCGACCACCCTGCTCCTGCCCGGCATCGGCACGCTGCGCGACCTGCGGGAGGCGCACCGGCTCGGCATCCGCTCGGTCCGCGTCGCCACGCACTGCACCGAGGCCGACATCTCCGCGCAGCACATCGGCGCGGCACGCGAGCTGGGCATGGACGTCGCCGGGTTCCTGATGATGTCCCACCTGGCCGAGCCGGCCGAACTCGCCGGACAGGCCAAGCTCATGGAGTCCTACGGCGCCCGATGCGTCTACGTGACCGACTCCGGCGGACGGCTCACCATGGACGGCGTTCGTGACCGGATCCGCGCCTACCGGGACGTCCTGCGGCCGGAGACCCAGATCGGCATCCACGCCCACCACAACCTCGGACTGGGCGTCGCCAACAGCGTGGTCGCGGTGGAGAACGGCGTGGTCCGGGTCGACGCCTCCCTGGCCGGGCAGGGCGCCGGAGCCGGCAACTGCCCCCTTGAGGCCTTCATCGCCGTGGCCGACCTGATGGGCTGGGACCACGGCTGCGAGCTGTTCCCCCTGATGGACGCCGCCGACGACCTCGTGCGCCCGCTGCAGGACCGCGAGGTCCGGGTCGACCGCGAGACCCTGAGCCTCGGCTACGCGGGCGTCTACTCGAGCTTCCTCCGTCATGCCGAGGCCGCCGCGACGCGCTACGGCCTGGACACCCGCGCGATCCTCGTCGAGGTCGGCCGGCGCGGCATGGTCGGCGGCCAGGAAGACATGATCACCGACATCGCCCTCGACCTCGCCGCGTCCACCCGTACCGCGCCAGAAGCACCATCGGCTCCCGGATCCCCTTGATCACGCAGCGGTACGGGCGACCTCTCCTCAGGTCGAACCCCGTCCGGCCGGACGGGGTTCGTGCTCAAGCCGCCTGGAAGGAACGCCGGGAGAGACCGACGCCGTAGCCGTCGAGCGTGGTCAGCACCGGCGCGGTCGGGTCGGTGGCCGCGCCGAGCGTCACGAACAGCGGGGTGAAGTGTTCCACGGTCGGGTGCGCGTAGGGCATCCCCGGGGCGGCGGTGCGGAAGCGGGCGAGCTCGGCGACGTCGCCGCGGGCCAGCGCGTCGGCGGCCCAGGCGTCGAAGTCGGCCGACCAGCCGGGCACCTTGTTCTCCTCGAACATCTCCCTGGTCAGGAACGGCAGGCCGTGCGTCATGTGACCGGACCCCACCACCAGCACGCCGGCCTCCCGCAGCGGCCGCAACCGCTCGCCGATGGCCAGCAGCCGGTCGGGGTCCTCGGTGGGCAGGCTCAGCTGCAGCACCGGAACGTCGGCCGCCGGGTACATGATCTTCAGGGGCACCCAGGCGCCGTGGTCGAGGCCGCGGCCGGCGTGCCGGTGCACATGCTCGGAGTCCGGCATGAGCCCCACCACCTGCCGCGCCAGCTCGCCGGCGTCCGGGGTGTCGTAGCGGAAGGTGTGGTAAAGCGGGTCGAAGCCACCGAAGTCGTACACCAGCTCGTCGGGCCGATCGGCGCTCACCGACAGCGGCGCGGACTCCCAGTGCGCGGAGACGACCAGGATCGCCTTCGGCTTGGGCAGGGCGCGCGCCCAGTCGTGCAGCGGGGTGAGCCATTCGGGGCTCTGGAAGGGCAGGGGGCCGCCGCCATGGGACAGGTAGAGGCTGGGCATCGGCCCGTCCTGTGGCGTCCACGACCGGTGCGGGTCGGCGACCTCGAGAGCGGCGGTCCGCCTCAGGTGCGCGGCGAAGGGGTGCGCGGCCGGGATGCGGGCGTCGGCGGCGGCGGTCGGAGAGGCGTCAGGCGAGGTCATGCTGGCTCCTTGGTGCCGGTGCTGCTTCGGTGTGCCATGACGGCGGCGCTGCTTCCGTAGGGGAGGATTGGTTGTCGCGACAAGTAACACTGTGCACAGCAAACTTGTCGCTACAACCATTCCCGAAGGACGTGACCGTGGATACTCCCTGGCTCGACCGGCCGCAGCTACGCGCCTGGATCCGCCTCCGCGCGGTGATCATGCTTCTCCCGGGCGTGCTCGATGCCCAGCTGCGCCACGACGCCGACCTGACGGAGTTCGAGTACTACGTGATGGCGACGCTCTCCGAGACGCCCGGCCGGACGCTGCGCATGACCGAGCTGTCCTGGCAGACCAACGCCACGCTGCCCCGGCTCTCCCACGTGGTGACGCGCCTGCAGGGACGGGGCCTGGTGCAGCGCCTCTCCTGCCCGGAGAACCGCCGCACGACCAATGTCCGGCTCACGGACGACGGCTGGGAGAAGGTACGGCGGACCGCACCGGGTCACGTGGCGACCGTCCACCACCACGTCATCGACGCTCTCACCGGCGAACAGGTCGAGCAGCTGGCCGCCATCAGCGACGCCATTCTGGCCAGGCTGGACCCGTCGGGAACGATGGCCGCCACCTACACCCGCTATGACGGAACTCCCGAGTCGCAGCCACCGGCCGATGGATGACCGCGGCGAACTCGCTCCTCAAGGACGGCGCCCCGGAAAACGCCGGTCCAGGAAGGCGCACCACGAGGCGACGACCGTTTCGCGCACGCCACGACCACCCCGGGGATGCCGTCGACACCGGTAGCCGAACCAGGAAGATCCCCGCACGGACCGCCAGGAACGGGGCGAGGCGCCGTCGCCCGGCCGCGGGCCGGCAGCTCGAAGAAGTCCTTGACCAGGTCGGCGGTGTTCACGTCCTGGTTGGTCCTGCCGAGAACGGCAGGCGCCTTGCGGGGGCCCGGAATGGTGTGCCCGCCGCCGCGCACCGTGTACAGCGTCACCGGAGGCCGTCCTGGCTGCCGGTAGTCGGTGCGTTCGATCGACGTCCCACCGGCTGAGCCCGCGCGCTGGGGCAGCGTTGTGCCGGCCGGCTCGCCGGTGATGCCGTTGCGGGCCGCGAAGTAGGCCGCGGTCTCCGGCATCGACAGGCTTCGGCCGCCGACCTTGAACAGCGTCCGTACCCACCAGCTCAGTTCGCCGCCCGCGTACCCGATGATCGGGTCCTTCGTGCCGTGAACCAGCAGCACCGGCATCGGCGCGGGCGGTGCGCCGGCCGCCAGGAAGTCTTCCGGCGCCGGCATGGTCGCCGCGATCACCGCCGCCCCCGCGATCAGCTCCGGCGCCTCGTGGGCCAGGCGCATCACCATCTGCCCGCCGTTGGAGTAGCCGACGGCGAACACCCGTCCCGGGTCGATCCGGTGGCCGGCCGCCAGCTTCTCGATCACCGCCCGGGTGAAGCCGACGTCGTCGACGTTCTCCGTACGGGCCGGGAACGAGCTCTCCCGGCGGGCGTCGTTCCAGTTTCCCCGGTAACCGTCCAGGTAGACGACCACCGCCGTGCCGCCGTCCGCCAGCCGGTCGAAGGTGTTCCCGGTGAACTTCCGGTGCTTCGCCCCGGTCTGTCGCGACCCGTGGTAGACGAGTATCAGATCCTGCGAAGGCATGCCGTCCGCCGGGCCCACCACGGTGTAGGTTCGCGACCTGCCGCCTACCTCGACGCTGTCCTGCATCACTGTTCCTGTCCTTCCGTTGCACGGGTGGCGCGGTTGCGATGGCCGGTGCGGCCAGTACGTCACGGTGTCCACCGTCCGCCGAACCTCACTGTCGCCCTGGCCGCCCCGCGCAGCCAGGGACCAGGAGTCCATGGCTGAGGCCCGGCACGGGACATACCGTGGGGCATGTGGACAGACGTGCATTGGCACATTTCCTGCGCAACAAGCGGGCGCAGATCAGCCCGGCGGACGTGGGCCTGCCCCAGGGGCACCGCCGGCGCACCCCGGGCCTGCGGCGCGAGGAGGTCGCCCAGCTCGCGTACATCTCCGTCGACCACTATTCGCGACTGGAGCAGGCGCGCGGCCGGCACCCGTCACGGCGTGTCCTCGGCGGCATCGCCCGCGCGCTGCGCCTCACCGACCAGGAGCGCGCCCGCCTGTTCCAGCTCGCCGGGGAGAGGGAGGAGAACGAGGCGGTCGGGCCGGTACGCGAGGTGCAACCGAGCACGCTGAACCTGATCGACCGGCTGACCGACGCCGCCGCGATCGTCCTCGACCCCACCTGCCGCGTTCTGGCCTGGAATCCGCTCGCCGCGGCCCTGCTGGAGGACTTCTCCGCCCTGGCCCCCGGTCAGGAGCGCAACCTCATCCGGCGTTACTTCCTGCACCCGGACCCGGACCGGCGGCACTATGGCATGGGCATCCACGATCGGTTCGCCGTCACGGCGGTCAGCTACCTGCACATGGCGGCCACCCGCTACCCCGACAGCCGGGAGCTGAAGAGCCTGGTGGCGGAGCTGGTGGCCGGCAGCGAGGACTTCGCCCGCCTGTGGAACTCCCACCAGTTCCGCATCGACCGTCACCTGCGGCAGACCGTGCGGCATCCACAGGTCGGCGCGATCGAGCTGGACTTCGACGTCCTCACCGTGCCCGACCAGGAGCAGCACGTGGTCATCTTCACCGCCGAGCCCGAATCCCCCGCCTACCGGACCTTGCAGTTGCTGAAGGTCATCGGCACCCAGCGCATGACCGTCGAGAGCTGACGGTCGAGCACCATCCGGCGTCGCACGGGGCAGGCAGAGCAGGTCCGCTCCTTCCCGTCCGTAGTGACGGACACGTCGAAGGACAGCTCACCGAGGTCGTGCCAGGTGGCTTCCCAGATGCCGGGCTCGTCGGGCAGGTAGTACTTGTCGCGGACACCCACGGCACCGTTGCCCGGAGTCCAGACGTTCTCCGACCGCGTACCGCAGTCGTCGCAGGGCTCGGGATTCACGCGGGGTGGCCCCTTGACGCCACGTTACCCGCAGTAGAGCATGACGCAACAACTATCAAACGCTTTGTCCGATAATTGGACAACTAGCGCTTGATTCCCAAGGAGAGAACGCCGTGAAACGAGCATCGGTCACATCCATCGGGGTCCTCGCTCTCGCCACAGGTCTCGTCCTCGCCGGCTGTGGTGCCGGCACGGGCACGTCCACGCGAAGCTCGGCGGCGCCTGAGAGCGACGCCGTCTTCACCTGGGCGGTGCCGGGCATGCCCACCTCCTTCGACCCCCGCAAGTCGGCGCCGCTGGACCCGATCTTCCTGGACGCGGTCTACGAGAGCCTGATCAACCGGACCCCGGCCGGTGAACTCGGCCCGGGCCTCGCCACCAAGTGGGAGTTCAGCGACGACAACAAGGTGCTCACCTTCACCCTGCGCGACGGGGTGACCTTCCACGACGGTGAGACGTACGACGCCGAGGCGGCCAAGACGTCCCTCGAGGCGTTCAAGAAGAGCGGCACCCTGGTCGGGCAGTTGGCGATCCTGGACAAGGTCGAGGTGACCGGGCCGCTGGAGCTGAAGCTGACCTTCAAGGAGCCCGCCGGTTACATGCTCAACGCGCTGGCCGGTGAGGCGGGCATCGCCGTCTCGCCGAAGGCGCTGGACGCCCCCGACCTCGTCACCAAGCCGGTCGGCACCGGACCGTTCACGGTCACCGGCCTGCAGCAGGGCAAGGTCAGCTTCACGAAGTTCGACGGCTACTGGAACGTCCAGGCGGTCGGCATCGGCGGCATGGAGATGCTCGTCTTCAACGACGAATCGACCCGGCTGCGTTCGGTGAAGTCGGGGCAGGTCGACGGCAGCAGCATCAGCGGCGAGCAGATCAAGGAGGCCGAGGCGGCCGGTCTCTCGATCGTCAGCGGACCGAACACGCGGTTCATGGGCCTCCTGCTGAACACCAAGGACAAGGCCCTGTCCAACCCCAAGGTCCGGGAAGCGCTGCTGTACGCGATCGACCGTGAGGCGATCAACACCAACCTGGAAGGGGGCACCTGCGTCCCCACGGTGCAGCCGTTCCCGCAGAGCCACTGGGCGGCCACGCCCGACCTGAAGGACACCAAGCCCTACTACGACGTGGCCAAGGCCAAGCAGCTCCTGGCCGAGGCCGGCTACCCCAACGGCTTCGACATGGAGATCGCGTCCGGCACCACCACCTCCTACCAGACCTTGGCGCAGGTGGTGCAGGCCCAGTTGAAGCAGGTCGGGATCAACGCGTCGGTCAAGGTCTACGAGTTCCAGCAGATGATCAACGCGCGCCGGACCGGCAAGTACACCTCCGTCGTCTCCGGGATTCAGGCCGGGCGCCCCGACCCGAGTCAGTTCATCGCCGACTTCTACCTGCCGGGCGGGTCGTACAACTCCGGCGGCTACGAGCTGCCCGGCGGTAAGGAGCTGCTGGCGAAGGTGCGGGCCAGCGCGGACGACACCGAGCGCGGGGCCGCGATGCGGGAGGCCTTCAACACGGTGATCAAGGACGGCCCGCCGGTGATCCCGATCTGCAACATGAACTACGTGGCCGCGTTCCGCAAGGGCGTGACCGGCTGGCAGGTGCCGGTGCTCGGCGACTACGACTTCACCAGCGTGCAGGTCGCCGGCTAGCGCCTCGTCGAAGGGGGCCGCCACAGCGATGTCGTGGCGGCCCCTCTTTCACCTCCGCAGGCATCCCGCCGACCGGCGAAGAGCACGTCCATCGGCATCAAGAACGCCGCGCAGGGCATCGCTGTCGAGACGCACGCCATCGCCGCCCTCGACTGAACCCCTCCCAGCGTAAGGAATGCCATGGCCACTGCTTCGCCCGTCTCGTTCGACGACATCCGCGAGGCCGCCGCCCGCCTCAACGGCATCGTCCACCGGACCCCCGTACTCACCTCCCGCACCCTGAACGCCCTCGTCGGCGCGGAGGTGTTCATCAAGTGCGAGAACTTCCAGCGCATCGGCGCCTTCAAGTTCCGCGGCGCCTACAACGCCGCCGCCCAGCTTTCCCCGAAGCAGCTGGCCAAGGGCATCGCCGCCTACTCCTCCGGCAACCACGCCCAGGCCACCGCCCTGGCCGCACGCGAGCTGGGCGCCGGCGCCGTCATCCTGATGCCCGAGGACGCGCCCCGCTCCAAGATGGAGGCCACCGCCGGATACGGTGCGGAGGTCGTCACCTACGACCGCTACACCCAGGACCGCACCGCACTCGGCCAGGCCCTCGCCGAAGATCGCGGCCTTGCCCTCATCCCGCCTTATGATCATCCCCACGTCATCGCCGGACAGGGCACCGCCGCCCTCGAACTCCTTGAGGAGACCGGGGACCTGGGCGCCCTCATCGTGCCCGTCGGAGGCGGCGGCCTGATCGCCGGCAGCGCCACCACCGCCAAGACGCTCCAGCCCGCGATCCGGGTCATCGGCGTCGAGCCGGAGAACGGCGACGACACCAAGCGCTCCCTGGAGCTCGGCGAACGCGTCACCATCCCCGTGCCCCGCACCATCGCCGACGGCCAGGCCCTGTCCACGCCCGGCGAGATCACCTTCGCCATCAACCAGCGCCTCGTCGATGCCATCATCCTCGTCAGCGACGAAGAGATCGTCCACGCCATGCGGTTCGCCTTCGATCGCCTGAAGATCGTCCTCGAACCCAGCGGCGCGACAGCCCTGGCCGCCGTCATGGCCGGCATCGACAACCCTCCGGCGCGCATCGGCATCATCGCGTCCGGCGGCAACATCGACACCCAGCGGTTCACCGAACTCACCGGCAGCCGGTGACCACCGACCGATCCTGGATCCGCAGCGCGGGCAGGGCCTGACTCGTCTTCCCCGCTGGGTCTCACGGCGGGAACGCTCCGCCGTGCTGAAGTGGTCGTCGCCGGAGAATCGGTGAACTCGGCCACCGGCGTGCGCGGCTACATCGCGATCGGGGCCGGCGGTTTCAGACGTACACCAGCGCGGTGTGCGCGTGCCCGCGGCTGCCACCGACCTCCACCTTGACCGAGCTCTTGGCCTTACGCACGCTACGGTCGCTTTCCTTGACCGATTTCACCGGCCAGGGCAGCGTGATCTTCACCTCGTCGGCGGCCCTGGACGGGTCGGAGACCGCGAGCCGTACTCGCCTGTCGTCGCGGCGGATCAGCAGCGTGCACGGGCCGTCGGCGGCGAGCGGCCCGTCCGCGGTCTCGACGGTTCCCGCGCGCCAGAAGACGGCGGCGAGCACGTTGTCGCGGGAGATGGCCTGCACCGCTCCGGAGTTGGCGAGAATCTCGACCCTCCCTCCGTAGGCCACGGTCTGCGCGATGGAGGCGCCGGGCAGTACGGCGTAGGCGTAGCGTTCCTTACGCGGATCGACGCCGTGGTCGATGAGGATCGTCGTGTAGAACCTGGTGACGGGGGTGTCGTCGCCTCCGGTGGTGGCGCCCTTGTCGATGTCCTGCCAGCGGCCGGTGCGCTTCTTGCGGATCACCTTCGCGTCGACGCCGTCGAGCAGCGCGTAGCCGCCCACACCCGACAGGTGGAGCCAGCCGTCGCCCCAGGCCATCGGCGGATGCCGGTCGTGGGTGTTGCGGTTCTCCACGATGGTCTCGATGCGGCGGCCGTCGGAGGCGCCGATGCCGGTGCCGAGGGCGATCACCGCGTCGTCGAGGAGGAACCACGCCTTCTTGGCCCGCAGCGAGGAGCCGTCGGCGATCAGCTTCATGGCGGCCACGCCGTACTCGCCGTCGAGTGCGACGCCGCCCGCCCACGGGGTGGGCGGCAGGCGACGCTTGCCGTGCCGGAGATCGGCGCGTCTGCGGGTGTCGACGGTCGTGCCCGGCAACCGGTACGGGTCGATCGTGGGCCACAGGTCGTCGTTCCAGTGGGTGTGGTCGCCGTTGTAGAGGTAGGTCATGCCGTCGCCTGTGTACCAGCCGTGCAGGTTCTCCCGGTTCATGGCCTCGGCCGCGCCGATGCGCTCCGAGCTCATCGCGATCGCGTACGCCCAGGTGGGACGGCGGTGCACGACCCGGTCCATGTCGGCGAAGACGTACGTGCCCGTCATGGGCGGGCCGACCGGCACCGACGGGTCCTCCAGCAGGGCCTTGGCCCGTGCGATGCTCGCCAGTGGCGCGAGCGTGTCGTAGGGGATGGCCTGGTTGCGCGTGAGCCAGCCCTTCACCAGCGGCCGCCAGCGCTGGGCATAGCGCTCGGGCGCCGCTTCCAGCAACGTGAGGATGGCCTCGACCGCCTTCTGCCCCGAGTGGTAATCACGGTGTCCCTGCACCGAGATCTGCCGGCCGCGTACGCAGTCCATCATGAGCCCGTCGACGATGAACGGCGTGAACGAGCGATCCACGATGTCGTAGATGTTCCCGATTCCGGTGATCTCCCACGGTGACCGCGTGAGCATGGCGATCAGCTTGGCCACACTCTCCAGGTAGTCCACGCCGTAGCTGCCGGTGTAGGGGTAAACGTCGTGCTGGATGAACGAGCCGTCACGGTAGAAGCCGTCGCCTGGGCCCCTGGTCGGCCGCAGCAGGTCGGAAACCGCGTCCCTGGCCCGCTTGACCAGGCGTGCGTCGTGGGTGAGCAATCCGCGCATCGCCACCGCCATGGCCTTGCCCGCCCGGTTGGCGCCGGTCTCGACGACGCCGGGGTGGCTGACGCGGCGCTCCGGGTCGGGGCACCAACGGCGCAACGGGCGCAGCCAGCGCTGGAGGTGGTCCTTGGGCAGGCCGTCGTACAGCAGGGCGCAGGTGTCCGTCAGCGCGCGAGGGACGCCGATCTCCCACCAGTACCAGTTGCTGCCGCGCCGATCGAGCCCTTCGTGGTAGGCGTGCTCGTGCAGGAAGTCCAGTGCCCTGACCGCGGTCTCGGCGACCTGCCTGTCCCGGTGCATGGCGGTGCCCGGTGTGGCCCAGCCCAACGCCAGTGTGCGCATGCGGTTGTAGGCACGGTTGAAATTGCCCGTCCGGGGGTCCTCCAGCGGCAGGTCCGGCCACAGGCTCGGGCGGCCGGGGGTGGGCTTCATCTTGCGCAGCACCGCGTTGGCCGAGCCCTCGACCGCCTGCGTCTTGGCGGTATAGGCGGAGTTGTCCGACCCACCGGCCAGGAGGCTCACCCACCGCTCACGCGCGGCGTCGAACGCGGCGGTACCGACCGCCTCGGCCGGTGTGTCCCGTAGCGCCAGGCCGGCTACGGCTGCGGCGCCCAGCAGGGCGGACCGCCGACTGAGGGGATGGGTCATGGAGGCCTTTCCGACAATCAGGCAGATATCAGATAAACGATCATATGTCGAACAAGCAGGTGGACTCTTTCGGCTCAATGGCATTCTCGGCATCCGGCTGTGCGCACTTCCCTGGTTTGCGCGCCGAAGCGGCGAACTTCTGGCCGGGAGGGCGCGTCCAAGCTGAGGACGGTTCACTAAGGAGGTCGCCATGAAGAAAGTTCTCGTTGCGGTCGTCGCGGCTGGGGCGCTCGTGCTCACCGGGACGCCTGCGCTCGCCGCACCGACGCTGGGTCCGCACGGCTATGGCAAGGTCCGGCTCGGGATGAGCGCGAAGCAGGCCGCAGCGACCGGCGCGGTCGTGCGCAAGAGTCGCGCCGGTGACGGCGCGTGCTCCGGCTGGGACCTCAAGGCCCACCCCACCGGCCGTGACAGCGTGGGGCTGTACATCTCCAAGAAGCTCGGAGTGGCCGCGATTTTCGCCGCGAAGGGGGTCAAGACTGCCAAGGGCATCGGCCTCGGCTCCACGATGCGGCAGGCCAAGAAGGCCTACCCGGCGATGCGGACGTCGGAGAGCGGAATGTCGTCCGTCGTGGTGCCCGGCAACCCCAAGGCCCGTTACCTCTTCGGCGCCTCGGCGAAGGGCAAGATCGTGGAGCTGGCCCTGATCCGCGTGAACCAGGACTGCATGGGCTGATCAGCACAGCCGGCCTCGCGCCGGTGCGATTCTCGCGCATCGAGATTCGCACCGGCGCTGTACAGTCCGTCGCGGAGGCGTCGATGAGAACACGTTTACTGGCCGTCGTGGCCTGCTTGGTCGTACAGGGCTGCGCCGCCGGGCCCACGTCGGCGGTCAGCTCCGAGCCGCCGCCCGCGCCCGAGCTCGCCTCCGCCTCCGAGCTCGCTTCCGTCTCCGAGCCTGCCGCCGAGCTCGCGTCCGCGCCGACGCCGGCCGACGAGAAGGTCCCGCTGTCGGCGCGGTGGAAGCTCGTCCCCGGCCTGCCCGACGACCACAACTGGGAGCGAGGCCTGTACGACGTGAGCGCCGCCTCCCCGGAACGCGCCTGGGCCGCCGGCTACCAGGGCTGGGAGGACGGCGTGGAGATGACCCTGCGCCACTGGGACGGCGCCCGCTGGCGGCGATTGCCGGCGGGCCATAGCGGCAGCCTCGCGGCGGTCGACGCCGACGGGCCGGCCAACGCCTGGGCGGTGGGCGGCGGCGCCTACGACAAGCCCGTCGCCCTGCAGTGGGACGGCCGTTCCTGGCGACGCCATCGGTCGCCGTTGAATGCGCGGGACGTCGCGGTGGACGGCGGTCGCGTCGTCCTCATCTCGTCCTCGCAGGCGGTGCAGGGGAACGGCGCCCGCTTCGTCCGGAAGCTCGTCGTCAGCCGGCCGGCCGCCGAGCTGCGCGCGGTGAGCGCGGGCGGGGGGCACACCTGGATCGCCGGAGAGCGCAGGGGGCAGCCGATGGTCTGGCACGGCTCGGCCCGTGGGTTCGAGGAGGCCGAGATGCCCGTGGTGCCGGGTGGCGGCACACTGGGCGCCGTCTGGCAGAACAGCCCGTCCGACGTGTGGGCGGTGGGACATGCCGGGGAGAGCCCCCTCGTCCTGCGGTGGAACGGCGTCTCCTGGAAGCGGGTCGAGCTGCCGCCGGACTGGCGAGGCGGGCTGACCAGCGTGACGGCCTTCGGCCCCCGCGACGTGTGGATCGCGAGCCTGCGCATCGGAACCACTCCGCGCTCTGTCGTGCTGCTGCACTGGGACGGCCGGACGTGGACGCGCGAGCGCTCGCCGTCGCCCGGCGAGGTGACCCGGGCGGTGGTCGAGCGCATCCCGGGCACCTCCCAGCTGTGGCTGGCGACCTCGATCGTGGACGGCGACTCCGAGTCGATCGTCACTTACCGCCGCGGCTGAGATCAGGCGGCCGTCGTTCAGGCTCGGTCGAATCGCGGCGGTGAGGCCGTGACGCGCACGGGTTCGGGCAGATGGAGGGCGGCCTGCTCGCGGGCATAGAGGCGGATCAGGTCGTGCATCCGATAGCGGCCAGGCCCGGCGGGTTCGAGGAGGCGGGCGTCCAGGAGGTGATGGAGTGCGGTCTCGGCGCGGTGTTCCGGCCAGTCGGTGAGGGCGGACGTGGCAGGCACCGTGTGAGTGGCGGTCTCCATCGAGCCGAGCAGGAGGAACGTGTGGGCGGCGTCGCGGCCCACGGGCCGCCCCGGAAGGTGCTGAAGGCTGACCGCGATGCTGTCGCGGATCGCCAGGTCGGCATGTTCGAGCGCGTCAAGGCGGCTGCTGGGGTCGGCGAGCTGATCGGCCAGCTGGGTCAGCGTCCGATCGGGCTGGGCGGCCAGGCGCGCCGCCGCGATGCGCAGCGCGAGAGGAAGGCCGCCGCACTGCCGGGCGATCCGCTGCGCCGCGTCCGGTTCGGCACGGACCCGGCCGGCATCCACGATGCGGGCGAACAGCGCGGCGGCGTCGGCGGGGTCGAGCCCGGTCAGGCGCAGATGGCTCGTGCTGTCGAGCGAGGCCAGGATCTGGCGGCTGGTGACGATGACCGCGCACGAGGGCCCGGCGGGGATGAGCGGCCGGACCTGGCTCGCGTCGAGCGCGTCGTCGAGGATGACGAGCAGTTTGCGCGTCGAGGTAAGGGATCGGTAGCGGGCGGCGGCCTCGTCCAGGGTGGCCGGCAGGGCGGCGCGGTCAAGCCCGAGCGAGCGCAGCAACCGGCTCAGGGCCTCGTACGGCGACAACGGCTGAAGTCCGGCGGTGGCGGCGCGCAGGTCGACATGGAGCACGCCGTCGGCGAAGCGATCGGCGATGGTGTGCGCGGCGTGAACGGCCAGCGCGGACTTGCCGACCCCGCCGGGACCGTTGATCGCGGCGACGGCCGGCGAGCCGGGCACGATGTCGGTGAGCGTCCGGTGCAGCCAGGCGGTTTCCGTGGCACGGGCGGTGAAGAACCGGGTGTCGGCGGGGAGTTCGACCGGAACGGCAGGCTCGACGACCGTGGTCCGCTGCGCGGGAGAGGTGAGGTCGAGCGCGGGATCGCGCCGGAGCACCGCCTGCCGCAGCCGGCGCAACGCCGCTCCCGGTTCGATGCCCAGCTCATCGACCATGACGCGGCGCGTCTCCTGGTACACCGCGAGGGCTTCGGACGTCCGGGCGGCCCGATACAGCGCCAGCATCAGCTGGGCGCGGGATCTCTCCCGCAGCGGGTGGGCCTCGACATGGGCGGTGAGCACCGGCACCGCCGCGTGGTGATCGCCGGCTGCCAGGCGCAGGTCGATGTGGTCCTCCAGCGTGGCCAGGCGCTCCTCTTCCAGCCGGGCGGACTCGACCCGGGCCCATGAGGCGGTCATGCCGGCCAGCGCGTCACCTCGCCACAGCGCCAAGGCCCGTCGGAACAGCGCGTCGGCCCTGGTGATCTCGCCGTGAGCCCGTGCGGCACGTGCCTGGCGGCCCAGGAGCGAGAACAGGTGGGCGTCGACGCGCTCGCATGCGAGGTTCAGCCGGTAGCCGCCGGAGACGGTCGCGATGACGTCGTCGTCCTGGTACGGCGAGAGCAGGCCGCGCAGCTTCGACACCACGATGTGCAGTTGCTTGCCCGCTGTCGTCGCCGTGCCCTGGCCCCACACCTGGGCGAGGAGTTCGTCCGCGGAGACCGGCTGCCCGGCGCTCAGCGCCAGCCTGGTCAGGACCCCGACCCGCCGCTCACCGGTCAGTCGCACCGGCTCATCGTCCGCCGTGATCTCCCATGGCCCCAAGATCTTGATCCCCAGTCCCATCAGGCCCTCCTTGTCATCGTGGACAGCCGACGCGAGCGGACGGAGAGGCCTGCTCGTGGGAGCGGACGGCCAGAGCGCGGACGACTCGCCTGGAACGGCGTCATCGCCAGGCGGCGCGGTCGTCATCGACACCGCCGCCCGTCGCAGGGATCCCCCGGGCTCGCCACGACTGATCACCACTCTAGGAAGGCGGAGGGCGCGCCGGTGTCCGGTGAACGTCCTACAACGAGGGCACCGTACGGTCGAGCTCGGCGAGCCGGCGACGCGATCCGGGCCCGATCGCGCGGGAGACGGCGATACCCGGGACTTCCGGCTCAACCTGCCGTATAGCTACTATCAGGCACCAATCGCCTACATGGCGACTTTCGTCATGGACTTACAGATCGGCGAGGAGAGTGTCCCGCACGTGGCTGAATTGGGCAGGGCCGGGCGACGACGGACGGGCGCCATGGGCGACGGGACCGGGCCTGCGGGGTCAGCCGGCGGCGGGCCGCGTCGTCTGACCGGTGTCCGCCGGCTGCCGTTGCGCACCGTACTGCTCATCATCGTCTTCGTGCCGAGCCTGACCTTCACCCCGCTCCTGGCCTCGGGCATGTACCAGCTGGCCACACAGTGGCAGGCGGAGCAGACCCAGATGGAGCTGGCCACCACCGGCGCCGGCAGACCCGCGTCCGACCTGTTCTTCAGCCTTGATCAGGAGCGACGGCTCACCGCGGAGGTGCTGGGCGGCCCGAGCGGTGCCGCCCGCGGCAAGCTCGCCGAGCAGCGCGCGGCGACCGACCGGGCCGTGCGGGCGTTCCTTCCCCTGACCGCCCTGGACGACTCCGACGCGCAGGAAGGGCTCGCCGACGCCGTCACCCGCACCGAACGCGGCCTCGCCCTCCTCGATCAACAGCGCCGGGCGATCGACGCCGGCCGGTCCAGCACACAGCGCGCGTTCGACTACTACAGCAGCGTCCTGGAGTCAGACCTCGGCGTGCTGACCGCCCTCGGCAATACCGGCGAGGGCCAGGTGAACAGCAAGGCGCAGACGCTGACCGACCTCTTCTGGGTCGTCTACACGCTCGGCAGCGAAGACGCCTTGCTGGCCGGCGGCTGGGAAACGGGCACCCTGACGAGGAGCGAGTACGGCCTCGTCACCGACGCCATCGGCGCCAGGAAGCACCTCATGCGGTCCCGGGTGCTTCCGGCTCTCACGGGCAACGAGACCCCGTACGCGAAGCTGACGGACGGCAGGGCGTGGGAGGCCATGTCCGCCCTGGAAGGGCGGCTGATCGCCGCCGGGAGCGCCGCCGAGGGCGATGAGGTGACGCTCCGCGACGACAGCGCCAGATGGCGCGCCGCGGTGGACGCGGTCAGCGTGCAACTGCGGCAGCTCCTGAGCCTGCGATCCGAGAATGTCGGCCGGATGGGCTACGATCACGCCGACATGATCTTCATGATCTTCATCAGCATCTCCACCGTGGGCCTGCTCGCCCTGGGGCTGGTGTTCTACACGAGCTGGCGGCTCACCGCCGTTCTTCGCCGGCGCATCCTCCACCTGCGCCAGGACGCCCAGGAGCTCCAGGAGCGGCTGCCCGACGTGGTCGCCCGGTTGGAGCGTGGCGAGGACGTCGACGTGGACGCGGAAGTACGCACGCTCCGGCCCACCCCGGACGAGCTCGGCGAGCTCGGGCAGGCCCTCAACCTGGCCAGCCGCAGCGCCGTCCTCACCGCCGTGCGGCAGGCCGAACAGCACCGTGGCTTCCAGCGCATGCTGCAGCGCATCGCCCGCCGCACCCAGATCCTCATCGGCCTGCAGCTGAAGAAGCTGGACGAGCTGGAGCGCAAGCACGAGGACCCTGAGGTGCTGGAGGGCCTGTTCGACCTGGACCACCTCGCCGCCCGGCTGCGCCGCTACGAGGAGAACCTGGTGATCCTCGGCGGCGGGCAGCCGCAACGCCGCTGGCGCAAGCCGGTCAACCTGCTCGATGTCCTGCGCGCCGCGCAGGGCGAGGTCCAGGACTACCGCCGGATCTCGATCGACGTCGAGGGCGAACCCTGGATCGGGGAGCGCGCGGTGCAGCCGCTGGTCCACGTCCTGGCGGAGCTCATGGAGAACGCCACCACCTTCTCCAAGCCGCTGACCCCCGTCGAGGTGCGCGCCGCGCCGGTCAGCCGGGGCGTCGTGGTGGAGATCGAGGACCGCGGCCTGGGCATGGAACCCGAGCAGTACACCGCCGCCAACGCCCTGCTGCGGTCGCCGCCGCGGCTCGACGTGCTCACCCACGCCGACGACGTGCGTCTCGGCCTGTACGTGGTCGCTCGGCTCTCCGCGAACCTCGGCCTCCAGGTGGAACTGCGGCCGTCGGCCTTCGGCGGCAGCCGGGCCATCGTGCTGCTTCCCGAATCACTGGTGGTGGACCGCCCGCGTACGGTACCCGGGCCGGCCACGCTCCCCGGCAAGGCCCCCCGGGCCGCCAACGGCGCACCGCCCCGCCCTCCGGAGGATACCCCGCCCCACGAGGAAGGTCAGCTGCCGGCCCGCTCCCGAGGACGTGCGATGGCGTCCGTGACGACACCGGAAGGATCGCCGGACCAGGACGACGCCGCAGCGTCGCCCGACAACCGGCCGCTGCCCCAGCGGGTGCGCCAGGCCAGCCTGGCGGCCGAGCTCAAGGTCCCGGCGGACCGGGCCGAACCGGCCGGGCAGGAGTCCTGGACCGTACCCGACCAGCCCCGCCGATCCGGTGCCGCGATCGGCGCCTTCCAGAGGCAGTCACGCCTCCGCCGCACCGGCGACGACGCCTCTCAGCCCCGGGCGAACGGATCCCCCGAGCCCGGTTCCCCTACGACGGGAGATCGATGATGACGCAGCGCACCACCGCCACCGACACGGACCTGGACTGGCTTCTGGACGGCTTGGTCGATCAGGTCGCGGGCTCCCGGCACGCCGTCGTGCTGTCCGACGACGGCCTCGTGGTCAGCCGGTCCCGGACCATCGAACGCGCGGACGCCGAACGCCTGGCCGCGATCGCCACCGGCCAGCAGAGTCTGGCGCGCGGTGTCGGCCAGCTCTTCAACGGCGGGCCGGTCCACCAGGTCATCATCGAGATGGCCGATCTGTGGTTGTTCATCACCGCCGCGGGCCGGGGAACCCATCTGGCGGTGGTCGCGTCCCAGGAGGTCGACGCCGAGCTGATGAGCGTCGCGATGCACACCCTGATCCAGCAGGTCGGCCAGAAGCTGGGGACCGGCGTGCGCACCCCGAGTGACGGGGAGAGACACGGATGAAGCACTGGACAGAGGGCTTCGAGGACGATGACGCCGACGAGCCCCTTGTCCGTCCCTACACGATCACCGGCGGGCGAACCGCTCCCGAGCGGGACGACCTGACGCTGATCACTCTGGTGACGACGATGCCCGCGGTCTCGCCGGGGAGTGGACGCGGCCTGAAGAGGATGCAGCCGGAGCACCGCGCCATCCTCACTCTGTGCGAGCGGCCCCTGGCGGTGGCCGAAGTCGCCGCCGCGCTGAATCTCCCGGTGTCCGTGACGAAGATCCTCATCGGCGATCTGATCGAGTCGGGTCAGCTACTGAGCCGGCCACCGCTGGCGTTCACACAGGCAGGCGGCATTCCCGAGATGGCGATCCTTGAGGCGGTGAGAGATGGGTTACGCAGACTCTGACCACGGCGACGTTGCTCCTCTGGCGGTGAAGGTCCTGATCGCCGGTGGTTTCGGCGTCGGGAAGACCACCCTGGTCGGCGCGGTCAGCGAGGTCGCCCCGCTGCGTACGGAGGAGTACCTGACCCATGCCGGCGTCGGCGTCGACGATCTGGACGGCGTGGGCGGCAAGTCCACCACCACCGTCGCGCTGGACTTCGGCCGCATCACCATCAACAGCGAGCTCGTGCTCTACCTGTTCGGCACGCCGGGACAGGAACGCTTCTGGTTCCTGTGGAACGACCTGGTCAACGGCGCGATGGGCGCGATCGTCCTGGTCGACACCCGCCGGCTGGACGTGAGCTTCGCGTCGATCGACTTCTTCGAAAGCCGCGGCATCCCCTTCGTCGTCGGCGTCAACTGCTTCCACGGCGTGCTCGACCGCACTCAGGAAGAGATCCGGCGGGCACTCGACCTCGATCCGCAGGTGCCGCTGGTGCTCTGTGACGCCCGCGACCGGACGGCAGGGCGCGATGTGCTGCTGGTGCTCGTCGACCATGTGATGGCCGCCCAGTCCCGTGGCACACCGCACCCCGTGGCCTGACCTGGCCGTGCGGTCGCGGGCGATCGCGGAGGATCGCGGACGATCAGGGGCGGCCGTTGGCGGCGCACCAGCCTGCCCAGGTGGTGGCGCCCTTGCCGAGCTGCTTGTTGTAGAAGGACGTCCAGGAGTTCTCGCTCGGCCCCGGCTCGCCGGGGGCGGCCTTGAACAGCGGATGGTTCTGGTCGACCTCGGCTCGCAGCCACGGCTCGATGTCGCCGTAGGAGTCCAGCGACCAGCTGCGGGCATGGTAGGTGAGCTGACCGTGCACGTCGGTCTCCGGCAGGCACATGAACGGCGCCCACGGGCTGGTCCGCGCCCAGCTGATCTTCGTCTCCATCGCGCCGGACGGGACGCCGACGCTGGTGCGCGCCGCCACCTCGTGCTCGTCGACGGAGAAGTCGAACATCTCCTGCGCCGCGTACACGCCGCCGGTCAGGCCGAACCGCTCGCCGAGCGTGGTGCCGAAGTCCGCGCGTACGCCGATGTCGCTGGTCCAGACGGTCTCGTCGTGCAGCTCTCGCAACGGCGGACCCGCGAAGGACGAGGTGATCGGGAACGGGCCGAAGTTGACCGTGTCATTGTTGATGGGGACGACCGGGTACGTCTTGCCGTCGATCGGGTTCTTCCACTCGCGCACGACGCGCTGCGGATCCGCCGGGTCGGTGTAGAAGACGATCTCCCGGGAGAGCTGATAGAGCTGGTTCGTGCCAGGTACCCGGTACAGCCGCCGGATGTTGTAACCCTCGATGTTGAAGAGTTTCTGGCCGTGCCGCAACGCCGGGTCCAGGCTGTTGCCCTCGATGTTCGCGTACACCGATCCGGAGATCCGGAACACCATGTCCTTCCCGTCCGGACGCCCGTACGTCTGGAGGGACAGTTTCCCGCTCTTGTCGGTGACCGTCGCGTAGACCGGTCCGGGGTGTGTGGGAAAGGCGGAGCGGTCGTCCGCCGCCGCGTTCGGCACGCCGGTGCCGAGGATCAGGACGACCAGGGCCGACAATCCGGTGATACCTCGCTTGATCACGTACACCCTTTCATGCGAAGAAGACAGCGAACAGCGCCATATTGTGATCACGCCGAGCGGAGGATTGTCCAGGGCGGGGTGGGCTCGTCCACCGGATGCGGCCGCGCGGCACGGTGACCGGTCCCGGACGTGCTCTTCGGTGCGATCCGGCTGTTGGAGAGGCGCTTCACCTTGAAGACGCCGGGCCGGCCCCGGAAGTAGTGCGTGCCGCTGTTGTCGCGGGCGCCGGCCGCGACGCCCGGCCTCTGGACGGTGGCCGTCAAGGGACCGGGGCGCGGCTCAGGAGGGGATCCGGTCGAGGGCTGCCTGAATCTCCTCCTCCCGCCGGGGAATGCCGATCGCGCGGACCAGGTCCAGAGCCTCGGTGAGCGCCTCGCGGGCCTCCGCCGGGCTGCCGCTGTGGACGTGGATGTCGCCGAGAATGGTCAGCATGGTCGCCAGCCCGGCCCGGTCGCCGACCTCGCGATGGAACGCGAGCGGGCCGGTCATGATCTCCTCGGCGTCGTGGTGACGGCCCGCCTGGTCGTAGGCCAGTGCCAGGTGCCACTCACACCACACCACCCCGGCCCGGTCATCATGCCGCCGCCTGCTCATCCCAAGCGCTTCCTCCAGCACGCGTACCGCGTCCGCGGGCCGCCCCGCCTGCACATACGCGTCCGCGACGTGCGCCGACAGCCAGATCAGGGCGCCCTCGTCACCCTGGCGCCGGTAGATGTCACCGGCCTCGGCGTAGTGGCCGAGGGCGTCCTCGGGTCGCCCGAGGTCCAGCTGGAGGTCCCCGTAATGGGTCAGGACCCAGCCTGCCACGCCGTCGTCGCCCAGCGCGCGGGCGATCTCCAGGGCGCGGTCGTACAGTCGCGGCGTGTCCGCGCCGCGACCGAGGATGCGGCGGGCCTCGGCCAGGTGGACGAGCGAGCCGAGCTCGGCGCGCTCGTCCTCCGCCCGCCGGGCGGCGGTCACCGCCATGTCCTTGACCTCCTCCATCCCCTCCCAGTGACTTCGGTGGAACAGCAGGCCGTAGAGCGACCCGGCGACGCGCAGCACCAGATCCCAGTCCCCCGCGTCGTACGCGGCGCGAACGGCGGCGTGCACGTTCGCGTCCTCCTCGGCGAACCAGGCGATCGCCTCGTCGGGCGGGCGCTCATGGGCTCCGGGGAGCGACATCCAGCCGTGCAGCCGATCGGCGTGCCACTCGACGGAACGGCGCAGCACGGCATGGCGGTCGGCCGGGGAGTCCGTCTGCTCGGCGTTCTCCCTCGCGTACAGCCTGAGCAGGTCGTGCAGCCGGTAACGGTCGCCGTCGCGTCCGGCGCTCTGGAGCAATTGCAGGTTGACCAGCTCGCCCAGCAGGCGCTCGGCGTCGGCCACGTCCAGGCCGGCGGCCCTGGCCACCAGTTCGGCGCCGAAGCCGACACCGGGGAGCAGGCCGAGGAGGCGAAACAGCCGCCGCGTGTCCTCCGGCAGACCGTTATAGCTGACCACGAAGCTGTTGCGCACCCCCCGATCCTTCCCGGCCAATTGGGAAATACGTGTACGTTCGTCGGCCAGGAGAGCGACATAGGAGGACAAGGGGCGTTTCTCCAGCGCGGGAGAGGACACCTTCTCCCCCGCCATGCGGATGGCCAGCGGAAGGCCGTCGAGCATGGAGAGAATGGTCCGCGCCGTGTCGGGTTCGCGGGCGACCCGGCCGGCGCCGACGATCTGCTCGAACATCCGCAGCCCGGTCGCGGTCGGCAGTTGATCGACCGCCAGCCGGGACGCCCCGTCGATCGACAACGCCGACCTGCTGGTCAGGATCGCCGCGCTGCCCGGGGACTGAGGGAGCAGCGGGAGAATCTGCTTCTCGTTCGTCACGTTGTCCAGAACCAGAAGGCTGGGGCCGTCGCGCAGGAACTCCTGAAGAGTCTTCTTCCGTTTCTCGCGGTCAGGGGGCAGATCGCCGACGTCCATCCCGAATCCGCGGAGTAGCCGGATCATCGCGGCGTCCGCCGAGACCTCCCAGGCCTCGCTCCGCCCGAGTTCCACCATGATGCGGGCGTGCGGGAACACCGGCCCCAGCCGGTGTGCGAGCTGAATGGCCAGCTCGGTCTTCCCGATCCCGGCCATGCCGTACAACACGAGCACCGGCACGGTGTCCGCGAGCCGGCGGGTCACCCGCTCACCGGCCTCCGCGATGAGCCGTTCGCGGCCGGTGAAGTCGGCGAGCGGACGGCGCAAGTCCTGATGCCTGGAGACGGCACGGGGAACGGCGCGCCTCGGCAGAACGGCCCAGGTCTGCGGATCGGAATGCCACCACGGGCCGACGTCCCCCGCGACGTCGGCCAGGCGGGTGAGCGGTGACAGGGTCAAGGTCGAGGAGCCCTCGCTCAGGCGGTGTTCGATGACGACCCCGACGGCCACCGGGTCGCCGAGCACGTCCCTGCCGAACACCACCGCGCCCGACATGCCCTCCCACGCCGATTCGCCCTGGCCCCTGACCTGCTCCGGAGTCGAGGTGCTCCGCAGTTCGAGCAGCTCGCTGCGCAGGTGGGAGCCGGTCGGGATCACCCCGCCGATGTGGGAGGTGTCGCGCAGCGGGACGGTTCGCCCCAGCTGCTCGGTCTCTCTCCAGCGCGGGAATCCGATCGCCCAGCACTCCTCGATGGCATGGGCCAGGGAACGATCGACGCGAGCGAACCGGATCGGGGTGAGACCGGCCAGTCCGGGGATCTCGGCCGTCCCGAGCAGGGCGAGATCGTGCCCGGCGTCGGCGTAGAGGACCTCGGCGGGCACCTCAGCGTGGTTCAGCAGCCGTACCGAGATCTCCCCGGCCACGACGCCGCCGTCGCACACGTTGTGCGCGGCCGTGAGGACCCGCCGGTCGGCGGCGAGGAAACCCGAACCGACCGTCCAGGTGCCGTCCTCGCGCCACCAGAGCACCTCGACGGCGCGTCCGGTGATGTCCACCGGCGTCAGGGCTTCTCGGTGAACTCGCGGGTCACGCGTACGGGACGCCCGGCCCGGTCGACCGGAGCCTCCAGCGTCAGCGTCACCCGCTGGATCTCCTCCTTCTGGTACGAGCTCTCGCCGCCCAGCTCCAGGACCCAGAACTTGGCCTTGCCCTGGCCGCCGGTCTCGCGCGTGACGCCGATGTTGAACTCGACCTGCACCTGCCCCACCTCGAACCGGACGTCGGCATCCCGTGCGGCGCGCATCGCCTCGGCCAGTTCTTCACGCAGCGCGGCGATGGTCGCGGCAAGCGGCATCTCTCCCACAGTGCACCCTCCGCAGGGTTCAGGCCCGGACCCCTCATGGCTCTCAGTTGTGCATCGCTGCGGAAGGTAACCATGTTTCTGCCGTTCTGGCGGAAGCCCCGAGACCCGGCGCGCGTGCGCGGGCTCAGCCGTACATCCCGAGGACGTAGGCGCCCGGTATCAGCGCGATGGTGAGGGCGGCGGCCCACCAGCGGGGAGCCGGGCCGTCTTTCAGCATCCCCACGCCGAGGGGCACCAGGGCGACGGCGAGGCCGGCCAGGGCGACCAGCGAGATCGGGTCGCTGCTGCCCTTCAGCACGCCCAGCGGCAGCGCGTGCCCCAGCGCCAGTGCCACGCACCTGACCACGCCGAGCGCGTGAGGGCCGAACGCCCGGGACCGGTAGGCGCCGATGGCGAGCACGATCCAGCCGGCCATGATGCAGATGTTGACGGCTTTGAAGGCGTGGAAGGCGCCGTAGGTGTCCGTGACCACCCGTTGTGCCTCTTTCAGCCCGAGCTCGTCCACCAGCTGGAAGGCCAGATGGCTCACCCCGGCGTGAAAGATCCGCCCGAACAGCCCGAGCACGACCAGCGTGACGCCCCACCTGGCCCAGCCCGGGTGGGTCACGCTGATCAACCGGGCCAGCGCGGTGGTCGCCGGCCACAGCAGCACGACGCCGGCGGCGAACAACCCGTAGGACACGGCCATCCGCCCTGGATCTGTGGCATAGGCGGCGAGCTGGCCGGGGAAGAAGTCGTCCTCGCCGATCCGGGTGAGCACCCCGGCGAGGAGGAGCAGCGGCCCCAGCACCGCCCCGGCACCCTCGACCCAACGGCCGGGAATCGTCCGTGTCATCGTCATGCCGACCATTGAAACGACGGCACGGCCCAGGCACACACGTGCTGGCGCGACAATCGACGGTATACCCAGGACTACCATTCGGCCGAGGGCCTGGCGAACCCCGGTGCCGGGCTACCGGGCGGTCATCCAGGGAGAGATGTGCCCCGGTCAAGCCGCGCCCAGTACCCCCGGAGCGGGTGACGGTAAGCGATCGAAAGCAAAACAAAAGCCGCCTTCACTAGAGTCGCCTCCGTGACCTGAAGGGAGGGGCAACGTGCGGAAGATCTTGATCAGCCTGGGCATCACCGTGGCGGTCGCGACGGGCGCCACCGCCACAGCGGAAGCAGAGAGTTGGGACCTGGCCTGCAAGCACTACAAGATGGACGGGCTCTGTGACATGTCCTGGACCGAGGAGACCATGGGCAAGCCGCTATCGGCCTGAGCCTGGCGGCGGCTGCCGATCTCGCTTCCCCAGGCGCGAACGCCGTCCCCGCCACCGTTTCGGAACCCGCCACTGCGCCCCTCGCTCAGCGTGATCGGGCCAGGGCCTCCGCCGCCTTCGCCCGCCAGCGCTCCGCCTCCATGTCGGCGAACAGCGCGTGCGCCTTCTCCAGGTGAGCCACCCCACCGGGGTCTCCCTGCTGGCTGAGCAGCAGGCCGAGCGACAACCTCGTTCGCCCCTCGATGTGCCGTTCTCCGAGCTCCTGGGCCATGGCCAGAGCATGTGACAGGACACGTTCGGCCTGGTCGGCCCGGCCGAGGGCCGCCTGCGCCTCGCCAGTCCCGTGAAGGACGTACGTCTCACCGATCCGGTCCCGGATGCTGCGGACGATGGCCAGGGCTCCTTCGAACTCCTCCAGCGCGCGCGGGGCGTCGCCGCGCAGCAGGGCGAGGTCGGCGATGCGCTTCAACGCCTGGGCCTCGCCGCGGGGAACGCCCTCGTCCCTGAAGATCGCCAGTGCGCGGTCGAGCAGCGGCTCCGCCTCACCCAGGCGGCCCTCTTCGAGATGGATGGCCGCGATGCTCACCAGGACGTGGCCTTCGGCCGCCGGGTCACCCACTGCCTCCAGCAGCGGCAGTGCCTGCCTGTATCTGTCGAGCGCCGCGTCGACCTCGCCCCTGACCCGCATCGAGAGCGCCAGGTTACGCAGGGCCAGCGCCATGCCGTGCACCTCCCCGATCAGCTCGAAGATGTCGATCGCCTGGACCAGCAGAGGTTGTGCCTCGTTGTACCGCTGCTGGAAGATGGCCAGTGTGCTCAGCGAGTACAGCATGGCCCCCTCTCCGCGCGTGTTGGCGGCCCTTCGGCAGGATTCGAGCGCGATCTCGGCGACGGTGCGCCACTCGTCGTAGTACGCCCGGACCTCGAAGAGGGTGATGGCGGTCATCGCGATGTTCCAGCACAGCTCGTCGAGGTCGTGCGCCGCCGCCTGCCGTACGCTCGCCAGGAGCGTGGTGCGCTCGTCCTCCAGCCACCCGAGTGGGTCGTTCCCGAACAGCGCGTCGGCCAGGCCGTCGTCCTGGGAATCACCCGTGTCCTTGCCCCGCAGGAGGGTGAAATGCCCGCCGTAGGAACGCTGGTGCGCGCGGTCGGCCAGGAAGAGGAAGCGCTTGCAGGCACGCTCGACCGCCGTCCGGCGCTGCTCCTCGCCGTCGCCGGTGAGGGCGCTTTCGCCCGCGTACGCACGCACGAGGTCGTGCATGACGTATCTCTGGCCTCTGCGGACCAGCAGCGAGGCGTCGACCAGCTCATCGAACGCGTCCTGGGCCGCGTCGTCGCCGAGCAGCGCCTCGCCTAGCCAGTGGGCGATCTGCGGGCTGCCGAGCAGCCCGATCCGCCGGAACAGCGTCTGGGCCTTGCGTGACAACCCTTGGTAGCTGACGTCGAGGCTGGCCCGTACCTCAAGATCACCATGACTGAGAACGTCCAGCATGGTGCGGGAGTCGCTGAGCAGGTCCACCAGGGTCCGGACGGTCCACTGCGGGCGAACGGCGAGCCGCGCGCCCGCGATGCGCAGCGCGAGCGGCAGGCCGCCGCACTGCTCGGCCAGCGTCCTGACGGCGTCGGGCTCCAGCGCGGCGCGATGAGCGCCGATGTCGTGGGTGAGCAGTTCGACGGCGCCCTCGTTGCCGAGAACGTCGAGGCGGACCACCCGGTGTTCCGGCAACCCGATCGGGTGGTGCCGGCCGGTGATCAGGACGGCGCTGGGAGAACCGCCGGGAAGCAGGGGCCGGATCTGTTCGAACGACCCCGCGTTGTCGAGGAGCAGGAGCACGCGGCTGCCGGCCACGGTGGAGCGGAACAGAGCGCCTCGCTCCTCCAGCAGCCGGGGTATCACCGTGACGCCCAGCGCGCGGAGGAACTGGCTCAGCACGTTGGTCGGCTGCAGCTCGCCTTCGCGCAGGTCGATGTAGAGCTGCCCGTCCGGGTAGCTGGGCGACAACCGATGCGCCGTCTGGAGTGCCAGCTCGGTCTTGCCCACCCCGGCCCTGCCGACGATGGCGGCGATGGGCAACCCGGTACCCGCGCCCGTTTCGTCGAGCAGCGAGCTGATCCGGCGCATCTCGGCCTCGCGTCCGGCCAGCCGCGAGATCATCGGAGGAAGCTGCCTCGGGACCGGCGTCTGACTCACGATCGCCGGCCCGCTGTCGAGCTCCGCGTTCTGGTTGAGTATGGCGAGCTCAAGCCGACGTAGTTCGTCCCCCGGCACCAGACCGAGCGTGTCCTGCAGCATCACCCGATAAGCGCGGAAGACGTCGAGTGCTTCGGCCTGTCGTCCCGAACGGTAGAGCGCGAGCATGAGGAGTCCGTGTAACCGCTCGCGTAGCGGGTTGTCGCGGACGAGGCCGCGTAGCTCGGCGACCAGTTGCTGATGGCGGCCCTCTCCGAGTTCGAGTTCGATGCACTGCTCGTGAGCGAGCAGGCGGCGTTCCTGTACGCCGTGCACGATCCTCTGGACCAGGTCGCTTCTGACGTTGGACAGCATGGGGCCCCGCCATAGGGCCAGTGCCGCGCGCAGGGTCCTGGCCGCTTGGGCGGGATTCTCCAGTCGGGCCTGCTCGGTCAGCTCGTCGAAGTCGGTGAGGTCGAGCTGACCGCGTTCGACTCTCAGCCGGTAGCCGGGAGGCTTGGTGATGAGGAGACGGTGCGGCTGAGCGGTATCGCCGAGCAGGCGGCGCAGCTGGGAGATCCGGATCTGGATCTGATTCCGGGCGGTCTCCGGGGGCGCCTCACCCCAAATGGCCTCGATCATTCTGTTGACGGGCACAATTCGATTGGCGTCGAGTAGCATGATCGCCATGGCGACGCGCTGGAGCCCGCCTCCGAGGTGCAGCTGTTCGCCGCCCCGTTCGACCTCCAGCGGTCCGAGAATCCTGAAACGCATGATCCTCCTCCGCAGGAGATCATCCCTGGACAGGCCGCATCGCACAATACCTCCCATTTGGGCGAATTCTGAGCATGAATCCCGTTTTCACAGTCCGCGATGATCGCCTTTCGGTAGCGGCCGGAGCAGCATCCCGGCCGTGAACCAGCCCTTGATGGAAGGCACCGGGGGCCGCAGCCGGGGTCAATCATGACAGCGCTGTAATGCGGCAGTAATGGTATAAGTCGCCAAAAATGATCTCATTCCTGCCACCCTGATCCCGAATTGCCGCGGCAGCTCCATCCGCCCACTCCTTTCGGCCGACGTCTCGCCCGTCTCCAGCCATCACCCCTGGCGGGAATCCGGCCGGGACGGTCACGACCGGTTCTCACGTTCACCGCCCTGTCAAAGGACATTCACCGTCAACCGCAGCCGCCCGGGGCTTTGGGAAGGTTTTGCGAGAACCTCTCAGCCTGGATCCACGGTGTGAATTCGGTTGATCGTCTGCGGGTCCGCCCCCTCGACCAGGACCGTTCTCGCGGGCAGGCGCAGAGCGATGCGGCCGCGTCCGCACCGAGCGATGCGGGCGGGAACCGCCGGCCAGGTGGGCGTTGACCCGCTCTTGCACTGCGTGGCCACGGTGGCGTTCCCCCGCCCACCGGAGGGATGCGGGCTGTCGGTGAAGTTTTGACCACCGCCTCGCCCTCGGACTACGCCCCTACGCGGGCCGCTATGTGCGGGCAAAAGCGAATTGAAATCGTGTTCGAGTAGCGTCCCAGGACGTGGGACGTCGAGTCGGGAAGGCACGCGATGCGCAATCACCGCCCGGACGTCGGCCGACTCGGTGACCGCATACCCACCGAAAAACGCGGAGCGGCTTCACGGAACTCAACGCGTTTCGCCTGCCGCCCGACGCCGGACAACGCCGATCTGATTCTCGGGTGCGTCATTCCTGGGCGACTATAACCGCTTTCCCGTGGGACAATATTGGGCGAACAGTGATCCGGGAGCACACATGTACTTCTCAGTACTGGGGCCACTCGAAGCAGGATCAGAAAACGGCCCCATGGATATCGAAGGGATGCGCCAGAAGATCGTACTCGCAATGCTGCTCCTCGAGCCAGAGAAAGTCATCTCAACAGACCGGCTGATCGAGGCGGTGTGGGACGATGATCCGCCGCCTACGGCCCGCGAACAGATCCACTTCTGCGTGTCCCGTCTGCGACGAGCGATGGGCAGGGCGCACGGCGCCCACCTGATCGAAACTCGAAGGCCTGGCTACCTGCTGCGGTTGGACGGCTGCACCCTCGATACCCGGTTATTCGACGCCCGCGTCGCCGAAGGCCAGCGCGCCCTGCGCAATGGCGATCCCGCCCGGTTCGTTGCCGGCATGCGGGGAGCGCTGGCGCTGTGGCGGGGAGCGGCGCTGTCGGACATATCAGCCCCACTGGTCCAGCACTGTGTGGTGCGCTTGGAGGAGCGCCGCCTGAGCGCCCTGGAGCAGAGCATCGAGATCGAGCTGGCCGCGGGACTGGATCAGGATCTGGCGGCCGAGCTCGCGACCCTCACCCGGCAGCATCCCTTACGTGAGCGGTTCCATGCCCTGTTCATGATGGCGCTGTACCGCCACGGGCGTCAGGCCGAAGCGCTGGACGTCTATCGGAACATCCACCGCCTTCTCACGGCTGAATTGGGCATCGAGCCGAGCGCGGATCTTCGATCACTGCACCGGGAGATGCTGGCCGGTGAACACGTCTTCGGGCAGGCCCCCTTACGGGTGGGGTCCGTGCCCTTCGGCAACAGCATCGATCCGGCACAGAAAAGGCTGGCCGAGCCGATCTCCGCACCACCGGTCCACCCGGGCGTCCCCACGCTGCTGCCACCGGCCATCTCGGACTTCACCGGGCGCACCGACCTGATCCATGCGGTTCTGACTGACGTCATCGGGACCACGAGCGCGGGCCGAGCACTTCCCGTCGTGGTCTTCCACGGCCGAGGTGGTGCGGGGAAGACGGCTTTCGTGGTCCACCTGGCGCACCTGATGGCGGGTGACTTCCCAGACGGCCAACTGTTCGCTCACCTGCATGCCGACTCCCGGGCGGCCGATCCCGCCGATATCCTCGGCCGGTTCTTACGCGCCCTGGGTGTCAGCGGCTCCTCCCTGCCACACGATGTCGAGGAACGCGGGGAGGTCTACCGGAATCTACTCGGCAAACGCCGCATGCTGATCGTCCTCGACGATGCGGAGTCCGAGGAGCAGGTCATGCCGCTGCTTCCGGGGAGCGGGCAGTGCTCGGTGCTGGTCACCAGCCGCCGCCGGCTGACCGGCTTGCCGGCCGAGCGGATCGAGATCCCGACGATGAGCCGGCCCAGCGCCGTGACCTTGCTGGACCACGCCATCGGCGGCGAGCGAGCCCAGGCGGAACCCGAAGCGGTGGAAGACCTGTGCGATCTGTGCGACGGCCTGCCGCTCGCGTTGCGCATCGTAGCCGCCCGCCTCGCCGCGCGACCGCACTGGAAGGTGGCGGGTCTCGTGGAACGGCTCACCGACGAGACACGCCGGCTCGACGAATTGAACCACGGCAAAATGGGAGTGCGCGCCAGCATTTCCTTGTCCTACAACTCCCTGTCCCCCGAAGCCCGCAGGCTTTTCCGGCTTCTGGCGCTCTCCGAGGCGAGCAGCTTCCCCGCCTGGGTGGGCGCGCCTCTGCTGGAGACCGGCCTGCTCCAGGCCGAAGACGCCATCGGGGAACTGGCCGAGGCGTATCTCTTCGACGTGGAATCCGGTCCGGGCCCGGACCGTTATCGGTTCCCCGCCATGATGCGGTCATTCGCACGCGAACGGCTGCTGGAAGAGGAGAGCCCGGCAGAGCGACGTTCCGCGCTGGAACGCCTTGTCGGGTGCCTGCTGTTCTTGGCCGGCGAGGCATACCGTCGCGAGTATTCCGGTGACTACCTCCTCCCAGCCGGCCGCGCCTCCCGATGGGCGCTCCCGGCCTCGTTCCTCGATCGTGTACTCATCGAGCCCTTGGCCTGGTACGAGCAAGAGCGGCAGTTCCTCCTCTCCGGCATCCGGCAGGCTGCGGCCGCCGGGCTGGTCGAGCACTCCTGGAACCTGGCGCTGAGCGTCGTCCCCCTGTTGGAGTCGCAGTCCTATTTCTCCGACTGGCGCGAAAGCCATGCCATGGCGCTCAAGGCGGCCTGCCGGCACGGGAACCAGCGCGGCGAGGCCGCCATGCGATACTCGCTCGGCTCCTTGGACATGATCCAACGGCGACCCGGCCCGGCGACACAGCAGTTCGAGCAGGCCATGGCGTTGTACGAGCAACTGGATGACGAGCACGGCGCCGCGCTGGTGCTGCGCTACATGGCGTTCCTCAATCGTCAGAACGGGGACCTGGAGACGGCGTTGTCTCAGTGGGGGGCGGCGCTGCGCACATTCCAGCAGGTCGGCGATCGTGTCGCCGAGGCCTACGTCCTGCACAACATGGCGCAGGCGAACATCGACCTCGGCGACGACGAGGCGGCCCAGAGCCTGCTCGGCCGCGCCACCCACATCTCCGACCAGATCGGCAACCGCCGGGTCGGCGCCCAGGTGCAGCACCGCCTCGGAACGCTGCACCTGACGCGCGGCGAGTTCGTCGAGGCCGCGGAGTTGTTCACGGCGGTCCTGGCGACCACCCGCAGGTCCGGGGACCGGCTCGGCGAGTGCCACGCCCTGCTGGGCCTGGCGGAGGCCGATCTTCGGAGAGGTGCGCACCAGCAGGCCGGCCCCCTCCTGGAGCGGGCCCTGACCCTGGTGAACACGGTCGGGGACAGCGTGGTCAGGAACCGTGTCGAGCTGGCCCTCGCGGAGTGGTCACTGGTCCGCGCCGATCTGGACACCGCGCTGGCCAGGGCCGATCAGTCGGTGTCCGGTTTCGCGGAACTGGGCATGGTGTTGTTCGAGGCACGAGCCCTCATGGTCAAGGGGCGGGTGCTCGCCGCCGCCGAAGCGCCCAAGGCGGCGGAGACGGCCTGGCGGATGGCCTCCCGCTTGCTGTCGGGAACACGGCCACAGCACGTGGTGAAGGCCCGGAAGGAAGTCGAGCGCCTGCTGGCCGGTCTGGCGAGGGGACGCTGATCGGTCCGGGGCAGGTCGAGTTGTCAGTCCCAAGCGGTATTCGCGGTGCACCGGATCATCTTGGTCGCGCTCATCTCTGTCCTTTCTGGCGTCTGGCGATTCTCGCTTTTCTTTACTTACTGAGCCGAGGGTAGGAGAGCAACCTGTTGAATCGCTTTCCGCCGCCTGCCATCCGCTGTCGATCAGTTTCCGGGCCGGAGTCCGCTGAAGGCCATCGCCATTGATGCGCCAGTGATAGCCGATTGAAAGGCACGCTTCCCAGGCTGGCCGCTGACAGGGTTCGCAACCAATTCGATGGGAATCCGGATGAGGCCGACCGATGCATCTCTTGAGGACGCCCACACCGCCGCGCCGACCTTCGCGGCCGGCCCACTCCGCGTCGATGCCGACCGCTTCCTCACCGCGCTGCGCGGCCTCGCCCAGATCGGATGCGATCCGCAGGGGGGAATCACTCGGCTCGGGCTGAGCGCGGAGGAGAGCCGAGCACGGGAGTTCCTCGAAGACCTGGCCGCGAAAGCCGGGCTGGCCACTGACGTCGACCCGGCCGGCAATCTGCTGATTCGGCGCGCGGACGCCGACCCGTGCCTGCCGGTCCTGATGTTCGGTTCGCACATCGACACCGTCCGGCAGGGCGGCTGGCTCGACGGCGCCTACGGCGTGGTCGCCGCTCTGGAGGCGTTGACGGTGCTGCTCGAGACCGGGGTCACGATCGACGGATTCGAGCCTGTAGCCGTGGGATTCGCCAACGAGGAAGGCGCGCTCGTTCAGCATCCCTTCTGGGGGTCACGTGCGATGGCCGGCTTGCTGGACGCCGACGCGGAGAAGGCCGTCGACCGGGCGGGCCGCCCGGCGAGGGACTATCTGCCGGCCGCGGGGGGCGACCCGGAGCGCTTGGCCGAAGCCGCCTGGCCGGCCGGCCGCATCGCCGCCTTTCTCGAGCTGCACATCGAGCAGGGGCCGGTGCTGGAGCGACTCGGTCTGGACATCGGCGTGGTGGACGGCATCGTCGGCCGCACCATATTCGCGTGCGAGGTCAGCGGCGAACAACAGCATGCGGGTACCACTCCCATGCGTGACCGCCGGGACGCCCTGGTGGGCGCCGCACACCTGGTCGCCAAGGTGGAAAGCCTCGCCACGGCGCTCGGTGCGTGCTCGACGGCGACCGTCGGATTCATGGACGTGTCCCCGAACACCGTCAACACCATTCCCGGCGTCGTACGCCTCAATGCTGAGATCCGCGATACGGATACCACCCGGATCCAGCGCAGCGAGCGACTGCTGGCCTCGATGGCCGAGCACGTGGCCCGGGTGTCCCACGTTGATGTCGACCTGCGGGTCTGTGACCGGTCGGCTCCCGTGCTCACCGACCCCGGGCTGCGTGGCGTCATCGCGGACGCGGCTGAGTCCCTGGGCCTGTCCTGGCAGGCCATGCCGAGTGGCGCCGGCCACGACGCGCAGGTCATCGCGGCCCTGGCCCCCGTCGGCATGATCTTCGTGCCCAGTAAGGATGGAATCAGCCACGCACCCGGTGAGGACTCCGACGTGGGAGCTCTGGTCGCCGGGGCCGACGTGCTCGTCACGGCGCTGGCCGCGCTCCTGGGCCGTGGCTCACCGGAGTCGGATCTCGAAAAGACCAGGGAGGATCTGGCGAGTATCGCCTGTCGCCGGCTGGAAGGCCGGCTGGGCGCATGAAGATCTCCATTCAACTCGTCGACGGTGTGACCGGCCGGCCCTGCGCGGAGGTCGACGTCGGCCTGGCCTGTGAGACGGCGACCGGCTTGATCAAGCTGGCGTCGGGTCGTACGGGATGTGACGGCCGGCTGGTGCTGGCCGAAGGCCCCGGCCTGGAAGCGGCCACCTATCAGGTCGAGGTGGAGCTGGACAGCTACTACACGCTCCAGGGCTGTCTGCCGCTCTTTCTCCGAGCGTCCTTCGTCTTCCGGGTCTGCGGCCCGACGACCGACCTCCATCTGCCGTTGCTGACCTCGCCTCAGTCCCTCCTGGCGTATCGCGGTGCTGACACATGAATGATCACAGTCTCTTCGTCATGATCCCGGGGTGAGCCATGGTACGAGCACGCTCGGAAGGCAGCTTTTCTCAGGTCCTCCGCCAGCAAAGGCTTCGCTGCGGCCTGACCCAGTTACAGCTGGCGGCCCTGTCCACGATCAGCGTGCGGGCGATCCGCGACATGGAGAGCGGCCGCGTCGCCTCCCCGCGCCGGGCGACCGTGGCCCTTCTGGCCGGGGCGCTGCGCTTGACCGGGCAGGCCCGGACCGCCTTCTGCCGGGCCGCCCAGGTCGAGAGCTCCTATCTCGACAAGATGGTCACGGAGAGTATGCGATCCGACGCGTCCGTGTGGACCACGGACGGTCTGGTGGGGCGAGAGCACGAGCTGGACGCCATCACAGGACTGCTGGCAGCGGAGCCGCGCCAGCGGCTGCTGACCATCACCGGCATCAGCGGTGTCGGCAAGACGCGGCTGGCTCTGGAGGTCGGCCAGCGCGTGCTCGCCGAGCTCGACATCCCCCTGCTGTGGGTGCCCGTCGCCGAGGCTCACCACGACTGGATCCCGAACGCGGCCACGCCGCCCCTGCTGGAAGCCATGGTCGAACTCATCACCGGCCAGGCGGACACGAGCGGCGAACTCGCCGCGATCATCGGCACCACGCCGATGATCGTCTTCCTGGACGGCCTCGATGACGTCCCGGTCCACGCCCGGGCACTGCTCCGCCTGCTGGCGGACTGTCCGCATGTGACCGTGGTGACCACCGCCCGCGTGCCCCTGGGCATCCGGGGAGAATGCGTCCTCCCGCTGGCTCCGCTGGCGGTACCTGAACCCGGTCAGGAACGGGACCTCGACTCCCTGATCCAGGTCCCGGCGGTCAGCCTGCTGCTGCGGCAGCTCGCTCCCGTCCAGCCGGACTTCCGCCTGAATCCGGCCAACGCGTCGATGATCGCGGGGCTCTGCCGGATGCTCGACGGGTTGCCGGCCGCTCTCGGCCTGGCAGCCTCCCAGTGCCTCATGGAGCCGCTCCCCCACCTGTACGGGCAGCTGGTCGACGACCCGCGTAATCTGCATGCCCTCATCTGCCATCATCCTGAGCCGATGCTCTACGCCGCGGTGATGAGCAGCGTCGAGACGCTGCCGCAGCCACATCGGAGGCTGCTCGATCGGCTTCTGCAGATCGACGGCTGCTGGACGGTGGACGAGGCGGCCGGAGCGACCGGCCTGTCACGGCCGGAGCTGACGCGGTCGCTGCACGTTCTGTTCATCCGTGGCCTGCTGCGGCGCGTCGAGCGGCACGGCGACTACTTGATCTCGATGCTCAACATCGTTCGGCACGCATGCGCGGAGATCCACGACGTTCCGCTGTCAAGGGCCGATCAGGCTCATCTGTTCGCGATCATGTGATCAAGGTGCCCGAACCACGAAGGGCCTTCCAGGCGCATGGAGAACAGGCAGGACGTCGGCAGGTTCGCTGCAGGTTGGCTGTCAGACCTTCAACCGGCCCGGCGCGATTTGCCAGTCTGCCTACCATGCAGCAGCTTCCCAGCGTGCAGCAGCTTCGCGAAGGTCCTGCCGAGCTCGCCTTGCCAGTCCTGCACCCCACCGTGCCCCCGGAGCCGTTCCCGGCGTTGTTCGAACGTCAGGTGCGCCAGGCCCCTGACGCTCCCGCGGTCATCTCAGGGACCGAGACGCTCACCTACGCGGAACTTGATTCCCGCGCGAATCGGCTCGCGCGCGTGCTGGTCAAGCTCGGCATCGGGCCCGAGCAGGTGGTGGCGCTCGCGCTGCCGCGCTCAACCGAGCATGTCGTCGCGGTCATCGCCGTGCTGAAGGCGGGCGCCGCCTACCTGCCCGTCGACCCTGACTACCCCGCCGACCGCATCGCCTTCATGCTTCAGGACGCCCAGCCCGCCGGAGTGCTCACGAACGGTGCGACCGCGCCTCGACTGCCCGAGACCACCTGCCCGGTCTGGGAGGTCGGCGCACCGCCCCTCCTCGCGGGCGCGGAAGCACCGGCGGAAGCTCTCATCGACGCTGAACGAACCATCCCGCTGGCCGTCGATCACCCGGCCTACGTCATCTACACCTCAGGGTCCAGCGGGCGGCCCAAGGCTGTCCTCGTTCCGCACGTCGGTATCGCGAACTTCAGTCGCGAACAGGTGCGGACGCTCGACGTCGGCCGTGGCTGCCGGGTCCTGCACTGTGCCTCGCCGAGCTTCGACGCGGCGTTCTGGGAGTTGTGCCTGGCGCTGCTGAGCGGCGCGACCCTGGTCGTGGCGGGCACCCGGGGGCTGGTCTCCGCCGCCGAGCTGGCCAGTCTGGACCTTACGCACGTCTCGCTCCCGCCCACCCTCCTGGGCGCGATGTCACCGTCGGACCTGCCGACCGTGCGAACGGTGATCGTCGGCGGTGAGCCGTGCTCAGCCGAACTCACCGCGCTCTGGGCACCGGGCCGCCGGATGTTCAACAGCTACGGCCCGGCCGAGACCACGGTCATGGCCACGATGTCCGCCCCGCTGCCCGCCGGCGTCAAGCCGTCGATCGGACGCCCCATCTCCGACGTCGCCGTCCACGTGCTCGACGAGAACCTGAACCCGGTCGGTCCTGGCCGGACCGGTGAGATCTACATCGCCGGCATCGGGCTGGCACGAGGCTATCTGCGCCGGCCCGGCCTGACCGCGCAGCGCTTCGTCGCCGATCCGTTCGGCATCCCCGGATCGCGGATGTACCGCACGGGTGACCTGGCCGCCCGGCGCCCCGATGGCCAACTGGACTTTCTCGGCCGGGCCGACGAGCAGTTGAAGATCCGCGGATTCCGCATCGAACCGGGCGAGGTCGAGGCGGCGATCGCGGCGTGCCCCAAGGTGCGGCACGTCGCGGTCGTGGTCCGCGAGGACCGTCCAGGCATCAAGCGGTTGATCGCGTACGTCGTGCCCACCGCGGCCGCCGACGGCGACCGCGCTGACAAGGAGGTCGTCGACGCGTGGCGGCAGGTGAACGAGTCCCTGTACGGCCAGCGCTCACAGCGTCCCCTCGGCGACGACTTCGAGGGCTGGAACAGCAGCTACACCGGTAGGCGGCTCCCTGTCGACGAGATGCGTCTGTGGCGGCAGGTGGCGGTGGACCGGATCACCGCCTTGGAACCACGCCGCATCCTGGACATCGGCGTGGGCAACGGATTGATCCTTTCCCAGCTCGCGAGTGTGTGCGAGAGCTACTGGGGCACCGATCTGTCGGCCCAGGCGATCGCATCCCTGCGACGCTCGATCAGCGCCCGGCCCGAATGGACCGGCAAGGTACGGGTCATGGCGCAGCCGGCCGATGACTTCACCGGCCTGCCGGACGGTTTCTTCGACACCCTGATCCTCAACTCAGTGGTCCAGTATTTCCCGAACATCGATTACGTCATCCAAGTCCTGGCAGGAGCCTGGAATCTGCTGCCCGACGGCGGTCATCTGTTCCTGGGCGACCTGCGTAACCTACGCCTGGCACGGGCCCTGCACACCGGCATCCAGGTGCGGCGGGCCCGGCCGGACACCGATCCGGCCACGGTGGCCGCCTTGGTGGAGCGCGGGATGGCGAACGAGCGGGAGCTGCTGATCGACCCCGGGTTCTTCGCCACGGTCAGGAACCATCTGGCCGACGTCGCCAGCGTCCAGGTCCTGCTGAAGCCGGACGGCGGCCACAACGAACTGACCGGGTACCGTTACGACGTCATCATGCGGAAGGGGCCCGAACAGCCGGCCCCCGCGCCGGCGGCCCTGCGCTGGGGTGACGACGTGACGAGCCTGACCGCCCTCGACCACCACCTGAGCCTGCGGCGACCGAGCACGGTGCGGCTGCACGGCATCCCCAACGCACGGCTCACAGCGGACGTCGCCGCGGCCCGATCGCTCGACGCCGGTGACCTCGCAGGTGCTCGGCAGGCGATCGCCGGCCCCTGGACCGGCACCGATCCGCGGGCGCTACGGGAACTGGGGATCGGCCACGGCTACGAGACCCACCTGACGTGGTCGGAGGAGGCCACCGACGCTTTCGACGTGGTGCTGGTCGACAGGCTCGCCCCCATCGGCCCGATCGACGTGGTCCCTCGCCCGCGCTCCGTACCGGCCAACGAACCGGTGCCGCCCGCTCGCCGTACCGGCCTGATCCACGAGATCCGCGCGCAGACGGTACGCACGCTGCCGAAGCACATGGTGCCGACCGACATCGTGCTCCTCGATCGCCTGCCGACCACGCCCAACGGCAAGCTCGACCGGTCCGCCCTGCCCGAGCCGGAATCGGAGGAGCGCGAAGCCGGCCGGTCCCCGGGCTCGCCGCGGGAGCGGATCCTGGCCGAGGCGTTCGCCGAGGTGCTGGGCTTGGCGTCGGTGAGCGTCAGCGACCAGTTCATCTCCCTCGGCGGCGACAGCATCACGGCGATCCGGGTGTGCGGCGTGGCTCGCCAGAATGGCCTGTTGATCGAGCCCGACGAGGTACTGCGACTGCGGACGGTAGCGAAGCTGGCAGCCGCGGCACGAACAGCACAGACCGATCAGCCGGCCGACGACGACATCGAGGTCGGTGCCCTTCCCGCCACCCCGATCGTGCGATGGTCGGTCGAGTGGGGCGCGCCGATCGACGACTTCAGCCAGTCGGTGGTGATGCGAACCCCCTCCGACCTGCACGTTGAGGCGCTGGAGCGCGTCTTGCAGGCCCTGCTGGACACCCACGACGGGTTACGCCTGTCGATGGTCGCCACGAACGGAGAACAGGATCACCCTCTTGAGGTGCTCCCGGCCGGGAGCGTGCCCGCGGCCGAGTGCCTCACGCGAGTCGATGCCCGGACGTTGACCGATACCGAGCTGGCAAGGACGATCGACGATGAACTGGCCAGGGCGAGGAGCCGCCTCGCCCCGCGTCAGGGCCGCCTGCTGCAGGCGGTGTGGTTCGACCGCGGCCCGTCGGCGACCGGCCGGCTCGCCCTGGTCGTCCAGCATCTGGCCGCCGACGCGTTGTCCTGGCACATCCTGACCGACGATCTGGCCACGGCCTGGCAGGCGATCCGGCAGGGCCGCGAACCGAAGCTGATCGGCCCCTTCACCTCGTTCCGCCGCTGGGCCCACCTGCTTCAGACGACGGCCGGTCACGCGGATCGCCGAGCCGAGCTGCCCTTCTGGCTCGACACGCTGGACCGGCCCGCCGCCGGCTTCGTGCGCGGCGTCACGGATCCGGCGAAAGACCGCATGGGGGCGATGGTGTCGGCCACCTTCGACCTGCCTCCCGAGCTGACGAAGAAGTTGTACGCGGTGCCGGAGGCACTGGGCTGCGAACTCAATGACGTCCTGCTGACCGGCCTGGCTCTGGCTCTGGCAGGCCGCGCACCCGACCCGGAGGCCGGCTCGGACAAGGCGGTGCTGCTGGAGCTGGAGAGCCACGGACGTGAGGCCATCGCCGACGGCGTCGACCTGTCCCGCAACGTGGGCTGGTTCACCAGCGCCTACCCGGTGCGCCTGGTGCCCGGCACAGCCGATCCCGGCCGCGCTCTCAAGCGGATCAAGGAGCAGCTGCGACAGGTCCCAGGGAAGGGCCTGGGTTTCGGCCTGCTGCGCTACCTGAACCCGCAGACCGCGCCCATCCTCGCGAAACGCCCCAAGCCGCTGATCCGCTTCAACTACATGGGCCGCTTCGCCGCGGGCCACGAGCGCGCCTGGGCGCTGCTCCCCGGCCGCGACGCCTTCAACGATCACGTCGACCCGGCCGCGCCGGTCGTGCACCCGGTGGAGATCAACGCGGTCACGCAGGACCTGCCCGACGGTCCCCGGTTCAGCGCCACCTGGCGATGGCTGCCGGCCGCGGCCGAGCCCGGCCTGGTCGCCGCGGTGTGCGAGGAGTGGTTCGCCGCGCTGGAGACGATCATCGATCACGCGGCGCAGCCCGGCAGCACCGCCCTGACGCCCTCGGACCTGTTTCTCAGCTCGCTGAGCCAGCGCGAGATCGAAGAACTCGAAGCCGACCTGCTCGGAGAGGTGTGATCGTCATGGGCAAGGTGCGACGTTCAGCGATCGAGGACGTTCTCCCTCTGTCGCCGCTTCAGGAAGGACTCCTGTTCCACTCCCTGTACGAACGCGAAGCCACGCGTCTGTACGTGGCGCAGCTGTCGATGGAGCTTCACGGGGACGTGGACCCGACGGCTCTGCGGTCGGCCTCTGCCGCCGTGCTCAGCCGGCACCCGAACCTGCGCGCGGGGTTCCGCCACCGAGGCTCGGGCGAACCCGTCCAGGTGGTTCCGCGTGGTTTTTCCCTTGAGTGGCAGGACCTCGACCTGTCCGATCTCGGCGGCGTCGAAGGTGCCGCCCGTGACGCCCGCCTGGCGCGGTTCCTGGACGACGACTGGTCCCAAGGGTTCGCCATCGAAAAACCGCCACTGCTACGTTTCGCGCTGATCCGGCTCGGAGCGGGGCACCACCGGTTCGTCCTGACCGCACACCACGCCATCCTGGACGCGTGGTCCGGCAGACTCCTGCTGGGCGAGATCTTCACGGCCTACGGCTCGACCGACGCGGCCGAGCCGATCGCCCCGTACCGCGACTACCTGGCCTGGCTGGACCAGGCCGATCAGCAGCGGGCCGAGGCGGCGTGGCGGCGTGCCCTGGACGGTCTGGAGCAGGGGACCTCGATCGCCGGCGCCCTCGGCGGACACGCCGGAAACGCCGGATCGGCCGAGGCGGAAGAGCTGCGCTGGGACCTTTCCGAGGATCTCAGCCAGGCGCTCGTCGACCGCGCGCGCGAGGTGGGCGTGACACTGAACACGGTCTTCCAGGGGGCCTGGGCCCTCGTCCTCGGGCGGTCGCTGGGCAGCGACGACGTGGCGTTCGGCACCCCCGTCTCCTGCCGGCCCGCCGACCTCGCCAACGCCGACAGGATGATCGGCCTGCTGATCAACACGGTTCCGGTACGAGTGCCCCTGCCCCCGGACATCTCCCTGCGGCAGATGCTGCGTGAGCTGGGCGACGGCTGGTCGGAGTCCGTGCGGTACGGCCACCTCGGGTTGTCCCCCATCCAGCGGCTCACCGGCATCACCGGGCCCCTCTTCGACACCGTCCTCTCCTTCGAGAATCAGCCCGGCGGTACGGCCGACCTGTCCACCGTCGACTTCACGGCCACCGATCTACGCGTACGTGAAAGCACGCACTATCCCCTGGCCCTGGACGTGCGCCCCGGCCGGCGCATCGCGATCTCGCTGCTGCACCGGGTCGACATGGTCGACCGCGTCGCGGCCTCGGTCATGGCCGACCGTGTCACTCGTGTCCTGACCGCCCTCGCCGAGACGCCCGATCTGAACGTGGGCAGCGTCGAGGCTCTGTCCGGACAGGAGCTGGACCTCGTTCTCAGGACGTACAACGACACCGGGACCGATCGTGTGCCCGGCCTCGTCCACGAGCGCTTCCGGGCACAGGCACGGCTGACCCCCGACGCTGTGGCGGTGACCGCTGACGACGGTTCCACGACCTACGCGGAGCTGGACGCCCGGACCGACCGGCTGGCCGCGCTGCTCGCCCGGCATGGAGCCGGCCCCGAACGGGTGATCGGGTTGATGGTGCCGCGCTCGCTGGCCCTGGTCGAGACCTTACTGGCAGTGCTGAAGACCGGTGCCGCCTATGCGCCGCTCGACCCGGGGCATCCGGCCGAACGGCTGGCGTTCCTGATCGGAGATGTGGCGCCCGAGGTCGTCGTCACCGTGAAAGCTCTGGCGGCGACCCTGCCGGTCGGCATCGAGCGTGTCATCGTGGACGATCCCGACGTCGTCGCCTGCCTCGCCGATACCGCCGCGACCGCGCCGACACCGGGAAAGGTCTCCGTCCACCCGGACGGCGCGGCCTACGTCATGTACACCTCGGGATCCACCGGCCGCCCCAAAGGCGTGGTCGTCACCCACCGCAATATCGTCGATCTGGCGACCGACCGGTGTTTCCGGGCCGAGGAGCAGTCCGGAGTCCTGGTGCACTCTCCCCAGGAGTTCGACGCCTCGACCTACGAAGTCTGGGCACCGTTGCTGAACGGCGGCCGGCTCGTGGTCGCCCCACCCGGCCACCTGGACGTGCTCGAATACCAGCGCCTGATCGCCGGCGCGGGCATCACCTGTCTGTGGCTCACCGCCGGGCTGTTCACCGTCCTGGCCGAAGAGGCGGCCCCGTGCTTTCGCGGGGTGCGTCAGGTCTGGACGGGCGGTGACGTCGTGCCGGCCGCCGCGGTGCGCCGAGTCCTCGACGCCTGCCCGGACGTCGAGATCGTCAACGGCTACGGCCCCACGGAGACCACCACCTTCGCCACGAACGGGCCGGTCGACCGGGATCACCTGCCCGCCACCGTCCCCATCGGCCGTCCGCTCGACGACACGCGGGTCCATGTCCTCGACGCCGCTCTCCGGCCCGTCCCGCCAGGCGTGACCGGCGAGCTGTACATCGCCGGCGCCGGCCTCGCCCGCGGCTACCTCCGGCGCCCCGGGCTGACCGCCGAGAAGTTCGTCGCCGACCCTTTCGCAGCGGACGGCTCCCGGATGTACCGGACCGGCGATCTCGTGCGCTGGCGCGCGGACGGGCAGGTGGAGTTCGTCGGCCGAGCCGACGCCCAGGTGAAACTGCGCGGCTTTCGCATCGAGCCGGCCGAGGTCGAAGCGGTGCTGGCCGTCCAGGAAGGCGTCGCCGCCGCGCTCGCCGTGGTCAGGGAGGACCGTCCCGGCGATCGACGGCTCGTCGCCTATGTGGTCGCCCAGCGCGGCATGACCGTGGACCCACCGCGGATCCGCGCCGCCATGGCCGGGTCGGTACCCGACTACATGGTGCCCGCCGCGGTTGTGGTGCTGGACGAGCTTCCCCTGACAGGGAGCGGAAAACTCGACCGCAAGGGCCTTCCAGCGCCTGACTATGCCCCGGCAGCCAAACACCGCGAACCGCGCAGCCTGCAGGAGGAGATCCTGTGCGGCCTGTTCGCCGACGTGCTCGGCCTGCGCACGGTCGGCCCCGATGACGGCTTCTTCGAGCTCGGCGGCCACTCGCTGCTCGCCACCAGATTGGTCAACCGCATCCGCGCCGCGTTCAAACGCGAACTGTCGATCCGTACGCTGTTCGAGGCCACCACGCCGGCCGCGCTCGTCGTGCTGCTCGACGAGGCCCCGGACGCGCGGCCGGAGCTGGGCCGCGAAACCCGCCCGGCCCACCTCCCCCTGTCCTACGCCCAGCAGCGGCTCTGGTTCCTGCACTGCGTGGAGGGTCCCAACGCCACGTACAACGTGCCGTTCGTGTTGCGGATAACCGGGGAGCTCGACCGGGCCGCCCTCCAGGCCGCTCTCGGCGACCTGCTGGCCAGGCACGAACCGCTACGCACCACCTTCTCCGACGTGGACGGCGAGCCGTACCAGATCGTCCACGCGCCGGAGCGCGCTCACGTCGCGCTGGATGTGATCGGCATCGAGCCGGGCGAGCTTGACGCGATGTTGGCCGAGGCGGTGGCACACCGTTTCGACCTGTCGACCGACCTGCCCCTGATCGCACGGCTCCTGGTCGAAGGCCCGGACGAAGCCGTCCTGGTGCTGATCGTGCATCACATCGCCTGCGATGGATGGTCGGCCGAGCCGCTGGCCCGCGACCTGTCCGCCGCCTACGCGGCCCGCCGGCGAGGCCAGGCCGAGGCGGCCGCCCTGTCCGTGCAGTACGCCGACTACGTGCTCTGGCAGGACCGGATCATCGGTCGCGAAGACGACCCGCGTTCCCGGCTGGCCCGCCAATCGGAGTTCTGGCGGCATACTCTGGCCGATCTGCCGGTGGAGCTGAGGCTGCCGATCCGGATCGACCGGCCGGCCGTCCCCGGCGCCCAGGCCGATGTCGTTCGCCTGGCCGTACCGGCGGACCAGCACGCGGCTCTCGTCCGGCTGGCCCGTGGCGAGCAGGCGACGCTGTTCATGACGATCCAGGCGGCGCTGGCCGTCGCGCTCACCGGCCTCGGCGCCGGCACCGACATTCCCCTGGGCACGGTGGTGGCCGGCCGGGCCGACGACGCTCTGGACGACTTGGTCGGGTTCTTCGTCAACACCCTGGTGCTGCGTACCAGCACGGCCGGCGATCCGACGTTCCGCGATGTGCTGCGCCGGGTCCGCGAGATCGACCTCGCCGCATTCGCCAACCAGGACATCCCTTTCGACCGGATAGTCGAGGTCGTGAACCCGCCGCGGTCCCTGGGGCGGCACCCGATGTTCCAGGTCATGCTGGTGCTGCAGAACAACGCCGACCCGGTGTTCGCCCTGGAAGGCGCCGAGGTCACCGTGGAGCGGCTGGGCATGGCGGGCGCGGCGAAGTTCGATCTGACCGTGACGTTCCGGGAACTGCCGGAAGGCGGTCTCGACGGCACGGTCGAGTTCCGTACCGACCTGTTCGCACGCGAGACGGCTGAGGAACTCGGCGGCAAGGTGGCCCAGTTCCTCGCGGCCGCGATTTCGTCACCCGACGTGCCGATCAGCCGGTTGGGCGCGAACCCGGGCCTGCCCGCCCCCCTGGCTCACGCCTCCTACGGCACACCCGCGGACAACGGGCGCGGCGAGCCTCCCGGCGCCGCCGCCCTGCCACGCCTTCCCCGGCCGAGCGCCCAAGAAGAGATCCTGACCGGCCTGTTCGCCGAAGCCCTGGGCGTGCGGACGGTCGGGCCCGACGACCACTTCTTCGACCGGGGCGGGCACTCGCTGCTCGCGCTGAAGCTGGCCGCGCGGATCCGCAGCACGTTCGGGGTCGAGCTCACCGTCGCCGACGTCTTCCACACGCCGACCGTGGCCGGCCTGCTTCCGGCCCTGTCCAACGGGGCCTCGCCACCGCTCGCCGTGATCGCCGGCGATCGCCCCGAGGTGCTTCCCCTGTCGTTCGCACAGCAGGGTCTGTGGTTCCTCAACAGGATCGGGGACGAGCACGGCGTCTACAACGTCCCGCTCGCTTTCCGGCTCAGCGGGTCCCTCGACACCGGTGCCCTGACAGCGGCGGTCGGCGATGTGGCCGTCCGGCACGAAAGCCTGCGCACCGTGTTTCCCGAGGTGGACGGCGTGCCCCGGCAGGTCGTCCGCGACGCCCCTGCCGGGCTCCCCCCGGTGACGATCGTCCCCGTCACGGAGGCTCGGCTCGCCGACCGGGTGGCCGAGCACGCGCGCCGGGAGTTCGACCTGACCGAGGAACTGCCGCTGCGGGTGGCTCTGTTCACGCTCACGCCGACAGAGTCAGTGCTCTCGATCGTGATCCACCACATCGCCGTGGACGGGCTGTCGGCCGAGCCGCTCCTGCGCGACCTGGCGACCGCCTACACCGCTCGCCTCGCCGATGACGAGCCGCGGTGGGCACCGCTACCGGTGCAGTACAGCGACTACGCCCTGTGGCAACGGAAGGTGCTCGGCCAGGATGACGACCCGGACAGCCCGCTGTCCGCACGGCTGGCGTTCTGGCAGCAGGCGCTGGAAGGCCTCCCGGAACAGCAGAATCTCCCGATGGCGCGTCCGCGTCCGGCGGTGGCCAGCCATCGCGGCGACGTGGTCGACGCGTGGCTGCCGGCCGCGCTGCACGCCGATCTGGTGAGCCTGGCGAAGGCTCACCGGGTGAGCCTGTTCATGGTGCTGCAGGCGGCCCTGGCCACCGTCCTGTCCCGTGCGGGGGCGGGCCCGGATCTCTCCATCGGCACCTCGGTCGGCGGGCGGCCGGACCCCGTGCTGGACGACCTGGTCGGCGTGTTCCTCAACACCCTCGTCCTCCGCACCGACGTGTCCGGCGATCCCACCGTCAGTGACCTGCTGGCCCGGATCCGCGCCACCGACCTCGCTGCCTACGCACACCAGGACACGCCGTTCGAACGTCTGGTGGAATGGCTCAACCCGCAACGCTCACCGAGCTACAACCCGCTGTTCCAGGTCATGCTCGAACTCCACCACGGGGCCGAGCCCACCCCGGCCCTGCCCGGCGTCCGGTCCGCGGCGTACCCGCTGACCTACGCGGCCGCGAAAGTCGACCTGTCGTTCACGCTGCGCGAGACGTACTCGCATGACGGGGCTCCAGCCGGACTGGAATTCGGGCTCGAATACGCCACCGACCTGTTCGATCGCGCTATGGCGGAGCGCCTGTCCGAATGGTTCCGGCGCGTGCTGGAACAGATCGCGGCCGACCCGTCACGACCCGTCGGCGACATCGCCCTCCTGTCCGAGGAGGAACGGCACCAGATCCTGCAGGAGTGGAACGCCACGGAGCTGGAGATCCCGGACACGACCCTGTCCGAACTGTTCGAGGAACAAGTGGCCCAGCGACCCGACGCGGTAGCCATCGTCGACACCGACGGCACCGAGATCACCTACGACACCCTCAACAAACAAGCCAACCAACTCGCCTGGCACCTACGCGCCACAGGCGTCACCACCGAAACCTTCGTAGCAGTATGCCTCGAACACAGCCCCCACATGTTCGTCGCCCTGCTCGCCATCCTCAAAGCCGGCGCCGCATATGTCCCCCTCGACCCCCAACACCCAGCAGACCGACTCGCCCACGTCCTCCACGACACCGCCGCCACCATCCTGCTCACCCAATCAACCCTCACCCACCGCCTCCCCACCACCTACCCCGGCACCATCCACACCCTCGACGACCAACCCCACAACACCACCCACCCCGACACCAACCCACCCCCCACACACGGCCCCGACAACCTCGTCTACACCATCTACACCAGCGGCTCCACCGGACAACCCAAAGGCGTCCTCATCACCCACCGCGCCCTCATCAACTACCTCCACTGGGCCATCAACGGCTACCACACCGACGCCCACTCCGGCGCCCCCATGCTCGGCTCCATAGCCGTCGACCTCTCCATCCCCAACTTCTTCCTCCCACTGATCACCGGCAAGAACATCACCCTCCTCCCACCCGACCCCCACCTCCAACACCTCGCCCACCACCTCCTCCAACCCGCCGACTACAGCCTCCTCAAAATCACCCCCGGCCACCTCGACATGCTCCGCGAACTACTCCCCACAAACACCACACTCACCTCCGTACGCACCTACGTCATCGGAGCCGACGAACTCCGCGCCGAAACCGCCACCGCCTGGCGACACATCGCACCACAAGCCCGACTCATCAACGAATACGGCCCGACCGAAACGGTCGTCGGCTGTTCGGTGCACCCGATCGGGCCGGATCTCGACCCGTCGATGCCGGTCTCCATCGGCCGGCCGATCGCCAACACCCGCATGTACGTCCTCGACGAGCGGCTGAACCCGGTGCCGCCCGGCGTCGCCGGCGAGCTCTACATCGCCGGCCGCGGGGTCGCCCGCGGCTATCTGCGGCGGTTCGCGCTGACGGCCGAGCGGTTCGTCGCCGATCCCTTCGGCGCACCGGGCAGCCGGATGTACCGCACCGGCGACATGGCCCGCTTCCGGCCCGGCGGCGACATCGACTTCCTCGGCCGGACCGACCACCAGGTGAAGATCCGCGGCTACCGGGTCGAACTCGGTGAGGTCGAGGCTCGGCTGCTGCTCCATCACGACGTCAGCGAGGCGGTGGTCGTCGCCCGGAGGGACTCGTCAGGCCGCACGCATCTGGCCGCGTACGTGGTGGGCGCCGACGGCGCCCGACCGGCCACGGAGAGCCTGCGCGGCCACATGACGGCTCAGCTGCCCGACCACATGGTGCCGAACTTCTGGATGGTCCTGGACCGGATGCCGCTGACGCAGGACGGCAAGGTGGATCGGAAGGCCCTGCCCGCGATCAAGGAGCACAGCGCGGTCCTACGCCGGCCGCCCGGCACCGAGACCGAAGAGATGCTCTGCGAGCTCATCGCCGACGTCCTCGACCTCTCGGTGGTGGGAGTCGACGACAACTTCTTCGGGCTCGGGGGTGACAGCATCGCCTCCATCCAGTTCGTCAGCCGAGCCCGCAAGGCGGGACTGCGGCTCTCCCCCCAGCAGGTCTACCAGGCCCGCGACATCGCGGAACTGGCCGCACTGGCCCTCCCGTCCGAAGCGGCGTCCACCTCCGAGCACGACTCCGGTAGCGGCCGGGTGACACCCACGCCGGCCATCCGGTGGCTCGACGAGCAGCGCGGCCCGAGCGGCGGATACGACCAGGCAGTACTGCTCCACGTGCCCGCTGACCTCGGCCAGGACCGGCTGCGACAGGCCGTCCAGGCCGTACTCGATCACCACGATCTCCTGCGTGCCCGCACGATCCGCGGCGCGGACGGCCGCATCGACCACTTGTGGGTCGACGAGCCAGGAGCGGCCGGCGCGGCGTCGTCCATCACGCGCTGTGACGTGACGGATCTGGCCCCGGAGGAGATCACGGCGCGCGTCGAAGCGCACGCCCATGCCGCCAAGGCTCGGCTCGCGCCGGAAGCCGGACGGATGGTGCGGATCATCTGGTTCGACGCCGGTCCCGGCCGTCCCGGCCGGCTGTTGCTGATGGTGCACCACCTGGTGGTGGACGCGGTATCCCTGCGGATCCTCATCGAGGACCTGCAGGCGGCCTGGCAGGCCGCCGGGACCGACCGGCCTCCCGTCCTCGATCCGGTCCCGACCTCGTTCCGGACCTGGGCTGACCGCCTGCTCCAGGAGGCGACCCGGCCGGAGCGAGCCGCGGAGCTGGCGCTCTGGGAACGCATGTCCCTTCCGAGCCCGCCCCTCGGCGCCGGGCCGGTGGATCCGGCCCGTGACACGGTGGCGAGCCAGCGCTCGCTCACGATCCGGCTCTCCGCCGAGGAGACGAGGAACCTGACGGCTGCCGCGTCCGCCACCTACGGCGCGGGCCTGCACGAGGTCCTCCTGGCCGCTCTCGCCCTGGCCATAGCCGAGCGCGGTGGTGGAGGCGAGCCGACGGTGACCATCGAGATCGAGGGGCACGGCCGCAGCGATCGCATCGCTTCGGGGGATCTGTCCCGCACGGTCGGCTGGTTCACCGCGTCCTTCCCGCTCCGCATCGACCTTGAGCCGCTCGGCGGCGCCGCCGGAGCGGACGCCGACGGGGTGGTGTCCCTTGTCATGAGCGGCCTGCGGGCCCTGCCGGACGATGGGATCGGTTACGGGCTGCTCCGCTATCTCAACCCCGAGACCTCGCCGATCCTCGCCGGACTGCCGTCCGCGCAGGTGCGGTTCAACTATCTCGGCCGGCTCCCCCTCCCAGGGGCGGAGCCATGGTCCGCCTCGTGGGAGGAGCCGGTCGCGGGCAGCGGACCGCAGGGGGAGATGGCGGTATCGCATGTCCTGGACGTCCTCGCCTTCGTCCTGAACGGCCCCGACGGCGCCGTGCTGCACGTCTCACTGCACTGGCCGCAGGCGCTGCTGGACCGGGCCGAGGTGGCCGCCATCGGCGCCGCCCTGTCACGGACCCTGACCGCGCTGGCCGGCCGCGCCCGGTCGCTGGTCTCGCTGGAGCCGGACGAGTTCGGCGAACTGGAAGGCCTTCTCAGCAACCCCTGACCGTCCACCATCCCTAAGGAGAACCTGATGTCGAACCCGTTCGAGGACGAAGACGCCCGCTACCACGTCCTGATCAACGCCGAAGAGCAGTACTCCCTCTGGCCGGCCTTCGCCGAGATCCCGGCCGGATGGTCGGCAGTGATCGAGAACAGCAGCCGCCAGGACTGCCTGGACCACATCGAGGAGACCTGGACCGACATGCGGCCCAAGAGCCTGGTGCTGAACATGGCAGCCGCCGCGGACGCCCGCCCCGCACAGGCATGAGCACCACCGAGAAAAGCTGGGGAGGGCCGCTCTCCCCCCTGTCGTCGGCGACCGTGCGGCTTTTCTGCGTCCCGTACGCCGGTGGCGGAGCAGCCGTCTTCCGCCACTGGCCCGCCCTCCTTCCACCGACCGTGGCGGTGAGCGCGATCCGGCTGCCGGGACGAGAATCACGGATCAGCGAGCCACCGCTCGCCGATATCGGGCAGATGGTCGCCGCGGTCGCTGACGACCTGGCCGCCACCGCGGCGACCGGACAGCCGTACGCGCTCTTCGGCCACAGTTTCGGGGCGTTGGTCGCCTTCGAGCTGGCCCGCGAGATGCGCGCCCGAGATCTGCCCGCCCCTCGCCGCCTGTTCGTATCAGCCCACCGGGCGCCCGACGCGGACGTCGGCACTCCGCCGATCCGAGATCTGTCCGACAGGGATTTCCTCGACAAGGTCATCCGGTACGGAGGCATGCCGCAGGAGGTCCTTGACTCCCCGGATCTGCTCGCCATGGTGCTGCCCGCCCTGCGAGCCGACATCGACGCGGCGGAGGGTTATCGCTTCGTCTCCGGTGCGCCCCTGGACTGCCCGATCTCGGTGTTCGGCGGGCGAAGCGATTCCGTCACCCCGCAGGCCCAGCTGTACGGCTGGCGGTCCCACTCCGTCGCGGAGGTCGAGGTGCGCCTGTTCGACGGCGGCCACTTCTTCCTCCACGACAACCGCACGGCGGTCGCGACCGCGGTCGGCGCCGCCTTGGAGGTCAGTCCATGACGGCGCCGACCGGCCAGGCGCGACCTCCGCTCGGCGGGCGTGTCCGCACGGATCGCCGGGGAGACCGGTAGGCGCGTCGCGCAGGGTCCCGGTATCGACGAGGACACGCTGTGGCCAGGCGGGCCGGACTCGCCTGGCCACGCTAGGGGGCCATCTCTCCCGGCCAGTGCGCGAACCCGCGCAGCCCGTACAGCAGCGGCACGTCCCGCTCCTGGTCGACGCTCACGACGTCGCCCAGCACGATCACATGGTCGCCCACGACCACCGTCTCCTTCACGGCGCACTCGGCCCTGGCGAAGGAGTCGGCATGCAGCCACGGCACGCCGAGCAGCCGCGACGGCCGCCACGCCGCCCGGTCGAACCGGTCGGAGGCGACCGAGGCGAACAGCTCGGCCGTGTGGCGGCTGCCGGCGCGCAGCAGGTTCACCGCGAACGCGCCGCCGTCGAGCACTGCGCCCAGCGTGCCGCTCCGCACGTCCAGGCAGGTCAGCAGGACGGGTGGGGACACGGTCACGCTGGTCAACGAGGTACAGGTCATGCCGTGGGGCCGGCCGCCCGCGTCCACGGCGGTGATCACCGCCACTCCGGTCGGGAACGCGCTCATCAGCGCTCGGTACTCGGCCCCCGTCACCGGCCGGGTGCCGGCGATTCCCATGTCACCGGCCCTTCTCGTTGATCGACACCAGGTACTCCCGGGCTGAGGGCAGCCCGGCGACGAGCTGCCGGGCGTCGCTCTGCACCATCGCCAGCTCGGCGCGGGCTCTGGCCGGGTCCAGATGCTCCAGCGCGGGCCTGGGCCGCGCCGGCTGCCGGCCGAGCCCGAGCAGCATCGTGATCCACGAGTACGTCTCGAACCCGTGGTAGTGCGGGTAGATGCCGTGGTCGTCCGGCAGCACCGAGGAGGCCAGCCGCAGTCGCTCGGCGAGCCCGTCGGGCAGCGCGCGGGTCTTGGCGTCCTGCCAGTAGAGGGTGTCGTTCCGCGCCGCCGCCCGATAGTGCAGGACCAGGAACTCCTTGACCCCGTCCACGACATGCGCGACGCGCCGGTTGTAGCTTTCGGCGAGCGCCGGGTCCCACCTGGCGTCCGGGAAGTACTTGACGAGCTGCTCGATCGCCTGCTGGATGAAGAAGATCCCGGTGGACTCCAGCGGCTCGACGAACGCGCTGGACAGGCCGACGGCCACGCAGTTGTTCACCCAGGAGCGGCGGTTGCGGCCGATCCGCATCCGGATGTGGTTGGCCTCCAGATCGTCCATGCCGGGCGCCACGTGCTGCCTGAGCGTGCGCTCGGCCTGCTCCGGCGTGCAGTAGGCGTCGGAGTACACGTAGCCGTTGCCGTTGCGGCCGTACAGGGGGATGGTCCAGATCCAGCCCGCGTCCATCGCGTGCGCGGTCGTGTACGGGGCGATCTCGTTCCGCGCGGGATCGCGTGGCACGCGCAGCGCGACGGCCCGGTTGTTGGGCAGCACGTCCTCGAAGGAGTCGAACGGCTCCCCCAGCGTCTTGTTGATCAGCAGCCCGCGGAACCCGGTGCAGTCCACGAACAGGTCGCCGGGCACCCTGCCCTGCCCCTGCGTGGTGACGTGGCTGATCCAGCCGCGCTCGTCCTGGCCGACGTCGACCACGTCGTCCACGACGTGCTTGACGCCGCGGGCCACGCCGTACTCGGTCAGGAAGGAAGCCAGCAGGGCGGCGTCGAAGTGATAGGCGTACGGGAACTGCGCCCGCTGCTCATCCAGGGTGGAGCGGCCGAGCGAGTCGTCGAGGGAGGCCGCGAACAGTGACCCGTCCATGGTCCTGGGCGAGCGGCGCGCCTCGCACAGGTAGGGGGTGACGAAGCAGCCGAGGTCGAACGTCCGGCTGTGGTCGCCCTCCTTGAGCCACCACTCGGCCAGGTTGAACCCGTCGGCCACCCGCATGCGCTCGAACGGGTGGTAGAAGTGGTGGCCGGGCGCCCGCCAGTCCTGGAACCTGATGCCCAGCTTGTACGAACCTGAGCAGGGCGGCATCCAGTCCCGCTCGTCGAGCCCGAGGTAGTCGAAGAAGTGACGTACGGTGCTGAAGGTCGCCTCGCCGACGCCGATCGTGGCCACGCGCGCCGACTCCACGAGCGTCACGTCGAGGCGATCGCCGAAAGCGGCCTTGAGATAGGTCGCGGTCATCCACCCGGCGGTCCCGCCGCCGACGATCACCACTGACTTGATCATTTGATGCTCCCTGTTGGGTGGTTACGGAGCCGGCCGGCTGCTGCGCCTGGCACCTTGCGGGAAAGGCCGAAATAGGCGATCACCGCAGCGAGAATGTAGAAGCCTGCCTGAACGTCCAGCAGGACGACGGTGTCGACGAACCCGTCGGCCAGCCCGGCGATCAGCATGCCCAGAGCCTGGAAGCCGCCGAACACCGTGAGGAAGGCGGCCATGACGCGCCCCAGGTATTCGTCGGGAAGAGCCTGCTGGAGAAGGGCGAACGTGCCCGTGGAATTGGCGATCCCCGGAATTCCCACGGCGATGAACAACAGCACGTACAGCGTCATGGCCTGGGTGAAGTAGGAGCTGTTCCACATGGTCAGGGAGAGCAGACCGACCAGGAGGGCGCCGCCGACGATGAGGCTACGGTGGCCGGCCCGCGCACCGACCCAGGCGATGACGAAGCCGCCGATGACGCCGCCGATGGCCTGCACGCCGCGCAGCACCCCTATCTCAGTGCCGCCACCGTGCAGGACCTCAGCGACGAAGACGACGAACAGCACCAGGAACATCCCCTGGGCGATCGAACCGGCCGCCGTACTCAGCAAGAGGTTACGGACGTCGCGGCGGCCGATGATGAAGGCCATGCCTTCGTACCAGGCGCGTAGCAGCGTCGGCCGCTCGGCTTCAGACCCGTGCCCAGCCGCCTTCCGGGGGAAGCGGGCGATGGCGATGACCAGGGCCGCGAGCAGATAGGTGACCGCATCGCCGATCACCACCGTCATCAGCCCGCCCGAGGCGACGGCCAAACCGCCGAGCGAGCTGCCGATCAGGCGAGCGACGTTGGCGCTGAGCCCCATGAGACTGTTGGCCGACACCAGATCCTCAGGAGGGACCAGGGTCGGCAGCGCGGCGCTCCTGGCCGGCTCGAAGAGCTGGGCCAGCAGCGCCTGAGCCGGTGCGATGAGATACACGATCCACAATTGGTCGCTGTGGTGCACGGCCAGCAGCGGCAGCAGGAGTACGCCCTGCGCCGTCGCGACCACGACCATCGTGACCTGCCGGTTCCACCGATCCACCAAGACCCCGGCCAGTGAGCCGAAGACGACAGCCGGAACCAGCTCCAGGATGAACACGGTCGCCATGGCGAGCGTGGAGGACGTCAGCATGAAGACGTAGACCGGCAGCCCGATCAGCAGCAGCCAGTCACCGATCTCCGAGATGAGCCCGCCGAACCACAGGAGGGTGAAGTCCCGTCGGCGCAGAACGGCTAACACAGGTCACGCTCGGGCGCCATGTCGAAGGGCGCCGGACCACACGGAACTGAGACCATGGCCATCAGCCTGCGGACCTTCGGCGGAGATGGGCAAGAGGTGTCGGGCATTCTGCCACCGGAACTGCCGTGGGCAGATATCGCGGCAGCTCGGGTGCGGGTTGCCCGCACCTCATTGAGCGGCGTCTCACCGCCCTCCGACACTGACCCCTGTGTCACCTACCACGCAGACACCCGCCGCATTCATGTCCCCGGCCCAGACCCGTCTGTGGCTGATGAACGAGCTGGGCACATCCAGCGCCGCCTACAACATCCCGATCGCCGTCCGCCTGTTCGGGGTCCTGGACCGAGCAGCGCTGCGGGCGGCGATCGGCGACGTCGTCGACCGGCATTCGACTCTGCGCACGGTTTTCCCCGCACCCGACGGCGTCCCCCGTCCGGTGCTCCGCGAGGGCGTCGCGGCCCGGCCGGTCCTGGAGGTCGTCGAGTGCGGCGAGGAGGAACTCCCCGCCCTGCTGGCCGACCGGACGCGAGCCGGCTTTGACCTGCCCAGCGAACTGCCGATCCGGGTGACGCTGTTCCGGTTGCGGCCCGACGAACACGCCTTGCTGGTGACCCTGCACCATATCGCCGCCGATGGCCTGTCCATCGCGCCGCTGATGCGCGACCTGTCCACCGCCTATGCCGCTCGGCTGACGGGAACGGCGCCCGACTGGCCGGAAGCGACCGTGGACTACAGGGACTACGTGGCCTGGCAACACGAGGTCCTGGGCAACGAGAACGATCCCGGCAGCACGATCAGCCGGCAGCTGGAGTATTGGCGGTCGGCGCTGGCCGGGATGCCCGAGGAGCTCACACTGCCCACCGATCGGCCCCGGCCGCCCGTGGCGAGCCACCGCGGCGGCATGGTCGACTTCGAGCTCTCCCCCGACCTGCACGAAGCCCTCGCCGGACTGGCCCGACGATCGCGAGCCAGCCTCTTCATGGTCACGCACACCGCGTTGGCCGTCCTGCTGTCGGCGCTGGGCTCAGGGGACGACGTCGCGATCGGCACCACCGTCGCCGGACGGTCCGACGAAGCGCTCGACGGCCTCGTGGGGTTGTTCATCAACTCGCTCGTCCTGCGCGCCGACCTCTCGGCCAACCCGACGTTCGCGGAATCGGTGGATCGCGTCCGAGCGGCGGACCTCGCGGCGTTCGCGCACCAGGAGCTCCCGTTCGAGCGCTTGCTGGATGCTCTCCGGCCCACGCGATCGCTCAGCCGCAATCCTCTGTTCCAGGTTCTGTTCGAGCTTCATCAGGACGACGAGCAGGAGCTCCTGCTGCCCGGCCTGCGGACGCGGCCCCAACCGGTCCCGAGTGGGGCCGCCAAGTTCGACCTGACGTTCATGCTGTTCGCCAGGAGCGACGCCGCGGGAAACCCCGCCGGAGTCGTCGGCCGCCTGGAGTACGCCGAGGATGTCTTCGACCGGTCCACCGCCGAGGCTCTGGCCCAGCGCTATCTGCGCATCCTGGAAACCGCCGCAGCCGATCCCGATCAACCGATCAGCCGCTTCGCCATCCTCTCCAGCGACGAGCACGAACGCATCGTCGGCACCTGGAACGCCACGGAGCTGGAGATCCCGGACACGACCCTGTCCGAACTGTTCGAGGAACAAGTGGCCCAGCGACCCGACGCGGTAGCCATCGTCGACACCGACGGCACCGAGATCACCTACGACACCCTCAACAAACAAGCCAACCAACTCGCCTGGCACCTACGCGCCACAGGCGTCACCACCGAAACCTTCGTAGCAGTATGCCTCGAACACAGCCCCCACATGTTCGTCGCCCTGCTCGCCATCCTCAAAGCCGGCGCCGCATATGTCCCCCTCGACCCCCAACACCCAGCAGACCGACTCGCCCACGTCCTCCACGACACCGCCGCCACCATCCTGCTCACCCAATCAACCCTCACCCACCGCCTCCCCACCACCTACCCCGGCACCATCCACACCCTCGACGACCAACCCCACAACACCACCCACCCCGACACCAACCCACCCCCCACACACGGCCCCGACAACCTCGTCTACACCATCTACACCAGCGGCTCCACCGGACAACCCAAAGGCGTCCTCATCACCCACCGCGCCCTCATCAACTACCTCCACTGGGCCATCAACGGCTACCACACCGACGCCCACTCCGGCGCCCCCATGCTCGGCTCCATAGCCGTCGACCTCTCCATCCCCAACTTCTTCCTCCCCCTGATCACCGGCAAGAACATCACCCTGCTCCCACCCGACCCCCACCTCGAACACCTCGCCAACCTCCTGCGCCAACCCGCCGACTACAGCCTCCTCAAAATCACCCCCGGCCACCTCGACATGCTCCGCGAAGTACTCCCCACAAACACCACACTCACCTCCGTACGCACCTACGTCATCGGAGCCGACGAACTCCGCGCCGAAACAGCCACCGCCTGGCGACACATCGCACCACAAGCCCGACTCATCAACGAATACGGCCCGACGGAGACCGTCGTGGGCTGCACCGTTCACCAGCTCGCCGAGGACTTCGACGCATCCTCGCCGGTGCCGATCGGCAAGCCCATCGCGAACACCCGCATCTATGTCCTGGACCGTTTCCTCCGTCCGGTACCGCCCGGAGTCGTCGGCGAGCTCTACATCGCCGGCACGGGCGTCGCGCGCGGTTACCTGAACCAGCCCGGGCTCAGCGCCGGCCGCTTCGTCGCAGATCCCTACGGCCCCCCGGGCACGCGCGTATACCGCACGGGAGATCTGGCGCGGTTCACGCCTGACGGCACCATCCAGTTCCTGGGGCGCGCCGATCATCAGGTGAAGCTCCGCGGCTACCGGATCGAGCTGGGCGAGATCGAGGCCGGGATCCTGCGCCATCCCGGTGTCAGAGAGGCAGTGGTGGCCATACCCCCTGCCACCGACGCCGATCATCTGCTCGTCGGCTATGTCGTCCCGGCCGCTGACAGCCCCCCGAGCCCGGCCGACCTGCACGCCCACCTCGCGCGGTTCCTGCCCGACTACATGATCCCCGCAGCATGGGTCCTGCTGGACCGCCTCCCCCTGACCCCGGCAGGCAAGATCGACCGCGCCGCGCTGCCGAAGCCGGGGATGTCCCCGCCCGGAGGACGAGCGGTCGGCACCGAGCTGGAACGCTATCTGTGCGAGTTGTTCGCGGAGACGTTGAGCATCCCCACGCCTGGTCCCGATGCCAACTTCTTCGACCTCGGTGGGAATTCGATCCTGCTGGCGCGCGTCGCGGCCCGCATGCGCAACGCTCTCCAGGTCGAGGTGAGACTGACCGACCTCTTCGGCGCCCCGACGCCGGCCTCGCTCGCCGGCAAGATCAAAGAGGGCCGGGGCAGAGCGGCCGAGGTCCTGATTCCCATCAGCCCCCACGGCTCGGCGGCGCCCCTGTTCTGCGTCCACCCGGCCAGCGGCGCCAGTTGGGGCTACCTCAACCTGGCCCGGCACCTCTCGGCGGACCGTCCGGTGTACGGAATCCAGGCGCGTGGCCTCGACGAGCCCGCCCCGCTGCCGGCCAGCATCGAGGCCATGGCCGAAGATTACGTGGCGCAGATCCGCCGGATCCGGCCGGAAGGGCCGTACCACCTGCTCGGCTGGTGCTTCGGCGCCGTGGTGGCCTTCGAAATGGCTCGGCAGTTGCAGCGGGACGGCTCGGAGGTCGGCCTGCTGGCTCTGGTCGGACCGCATCCGCTGGGCTGGCAGGCGTACACCGAATGCCCGCCCGCCGCCGAGGTGCTCGCAGCGTTGCTGGAGGACCATGACGTCGTCCAGGACGGTGTCGACCTCACCCCGGACGCGGTGTCCGCGGCACTGGACGGCAGCATGTCGCTCCGGGAACAGGGGTTCACCCCAGGGCAGGTCCGCCGCCTGGTCGACATCGGGCTGAACAATCCGCGGATCGAGTGGGACTACCGTCCGCCGGAGAAGGCCCTCCGTGGGCCCGTGCATCTCTTCGCCGCCGATGCCGACGACGCCGGCCGGCCGGTTTCGATCGTGGAAACCTGGCGGCCGTACATCGACGGTGACATCACCGTTCACCACTACGCCGGCACTACCGATGACCTGCTGGCCGGTCAGCTGATCGGCCGGGTCGGCTCGGATCTCGACGAGGTGCTCGAAGGGGGCGTACGCCGATGAAGGCCTCGCTGATCGAAGAGGTTCTGCCGCTCACGCCGTTGCAGGAGGGGCTGTGGTTCCACGCCAACTACGATCGCTCCAGGGCGGACGTCTACGTCGGCCAGTGGGTGCTGGGGCTGCGCGGCCCGCTGGATCTCGATGCGCTCCGGCAGGCCGCCCATGAACTGGTCCGGCGCCACGGGAACCTCCGGGCGGCGTTCGTGCAACGCCGCGGCGGCGAACTGGCTCAGCTTGTCGTGCGGGAGGTGGAGGTCCCCTGGCGTTTCGTGGATCTCTCCGACGACCCGGCCTCCGCCGAACGGAGCCTCGCCAAGCTCACGGACGAGGAGCGCGAACTTCCGTTCACCATGACCGCCGCGCCGCTCCTGCGGTTCGCATTGATCAAGCTCGGCTCGGGGGTCCACCGCCTCGTGCTGACCGTGCACCACATCTTGATCGACGGGTGGTCGGCTCCGCTGCTGTTGCAGGAGTTGTTCGAGCTCTACCACGACGAGCGACGCAGCCGGGTCCGCTCCGGCGAGGTGCTCCCGTACCGCGACTACCTCAGCTGGCTCGACCGGCAGGACCATGAGGCGACCGAGCGGGCCTGGCTGGAGGAGCTCCGCGGCATCGAGGGACCCACCTTGATCGCTCCGGCGCATGACGGGGCCGGCGGCAGGCGGGAGTCGCTCGACCTGACCTTGCCGGCGGAAGCGACCGGCCGCCTCATCGGTTACGCACGCGCGAGCGGGCTGACGCTCAACACCGTCTTGCAAGGCGTCTGCGGCGTAACGCTCGCCGCCCGGACGAACCGCGACGACGCGGTGTTCGGCGCGACGGTCTCCGGCCGCCCGGCGGAGATTCCGAACGTCGACCGGATGATCGGGTTGTTCGTCAACACGATCCCGGTCCGCGTACGCTGCCGTCCACAGCAGACCTGGAGCGAGACGCTGCGGGCGTTGTGGGCCGCGCAGTCCCGGCTGCTCTCCCATCATCACCTCCGACTCAGCCGGATCCAGCAGCAGCTGGGCATGGGACCGCTGTTCGACACGGCGTACTCGTTCCAGAGCTATCCCGACGGTTTCGGCGAAGCCGCAGCGGTCGCCGGTGAGCTGGTCGTGGAGGTGTTGTCCGCCGACGACGGCACCCACTATCCCCTTGCCATCCAGGCGGCGCCCGGCCCGGAGCTACGCATGCGCCTGGCCTACGCACCGGATCTCCTGGACCGCTCGGTCGTGGATTCCATCGGTGACCAGATGGCGTCCTCGCTCACCGATCTCCCCGACTCCGGGGGGCGGTGCGTCGGGACGGCTCGGCTGCTGTCCGGGGCCGAGCTCGACCGGCTGCGACAGGACTGGGCCCACGCCGACGCGCCCCTGCCCGCCGGCTCGCTGACGCGGCTCGTCGAGGCGCAGGCGGCCGGCACACCGGCACAGCCCGCGGTCGTCACCGAAACCGGGACGCTGACGTACCAGGAGCTGAACGAACGCGCCAACCGGCTGGCTCGCCTGCTGACGGCTCGCGGTGCCGGACCCGAGCGGATCGTGGCCCTGATCCTCGAACGGTCCGCCGACATGGTGGTCGCGATGCTGGCGGTCATCAAAGCCGGGGCCTGTTATCTGCCGCTCAACGCCGACGAGATCGATCCGCGCACCGCGCGGATGGTGGCCGACTCCGACCCGTTGTGCGTCATCACGCACGAGACGCTGGCTCCCCGTCTGGCGGATCTGGAGGCTCCGCTCCTGGTCCTGGACTCATCGCCGACCGCTGAGGCGTTGGCCGGTCAGCTGAGCGGCAACCTGTCCGACGACGAGCTCACCACGCGGGTGCGACCGCACACCAGCCTCTACGTCACCTATACCTCCGGTTCCACCGGGCGGCCCAAAGCCATCGTGAACACCCACGAGAACCTCGTGGCCCTGGTCCTGGACCGCGTCTGGCGCAACGGCAGCCAGGAGAAGGTGCTGGGACACTCGCCGCCCGCCTTCGATGCCACCGCCTACGAGACCTGGGTGCCTCTGGCTCGCGGCGGCACGATCGTCCTCACGTCGCCGGGCCGGTTCGACCCGGCCGAGGCCGCCCGGTTGATCCGGCGGCATGGCGCCACCGCGATGTTCCTGACGGCGAAGCTGTTCACGGCCATGGTCGAGGACGACCCCGGCTGCCTGGCCGGATTGCACGAGGTATGGAGTGGCGGGGAGGCCGCGCGGGTCTCCACCTTCGACCGCGCGCTGCGCGAGGTGCCGGGATTGTCCGTCGTCAACGTCTACGGCCCGACCGAGACCGCCGTGTTCGCCACCCGCCGGACCTTCAGCGACGCCGGCCACCTCGGCACGACGGTCCCGATCGGCACGGCGATGGACAACACCCGCGTCTACGTGCTGGACGCCGCCCTGCGCCCCCTGCCCGCGGGGGTGGTGGGTGAGATCTACATCGCGGGCGCCGGCCTCGCCCGCGGCTATCGCGGGCAGCCGGGCCAGACCGCCGAACGGTTCGTCGCCGATCCGCTCGGCCCACCTGGCAGCCGGATGTACCGGACCGGTGACCTGGGCTGGAACCGCCCGGACGGTGACCTGGAGTTCGCCGGCCGCGCCGACCACCAGGTGAAGATTCGCGGCCACCGAGTCGAGCCGGCCGAGGTCGAAGCAGCGTTCTTGGGTCTGCCCGAGGTCACGCAGGTCGCCGTCGTGGTCCACGAGCACCGTCCTGGGGACAGGCGCTTGGTGGCCTATGTGGTTCCGCGGGACCGGCACGGTGCAGATGCCTCCTCCCTCCGCAGCCGGGCCGGCCGAGCGCTGCCCCACTACCTGGCGCCGGCCGCCGTCGTCCTGGTGGCGGACCTGCCGCTGACGACCAACGGGAAACTCGACCGGGACGCGCTTCCGCTGCCCGACTTCGGCTCGGAGCGCCGAGGCGGCTCACCGATCACCGACGATCAGCGAGCCATGTGCGCTCTGTTCGCCGAGATTCTCGGCGCCGACGAGGTCGGCCTCGATGACGACTTCTTCGACCTCGGCGGAGACTCGCTGTCGGCCATCCGCTTGGCCAACGGCATCCGGCGCGACCTGGGTGTCGAGGTCGGCATCCACCAGATCTTCGAAACCCCCGGCGTCGCGGCGCTGGCCGCGTGCCTTCGCACCGCGCCCACGGCCAAGCCCCGGCTTCGACCACGACAGACGCAGGTCACCTTCTTGGAGGCACCATGATCCCTCGTAACTTCCGGGTATGCGTATTCTGCGGATCGCGGCCCGGCAACTCTCCCCAGTACATGGAGTTCGCCACGCAGCTCGGTATGAGCCTCGGGCAGAACAACATCGACCTGGTCTACGGGGGTGGCCGGACCGGCATCATGGGCGCCGTCGCCGAAGGCGCCGCCTCCCTGGGCGCCCACGTGACCGGCATCATTCCCCACCACCTGCTGGAACGCGAGCAAGTCGCCGGCTTCGCTAGCCAGCTGCACGTGGTGGACTCCATGCACGACCGCAAGAGGTTGATGTACGCGCTGGCCGACGGCTTCGTCGCCCTGCCCGGAGGCATGGGGACCATAGAGGAGCTGATGGAGGTCCTCACCTGGGCCCAGCTCGACCTGCACACCAAATCAGTCACCCTGGCCAACGTCGGCGGATACTTCGACCCCCTGCTCACCTGGCTGGACCAGGCGCTGGAGTGCGGTTTCATCTCCTCGGCCGATCGCGCGCTGGTCACTGAGGTCACCACGGTGGACAGCGTTCTGGAATGCCTGCGCCTGTCCTCGTCCGTCACCGAGTTGCGGGCCGGCGCCGCGTCCCTCAACGGGTGAGCAGCCGGTCCCGCTCGCGGGGCGATCTATGCGGCGGTCCGTTCGCCGGTCGGGCGTCGGCGCAGGTGGGGTTCGGTGAGGGCGGGCGGGTCGTAGACCATCTGGAGCCGGCCGACGTCGGTGCCCGGTGGGACGATCATGTCGATCCGGTCGAGGACGTCGTCGCTCAGCACCACCTCGGCACCGGCGAGAAGGTCGTCGAGCTGTTCCATCGTGCGCGGGCCGAGGATCGCGGCGGTCACCCCACGGTGCGCGATCGCGAACGCCATCGCCATGTGGGTCAGCGAGATCCCGGCTTCCTCCGCGATCGGGATGAGCTGCTCCACGGCGTCGATACGGCGCTCATCGCTGAGATGCGCGAAGTAGGGGCCGCTCCGGGTCAGGGCCGACTGCCGCCCCTTGCGTACGCGGCCGGTGAGCAGGCCCTGCGCCAACGGGCTCCAGACGATGGCGCCCATGCCGTAGCGCTGGACGGCGGGCAGGACGTCGCGTTCGGCGCCGCGGTCCAGGATGGAGTAGGGCGGCTGCTCGCAGCGGAAGCGTTCGAGCCCACGGCGCTCGGAGATCCACTGCGCCTCGACGATGTCGATGGCCGGCTGCTTCGAGGTGCCGATCACGCGGACCTTGCCGCTGCGTACCAGATCGGAGAGGGCGGAGAGCGTTTCCTCCATGTCGGTCTCGGTGTCGGGGCGGTGGTACTGGTACAGGTCGATGTGGTCGGTCCGCAGCCGGCGCAGCGAGTCCTCGACAGCGGTCATGATCCAGCGGCGTGAGGCGCCTCGCCGGCCGGGCTCCTCGCCCATGGGGTTGGCGAACTTCGTGGCGAGCACGACGGCGTCGCGACGGTCCTGGATGGCCTTGCCGACGATCTCCTCGGACTCGCCGCGGGAGTACACGTCGGCGGTGTCGATCAGGTTGACACCGGCGTCGAGTGCTTTGTGGATGATGCGGGTCGATGCGTCGTGGCCGGTGTCGAACATGGCGCCGAAGTTCATGGCGCCGAGTGCGTAGGGGCTGACCTGGATGCCTGTGCGGCCGAGGGTACGGTAACGCATGGAGATCTCCACGGTGTGCGGCAGGAATCGGAGAATGTCTCCGCTTGTGTCGGCTACTATATGGAGAAAGTCTCCGCTTTGGCAACGCGATGTGGAGAGATCGTCCGGTTACGTTTGGGAGGACCCCGTGGGCGCACCGTCACAGCCGCGGCCGATGCGGGCCGACGCGCGCCGCAACTACGAGCACATCGTCGCGACCGCGCGCGAGGCGTTCGCGGAGCTGGGCCCGGAGGCGGCGCTGGACGTCATCGCGCGGCGCGCCGGCGTCGGGCCCGGCACGCTGTACCGGCACTTCCCCACCCGCGAGGTGCTCATCGAGGCCGTCTACCGGACCGACATCGCCGACCTGACCGACCGTGCCGCCGAGTTCGCCGAGCGGCATGCCCCGGGTGAGGCGCTGGAGTGCTGGGTGCGCGAGCATTTCGTCCCCGCGCAGGAGCAGCGTGGTGTCGCGACGACGCTGAAAGACGCGCTGGCCAGGGCTCCCGAGGCCTTCTCGCAGGACAAGGAGCGGTTCAACGATGCCACGGACGAGCTCGTGCGTGCGGCACAGAATGCCGGAGCCGTCCGGCAGGACGTCGAGACGCGCGACATTCTGCGGATGGCGTACGGCATCGCGGTGACCTCCGAGGGCGCGCCGGAGTCCCGCGAACGCATGCTGACCGTCATGTTCGACGGATTGCGCCCCGTCCGGCCTTTCGAGTAGCCGGCGGCCGACAGGTCACCGAGCGTTCGCCGCCTGCGAGGTGACGCGCTGGATGGCCTTGACGGCGATGTCGGGCTGGTCGACGTAGACGTGGTGCCCGCTCTTCGCGGCCGTGCTGAGCTTGCTGTCGCTGGACAGCGCGAGCCACTTGCGCTGGCCCGCGGCCCACGCCTTCTCCAGGCTCGGCCCGTACTCGGGGATGGCCGCGAGGTACTGCTGCCCGTGCTGGATCACCTCCACCGGGATGTTCCCGGCGGAACGGACCTCCCCGTCGGTGATGACGAGCATCTCCGGGTTCTGTCCCTCGAACACCGCGAGGTTCTGCGCGCGCATCTCGGCCGCCGGGCCCTTGGCGGACTCCGGGATCGCCTTCTTGATGTCGCCGAGCATCGTGGGTGACGTGGCGTCCATCAGGACCACCCCCTTGACCCTGTCCTGATGGTCGGGGGCGTACCTGGCGGCGATCAGCCCGCCCAGCGAGTGCCCGGCCAGCACGACCGGGGCGTCACCGGCGACGCGGTCGAGCACCCCGGTCAGGACCTTCCCGGTGCTGTCCAGGCTCTGCGCGCCTTCCGGCTTGCCACTCGCGCCCGAGCCGAGCCGGTCGTACGAACAGACCCGGTTCTTCTCGCTCAGCGTCTTCTGGACGGCGGCCATCTTGTCCAGCCCATCACCCGCTCCGTGCATCAGGATGATGACCGGAGCGCCCTGCGCCGGGTCGCCCGAACAGGACACGTTCACCGACTGGCCGGCGACGTCGATCTTCTTGGTCCCGGAGATCAGGTCGGCATCGGCCTTCTGCGTGGCGGCGGCGAACGGATCCCAGTTCTCCACCGCGTCGCCGTCACAGCCGGCGAGTCCCCCACCGATCACGGTGCAGCACAGCGCGGCCATGACGGATGTCTTGAGCTTGCGGATCATGAGGTCCTCCGGTGATTGGTTCATACGATGGGACAGCAGCCGAAGCGGGCCGTCGGCCAGGTCGTCAACGCTAGGGAATCGACGGTCCCGGATGCGTCCCCGCAAGGTGGACACTCGCCGGTAGCTCGCGCGGGGGACGAGCGCAGGGGACGAGCGCGGTTCGCGAGGCTAACCCGCCGCGGGCTTGGAGATCTCCCCCGCCTCCTTCCACCCGCGGTAGGTCGTGGTGAACACGGACTCGTACATGCCGCTGCCGCTCACCGGAACCTTCCAGGTCAGGACGAATTTCTCCGGACGGTTGTCCTCGTCGACGGTGAGCTCGTAATCGATGTACGAGTTGTCGTCCTGCCCGTCCACGTTCCCGCCCCGCCAGGAGTCCAGCAACATCCGCAGCCGGCCGCTCGTCTCGGCCGTGCGCAGGCCGCCGCTATAGGTCCGGCCCGTCCGGCGCATGTCGGCGGAGTGCATGACCACCTGGTGGACGACGGACGGCCCGGCCAGTCCGGCGACCATGAACGCGTACCAACGCGCGCTCCCGGCCTTCTGGTCCGCCAGGGCCATGGCGGACGCGCCCGGCTTGTCCACGTACAGATCCCCGCCTGCGACAACGTAACTGGCGGCAGGTGTGTCGGAGGGGGTGATCCGCATCTGGAAGTCGTCCTCGGCCGAGGAATCGCGGCCCAGGAGGCGGCCACTCGCCTTCGCGGAGACGCTGCTCTGCGTAAAGGCCCCGGCGAAGGAGAAGGTGGCGGCCGGGGTGGCACTGATCGCCAGGTCGAGGGCGGCGGCCAGGTCCGCCGGGGTGTCCGGGACGCTCGCCACGGGGGACGCCGGTGGCGACGACGGGGCGCCGGCCGTGGCGGAAGCCGATGATTCCGTACGCCGCCCGCTGGGTGAGTCCGGCTGGACGTTGAGCAGGATCGCGCCCGCGCACCCGACGGCCGCCACCACGGCGACGACGGGCGAGGCGCGCCGTAAGCGGCTCTTGCGCGCCCGGACGGGCTCCGACGGCCAGTCCGCGACACCTCCCCCGGGGGGAGCGGTGTCTCCCGGGGGGCCGGCGTCGCTCCCGGGGAAGGCCCAGACGCGCTTCAGCCGGGCCGTGACGTCGGTCGCGGGATCCCTCGTCCGGTGCCCCGTCTCGCCATGGTGATCGCGCCAGGCGTCGGCGACCACCGCCAGCACTTCGTCCATGGCCGGACGTGCCCCGGGCGCCTTCGCCAGGGCCCTGTCGACCGTCGGCCGCAGCCCCTCGGGCACCTTGGCGGTGTCGACCGTCGCGGTCATGACCCGGTGGGCGAGCACCTCCGGGCGGCTGGCGCCGTACGGCTGCTCCCCCATCGCCGCGTACACGACGACGAGCGCCCAGCCGTAGACGTCGGCGGCCGGTCCTGCCGGGGTACCGGCGTAGTCCTCAGGGCTCACCCATCCCGGAGAGCCGATCACGTGGCCGGTCGCCGTGAGGGACGTGCCGTCGAGCGCGCGGGCGATGCCGAAGTCGACCAGGCGCGGGCCCGCCGGAGAGATCATCACGTTGGATGGCTTGAGATCCCGGTGCACCACGCCCGCCCTATGGACGGCGACCAGCGCCTCCGCGAGCCCGGCGGCGAGCCCGAACAACCCGTCGCCGCCGAGCGGCCCCTCGACGCGTACGTGCTCATCCAGCGTGCGCCCGGCGATGTACTCCGTCGCCAGCCACGGCTGCCGGGCGTCGGCGTCGGCCGCGAGCATCCGTACGCAGCAGGTGCCCTGGACCCGGCGCAGCATCGCCACCTCGCGCCGGAACCGTACCCTGAACTCGGTGTTCGCGGCATGCATGTCGTGGATCAGCTTGACCGCGGCCCGCCGGCCGGCGGCGTCGACGCCCGCGTAGACGATCCCCATGCCGCCGGCCCCGAGCCGTCCGATGATCCGGTACGGTCCCACCTCCGCCGGATCGCCCTGCCTCGGGGCAGCGACGCCTGGGGGCGGATCGAAGGTCCGCTGGGGGTTGGGGCGAGGGGGGATACGCAAGAGGTCGTCCCACTCCGGGCTCGTTGACATGATCGCGCAAGAGTATTCCAGAGTGACAGGTCAAGACGGGGCGACTTGCGCATATCCCCGGTATCGCGGACATTTTGCAGGGCTCATGACCGGGTCGCGGCGACTGTGTCGACCAGCGCGGACGGGGAGGACTACGGGGTAAGGCGAGCCGGCTTCCGCCAGACCGAGACATGGCTCCTGCTGTCCTGCGTCGTGAGGTTCGTGATCGTGTTACGCACCAGGTAGACGAGCGCGAAGGTCCCGTCCACCCGGGTCGTCGCGAAGTCGCCGGTGACCACGGCGACGTTCTCCGCGCCCGGCTTCGCCCGGAGCCGCGCCACCATGGCGGGTGACAGGTCGATCCCCCGCACGCGGACCCCCCGCCCGCTCAGCGGCAGCGCGATCCGGCCGGTGCCGACGCCGAACTCAAGCGCGGCACCCGGCACGGCCAGGTCGGCAAGGAAGCTCACCGCCGGATCGACGACCGCCGGATCGAACAACTCCGGCCACTTGGCCTCATAGGTCTCCGCTACATGCTCACCGAAATGGTCCTCTGGCACAGTCCCACTGTGAGCACCGGCCCCCGGCGGCCACCACTCATTTTTCTCGCGTGAGTCAGGAGGCCAATGCCGGCCGGAGGGTCTCGCGGTGTGCCCGGTTCACGGCCATGAGCTCATCGAGGGTGTCCCGGGTGCGGATGAGGTCGGCGATGTGCTCGGACAGCCGGTCGCGTTCCTGCGCCATCCGCGCCAGCGCGGCGTCGGAGTTCTCCTCGCTGGGCGACTCGGTGCACGGCAGCAGTTCGATGATCGTGCGGCTGGACAGGCCGGCGGCATACAGCCGCTGGATGAGCGTGACCCGCTCGATCTCGCGACCCGTGTAGTGGCGCTGCCCGCTGGCACTGCGGGAGCTGATGAGCAGCCCCTGCTCCTCGTAGTAGCGAAGGGACCGGACGCTGACTCCGGTCCGTGACGCCAATTCCCCGATGCGCACGTCGCCCTCCCAGTTGTGACCTCTGCCACAGGTCGTTGCCTCTGACATCCATGTGAGGTTCTAGCGTAACCGCAGTGCCCGAGAGAGGGCGCCGTGGAACGCGAAGCAGCCTTAGGGCGGTGACGTTGGTTACCTCACCTACTCCGCGTACCAGTACACGGCCTGACGCCGGAGCGCCGGGTCACGCCTTGAGCATCCGCTCGCTCAGCTCCCAGAGCCGCTCGGCGGATCGCGGGTCGATGGAGTGGGACACGACGTCGGCCGAGATCTCCCGCGCGGTGACAGGCGGCTGTTCGTCGTTCAGCCGGGAGACGTCGTTGTTGTTCAGGTAGACCCCGCCGATCTCGGCGAGCAAGGGGCTGGTGGCCCCGAACACGATCGTGGCGGCTCCCTGCCGCAGTGTCTTCTTCCCGCGCTCGGGGTCGATGATCGGCCGGCCGGACTCGTCGACCAGTCCCATGGCCCGCTGCGCGTCCTGGCCGACCGCGCTGTTGAAGGCGGTGGCGGCCACGACGCCCGGGTGCGCGGCGTAACCACGGATCCCGTCGGCGGCCCAGCGGCGGTCCAGCTCGACCGCGAACAGCACGTTGGCGGTCTTGGACTGGGCGTAGGCGAGGCCGGGGTCGTAGCCGCCGGTGGTGAAGTGCGGGTCGTCCCACAGGATGCCGGACATCCGCTGGGCACCGGATGTCGTGTTGACCACCCGGGCGCCGTGGGCGGCACGCAGCGCGGGCAGCAGGCCCAGGGTCAGCTGGAAGTGGCCGAGATGGTTGGTCGCGAACTGCGCCTCGTAGCCGCGCGCATCCCGCACGATCTCGGCGGTGCCCGGGAAGGCCGCGTTGTTGAGCAGGATGTGCAGCGGACGGCCGGAACCGGCGTAGCGGGCGGCGAAGGCGTCGATCGAGGCCGGGTCGAGCAGGTCGAGCCGGCCGACCTCGACGCCTTCGATCCCGGCCACCGTGGCCGCGGCACGGTCCGGGTCGCGCGAGCCGACGGTGACCGAGGCGCCGGCCTCGGCCAGCGCACGGGTGGCCACCAGGCCGATCCCGGAGTGGCCGCCGGTGACGACGACGTTCCTGCCGGACAGGTCGAGGCCCGCGAGGACGTCGTCGACCGTCGACGCGGCGGTGAATCCGGTGCCGACGGGGTGTTGCCTGTGAGCCATGAGAGGCGTCCTTCAACTGGTGGATGTCAGTGTGAACGCTCCTTTGCGGCCGTACGCCGAATAAAAGCGGAGCGTCGTTCCGTTACTATACGGAAGGACGTTCCGGTTATGCAAGCCGCCCCTCCAGCCGCCGTCGCAGCCAGCGCAGCGTCACGCGGTTCGTCTGGCATGGCGGCTCCGGGTTCGGGAACTGTCATGCGGGCACGAGCGCCGCCAAGGGGACGTGGTGCTGGCCCGCGTGGATGTCCCGGTCGCGCAGGCTGCCCTGCGCCACCGGGCGGGGGAACGAGATCTTCACGACGTTGAGGGCGGGGATACGGAAGATCTGGATGTCCGCCGGGTCGAGGTCGTACAGTCGCGCGATGACCTCCTCGTTGATGAAGCCCTCGTCGGCGACGGTCGCGTAGCCTTCGGCGTCGCGCATGAAGAGCTCCATGGTGACCCAGAACGGGCCGGCGTTCTTCGAACGGACCTCCAGGGCCAGTTCGCCCAGCGTGGGCCTGCGGTCGTCAGTCACGGGTGTCACCTTCGGCGATCTCGATGCGGAACATGTCGGTGGGCTCGTCGACGTCCACGACGTGGTTGAGCACGAACTGGTAGGCGGGGCCGCGCTCGCTCTCAGCCGGCGAGGTGGCGAAGGCCAGGCTGGGCAGGTAGTCCATGTCGGGAGTCGGGAGATGGAGCATCAGCGGATTCGCGATCTTGGCGATCGCCGTGGCCGTGGCCTGGTCCGGGGCGTTGACCAGCAGCATCACCCCGACCTCCCGGGGCGGCCCGGACGCCGGGTCGATGGCCCCCAGGACGGCGTTGTACCCGTACAGACGGAGGTCCACGGCGTACTCGGCGGGGTCGAGGCTCAGGGTCTGCCGTACACGCCCGGCGAGGACCTCGTGCATCAGCGCGGCCCACTCCTCGATCCGGGCGAGGATGTGCGGATCCCGGATGGCGGTGAAGGACATGGTCTCGCAGCCCGTGACGCGGGCTCCTTCGAGCTTGATCGTGTACTGGTCGGCGAGTTCGAAACGGGACCCCTCCACGCGCACCCGGCGCTCGTCCAGCGCGGTGTAGACCGCGTCGGAGACCACCAGCGTGCCCGCCGGCTCGCGCATCTCGAACGGGTTGACCGTCTCGTAGAGCATGTGCGCCGCCACCGACGTCGTGGTGCACGCGGCGGCCGGGTCCAGTGGCTCGACGGTGAAGCCCTCCTGGTCGATGCTGGCGAGGACGCCGCCGGTGCGCGGGTTGGTGGTGCACTGCCCGCCACACTCGATGATCTTGGACGCGTGCCAGGTGGGGCCCGCCGGCATGCCCTTCATCAACGGGTACGCGGCGGCGACGGCGGTGTCGGTGGCGCGGCCGGCGAGCACCACGTCGGCCCCGGCCTCCAGGGCCAGCGCGATGGGTTCGTGGCCCATCATGCCGACGATGTGGCTGCAGTCGTCCAGCGTGGCGGCGTCCAGGTCGCCCATCGGGGGCAGCGGGTGCACCCGTCCCTCGTTGAGTTTCTCCTTCAGAGCGGCGGCCGTCTGCTCGCTGTAGACGCGGGCGACCTTCAGGTCCAGGCCCTCCTCCCGCAGGATTCCGTCCACGATGCCGGCGACCCAGTCGACGCCGGAGTCGGTGCCGCTCGTGCCGCACGAGCCGACGACCAGCGGGATGCCGGCGCCGGCCGCGGCCCGCAGCAGGATCCGCAGGTCACGGGCGACGGCCGCGGCCGTCGTCTTCGCCGTCCCCGAGCCCAGGTAGTACGGCCCGGAGTCGGTGGAACCACCGTCGAGAGCGATCACGTCGGCGCCGAGCTCGATCCCCCGATCGATCGTCTCCTTGGGGAACCCCGCCCCGAGCATTCCGCTGGGGGCCAGGACCCTGATCGTGTCCTTCGGCACGCGATCCTCGGTCGCGGGTGTCCTCATCATGTCGTCCTCATCTCGTCAGTGATCGCTGGTCATGCCGGCCCGGCGGGCCTCGGCGGGGTGGTCACTCGGCGCTCTCCCTGTTGTCGCTCGCGCGCCGGAGCCGGTCCACCCGGATGACCAGCGCGACGGCGATGACGGCCAGGACGGCGGTGTGCAGGAGCATCAGATGCCATCCCGTGAGGTCGACCGCCAGACCGACGAGGGCCGGCCCGGCGAATCCCCCGCTGGCCCATCCGACCGTGTACAGGCCGGTGTACGTGCCCAGGACGCGGCTCGACGGAGCCAGGTTCCACAGCACGACGAGTGCGTTGATCATGAACCCGGTGGCGCCGGCCGCCGCGAGGCACAACGCCACGACGGTCATCGTCGGGCTCTGGAAGACGGTCCCGAGGATCATGCCCGCGGTGAGGATCGATATCCCGGAAGCCATCACCCGCAGCCGCCCGAAACGCTCGGCGAGCAGCGCCGCGGGGAAGGCGGCGAGGATGAAGACGATCCCGCTCGGCAGCGTCAGTCCGCCCGCCTCGCCGTCGGACAGGCCGAGGACCTCCACGCCGTACGGAGTCATCAGAGAACGTGAGGAGAACCATGCTCCGCCGAAGACGAACACGGCGAAGATCACCAGAAGCCGGCTCCGGTCGGAATCGAAAACCAGGTCGCTGATGACGGTCCTGAACTTGACCTTGACGTTCGTGTCACGCGATCCCGTGGCCGCCGACGCCTCGTCCTCCGCGAGAGCGGCCTGGTAGGCCGGCGAGCGGTTGTCCCGTACCCGCCAGACGAGCACCGCCACCGCCACCAGCATGATCCCGGACGGAACGGCGAAGGCCAGCTTCGGGTGGTCGTCGACCAGCAGCAGGCTGACCAGGGCGGCCACGATGACGGTCAGCGCTGACGCGATCTTCACCACGGCGTTCGCCCGGCTGCGGCGCGCGGGCTCGATGAAGTCGGGCATGAGCGACTCGCTGATGGGCTTGGAGCTGTTCATCACCAGCGCGTAGAGGAAGATCGCCAGGATCAGCCAGCCCAGTGACGTCATGTGCGGGATGAGCAGGAACAGTGCGGCGCCCACCGGCATCATGACCGCCAGATACGGAATCCGGCGACCCCACGCGGTCCGGGTGTTGTCCGACCGGTTGCCCATGTAGGGCTGGATGAAGAGGCCCAGCAGGTTGTCCATGCCCATGATCAGGCCGATCACGGCGGCGCTCGCGATGTGGTCCCGCAGGAGCTCGGGCACCCGGCTGTCGTAGAAGTTCCAGGTCGACTCCTGGGCGAACACCGCCAGGGCCACGTAGAACGTGATCCTTCTGGTGTCGGCCGTACGGCTTTCAGCTCGCGTTGCGCTGGCCATGACGTCCTCCTCGGCTGTGGCAGGAGTCACACTAGTTGCCATAGCAAAAAAGTCAACGCATATCATCTGGGTACGCCATTGCTGCTGTTATCGTGAGGCCATGATGGTCAAGTCGACGACGGACCGGCCCCCTGCGCGCGGCGAGACCCGGGCCGATCTCGCCTACCAGACCCTCCGGGAGGCGATCGGGACCGGCAGGCTGCGCCCCGGCGAGAAGGTGACCGAGCGGGGCCTGGCCGAGCAGCTGATGGTGAGCCCGACCCCGGTGCGCGAGGCGCTGCTCCGGCTCGAACATGACGGGCTCATCCAGCGCACGGGCCCCCGGACGGTCGTCGTGGCCGACATCGCCGAGCGCGCCATCGACGATCTCGCCGAGGTGGAGATAGGTCTGCGGGGCCTGGTGGCCCGCTTCGCGGCCCGCAACGCCACGCCGGAGCAGCTGGACGTGCTCGACGCGATCCTCGACGACGCCGACGACCTGCTGATCGTCATCATCACCCGGCACCGCAACGGCGAGAACGTCGACCGGCACATCACCGCGCTGCTCGACCGGATGCAGGAGTTCAACGACGCGGTGAACGCCTGTGCGGCCAACCCGATGCTGATCCGCCTCCTGGAGCAGTCCCAGGTCTTCTCGCAGCCCGAGCGCCGGGCCCTGCGCCTGGAGAAGATCGCCGCGGACGACCGCTTCGGGCTGGACCGCTACGCCGGTCACCGCGCCCTGGTCCGCGCCCTGCGGCAGGGCGACTCGGCGACCGCCGAACGGCTGGTCATCGAGGACGTCCAGGGCGGCCTGGCGGCACTGGGCGCACGCCCCCGCAGGAAGAACGGATGACCGTCGCTTCACCATCAACACACGCTCGAGCAAGGGAGTACCACTGTGGACGCGGACGTCATCATCGTGGGTGCGGGACTGTCCGGGCTGGTCGCGGCCCAGGAGCTGACCGGCCAGGGCCGTAAGGTGGCCCTGGTCGATCAGGAGAACGCCGCCAACCTGGGAGGGCAGGCGTACTGGTCGTTCGGCGGGCTTTTCGTGGTGAACTCGCCCGAGCAGCGCCGGTTGAGGGTGAAGGACTCCTTCGAGCTGGCATGGAGCGACTGGCAGGCGAGCGCCCGGTTCGACCGCCTGGACGACGAGGACGCCTGGGCGGTGCGCTGGGCCCGTGCGTACGTCGAGTTCGCCGCGGGCGAGAAGCGGTCGTGGATTGCCGCCCAGGGCATCAAGCTGACGCCGATCGTGGGCTGGGCGGAGCGCGGTGGCCTGCGGGCCGACGGTCACGGCAACTCCGTGCCCCGGTTTCACGTGGCCTGGGGCACGGGAACGGGCGTGGTGGGCCCGTTCGTGCGCAGCGCCGAGCGAGCGGCCGACGCGGGACTGCTCACGTTCTACCACCGTCACCAGGTCGACGAACTCGTCGTCCAGGACGGCGCCGTCACCGGGGTGCGGGGCAGTGTCCTGAAGGACGACCCCTCGCTGCGGGGGGTGGCCTCCAGCCGTGAGACGACGGGCTCATTCGAGTTGACGGCGCAGGCGGTCATCATCGCCAGCGGCGGGATCGGCGGGGACCACGACCTGGTGCGCCACTACTGGCCCCAGCGGCTGGGCACCGCCCCGCAGAACATGATCACGGGCGTGCCGGCCTACGTGGACGGGCGGATGCTGGCCATCAGCACCGAGGCGGGAGCCCGCATGGTCAACCGGGATCGGATGTGGCACTACACCGAAGGCGTGCAGAACTGGAACTCCATCTGGCCCGAGCACGGGATCCGGATCCTCCCGGGGCCGTCGTCGATGTGGTTCGACGCGCTGGGCCGCCGCCTGCCGGACTCGTGCCTGCCCGGCCACGACACCCTCGGCACCCTCAAGTATCTGCGCACCACCCCCGACATCGCCGGATACGACCACTCGTGGTTCATCCTCAACCAGAAGATCATCGAGAAGGAGTTCGCCCTGTCGGGCTCGGAGCAGAACCCGGACATCACCAGCGGGAGCCGGCAGGCGGTGCTGCGGAATCGGATCTTCGGCAAGGGGGCGCCCGCTCCCGTGGAGGCTTTCAAGCGGAACGGCGCGGACTTCGTCGTCGCCGGCACGCTGGACGAACTGGTGGCGAAGATGAACGACCTGACCGACAAGCCGCTGCTCGACGCCGGCGAGCTGCGCCGCCAGATCGAGGCCCGTGACATGCAGGTCGACAACCCCTACAGCAAGGACGCTCAGGTGCAGGGCATCCACAACTCACGGCGCTTCCTCGGCGACCGGCTCAGCCGCACCGCCACCCCGCACCACATCCTGGACCCGCAGGCCGGTCCGCTGATCGGCGTCAAGCTGCACATCCTGACCCGCAAGAGCCTCGGCGGCATCCAGACCGACCTCGATGCGCGCGCCCTCGGCCTGGACGGCACCCCCATCAGCGGCCTGTACGCGGTCGGCGAGGCGGCCGGGTTCGGCGGCGGCGGCGTCCACGGCTACAACTCCCTGGAAGGCACCTTCCTCGGCGGCTGCCTGTTCTCCGGCCGCCAGGCCGGCCGCGCCGCCGCCCAGGCGGTCGCGTGAAGGACGACCAGGCCCAGGGGCGGGGCCCGTGGCGAACCGGTCGTGAGGAAGGCTCGCGAGCTAGCTGTACCAGTGGTCCCCCTAGGGGGTACCTACCTGGACTGAACCAGGTGAGAAGGAAGCGCGCGAATGGCCTCACGACCAGGATGGAGGAGAGCGGGAAGGCTGGAAATGACGCATAAGCGTGAGAAGGAAGCCCTCCCATGGCCTCACGATCGTGACCTTATCAGGCGGGGATCAGCTCGTGCAGCGTCGCCGGCGTGTACACCCGCGCTCCCTCCGGCAGGTCGGCCGGCGCCTGCAGCCCGATGTACGTGGTGTGCCCGGCCGTCGAGTTCTTCGCCCGCAGCAGGTCGGCCAGGTGGCGGACCCGCAGGTGGTCGCGCTCCACGATCGAGCGCACCAGCAGGGAGGCGGTGACTCGGTGGCCTTCCACCTGGTTGAAGTGCGGGTACCCCTTCAGGTAGAGGTGCAGCCACTTCACCCACCAGCGGCTGTCGTCGTCGCGCAGGACGACGAAGGGCAGCGCGACGCGGCCCGCGCCGCGCAGGTCGGACTTCATCCGCACCGTGCGGGGTTCGAACGGCCTGCCCTCCTGCTCGGCGTCCCTGGTCATGTAGCCGAAGAACGCCTCGGCGGCCTCGTCGAAGCCCTCGCCGGTGAAGATGAAGACCTGCGGGATGATGATCGGCCTGGTCGCGTCGGCCAGCCGGACGTTGATGAACTCCGACGCGCCGTCCTTCGCGCTGGTGAGGTCGCCGGAGTACTCGGCGAAGTCGTTGCCGTAGTTCGTCCACGAGATGTGCTCGGGGTTGCCGTAGTCGGCGTCCAGCATGAGCGCGGACAGGTCGTAGTCGGTGCGCTGCGCGGCCTGCCGCCAGTGCACGAAGAAACGCAGCAGCTCGCCGTCGACCGGCGACAGCGATCCGCGCGGCAGCATGCCCAGGCCGGGGACGACGGCCTTGCCCGACAGGGGCAGGGCGACGTCCAGCACGCCGGGATCGAGGATCAGCTCGCCCGGGTCGGGCAGGCGGCGGGTGATCTCTTCGTCCAGCATGGCGACCGCCCGCGCCAGGACCTGCTCGCCGAGCGGCGCGCGGGCGTCGGGGGCCGCCCACGCCCTGCCGTGCCGGTTGACGAAGACGCGGCCGGCGGCCGGGGCGAGGCGGTTCTGCAGGTGTTCGCGTAGCGACAGCAGGACGCGGCCGGAGACGCCCGTCGCGGCCTGCTCCGCGGCGTCGAGCACGGCCGACGCGGAGTGGCCCGTGCGCAGCAGGTGGTCGAGGCGGCGCAGCAGCGCGCCCGGCGTGTTCTCCAGGAGCGCGAGCGCGTCGCCGGTGCGGCCCGCCGACAGGGCGGCCTCGACGCGGCCGTCGAGGCTCGCGGCCCGGCGCACCCCTCTGGCCACCTCGAAGACGTGCGCGGCCCGAGGAAGGCGCGGGTACTCGTGGGGGTGCAGTCGCTCGCCGAGCCGCTTCCACTGCTCGCGGTGGCGGGGCACGTCGCCGAGCTTGGCCGGGGTGGCGACGGCGTCCAGCGCCTGGAGCAGGACGCGGCGCTCGGCGCGGCGGAACGAGCGGAACCTGGTCGGCGCCGACAGCGTGACATCGCCGCCGGAGACCCCGCAGGCGAGCCGCAGCACGTCGGTCACCGTGTCCACGAGCAGCGGCCGTCCCGCCGCCAGGCGCACCTCGTTGACGATGGCGCGGTTCTCACGCACCGGGACGCGCTCCGGCTCGTCGGCGCAGAACCCGGCCAGGGCGCGCAGCACCGCGAGGTCCTCCTCGGCGAGCGGCGCCTCTGAACCCGCCAGCGAGAAGTAGAGCTCGCGCGCCTCCTCCTCCAGGCTCCCGCCCAGGTCCAGCACGGTCACCCGGTCGCCCGCCAGCGGGACCAGCTCGGCGTGCGCGGCCAGCAGGTCGGCGTAGCCGTGCTGGTAGCGGCCGTAACCCGGCAACGTCAGCAGGTTCACCGTCGCCGGCTGGACCCGCTCGGCGACGACCACGTCGAGCAGGGCCTCACGCAGCAGACCGGCCCAGAACTCCAGGGTGTCGGGCACGTTCTCCGGGAAGTCGATGAAGTACGCGTTGTGCTGAACGTGGTCGCCCACCAGCTCGCGAACGGCGGCCAGGACGCGAACGCCCAGGTCGAGCACGGTCTCACCGCGCAGCCCTGACAGCCGTTCGAGCAGCGCCGGCGAGCAGGCGAAGCCGACGCTGAGCAGCGCCGCGTCGAGCTGGCGGGCGGCGATCTCCCCCCAGCCGGGCGTGGGACCGGCAGGGACCGCACCCACGGGAACGCGGAGCCGCCGGGCGATGACAAGGGATTCCATATCGTTCACGAGCGCACGATATCGGCGAAACCTCCACATGATCTGAAAGTTCAGCCGATACGCCGCTAAAGACGGACGTCGTAGCGCAGATGGGTGACCCGGTCGCCCTGGACAATCTCCGGGTCGCCGAGGAGCGCCGGTGGGCCGTCGTACGAGCCGAAGAACCGTATGTCCCCGTTGTCGTACCATCGGAAGAGCGGACCCACCCGGTCCGACTCGTCGGCGATGAAGCCGTCCAGCGAGACCGTCGCGCTGCCGATCACCTTGCCCATGACCTGTGCTCCCATCTGAGGACCGGATATACCCGGGACGTCGGAGCCGGCGCCCCGGATCGGACACCTCGGAATCAGTCCCAGCGGAAGAACACCGCCGCGACGACCGTGCCGAAGACCACGCAGCACCCGAGGCCGATCAGGTGCGCGGCCTCGACGGGCGCGCCCATCCAGGCGGCCGACAGGGCCTGGGTCCCGGCGCCGAACGGCAGCCACTGCCCGATCACGGCGATCGCCTCCGGCAGGCTGTCACGGCCGCCGAACATGCCGCCGGTGGCTCCCAGGAGGAAGAAGACGGTCAGGCCGATCGCCACGGCGGAGTTCGGCGTGGGCGACAGCGCCGCGACGATCAGCCCGACGGCGTACATGGCGGCCACCGTCAGCGCCAGCACGCCTATCGCCGCGCCGACGCGCACGGGCGGGTTGGCGTCGAACGCCAGCATGGCCAGGATCCACGCGGCCGCGATGCCCACGGCGATCTGCAGCACCCCGACCACGGCCTGGGCGACCAGGACCATCGTGGGCGAGGCCGGCGTCACGCCCAGGCGGCGCAGGATGCCGCTGCGGCGGTAGTAGGCCAGGAAACTCGGCATGTTGACGATGCCGGTCGTGGCCGCGACCATCGTGAACACCAGGGGCAGCACGAAGACGTCGAGCGCGGTGCGGCCGTGCGCGACGGTCTCCCGGCCGGCGGCCGAGGCGTTCATCACCAGGATGAGCATGGGCAGGCCGATCGGCACGATCAGCCCGGCGGTGTCGCGGGCCACCATCTTGAGCTCGCAGATCAGCAGCTCGGCGAAGGCCCGGGGGCCGGGGCGGTGCACGGCGATGTCGGTCATCGGACGGTCTCCTCCTCGGTGTCGAGCCGGTGGCCGGTCAGGGCGACGAAGGCGTCGTCCAGGCCGGCCTGCTCGCTGCGGGTCTCGGTGGCCACGACGCCGGCGCGGACGAGGGCGACGCTGACGGTCTGGAGCAGGTCGCCGCGCCCTTCGACGACGACCCGGCCGCCGTCGGCGCGTACCCGCTCCACCCCGGCGAGCCCTTCCAGCAGCCCGTCGGGCACCGGCGAGACCGCGTGGAAGGTGATCCGCTGGGCGAACCCGGCCCGCCTGATGAGCCCCGCCGGCGCGTCGAGGGCGACGACCCGCCCGGCGTCGAGCAGCGCGACCCGGTCGCACAGCCGCTCGACCTCCTCCATGGCGTGGCTGACGAGCAGGATGGTCACGCCGGACTCGCGCAGTCGCTCGACGGTGGACCACATCTGGCGGCGCGCCTCGGGGTCGAGTCCGGTGGTGAGCTCGTCGAGGATCACCACCCGGGGCCGGCCGACCAGGGCGAGCGCGATCGACAGCCGCTGCTGCTGGCCGCCGGACAGGCTCTCGAAGCGGGTGCGGGCGGAGGCGGTCAGGCCGACCGACTCGATCAGCTCGCCGGCCGGCAACGGGTCACGGTAGAAGGTCGCGTACAGGCGGACCAGCTCGGTGACGGTGAGCGCGGCGTGCAGGGTGGCGTCCTGCAGCTGGACGCCGAGGACCTGGCGCAGCCGGGCCCGGTCGCGCCGGACGTCCAGGCCGAGCACGCGGACGGTGCCGCGGTCGGGCCGTCTGAGCCCGGCGATCAACTCGACGGTGGTCGTCTTGCCGGCGCCGTTGCGTCCCAGGATGCCGAGGATCTCCCCGGTGGCGACCGACAGACTGACCTCCTCGACGGCGACCTTGGAGCGGTAGCGCTTGTGCAGTCGTTCCGCCTCGACGGCGGCGGACGGTGGTGTCGCAGGCATGCCGTCGACCTTAGGAAGGGTGGAGCCCCGGACGCCTGTGCCGATGGTCAGCATCGGCACCCATGACTTTCGGCACCGGGGCGTGCCGGGAAACGCCACTACAGTGGCGGTATGCGGCGAGTTGAGCCGGACACGTGGGCGGGCCTGGCGGTATTGCTGGTGTGTGTCGCGGTGGGCACACCGACCTTGCTCGGCGCGGCCGGGACGCGCGTGCCCCTGCCGGTGTGGGGGGTGCTGTTCGCGGCCCTGCTGACCACGTTGCTGGCCGCCGCGGCCTGGGAGGATCGCCGCCCCAGGGTGGCCTGGGCCTGCTACGGCGCGTCGGTCGTGCTGGGCTGGCTGACCGTCCTGACCGCGTCCAGCGCCGGGTGGCTGCCGATCCTGCTGGTCTTCACCGCGGCCATGGGCGCCTACGTCGCGCCGAGGTGGGCGGGGCCGCTGGTGATCGCGCTCAACACCGCCGTCATCGCCGCGACCGCGAGCCTCGCCGGCGCCTCCTACGCCGAGGTCGGCCTGCACACGCTGCTGTATCTGCTGATCCAGGCGGCGACGCTGCTCAGCTCGCTGGCGATCATCCGGGAGCAGCGGCTGCGCCGCGAGCTGGCCGAGGCGCATCTGGAGCTGCGGGCCGCGAGCGTCGTCCTGGCCGACACCGCGCGCGCCCACGAACGCCTGCGCATCGCCCGCGAACTGCACGATCTCATGGGGCACCAGCTCACGGCGCTCACCCTGGAGCTGGAGGTCGCCCGGCACCACGACGGCCCCGCCGCACGCACGCACATCGAGCGCGCCGACGGGGTGGCGCGCAACCTGCTGCGCGACGTGCGCGCGACCGTGGGTCAGCTCCGCGCCGACGCCCCCGACCTGCGCGAATCTCTGAACGCCGTGGTACGCGACATCCCCGGGCTGGACATCGGCGTGTGGATCGACGACGACGTACGCCCTTCCGAGGAGGTGACCCTGACCCTCATCCGGGTCGTCCAGGAGATCATCACCAACACCGTCCGGCACGCCGGCGCGACCTCCCTGAGCATCCGGATCGAGAGCACGCCGGATCGGGCCGTTCGGCTCACCTCGGTCGACGACGGGCGCGGCAGCCCGCAGCTACGGCTCGGCAACGGCCTGCGCGGCCTGCGCGAGCGCGTCGACGCGATCGGCGGCGACGTGCGGCTCGACAGCAGCGACGGGTTCCGGGTGACCGCCACTGTGCCCACCACCGTGCCGGCCCGATGATGATCCGCGTGATCGTGGTCGACGACCAGACCCTGGTGCGGCAGGGCATCCGCAGCCTGCTCGACCTGACCGAGGACATCCAGGTGGTGGGAGAGGCCGACGACGGCATGTCCGCGCTGGCGGCGATCGAGGAGCACTCCCCCGACGTCGTCCTGCTCGATCTGCGCATGCCGCGCCACGACGGGATCTGGACACTCACCGCGTTGCGCGAGTGGGCGGGCGACGTGCCGCCGGTGCTCGTGCTGACCACGTTCGACAACGACGATCTCGTCCTGGACGCGATGCGGGCGGGGGCGGGCGGCTATCTGCTGAAGGACGTGACGCTGGAGCGGCTGACCAGGGCCATCCGCGTGCTGGCGGGCGGGGGGACGTTGATCTCGCCGTCGATCACCGACCGGCTGTTACGCGCGGTACGCCGCCGCCCGTCGCCGGACGAGTCCGGCCTGCCCGCGATCCAGCGGCTCACCGAGCGCGAACTGGAGGTGCTCCGGCTGGTCGCGGAGGGGTACAGCAACCGCGAGATCGCGCGGGCGCTGTTCCTGGCCGAGGGCACGGTCAAGAACCACGTGTCGGCCGTGCTGCTCAAGCTCGGGGCGCGGGACCGGACGAACGCCGTGTTGCGCGCCCTGCACGCCGACATCCTCGACTGACCTGACCCCGGGCTGCGGAGTGCGGGTCTTGATAGGCAAGTGACGACTTGCCTATTGTGGGGGTCATGGCGGATGATGTCTTCAAGGCCCTGGCCGACCCCACCCGCCGGCACATCATCGATGAGCTGGTGGAACGGGACGGTCAGACCCTGTTCGAGATTTGCGCTCGGCTGGCGTCCAAGCACGGTCTGGGCCTTTCCCGCCAGGCGATCAGTCAGCATCTGGCCGTACTCGAATCTGCGGGTCTGGTCCGATCGCGGCGCCAGGGCCGCTACAAGTTCCACGACCTGAACACCGAACCCCTTGAGCTCATCGTCACCCGATGGCTCAAACCCGACAAATCGGAGAAACCTCATGAGAATCCACCTGACCAGCGTCTTCGTCGATGACCAGGACAAGGCCCTGCGCTTCTACACCGACGTGCTCGGCTTCGTGAAGAAGACCGAGGTCCCGCTGGGCGAGGACCGCTGGCTCACCGTGGTCTCGCCGGAGGACCTCGACGGGACCGAGCTGCTGCTGGAGCCCGACGGCCATCCCGCCGTGAAGCCGTACAAGGAGGCGCTGGTCGAGGACGGCATCCCGGCCGCCTCCTTCGCCGTGGAGGACGTGGCCGCGGAGTTCGAGCGGCTGCGCGGGCTCGGCGTCCGCTTCACCCAGGAGCCGCTGGAGATGGGCCCGGTCACCACGGCGGTCCTGGACGACACCTGCGGCAATCTGATCCAGATCGCGCACAGCAAGTAGGGCCTCAGGCGTGGGCGGTGAGGGGCGCGGGCATCCCGTCGGTGAACAGTCGCGCGTCGACCTGGTCCAGGGCGACGCGCAGCGCGCCGAGGGCGACGCTGTCCGCGCCCAGGTCGGAGGCCCTGATCTCGGGGACGCGCAGGCAGAGGCGGCGTAGCTCCTGCTCCAGGGGATCGATGAGGAGGTCGGCGGAGCGGGAGTAGCCGCCGCCGAGGATGACGACCTGCGGGTCCAGGGTCAGCACGAGGGCCGCGGCCCCGATGGCCAGGTCCTTGACGTAGCGGCGCAGCGCGGTTCTGGCGTCGCGGTCGCCTTCGCGGGCACGTTCGAAGACCCAGGCGGCCTTGTCGTTCGGATGGATGTCCGCAGGCACGCCGGGGCAGTTCTCGATATGGGAGGGGGCGGAGAGCCAGCGGACCGCCTTGAGCGCGCCGATCTCACCGGCCGCTCCGCCGTAGCCGCGCCTCAGGGTGCCGTCGAGGATGAGGCCGGCACCGGTGCGCATGCCCGCCAGCAGGTAGACGATGTCGTCGGCGTCCTGCGCGGCGCCCTGCCAGCGCTCGGCGACGGCGGCGAGTTTGCAGTCGTTCTCGACCAGGATCGGGCAGGTGAACCGGTTCGCCAGGTGCTCGGCGGGGGAAACGCTCGCCCAGCCCGGCAGCGGGGTGAACAGCGTGGTACGGCCGGTCGCGTCGACGGGGCCGGTCACCCCGACCGTCACCGCCCAGATCTGGTCGGGCCGCATCCCGGCGGCCGTCAGGCACTGGGAGATGGCGGTGTCGACGGCGTCGAGCCGCGCGACCGGGTCCGCGTCCGGGTCGACCGGCAGCCGGTGGCTGCGCAGGACCTGTCCTTCGAGGTCAGCGAGGAGAACGAGTATCTTGTGGCCGCCGACGTCGACGCCGAGCACGTGTCCGGCGCCGGCGTTGAAGCGGTAACGGCGGGCCGGGCGGCCGACGCTGCTGCCGTCGGGCTCGACGACCTTCACCCACCCGTCGGTGACCAGCCCGCGGACCACGACGTCGGTGCCGGGCCGGGACAGGCCGGTGCGGGCGGCGAGCTCGGTGACGGTCGCCGGTGGCTGCCCCCGCATCGCCCGGACGATGCTGAGCGAGTTGAGCTCGCGGAGCCTGCTGACATCGGCTCCGGCCGCCTCGGCCACCATGACCCCCCAATTATGCTGCGTTGAAGCGAAATTCTAGCCGCCCGTCACGAGATCGGGTACTGCTGCCCCGGGTGCAGCGCGGCGGTGAAGTCGACGGTACGGCCATCGATGGCGAAACTGTAGCGACCCTCCCTGGTGATCTCGGGCTGTTCGGCGAGGTATGCGGCCATCCGCTCCAGCTCGTCCGGGCTCAGCCAGGACGGCGGGTCGGAGACGGCCTTGAATCCGCAGATCGCGGCCAGGTCGTGCAGCCAGCCCATCTGGGTGTCGGTGAGCAGGTTGAGCCGGCTGCGGAAATAGACCACGTCGGGGTCGACCTGGAGGAGAGGCGACTGCCACAGCCGGTGCAGCGTGTTCACCACGGCGTTGTAGGCCATCGCGTCCGAGGGGTCGTCGGTGGCGTAGTTGGTCCACAGCGGGGCGACGTCGGGGCCGCTGCGCATCCCGTCGACGAGGCCGAGCGAGGGCAGCAGCAGGCCACCGCTGCCGAGCAGGTAGACCTCCGGACCCGCGACGCGCCGGATCAGGGCGAGCGCGTCCCGGTAGGCCTGCTCGCGCGGCGCCCCGGAGTGCCGGACGCCCCGGACGGCGCCGGCGTTGATGAAGTCGAGCTTGAGATAGGTGAAGCCCCACTCGTGGACCACGCGGTGGATCAGCCGGGTGAGATGCTCCTGGACACCGGGGTGGGTGAGGTCCAGCGCCCAGTATCCGGTGCCCCAGTTGTGGCCGGCGACGACCGGCTCCCCGTCGGCGTCGCGCAACAGGAACTCGGGATGTTCGCGTGCGGTCGCCGAGGTGGGCAGCACGATGAACGGGGCGAGCCACAGGCCGGCGCCCATCCCGGCGTCGGTGATCCGTTCGGTCAGGGCCCGCATGCCGGAGGGGAACTTGTCGTTGGGCAGCCAGTCCCCGACCGCCCGCTGCCAGCCGTCGTCGATCTGGACGACGTCGAACCGCAGACCGGCCAGGGCGGCGATGTCCTTGTTCAGCACCTGCTCGGTGATGCCCTCGTAGTAGGCGTACCAGGTGCACCACACGTTGCCGGCGCGCCGGTCGCTGCTGCCCAGCCGCTCGGCCAGCCGCGCGGTGTAGTGCGCGAAGACCTCCTGCTCGGGGCCGTAGGCGAGGAACCAGGGAGCCCCGTCGTCCTCGCACCAGCCGGCGAGGGTGTCGTGGTCGGCGGCCAGCCGGGGGGTGCCCAGGCCGAGAGAGCCCAGCAGCAGCACCTGGCCGTCGGCGCCCTGCAGCGCGGCCACGGCGGAGGAGTGGTGCCGGGCCGGGTCGTCCCAGACGGTGTCGTCGGCGGTCAGCCGCCGTTCGGGCTTGGCGATCCGCAACGGGGGCTCGCTGAGGCGGCGCCATCCGCACGGGCTCCAGGAGTTCTGGCCGTGGCGGTAGAACAGGGCGTCGCCGAGGCCGTGCAGGATCGCGACCCGGCCTGGCGGCAGCACCAGACCGCCTTCGACGGGCTCGGGGGGCTCGGAACCGGTGAGTTCGACCGCGAAGTCACGGCCGGCCAGGTCGACGAGCAGGGGCATGGTTCTCCTTCTAGCAGCGGTGACCGTCCGGCGGAATGCTCAGCGTGGCTCCCGCCGAACGGGGCAGATGATGGAACGGTCAGCCGAACAGGCCGTTGACCTGCTGATTGGCCTTCGTCAGCGCCTCAGCGGGGGCGGACTGGCCGAGGATGACCGACTGCAGGGCGTCCTGCACGATCTGGCTGATCTCGGTGCCGTGGTCGGTGATCGGCAGGAGGAACGTGCCGCCGGGAGTCTTGGTGTAGTCGACGTACACCTGCACGTCACGGCCCTTGGCCTGGTGGGCGGCCAGCGCCTTCTCGGTCGAGGTCTTGATCGCGGGGAACACCACGGCGTTGCCGGCGACCACGTCCTGGCAGTCGGCCGAGCCGAGGTACTTCACCCACTTCCACGCGGCGTCCTTGTTCTCGGTGCCCGCCCAGATCGCGTCCGACAGGCCGTTGATGGCGCTCTTGCGGACTCCGACCGGGCCGACGGGCAGGGGCGCGAGCGCGAACTTCTGCTTGGCGTCGGCGCCCAGGTAGGTGTTGATGGTCCAGGAGCCCGCGATCGTCAGCGCGGCCTTGCCGGAGTTCATCACCGCGTCGATGCCGAGCGTCGACTGCTTGTCGAACCGGGGCGCGTATCCCTTGTCCGTCAGCGCCTTGTACCAGCCGATGGTCTCGATCAGTTTGGGGTCGTCGTACTTGTACCGGGTGCCCCACGGGTTCTTGTCCAGGTAGGTGAAGCCGTTGGCGGCGGCCAGTTCGCCCCACCCGTTCTGGCCCTGGGAGCCGTCGTTCCACTCCGGCTGGTAGCCGTACACCTTGACGTTGTCCTTGTCGAAGGCCGGGTCCAGGCCGTTGCGGCCCTTGTCGTCGACGGTGAGCTTGGCGATGACCTGCTCGAAACTGCCGCCGTCGGCGGGGTTCCAGGTGAGGTCGGCCAGGTCGGCGGGCTTGACGCCGGCCTTGTCGAGCATCTCGCTGTTGTAGACGATCGCCTCGGTGTCCCAGTCCTTGGGCAGCCCGTACCGGTGGCCGTCCTTGGTCCAGAGGTCCGTCAGCTGGTCCTGGTACTGGCTCAGGTCGACCTTGTCGGCGTCGACGTAGGGCTGGATGTCGAGGATCTGCTGGCTGGACACGAACTGCGGGTAGTACGACACCTGGTTGGTCCACACGTCGGGGGCCTCGCCGGCGGCCAGCTGCGTGGTCAGGTTCTGCCAGTACTGCGCCCAGGCCGTCTGAGTGATCTTGACGGTGATGTTCGGGTTCGCGGCGTGGAAGGCATCGGCGCAGGCCTGGTAGGAGGCCTGCTGGTTGTCGTCCCACAGCCAGTAGTCGAGCGTGACCGGGCCGTTCGCCGGCTCGCCGGTCTCGGAGCCGCCGCACGCGGTGAGCACGGTGCCCGCCAGCAGCCCGCACAGCAGCGCCGCGCCGACCCGCTTCCTGTTGATCATCGAGGTGCCTCTTCCTGGGGGGTGGGGCCGAGGGCTGGAAAAGTTCCCTCTTGCCTTGTTCGCTCTCTCGAATAATGATGTGGCTCATCGAAAATTTGTCAAGGCTGGCTCATAAAGGCCTTGGCGGACGTCATGTGGAGGCTTCGATGGTCCACTCCCCGATCAACCGGGCCGCGCGGATGGCGGTCCTCGCCGTCCTGACCGCGGTCTCGACGGCGTTACCCGCTCCGAGCTCGACCGCGGCCACCCAGCCCGGCTGGCGGAACCTGGCGGCGGCGGAGGCTCCGGACGCCAATCCGCTGAAGGGCTTCATCCCCTACGCGGGCGCCTATACGACGTTCCCGCACTCGATGGAGTGGTTCTACCTGCCGCTGAACGCGGTGATGACCGGTCCCCACCGGTTCGACTGGCGGCAGCTGGAAGAGCAGCTGAACGCGATCGCCGCCCGAGGTCACCAGGCGGCGTTCCGCTTCTATCTCGACTATCCAGGCAAACCCAGTGGCATTCCGCAGTTCCTGCTCGACCAGGGCCTGCTGACCCGCCCGTACGACGACTTCGGCAACAACGGGCAGAGCGTGTCGCCCGACTACGACGACCCGAACCTGGCCGCCGCGCTCGACCGGTTCATCGCCGCGCTCGGCCACCGCTACGACGGCGACGCCCGGGTGGGGTTCGTCCAGCTCGGCCTGCTCGGTTTTTGGGGCGAATGGCACACCTGGCCGCACAACGGGGATCCCGGCACGGAGAACTGGTTCGCCTCCCAGGCCGGGCAGCTCAGGGTCCTGAACGCCTTCGACGCGGCCTTCGACGAGACCAGGCTCATGGTCCGCTACCCCAGCGCCGACAACAAGGCGCACGACCTGGGCTACCACGACGACTCCTTCGCCTACTCCACCCTGCCGGGGCCCGGCTGGCACTTCATGGACCTGATGGAGCAGGCCGGCACGACCGACAAGTGGAAGACCGACACGGTCGCCGGCGAGCTGCGGCCCGAGCTGCAGGGCTGCCTGTTCAACACGCCGATGGACTGCCCCGGCGACGGCGACAAGGACTTCGCCACGAGCGTCGCCCAGACCCACGCCTCCTGGCTGCTCAACCATTACGCCTTCACCCCCGGCTACACCGGCGCGGCCTACGACCAGGCCCTGGCCGGCGCGAAGTCGCTGGGCTACCGGCTACGGGCCACCGCGGTGCGGACCGGCCACCGCCGCCACGGCCTCGACCTCGCCCTCCGGATCCAGAACGACGGCGTCGCCCCGTTCTCCTACGACTGGCCCCTCCAGGTGGCCGCCGTCGGCCGCGACGGCCGGATCGCCAGGACCTGGACGACGTCGTGGCAGCTGACCGGCATCATGCCCGGCGCCCCGGCCGAGCTCACCGCCACCCTGCGGACCGCGGGCCTGCGGAAGGGCGACTACACCCTCGTCCTGCGGGCCGCCAACCCGTTGCGCGGCGGCATGCCGCTGCGCTTCGCCAACGCCGGCCAGGACACCACCGTTCCGGGCTGGCTCACACTCGGCCGGACCCGGATCTCCTGACCCCGGGCCGTCCGACCCTCGGGGGACCCCCCTTCCACCCCTCAACGGAGGTCACCACCTCATGCATCCCCTCCTGGCGCGGTCCTGCCGTGCCGCCCTCGCCCTCGCCGTCGGGGCACTGCTGACGCTGTCGTCAGCGGCGCCCGCGGCGGCGGCCCCGCAGGGACCGCCGCCCAGACCCCCGGCCCCCGCGGTCCCCGACCCGTCCCTGACCGTCCACCCGCTCGCCCCGGCCGACGGCCCGGTGGACAACCCGCTGAAGGGCTTCGCCCGCTTCTACAGCCCGGGCGCCGACCAGAACCAGGGCTACCCCCACTCCCTGACCTGGACCTACTTCGGGCTCTCCGAGGTCATGACGAACGCCGCCAACTGCGGCTCCTACGACTGGTCGCTGGTCGACGACGCCCTCAACGAGAGCGCGTCCTACGGCAACCAGGTCGCGATGCGGTTCTACATGGAATATCCCGGCGGCAGCGGCAGCCATCCGGCCAACGCCATCCCGCACTGCTTCGACGGTCACGTCGACTACCGGACCAACTCCTACTGGGGCACCACCAGTCCTGACTACGACAACGCCTACCTGCTCACCGCCCTGAACGACTTCATCGCCGCGTTCGGCGCCCGCTACGACGGCGACCCGCGCATCGGCTTCATCCACACCGGCCTCGTCGGTCTCTGGGGCGAATGGCACACCTGGCCGTACGACACCGACACCAGCGGTGACGGCTATCCCAACTACATGCCGACCGACGCCCACGGCGCGCAGATCTTGCAGGCGTACGACAACGCCTTCGACACGACCAAGCTCGAAGTCCGGTATCCGGGTTCCGGCGGATCCGGGACCAAGAATCTCCGCATCGGCTACCACGACGACTCGTTCTGCTACCGCGAGGGCAGCCCGCTCGCCGGGGTGACCCTGCCCCAATCGCTCGGCGGCGCCAGTTACTCCCAGCTCCAGCGGACGCTCGACCAGGGCGTGGAGAACAAGTGGATCACCGACTCGATCGGCGGCGAGGTCCGTCCCGAGATCCAGTCCCAGGCCTTCTCCTACTGGCCCGGCGGGTCGGGCCAGGTGGACGACATGAAAGCCTGCATCGAGCTGGAGCACGCCACCTGGAAGATCAACGAGCAGAGCGCGGGGTACAGCCCGGCCGATCCCAAGGTCGCGGCCGCCGTCCGGCTGATGGGCTACAACCTCAGCGTCACCAACGCCTACTACCAGAACACCGTGACCGGCACCGCGAAGGTCGGCGTCCAGATCAGCAACGACGGCGTGGCCCCGTTCTACTACCCGTGGACGGTGACGCTGGGCCTGAAGGACAACGCCGGCGGCGTGGTCAAGTCCTGGGACACCACCTGGGACCTGCGCACGGTGATGCCCCGTAAGATCAGGGCCTTCCCCGACTGGGGCGTGGGCTCCGATCCCACCTACCGCGACTACGGCTACCCCCAGTACTTCGCGACCACCGTCGACCTGTCCGGTGTCTCCAACGGCGGGTACCAGCTCGTCATGCGGGTGAAGAACCCGCTGGAGGCCGTCAGCGGCAACGCCAAGAAGCTGCGGTTCGCCAACGCCGCCCAGAACGCCGACGGGTGGCTCGGCCTCGGCGCCATGACCGTCGGCACGGGCGGCCCGACCACGCCGAGCGTGGAGGCGGAGAGTCCGGCCAACACCCTGACCGGTGGCGCCGTCACCGCGTCCTGCTCGGGGTGCTCGGGCGGCTCCAAGGTCGGCTACATCGGCAACGGCGCGGCCCTCACCTTCAACCAGGTCGCGGCGAGCACCGCCGGAACCCGTACCCTGGCGATCTCCTACCTCTCCGCCCTGCCCCGTACGGCGACGATCAGGGTGAACAACGGGACGGCGACCACCGTCAGCTTCCCGGCCACCGCCGACTGGAACACCGTGGGCGTCCGCACCCTGCCCGTCACCCTCGCGGCCGGGAACAACACCATCACCATCGCCAACCCCGGCGACTGGGCCCCCGACATCGACAAGATCACCATCACGGGAGGCTGAAACCCGTGAACGAACCCCCCGGACCGGTCACCGGTCCGGGGGTTTCCGCGTCATCCGGTCACTTCATGCCGGAGAAGTTCATCGACTGCACCAGCCGCTTGCCGAGGAAGATGAGCAGGAGGAGCACCGGGAGGATGGACAGCACCGATCCGGCCATGAGCCCGGTCCAGTCCGGCGCCCGGTTCGGGGACTGCTGGAGGAACACGCCCAGGCCGACGGTGAGGACGCGGGTGGCCTCCCCCTTGCCCACCAGCAACGGCCACAGATAGTCCTTCCAGCTCCACACGATGGTGGTCAGCCCGATGGTGACCAGCGGGCCCCGGCTCATCGGAAGCACGATCCGCCAGAACATCCCCCACCGGCTGATGCCTTCGAGCGTCGCGGCCTCCTCCACGTCCCTGGGGATGGACAGGAAGAACTGGCGCAGGAAGAACACCGCGAACGGGGTCATCAGCAGGCTGGGCAGGACCATGCCCGGGATGGTGTTCAGCACCCCGAGCTCCTTGACCAGGACGAAGTTCGGCAGGAGTGTGAAGATCGGCGGCACCATCAGCGCGGCGACGATGATGCCGAACATCAGGTCCCGGCCCGGGAAACGCAGCCGGGCGAAGGCGTAGCCCGCCATGGCACAGCAGAAGGTCTGCACGACGGCGATCAGCCCGCTGTAGATCAGCGAGTTCATCGTGTACCGCAGGAAGTTGATCTGCGCGCCCGACCCGCCGGCGGCTCTGGCCTCCTCGGGACCGACCAGGCCCAGCACCCGCGAGAAGTTGATCAGCGTGGGGTTCTGCGGCCACAGCGCGGTCGAGTCGCGGTAGAGGTCGGCCGCCGGCGTGAGCGCCGTACGGACCATCCAGTAGAAGGGGAAGACGGTGAGCACGACCGCGGCGATGAGGGCGAGCCAGGTGGCGCCTCTGCCGATCTTCAATCCGGGGAACATCCGAAGACTCCTTAGCCCAGGTCCGAGCGCGACGCGCGCAGCATCCGCATCTGCACGGCCGTCAGCACGCCGAGGATGACCACGAGGACCATCGCCACCGCGGCGGCGTATCCCATGTGGAAGTAGGTGAAGGCCTGCTGGTAGATGTAGTAGTAGATGACGCGGGTCTCCGGGATGGGCGCCTTGCCGCCGTACACCACCGCGACCGTGTCGAAGATCTGGAACGAGCCGATCAACGACACCACCAGCACCAGCGCCAGGATCGGCCGCAGCAGCGGCAGCGTGATCGAGCGGAACATCCGCACCTCGCCCGCGCCGTCGATCGCCGCGCCCTCGTACAGGTGCTGCGGGATCTGCAGCATCCCGGCGTAGAGCAGCAGCGCGGTGTAGCCGGTGTAGGCCCAGCTGTTGACCAGGGCCACCAGGGGCATCGCCCAGGTCGGGGAGTTGAACGACAGGGTGATGTCGAGCCCGGTCAGGCCGAGGAGGTGGTTGACGAAGCCGAGGTCGGGATCCAGCAGCCACGCCCACAGCAGGCCGATCGTCACGTTCGGCACCAGCCACGGCACGAGCAGCGTCGCGCGCAGCACGACCGACCGGGTCAGCCGATGCATCACCGCCGCCAGCCCCAGCGCGATCACGGTCTGCGCGACGATGTTCACGACCACGTAGTAGCCCGTGACCTTCAGCGCGTTCCAGAACTGGTCGTCGTCGACCAGCTGCCGGTAGTTGTCGCCGCCCACGTACGACGGATCGTTGAGCAGGCTGTAGTCCGTGAACGAGTACCACACGCCCTGGACCGTCGGGTAGGCGTAGAAGACGACGAAGCCGACGATCACCGGCAGCAGGAACAACCAGCCGACCAGGCGATCGTCGCGCCGTCTGCGCGGGCCGCCGCCGCGAGGCCGCGAACGCCGGTCGGTCCCGGAGTCAAGTGTCCCAACCGCGTGCATACGTGCTCCTTGTCGCCGGCCACTCACCGGCGTTCCACGGCCGGCCATCGGTAATAATGATGTGGGCTAGCGTTAGTTTGTCAAGAGCTAATCATATATACCGGTGAGAGGGTACGGCGGTCTCATTGTCGACAGCGGGAGGCGCCGCTCCCGCACCGCCGCCGGCGGGTCCTGCGCGCGGCCCTGGCCTGCGCGGCCGGACGGACGAGGCCGACTCCTGACCAGGGATCGTCATGAGCACCCGGGCGAGCGCCCGGACGAACGCTGTCGGCGGATGGCTGATCCTCGTGGTCCGCCCTGCCGTGCTCGGGCTGATGCGACAAGGGCGATATGGCCTTTTCAATGGTTTTCAAATAGAAATTCCTATTTGATAACCGAGTAATCTTGCGGATGTGTCTCCCTTGGCGATGTTGCCTTCTGCGAAGATTGATATTGACTCCGACTTGCGCAGCGAGACACACATGGTTCGGTTACGATCGGGCGCCGGTACACCATTGTTGACTTGATCTCAACGGGGTAGATCATGATCGAGTACGGCCCCCCGCCAGGGGACGGCGATGGAGCGCGGCGGAGTGACCAGAAAGGAGCACCTCCCCCAGGAAAGCGTCCGGGCGCGGGTGGCATGCGGCGTCTCGCTGTGGGCGCATTCGCGATCACCTGCCTGGGCCTCATCGCTGACCTGATGGGGATAGTGAGCTTCGATGTCAGCGAAGTCTGGTTTCTCAGGGGAGAAACGGCTCCAGGGAATACATCGGTAAGCATCACCGCGTGGCTGGGCGACCTCTGGGCGGGCCTTCTTCAGATAAGGGCGGACGCACCTGGATGGTTCGTCGCGCTCTCGATCTCGATCGTCTTCGTGGTGGCCTTCGGTCCGAGAACGGTCGCGCTCAGGGCGTGGAAGGCGCTTCGCCTGCTCACTCCCCTGGGCATCCTTCTCGGCGTGGTCTGGCTACTCATGCCCTGGATGGAGCGCTGGCCTGTCTGGAGCTGGTGGTCCGACAGCTGGTCGACCATCAGCGCCTGGCTGGCGATCGGAATGATCATCATCACTACTTTGGCAGCCGTCGCAGGGTGCGCCCTGCTCCTCGGCGAACTGGACGAAGGTTATTACGTCACCATTATCTGCTTCATTTTCGCGCTGGTCATGGCCATCCGGTGGGATGGGCTCCCGTTGTTCCTGAAAATTACGCAAGTGGCCGTGTGCATTATCATCCCCATCGCGACTGCCGCATGTGCCATCATGGGGCGCAAGGTTTGAACCGGTGACGTGAACGCCCCGCCCGGTTGCGAGTTCGCGGACGGTCGGCCTCAGAAAATTTGCGCCTGCCGAAACCCACGTCCGGTCAGTTCAAGCGGTATGTGAGTCTCGGCGGAAAACCCCGCCGAAGCCGATCCCGTCAGCCGTGTGTTCAGATCTGGACCGCGCCCGCGTTCCTCCCTGACGCCACGGTGTGGAGGCCGACGTCATCCGAAGCGTCCCGGATCAGATCGCACACCCGGCCTCCGGACCCATCACGAGGATCCTGGCCGACCAGGGCGCGGTCGGGTGGGCCGGGGCGCCCAGCGCGCGGACCCGCCTGCCGGCGTGCTCGATCGCCTCCAGGTGCCGCACCCTTCCGTCCTGACAAGTCATGACTTCCTCCGATTTTCGGCGAAAGACTATGGGCAAGTCGAAGATCTCGCCATATATTACGGCGCAGAACAGCGTTACCCCCCTCGACAGCAGCGAATGACACCCGGTATCCGCCGATGGATCACAGCCGATCCATCGATGCCGCACCCCCATCCCCCGCCGAGATGAGTTAGATCATGCGGAAATTGCCCCTGTTATCCGTCTCCCTGCTCACCGCACTCTCCTGCCTGGCCGCCCCCGCTCAGGCGCACGCGGCGGCGGTGCCGCCGCAGGAACCGGGCATCACCCTGCGCACCTACGACGTCCAGGTCGAACTGTCCAAGCTCTGCACGCTCAAGACCGGTCAAACCCCCAACGTGGACAAGCTGATGCCCACGATCGACTGGACCTCCGACGCCGATTTCGGCCTGGCCGACATGTTCGTCACCGAAGCCGTCGGCAACATCGACATCGCCACCGCGGGCACGTACGAGTTCCGGCTCACCAGCGACGACGGCTCCCGGCTGAGCATCGACGACTCGGTCGTGATCACCAACGACGGCCGGCACGGGCCGATCGCCCTCGACGGCATGATCACCCTGAGCACCGGCTACCACGCGCTGCGCGTCGACCACTTCGAGCACCTGTACGGCCAGCAGCTCAAGCTGGAGTGGAAGCCACCGGGATCGGCCGACTTCACCCTCGTGCCGAACTCGGTGCTGAGCACGGACGCGGACGTGGTGAGAGTCACCGCCCCCGGGCGCAAGGACTGCGAGAGCGGCGGTGACTCCCCCGGCGACGGGCTGCCGCTGGCGGCCGTACACCCTGACCTCACGCTCACCGACCTGCGCCCGGCCGGTTTCGAGCCGCAGGTGACCGCGATGGACTGGCTGCCTGACGGCCGGTTGGCGATCACCACGTGGGGCGGCTCGGAGAAGAAGCTCGGCGAGGTCTACCTGCTCGACAATGTGACCGGCGCGACCTCGGCCGCTCGGGTCACCACGAAGAAGATCGCCGAAGGGCTGCAGGAGCCCCAGGGCATCAAGTACGTGGACGGCAAGCTCTACGTCTCGGAGAAGTCCCGGCTGGTGGAGCTGAACGACACCGACGGCGACGAGGTGGCCGACGACCTCAGGACCGTGGCGACCTGGCCGTTCGGCGGCAACTTCCACGAGTTCGCGTTCGGGCTGCTCTACCGTGGCGGCCACTTCTACCTCAACCTCTCCGTCGCCATCAACTACGGCGGCGACTCCACCGACCCGCAGCCGGCGCCGGACAGGGGCACGACCATCAAGGTCAACAAGGCCACCGGCAAGGTCGAGTACCTGGCCGGCGGTCTGCGCACGCCCAACGGGATCGGCTGGGGTCCGGGGAACGACCTGTTCGTCACCGACAACCAGGGCGGCTGGCTGCCCGCCTCGAAACTGGTGCACGTCAAGAAGGACCGGTTCTTCAACCACTACACCAATCCTGACGGCCGCTTCGACGGCAACCCGGTGAGCCCGCCCGTGCTGTGGCTGCCGCACAACGAGATCGCCAACTCCCCCAGCACCCCGCTGCTCATGAAGCGGGGCGCGTTCGCCGGGCAGATGCTGTTCGGCGACGTCACCTACGGCGGACTCCAGCGCGCCTACCTGGAGAAGGTCAACGGCGAGTACCAGGGCGCGGTCTTCCGCTACACCCAGGGACTCGAAGCAGGGGTCAACCGGATCAGCCTCGGCCCCGACGGCGCCATCTACACCGGCGGTCTGGGCGCCGGCGGAAACTGGGGACAGCCGGGCAAGCTCGCCTACGGCCTGCAGAAGCTGACCCCGGGCGACGGCAAGGCGTTCGACATCCGGAAGATGCGCGCGACGGAGGGCGGCTTCGAGCTGGAGTACACCCAGCCGCTGTCGGCGGAGACCGCCACGTCGCTGGCGGCCAAGTACCAGGCCACCCAGTGGCGGTACGTCGCGGCCTCCACCTACGGCGGCCCCAAGGTGGACGAGGAGCCGCTGACCGTCACCTCCGCGAAGCTGACCGACGGCGGGAAGAAGGTCAAGCTCACGATCGCGGGCCTGAAGCCGGGCCGGGTGGTGCACCTGCGGTCACCGCGCCCGTTCAGCTCGGCGTCGGGGCAGCCGCTGTGGAGCACCGAAGCCTGGTACACACTCAACTCGATGGTCGGCGCCCCGGCGACGGACGTCACCTACGAGGCGGAGAGCGCCTCGCTCAGCGGCGGCACGAAGCTGAACACCGACCACCTGAGCTACTCGGGAAGCGGCTTCGTCGACGGCTACTGGACCGAGGGAGCGGCCACGCAGTTCGCCGTACGGGCGGCTGAGGCCGGCACGTACCACGTGGGCCTGCGCTACTCCAACGGCCCCCACCCCGCGCCCGGCGCCAAGTCGCTGAGCGTGTACGTCAACGGGACCAAGGTCAGGCAGGTCCCGCTGCCCACCACGGAGACGTGGGACCTGTGGGCCACCCGGGTCGAACCGCTCACGTTGCGGGCGGGCGCCAACACCATCGCCTACAAGTACGACAGCGGCGACGTGGGCAACGTCAACCTGGACTCCATCACCGTGTCCGAACGACCGGTGCTGGAGGCGGAGAATGCCTCGCTGCGCGGTGGCGCGAAGGTGAGCACGGACCACCAGGGCTACACCGGCAAGGGCTTCGTCGGCGGCTACACGACCGCCGGCGCGAGCACGACGTTCTCCGTACGAACGCATGAGTCCGGCACGCACAACGTCGGCCTCCGCTACGCGGCCGAGACCGGCACGTCGGTGAGCGTGTACGTCAACGGGACCAAGGTCAGGCGGGTGCGGCTGGCCCCGACCGGCGGCTGGGACGCCTGGGCCGTCCAGACCGAGCCGCTCGACCTGAGGCGTGGCACGAACAAGATCGCCTACAGGTACGACTCCGGCGACGCGGGACAGCTCAACCTCGACCACATCACCGTGTCGAAGGCCGAACGGATCACGCTGTTCGACGGCTCCGACCTGGCGGCCTGGGAGAAACGAGGCGGCGGGACGGCGACCTGGCCGATCGAGAACGGCTCCATGGAGTCCTACGGCGGCGACATCCGTACCCGGCGGACGTTCGGCGACTTCAAGCTGCACGCCGAGTGGTACGAGCCGGACTACCCGCCGGACGTGACCGGGCAGCAGCGCGGCAACAGCGGCATCTTCCTCCAGGAACGCTACGAGGTGCAGGTCCTCGAGTCGTCCGGTGACACCACACCGGCCGCCAACGAGGCGGGCTCGATCTACTCCAAGCGCGCGCCTGACCGCAACATGGCCACCGCCCCCGGAACGTGGCAGACCTACGACATCACCTTCCGCGCCGCCCGCTACACCAGCGCGGGAGCGAAGGTCGACGACGCGCGGGTGACGGTCGTCTGGAACGGCGCGGTGGTGCACGACGACGTGGCCATCGACGGCGGCACCGGCGACCACATCCCGGAGAGCGCGGCGTCGGGCGGGATCCGCCTCCAGGACCACGGCGATCCCGGCGAGAACCCCCGCTTCCGTGACGTCTGGATCGAACCCGTCTCCTGACGTCATCCTTGGCCCGGCAGAGCCGTCCCACCTGGGCGGCCTGCCGGGCCATGCGCATCTCCGCACCCGCGTGCGGCAGGACTCTCGTCGACCGGAGGACGCGGAATCGACCGGCATCGACGTCCCGGCGTTCGCGCACGGGATACCGGCGCGTGTCATCAGAGGTTCGATCTCATGCCGGACGGGTCTTGCCGCTTATTCACGGCACGGGACCACTTCTAGGCTCATGTCATACCCCTGGCGCGCTGGAGGCCTCCATGTCCGGGCCTGACCAACAGCCCGCCGAGCCGAGACCGGTCAGGCTGGCGCGGGCCCGCCTCTGGCTACAGCTGCTGATCCTGCTCGGCCCGCTGAGCCGGTTGCCCGGTGAGAGCCCCGAGGGCGGCATCGTGGACACTCACCACACGGCCGGTCGCAACGCGGCCGCTCGCAACGCGGACCATCGGCACGCGGACGTTCGGGACGAGGTGCGGCGGGACGGCGTGATCCGGCCGGCCTACGCATTCGCGGCGCGAAACCTGATCCGGCTGCTGGCGCCCGCCCTGCTGGTGTTCCTGCCGATCGGCCTGCTCGCCGCGTCGGCGCTGGCCGTACTCGTGGACGGGTCGGCGGCGGTGGTGAACGGCGACGTGGAGCTCGTCGGCACTCCCGGAACACCCCTGCTGGTGTGGTCGGCGGCGGCGCTGGTCGTCTCGGTGGCCGGGCAGGCGGTGGCCGTGTCCGCGACGGTGGTGCTCGTCACCGGGCTGCTGGTGGGCCGGCCCGTCTCCACCTCCGGCGCGATGCGGGCCGCGCTCCGGCGCTGGCCCGCGCTGACGCTGCTCGTCCTGGTCGGCGTGCTGGCGTTCGCGGCGGCCCTGGTGGCGTGGTTCGGCGTTCTGGTGTGGCTTGACGCGGAGGTCATGGTCTTCGCCGTGCCGGCGGCGGCGGCCCTGTTCGTGATGCCGTGCCTGCTGGCCGTGCCGGGCGTGGTCCTGGAAGGACGGTCCGCGATGGGCGCGCTCGCTCGCGCGTACCGGCTGACCGGCGGCGGCGCCCGGGCGATCCCGTTCACGCTGGCCTTCGGCGTCGTGATCTACCCGGCGCTGGTCCCCCGGGCGGTGAGCTGGGCGGCGTCCGGGCTGCCCATCGCGCCGGTCGCGGCAGGCATGGCGCTGGCGCTGGCCGCCGTGCCTTTCCAGGCGGCCGTGATCACCCGCATGTTCCTGCGCCGCCTGGTCGTCAAGGGGTCGATCGCCGAGTTCGAGGAGATCGACGACCGGCTTCCGCCGAGCCCGCCACGCCCGGCCAGGCCGCTGCCGGTGCTCGCGGCGCTGCTCCTGCCCGGCCTGGTGTACGGCGGCGCGGTGCTGATCAACCCGGCCGGCTGGATCGAGGTCGCGGAGACGGCGGTCACGGAGGGCTGGTCACGCGACCGGGACTCCGAGACCTTCGAGGAGGACGGGCGTCCGAAGCCACGACTCGACACCACGGACCTGCGAGCCCTGTACGTGGGGCCGGGCGGGCGCATGGTCATGCTCATGGACGACTCCGCCGCGGCGAAGCTGCTGACCTGCTCGGACAGCGGCTGCGCCCGAACCCGGCTCAGCTGGGCCGAGCCGGTCGGCGTCGCCGGCGGATTCACCGCGACCGGCGCCCGGCTGGCGGACGGCCGTCTCGTCGTGTCGACGTGGGGGCAGGAGGGCGTGTACGAGGACGGGCTGGTACGGGACGAAGAGAAGTGGCCCATCCGGCTCGGCCTGCTGATATGCGATGAGAAGGGCTGCCTGCGGGCCCCTGACGGCAAGCCCGTCACGGAGGTGACCTCGTTCGGAGAGCCCGGCGCGGTCGCCCTGGCGGCGCGGCCCGGCGGCGGTCTGCTGGTCGCCCGCCTTCACGAGCTTCCCTCGGACGACAGCGACGACGACACGGAAGCGCTCACGATCACCATCTGCGACGATCCGGCCTGCGCCCGCCCGCGTACGAAGGAGGTCGCCAGGCTTCCCGGCGACAGATACGCGAACGACGAACCCGGTCTCATCGCGAGCGTGGGTCCCGACGACCGCCTCGTGGCGCTGCGGTTCGACCGTGACACCGGCTCGATCTCCGTGATCGCCTGCGCCGACCCCGCCTGTGCCCGGGCACGCGTGGGGCGGCCCGTACGCGAAGGCTTCGGCGACCGCGCTCGTGGAGCGGGCGCCGCCATGGTGCTCCGGGCCGACTCCCGGCCGCTGATCGCCTACCGGGACGTGACCGACGGCGCGATCAAGCTGCTCGACTGCCACACCCGCGAGTGCCCGGAGGCCGACACCGCCACGCTGTCGGAGCCGGGTCGCAACGCGGGGCCGGTGATGGTGCTGGACCGGTCCGGCCGGGCGCTGGTGGCCTACCAGGACCTCGACCGCGACCGGATCGTTCTCGCCACCTGCACGGGAACCCGCTGCTCGGCCACCCCGGTCACGACGATCCGGCGCGGCGGCGGTGACGGCCTGGCGATGGCACTGGACGGCCACGACCGCCCGACGATCGCCTGGATGGACGTCGCGGACCACAACGACTGGGACCTGGTCGTGACCACCCCCCTCAACCTGCCCTGACCTGCGACAGCGCACGCGTGGACATCGGATCGGACAGGGCAGGTGGAGGGTGCGTGCATAGCTGAACGCATAGGGGAACATGGGGGTTTCCGGGGCCGCGCTGGGGCGTGTGAGCGCAGGTCAGGGTAGTGCACGGCGCATGGCGAAGAAGCGGAAGGAAGAGCCTTCGGTGGGCGACGAGGTCACCTGGCGAAGCCACGGATCGACCGCTCATGGCAAGGTGGAGAAGAAGATCACCGGCAGGGCGAAGGAAGCCGGTCGGACCGTGGCAGCCTCGCCCGACGACCCCCAGTACGTGGTGCGCAGCGAGAAGAGCGGCAAGAAGGCCGTGCACAAGCCGTCGGCCCTGCGCAAGGACAAGGGGAAGGGCAAGGGCTCGGGATGACCGAGGAGGAGCGGGCGGTCGCGGCCGAGTTCGGCGAGGCGGTGAACATGACCGCCAAGGAGCTGGAGCGCTGGCTGGCCACCGATGAGTCCAAGGCGGCGGGCCAGAAGAGCGACGGCGGCGAATCCACCGGGCACGAGTCAGGCCGCAGGATCGTCGGGCTGCTCCAAGCGGAGAAGTCTTCCCTCACCGAGGAGGACTACGCGCACATGCGCAAGGTGATCGGCTACGTACACCGGCACCTGGCACAGCGCCCCGCCGGTGACGTCCGGGAGACGAAATGGCGTTATTCGCTGATGAACTGGGGTCACGATCCCCTTAAATGAGCCTGCCGGCGTTCGGAAGGCGCGGCAGCGCAGCGGTGACCACCTTCGATGTTATCCTGAGTAAGTCAATTAGTTTCTCAATGAATAGGAACCGGACAGCCAGGGTGGTTCCGAATGATGACTCGTTCGTTCTGGTCACCGGGGGCACCGGATACCTCGCCTCGTGGGTTTTAACCGGCCTGCTGGAGCGCGGCCACCATGTCCGGGCCACCGTCCGTGACCTTGCCCGCGCCGGCCGGGTCCGCGACGCCGTAGCCGAACGGGTCGATCCCGCGAGGCTGTCCTTCGTCCAGGCCGACCTCACCGCGGACCACGGGTGGGATGCCGCCATGGAAGGCGTCGGCCACGTGCTGCACGTCGCCTCCCCCCTGGTGACCGACCGCTCCCAGGATCTCGTACGCACCGCGCGCGAAGGCACCCGCCGGGTGCTCGGCGCGGCCCACAGGGCCGGAGTACGGCGGGTGGTGCTCACCTCCTCGGCGGCGACGGCGCTGCCCGACCGCGACGGCATGGTGGCCGACGAGACCGTCTGGGCGAACCCGCCCGACGAACCGGCCCACCGGTACGCCCGCTCCAAGACACTGGCGGAACGCGACGCGTGGGACTTCGTGGCGACCACCGGGACCACGCTGGAACTCGTGACGATCCTGCCCTCGATGATCCAGGGGCCGACTCTCGGCCAGGACGGCGGCGGGTCGTCGGTCGAGATGGTCCGGCAGCTGCTCGCCGGCAAGATGCCCGGTCTGCCGAACATCGGCTGGTCCATCGTGGACGTTCGCGACCTGGCCGATCTGCACATCCGGGCCATGACGGCTCCGGAGGCGGCCGGCGAGCGGTTCCTGGCCGCCGGCGAGTTCCGCTGGATGCACGAGATCGCCGCGCTGCTGCGCGACCGCCTCGGCGACCGAGCGGCCAAGGTCCCGACCCGCCGGCATCTGACGCGGCCGGCGCGAGCAGCGCCGCGTGGACGCGTGCCCAGGTCACGGAGCGACTTCCCTACCCAGCCGCCGGTGAAAATCTGGTGACATTTCGCGTCACTTGCCGCAATGTGGGGCGCGGTCGATGAGTTTTGTCAGTGGGGCAGGTCAGTCTGTCCATGACCACAACGCCTTGTGCGACCGAAGGCCGGCACCCCAGCCGTGATCACGCTCCGCCCACCAACCCCGATCGAGGTACCGTGTCCAGCCCTCAGCTCGACTCACCCGCCAAGCCCGCGGCCACGCCCGCTGCCAAGGGTCGCACTCCGGCCGTGATCCGGCTGCTCGTGCTCGCCGCATTCGTGGTCATCCTCAACGAGACGATCATGATCAACGCGATCCCGGGGCTGATGAGCGCACTGCACATCAGCGAGCAGACCGCGCAGTGGCTCTCGACCGCCTTCATGCTGACCATGGCCGCGGTCATCCCGGCCACCGGGTGGTTCCTGCAGCGGGTGACCACCCGCCGCGCGTACGCCACCGCGATGGGTCTGTTCCTGCTCGGCACGGCGCTGGCGATCGTCGCGCCGTCGTTCGAGGTGCTGCTGGGCGCGCGCATCATCCAGGCGGCCGGGACGGCCGTGATGATGCCGCTGCTAATGACCACGCTGATGCGGGTGGTGCCCGAGGAGGACCGGGGCCGGGTGATGGGCAATGTCACCCTGGCCATGTCGGTCGCGCCCGCGATGGGCCCGGCGGTCTCGGGAGTGATCCTCCAGTTCGGGTCCTGGCGGATGCTGTTCGTCGTGGTGCTCCCCATCGCCGCGCTGATCACGTGGGGCGGTCTGAAGCGGCTGGAGAACATCGGCGAGCCCCAGGCCAGCAGCATCGACTGGTTCAGCGTGCTGTCGGCCGCCGCCGGCTTCGGCGGCCTGGTCTACGGGCTCAGCCGATTCGAGGGCGGTGACGTCCGCGTCGCCGTAGCGATCGTGGCGGCCGGGCTGGTCACCATCGCCGTCTTCGTCGTCCGCCAGCTGTCGTTGCAGAAGCGCGGCGTGCCGCTGCTGGACCTGCGCACCCTGCGCCAGCGCACCTACACGGTCGCGCTGATCCTGATGTCGCTGGCCTTCATGGCGATGCTCGGCTCGATGATCCTGCTGCCGCTGTACCTGCAGAGCGTCCGCGGGCTCAGCGCCCTGGAGACCGGGCTCCTCGTGATGCCGGGCGGTCTCGCGATGGGGCTGCTGGGCCCGACCGTCGGCCGCCTGTTCGACATGTACGGCGGCCGGGTGCTGGTCATCCCCGGCGCGATCGGGATCATGCTCGCGCTCACCGGCTTCACCCAGGTCTCGATGACCATGCCCTACTGGCAGATCCTCGGCCTGCACGCGCTGCTGATGGTGAGCCTGGCGGCGACCTTCACACCGGTGTTCACCCTCGGGCTCGGCGCGGTCCCCCCGCACCTCTACTCCCACGGCAGCTCGATCCTGAGCACGCTGCAGCAGGTCGCCGCGGCCTTCGGCACCGCGCTCGTGGTGACCGTCATGAGCGCGCGGGCCGACGCCCTGACCTCCGCTGGAGTCGCCGACACGCTCGCCACCCTCGACGGCATGCGGCTGGCGTTCATCATCGGCGCGGTGCTGTCCGTGGCCGTGGTCATCACGGCCCTGCTCCTCCCGGCCCGGGCGGCCAACGCCGGCGAGTTCAAGGGCATCGGTCACTGACGGGCTGACGGGTCAGGGCCACCAGCCTCCGACGACCTCGACGCCCTCGCTCTCCAGGGCGTCGAGCCACACCGGGTCACGCAGCAGCCGGGCCTCCCAGGTCCGCACGACACCGTCCGGTCCCGTGACCGCGTCCTCACTGGACGGGTGCAGGAACAGCTCGCTCGTGCCCTCGGGGAGGGCGGCGAGCCGGCGGAGGTAGTCGTCCCGGAGCCGCTCGTAGGCACCGAGTTCGGACGCCGTGCGCCTGTTCGTGGCGATCGTCTGCGGGATGGACACGCCCAGTGCGTCGGCGAGGGCCACGGCGCGCTCGTGCGCCGCCGCGAGCCCCGGCGGGAGCGGTGCGCCGACGTACGGCTCCGGGTCACGGGGTAGCCGGAAGGCGAAGCCGTGGCGCGCGCACCAGTCAAGCGCCTCGGCGAGCCAGGACCTGCCGTGCAGGCCGTAGAGGGTGCCGGCGTGGGAGTCGGCCGCCACGGGCACGAGATTCCGTTCGCGCATCCAGTGCAGCTGCGCGTCGGCCTCCCGTACGACATCGTGGGCCTCGCCGCGGGCGCCGAGAGCGAACGGATCGTCGCTGAGTGTGCCGTCCGGATCGACGAGGCTCGCCGCGCCGTCGAGGGGCCGCCAGCGTGGCAGCCCGCGCTCGCTCGTGAGCGTCACGTGCAGGCGCGGCACCACGCCGAGCTCGCGGACCCGGCTCGCGGCTCGCTCCGCGGCGGGCGAGACGCAGATGAGCGTGGTCGCGGTGACATGTCCCTCGGCGAGCAGGGCGACGATGACCTCGGTCGTCCCGGCTTCGCGGCCGAGATCGTCGGCGGTGATCACGACGCGGCGGGTCATCGGGGGCGCTCCCCGACCTGCTCGTCCACCGGGCCCGCAGGCTGCGGCCCGACCGGCTCGTCGGCGGGGCCCGGGGGTGGCGGCTCGGCGGCTTCGGGCGGCGGTTCGAGCGGGACCGAGACGAGTCGCGCGGCGACCGCGCCGATCGCCGTCAGCACGAACGGGTACACGCACAGGTACACCCGGAACGCGAGCCCGGGGTCGGTGCCGGGGTCGTCGCCCGAGTTGTAGCCGAAGAACACGCCCAGCGAGGTGAGCGCGAGTCCGGTCACGATCCCGTTGAGCCGGCCGAAGAAGCCGAACGCGGACAGGAAGAGCCCCTCGCGGTGCTCCCCGTTGCGCGCCGCGTCGGCGTCCAGCACCCGCGCGACGATGAGATCGTTCGTCGCGAGCATGCCCGACCAGCCGGCCCCGACGAGCACCCCCGCGGCGATCGCGGTGACGAGGTCGGTGGCGAAGAACAAGGCGGCGAAGCCGGCCGCGAGGACCGTGAAGGCGAGCCGCCAGGCCCACAGGGCGCCGCGGCGGGCGACGACGCGCGTCCACACCACGAGGCCGCCCGCCGTGACCAGGATGACGATGCCCTGAAGGTAGAGCGCGTTCCCGACGGGCAGCCCGAGCGAGTAGCGGACGTACAGCTGGATGCCCGAGAGCACGAGCGCCATGGCGATCCCGTAACAGGCGCCGGTGAGCCCGACCGTCCAGAACATCGGGTTGCGTACGATCGACCACACGCTTCGCAGCAGCAGCGGCCGCTCCCGCGTGGAGTAGCGGGGGCGCTCGCGCGCGCCGAGCGCCATGAACACGATCACGACGAGCGCGATCGCGCCATAGATGATCGCCGTGATCTGGAAGCCCCGGGTGGAATCCTCGGTGCCGAACACGCTCGTCGTGAGCAACGGGGTGACCGCGAGCGAGATCACCAGCGCCACGAGCTGGAAGCCCTGGCGCAGCCCATTGGCGACGGCGCGGTCGCGCTCCCTCGGGTAGAGCTCGGGGAGCAGCGCGCCGTAGTTCGCGTTGAGCATCGAGTCGAAGGCCTCGCACAGGATCGCGAACACGGCGAACCAGAGCAGAAGGCCGATGCCCTCCAGCGAGGCCGGCGCGGAGAAGAAGGCGACCATGCAGGCCACGAGCATCGGCGCGCCGACCAGCAGCCACGGGCGGCGCCGGCCGAACCGGGTTCGGGTGCGGTCGGAGAGGTGGCCGAGCAGCGGGTTGTCGATCGCGTCGATGACCGCGTAGATCACCATGACCACGCCGTACGCGCGGACGTCCAGTCCGAGGATGTCGACGTAGAAGAGGATCATCGATCCCTTGATCATGTTGATCGGGATGGACGTGCCCAGCATCCCGATGGCGTAGCGCCACGCGGGAGTGCGCCCCTGGGTGGAGGCCGTATCCGGCTGGGACACGCGATCACCTTCCTTGCCGATGCGGACGCTGTACGCGGCGTCACCTTCGCACTCGAAAGGGAACAGCGGGTGACGCGGAGCCTCGGCGCGCCTAAGAAGATGCCGACAAATGTCACATGATGTCAATGGTCAAGAACGTGTCAGTACCGGCCGGTGGTGCCAGATCGGAGGCGGGCACGACTCACGGCCGAGCCGGAGGCGATCATCGCCTGATCAACGGGTACGGGCCACCAGCAGCGCGACGTCGTCCTCGGCGCCGGTGTCGCCCACCATGCCCCGGATGATCGTCCTGCAGATCCTGTCCAGCGGGAGCGCGGCGGCGCGGGCCAGGACGCCGCCGAGACGGTCGATGCCGGCTTCGATGTCGGCCTCGCGGGTCTCGATCAGGCCGTCGGTGTAGAGGGCGATCAGGCTGCCTTCGGCGAGTTCGAGGTCGAGGGATCCGTAGGAGCCGAGCCCCAGGCCGATCGGGGTGCCGCTGGGCGGCCGGTGGAAGGTGACCGCGCCGGAAGGGGTGACGGTCGCGGGGGGCGGGTGCCCGGCGGCGGCCATGGTGCAGCACCGGGTGGCCGGGTCGTAGACCGCGTACAGACAGGTGGCTCCCGCGGCGTCCGGGAAACCGTCGGGGCCTGCGTCCTCCTCCGCCAGCCGTACCACGAGGTCGTCCAGGTGGGCGAGCAGCTCGTCCGGCGGCAGCCCGAGGTACGCGAGGGTACGTACGGCGGTGCGCAGCCGCCCCATGGTCGCCGCGGCGTTGATCCCGTGCCCGGTCACGTCCCCGACGACGAGCGCGACCCGGCCGTCACGCAGCGGGATCGCGTCGAACCAGTCACCGCCGACGCCGTCGTGCGCATCGGAGGGCAGATAGTGCGAGACCACGTCGACGGCGTCGCCGCCTGTCAGGTTGCTCGGCAGCAGGTTGCGCTGCAGCGCGAGCGCGGCGGTGCGCTCACGGGTGTACTGGCGCGCGTTGTCCAGGCTCAGCGCGGCGCGGGCGCCGAGTTCCTCCGCGAGGATCAGGTCGTCCCTCGTGAACGACTCCTGGTTGTCGGTGCGGACGAACACGGCCACGCCCAGGATGTCGCCGCGGGCCTGCAGCGGGACGATGATCAGCGTGTGCATGCCGGTGTCGTGAATGACCGCGGCCCGGTCCGGGTCCTGCTCGAGCCAGGTGCCGGAGGAGGTGTTCAGCACCGGCTCGAAGTGGGCGCGGCCCGAGGAGAGGACCTCGGTGAAGGGCGACGACGGGGGCACGAACACCGCTTGCCCCAGCGGCCAGAGGGATTCGGGGTTCCCGTCGTGGATCGAGGCCACGCCCGCACGGCGGAACACGGGGATGCTCATCTCCGTGGCGGCCAGCCGCTGCAGGGGTTCGGCGTGCGGGAAGACCGATTCGGCGAGGTCGACGGTGACGTAGTCGGCGAGGACGGGCACGGCCAGGTCGGCCAGCTCCTGCGCCGTCTTCCTGACGTCGAGCGTGCTGCCGATGCGGACGCTGGCCTCGCGGAGCAGGGCGAGCCGGTCGCGCGACCGGCTGTGGCTGATGTCCATGGTCAGCGTGCAGACGCCGAGCGACCGCCCGTCCACGCCTTCGAGCCGGAACAGCGAGGTCGACAATGTACGGTCCTCGCGCCGGTCGGGAGAGGTCCAGCGAGTTTCGCGGTCGAGGTGCGGGACACCGCTGGCGAGCACCTGGCGCGCCGTCTCCTGCATGGCCTCGGTGTGCGTGCCCGGCAGCGGTTCGGTCAGGGATCGGCCGAGCCGGTACCAGGGGAAGACCGTCCGCAGGCGCTCCGCCGCCGTGTTCAGCCATACGCAGCGCAGGTCGTGGTCCCAGATCGCCATGGCCACCGGGGTACGCCTGATGAGCGGCTCCACCCAGGAGTACGCCCGTCCCGAGGCGCCCGCGGTGGCCGGTGTCACCGCCACGAGCCAGGCGGGCTCCTCCCCCGGCGTGACCAGCCGGGTGCCCTCGACGTGCCCGAGGATCCTGGTGCCGTCGCGATGGCGGAACTCGGCGAATCCCGACCAGGTCTCCTGGCCGCCGTATTCCGCGTCCCAGGCCGCCGCGCGCTCCGGCATGATGAGCAGCGCGCCGGAACGGTTGAGGACCTCGGCCGCGCGGTAGCCGAGAAGCTCCTCCGCGCCCGGCGTCCAGCCGATCACGTCGCCCCGGGTGTCGATCACCAGGACCGCCGTGGGGGCGCTGATCGGCATGCTCTCAGATGTGGTCATGACGACATCCATCCTGCGTTCAGCGAGCTCTTTCCGGTCAGGATAAGCACCGCTGACCTGGGACGATTCTTGACCATGCCGACTCTCGCCCGCCTGCGCGCCGACGCCGGCGGCCGGGTCGTCGCCGAGGTGGGCGGGCACGAGATCGGCCAGGGCATCGGATCGGGGACGGACCCAGGGACGGATCGTCCGGGGATGAGCTGGATCTGGTTCAGGCGGGCGGCGGCGCGCACAGTTGCTCCTGATTCCGCCAGTCGGCGACAGCGAAACAGGAGCCACGCATGTCATCTTCATCCACGGGCAGCGGCACGGCCCGGACGGTCGTCATCACGGGGGGAAACAGCGGCATCGGTCTCGGCTGCGCCGCCGCGATCCTCGGTTCGCGCGACGGGCCGTGGCACGTCGTCATCGCCTCGCGGGACGCGAGCCGTTCGCGGGCGGCCGTCGACCGGCTGGCCCGCACGGCGGGTGCGGCTCATACGGTCGAGGCGATGTCACTGGACCTCGCGTCCCTCGCCTCGGTCCGCACCTTCGGGGCCGAGCTCACCGGCCGGCTGACCTCGGGCGGGCTCCCCCCGCTGTACGCCTTGGTGTGCAACGCGGGAGTGCAGGCCGGGACCACCGTGACCAGGACCGCCGACGGCTTCGAGTCCACGTTCGGCATCAACCACCTCGGCCACTTCCTGCTCGTCAACGAGCTGCTGGCGGCCCTGAAGGCGCCCGCCCGGGTGGTCGTGGTGGCCAGCGGCACCCACGACCCGGCGGAGACGGCCGGGCTGCCCGCTCCCGCGTGGAACGGCGTGCCCGCTCTGGCCCGTGGCGACCTCGGGCCCAGTGCCGCCTCCGACGGGCCCTTCGCCTTCGGTCAGCGCCGCTATGCCACGTCGAAGCTGGCCAACGTCTACTTCACCTACGCCCTGGCCCGCCGCCTGCCCGACGGCGTCACCGCCAACGCCTACGACCCCGGTCTCGTGCTGGGGACCAGCCTGCAACGCAACCACTCCGCCCCGGTCCGATTCGCCGCCACGTACGTGCTGCCCCGCGTGCGGCCGTTGCTGCGCCGGTTCCTGACGGACAAGATCTACACCATCGAGGAGTCGGGCGGCGCGCTCGCCTGGCTCGCGACCTCCCCCGAGCCGGCCGGCATCACGGGCAAGTACTTCCACCAGCGCGAGGCCATCCCCTCGTCGGACGAGTCCTACGACACCGCCCGCGCCGAGGAGCTGTGGGACGACAGCGTGAAGCTGACCGCCCTGTCCGGGTCCGCGTCATCCGAACCGGCAGGAGAGTGACATGGCGGGCCCGGCGCCGTTCGCCTACGACCTGTGGTTCACCAACGGCCGGGCCGGGACGACGGTCCTCTTCCCCCGGGACGGCGAACCGATCGCGCTGTTCCCCATGGAGATGTTCGCGATGGACCACCTCGAGTCCACGCGCAGGGGTGACATCACCTGAATCCCGCCGCAGAGCATCCGATCGCGGCGCGACTCCCGCGCGGTCGCCGACACGCTCGACCAGCTGGGCCTGGCCAAGGGGACCATCGGCGTCCTCGGCCTGGAGGCCTCTCCGCCGTGGCACCCCGAGGGCATCGTGCCGTACCGGCTGTGGGACACCGTCCTGCGGGAGTTCCCCGGCGTCGAGTTCAGGCCGGTGGCCATGGCTCTGTCCCGGCTCATGATGGTGCTGGGCCCCGAGGAGATCGCCGTCGTACGTCACTCGGCCGGCATCGGCGACGCCATGGCGCGGGCCATGGTCGACACCGCCGCCGCCGGGGTCCCCGAGAGCGAGGTGTACGCGGCCGGCATGGCCGCGGGATACGCGCGCGGAACGACTCCCGCGGCCATGCACTTCTGGTCGGGCCCCGATCCACTCGCCTCGGGCCTGCCGCAGTGGGGCTACCGCCCGCAGGCCCCCCGCGTCCTGCGGGACGGCGACATCATCTCCGCCGAGGTGTTCTGCGCCTTCGGCGGACGCCACACCCAGCACCAGGTCACCATCACCATCGGTGAGCCGCACGCGAACCTGCTGCGCGCCGCCGAGGTCGCCCGCGCGGCCTACGACGCGGGCCTGCGCGCGCTGCGTCCCGGGCGGACGTTCGGCGACGTCGTCGAGGCCATGCGCGAGCCGCTGGACGCGGCCGACGGCTGGGAGTTCGGCCCGGCGGTGCACGGGCTCAATCCGGCGATCACGCTCAGCGGCTTCCCCGCCGACGCCCGTCGCCGGGTCGCCGGCGCCGAGGCGTACCCTCCCGAGGCCGACCACCCCACCGTCAACGGCGACTTGGCACTCGAACCGGGCATGACCTTCGCCTTCGAGCCCAACTACGTCTTCGGCCGCCACCTGGCCTACCTCGGCGGCACGGTGATCGTCGGCGAGGACGAGCCGATCGAGCTGAACCCGTACACGGCGCGGATCCTGCGGGCGACCGGCCCGAGGTGATCCGCCGAGGGCCCGGGGTCGCGGGACCGCCCTACCCGACGGCGCGCAGGCGCACGGGGAGTTCCTGATGACCGTTGCTGATGAGGGTCGGGATCGGGCGCAACGCGTCGGCCGGCACCGCGAGTGACATGGCGGGGAAACGCTCGAACAGCTGGCGCAGGACCTCCGCGACTTCGAGGCGGGCCAGGGGGGCGCCGAGGCAGAAGTGCATGCCGTAGCCGAACGTCAGGTGGTCCTTGACCCTGCGGGTGACGTCGAAGGTGTCGGCGTCCGGGCCGTGCCAGTCCGGGTGCCGGTTGGCGGCCCCGTAGGCGGCGAGGATGGCGTCTCCGGCGGAGATGATCTGCCCGTCGGGCAGCTCGATGTCGGTGACGGCGAAGCGCAGCGGCAGATACTTGATGGCGGGCTCGTGGCGAAGGGTCTCCTCCACCACGTCCTCCCAGGTGGCCTGGCCGGTCCGGACGAGGTGGAGCCGGCCGGGGGACGTCAGCATCGCCACGACGGCCTGGTCGATGACGTTGACGGTCGTCTCGTACCCGGCGTTGATCATCAGAATGAGCGTGTCGCGCAGTTCGTCGTCGGTGAAGCCGGCGCCGTCCGACTCCTCGTCGCGCGCCGCGATGAGGAGGGAGGTCATGTCGTCGCCCGGGTCGCCGCGCTTGGTGGCGATCAGCTGGTCGGTGCGCTCGAACAGGCGCGCGGTGTTGGCCTTGGCCTCCTCCGGGGTGAGCGTACTGTCGAAAACGCGATCGACGATCTCCCGGAAGTCGTTCCGCTGGTCTTCCGGCACGCCCATCAGGTGGCCGATCACGTTGATGGGCAGCGGGTACGCCAGGCGCTCGCGCAGGTCCACCACCTGGCCGGCGGGCACCTCGGCGAGGTCGTCGAGCAACTCGGTCACCATGGCCTCGATGGTCGGCCCCAGCCTGGCGATGCGGCGCGCGCTGAAGGCGGGGGCGACCATCCGCCGTAACCTGCGGTGGTCGACGCCGTACGCGGTGAGCATGCTCTTCACCTCGATCCACAGGGCGAGCGGCCACGTGCTGGTCGTCTGCTGGAAGGCCGGATAGTGAGTGCGGCCGTCCTTGGAGACGTCCGAGCCGGTGAGCATGGTCTTGAGAACGGCGGGATCGGTGACCGCCCAGGCGCGCAGGCCGAGGATGTCCACGGGGGTGGCCGGACCCCGAGCCCGTAAGGCCCGGTATTCGGCGTGGCGGTCGGCGCCGGTGGGATCGATGACGAACGGGAGGGGCTGGGACATGAGTCTTCTCCTTCAGGTCACGGGCCGCCGGGCAGTGCGGTCGCAGGCGTTGAGGGACGTCAGGGCGTGATCGAGGATGCACACGGTTGACCGGGTAGCCACGCTTCGCGTGACAGGAAGCCGGATGTGACACCGGATGTGACGTACGTCTCAGCGGCTGGGCCGGCTCTCAGGCGCGGCGGTGACCGAGGGCGAGCAGGAGCAGGGCGGTGTCCGCGTCGACGTCGGACGGCGCCATCGCGCCGCTGCTCGTGGGTTCGCTGAACGCGGCTCGGGCGAGGATGAGCCCGGCCAGAAGGCGGGCCGCACTGTCGGCGGTGACGCCGGCGTCGACCTCGCCACGCGCGATCGCGCGGTCGAGCACCTTGGCCAGATGCTCCCGCATCGGGGTGAGAACTCCCGCGCGGATCATCTCCGCGAGCTCCGGGTCATGCACCGCCTCGCCCAGGAGCGCAATCAGCGTGGCGCCCGGCTTGCCGGACATCGGCAGCTGTTTCCTGGTCAGCAGCTCGCGGATGTCGCCGTCGAGGGAGCCGGTGTCGATGCCGTCGGTCTCCGACGAGGCCGCCTGCTCCGCGGCCGCCAGGATGAGATCGCGCTTGGAGGGCCAGCGCCGATAGAGGGTGGCCGTGGAGACCCCGGCCCGGCGGGCGACCGCCGCGGTCGTCAGGCGCGCGTAACCGGACTCGGCGAGCTCGTCGAGCACGGCCTCGATGATCACGGGCCCCAGACTGGCGTCCACGGGCCGGCCCGGCGGACGCGGGGTCTCGCCCGTCGATCCTCTGCTCATCGCGCCCTCGCGTATCCCGCACTGCCGGCCTGCCCCATGGTCAACCGTAGCCGGTGCGCCGGGTGGACCGGCACGAGCGGCACTTGACGAATAGATACGAAATGCTTTCGTTTCGTATTATGCTGAAGGCTCACTGACGACGCGGCCCTGTTGTAGGAGGCACACATGAAAACCATCGTCATCACCGGCGCGAGCGACGGCATCGGCGCCGCCGCGAGCGAGCTTCTCTCCCACGATGGGACGCGGCTGATCCTGGTCGGGCGCAACCCTGTCAAGACGAAGACGGTCGCGGAGCGGATCGGCGCCGAATATCACGTCGTCGACTTCGAGCGACTCGATGAGGTACGCGATCTCGCCACCGCCCTGCTGGACACCTGCGAGCGGATCGACGTGCTGGCCAACAACGCGGGCGGCCTCTTCTCCGGCCCGACCCGCACCCAGGACGGCTTCGAGAAGACCTTCCAGGTCAACCACCTCGCCCCGTACCTGCTGACGAACCTGCTGATCGAGCGCCTGCTGCACAGCCGGGCGACAGTGGTGAACACCAGCAGCGTCGGGGCACGGCTCTACGGCCGGATCGACTTCGACGACCTGAACAGCTGGCAGACCTACGACGCCAACAGGGCGTACGGCAACGGGAAGCTCGCGAACATCCTGTTCACCAAGGGGTTGCACGAGCGGTTCCACGCGCTGGGGCTGTCCTCGGTCGCGTTCCACCCGGGAGGGGTGGCGACGAACTTCGCGTCCGACACCACGAGCTACTTCCGCTGGTTCAACCACACCTTCCTGAAGCGACTCCTCGCCACCCCCGAGCAGGGCGGCGCGATCCTCGCCCACTTCGCGGCGGGAGCCCCCGGCGTGGCGTGGATCTCAGGCGAGTACTACAACAACCGACGCAGGATCGGGCGCACCAACAGGCAGGCGTACGACCCGGAGATCACCCGGCGCCACTGGGAGCTCAGCGCACAGATGCTCGGCATCCGATGGTGATGTCCGCCGCTTTCCCGGGCATGGATGGAGGTGCCGAAACTCTCCCCGGCGCACGACAGCGGACCGGTGACCCGAAGGCCACCGGCAACGGACGGGGAGTCGCCGTGGACATGAAGCCGGAGGTCGTGTCGGCGCCGGTCGCGGGCGTCGAGCCGGTCAGTGCTCGGCGCTGATCCGGGACACATGGTACTGATGGATCCGCCAGGCGCCCTCGTCCCGCCGCAGGACCAGCGACAGGTGCACCGGGGCCGCCCACCCCGTCGGGTCACGGAAGACGACGTCCGCGAACCCGCCGGCCACCTGGTCACCGATGGCGTAGGTGGTGAGGACGGTGACGTCGGCCGTGCGGTCGTCCGGCACGGCCTCGTAGTACGCGCGCACCGCGTCCCGGCCGGCGTGGACCTCGGGACCGAAGCCCTGGAAGAGGGCGTCGGGCGTGAACAGGTCGGCCATCGCGTCCACCTGATGGCCGTCGAACGCGGCCTTCCATCGGTCCAGGGTCTCGCGCATCGGGTCGGTCATGGTCTGCGGCTCTCACGGAGAAGGAATCGGCTAGTAGCCGACCGGTCTAGTAAAAGCGTACACTTGCCGGCATGGGACGCACCAGTGACGCCCGGCAGAAGATCCTCACCGCCGCGCAGGCGCTCATCGAGCTGCGCGGATACTCCGCGCTGGGCGTGGCCGAGATCTGCAAGGCCGCCGGCGTGCCGAAAGGCAGCTTCTACCACTTCTTCGAGTCGAAGGAGGCGCTCGCCCTGGCCGTCATCGACCAGCACTGGGCCGTCCAGCTCCGCGACTGGACGCGCGTCCTGAGCGGCGACGCCGAGCCTCTCCAGCGGCTGCGGCAGCTGTTCGAGGAGACCGCGGCCGCCCAGCGCGCCGGGCAGCAGAGCTGCGGCACCGTTTCCGGCTGCCTGTTCGGCAACCTGAGTCTGGAGTTAAGCAACCAGACCGAGGCCATCCGCGACCGCCTGCAGCAGATCTTCGACGCGCAGGTCGGCCTGGTCGACGAGGTCGTCGCCGAAGCGCTGGCAGCCGGCGCGGCCGACGTCCCCGACACCCGCGAGGCCGCCCGGTCCGTCGTCGCCCAGCTGGAGGGCCAGGTCCTGTTCGCCAAGCTCTACAACGACACCCGGCCGCTCGACGCCCTCTGGACCAACTGCCTGGCCCTGCTGGGCGCCCGCACCGAGGAGCGGGATCTCCCGCCTATGAGAGAGAAGACATCATGAGCACGCAGAAAGTCGCCGTCATCACCGGGGCATCGCAAGGCATCGGCGCCGGTCTTGTCACCGCCTACCGCAAGCTCGGCTACGCCGTCGTCGCCAACTCGCGCACCATCGCCGTGTCGCAGGATCCGGACGTCCTCGTCGTACCGGGCGACATCGCCGACCCCGCCACCGCGGAGCGGGTCGTCAGCGCCGGCGTCCAGCGGTTCGGGCGCATCGACAGCCTCGTCAACAACGCCGGGCTGTTCGTGGCCAAGCCGTTCACCGACTACACCGAGGAGGAGTTCGCCACGATCATGGGCGTGAACGTCGCCGGCTTCTTCCGCATCACGCAGCGGGCCATCCCGCACATGCTCGAGCAGGGCTCCGGCCACATCGTCAACATCACCACCAGCCTGGTCGACCATGCCAACTCCAGCGTGCCGTCCGTGCTGGCCTCGCTGACCAAGGGCGGCCTGCAGTCCGCGACCAAGTCACTGGCCATCGAGTACGCGACACGCGGCATCCGGACGAACGCCGTCTCCCCCGGCACCATCAAGACGCCGATGCACTCCGCGGAGCAGCACGCCATGCTCGGCGCCCTGCACCCCGTCGGGCGCATGGGCGAGGTGAGCGACGTCGTCGACGCGGTGATCTACCTGGAGACCGCCCCCTTCGTCACGGGCGAGATCCTGCACGTCGACGGCGGCCAGAGTGCCGGCCACTGAGATGACGTCCCCACTGACGGCTCTCGGGGTGAGCGCCCCGATCCTGGCCGCGCCGATGGCAGGCGGCCCCAGCACGCCCGCCCTGGTCACCGTGGCGGCCCGGGCGGACGGCCTGGGGTTCCTCGCCGGTGGATACCGGACTGCCGACGCGCTGGCCCAGCAGATCGCCGAGGTCCGCGCCGAAGGCGTGAGCTTCGGCGTCAACCTGTTCGCGCCCAACCCCGTCCCGGTCGATCCCGACGCCTTCCGCCGCTACGCCCGGGCCATCGAGCCGGAGGCCCGCGCCTACGACATCGACGTCCAGGCCGCCGGCATCGTCGAGGACGACGACCACTGGCCGGACAAGATCGACCTGCTGCTGTCCGACCCGGTGCCGATCGCCGGCTTCACCTTCGGCATCCCGCCGGCGGCGGTGATCGCCGCCCTGCGCGCCGCCGGAACCCTGGTCGTCCAGACCGTCACGTCTCCCGTGGAGGCTCGTCAGGCCGTGGAAGCCGGCGCCGACCTGCTGACCGTGCAGTCCTCCGACGCGGGAGGGCACTCCGGCACGCTCACCCCGCACCGCCTGCCGGCGTCCATCCCCCTGCCCGAGCTGGTGCGGCAGGTGCGGCAGGCGGTATCGGCGCCGCTGATCGCCGCGGGCGGGCTGGCCACCCCGGCGGCCGTGCTCGCGGCACTGCGCGCCGGAGCCGCGGCCGTCATGGTCGGCACCGTCCTGCTGCGGGCGGACGAGGCCGGCACGTCGCCCTCCCACAGGGCCGCGCTGGCCGACCCGGCACGACACGGGACCGTGGTCACCCGGGCGTTCACCGGCCGGCCGGCGCGGGCGCTGCGCAACGACTTCACCGACCGCTACACCGGCCTCGCCCCGGCCGGCTATCCCGCCCTGCACCACCTGACCAGCCCCCTGCGCAGGGCCGCAGCCGCCGCGGGCGACCCCGAACGGCTCAACCTCTGGGCCGGTACGGGCCACCGCCACGCCACGGCGGAGCCCGCCGGGCAGATCTTGCGACGACTGACCCCGTAACCGGCCGAGGCGCGACCGCACGACGGCTAGCCGGGACGTCCCGGGAGGTCCATCTCCGCGAGGCGTCCCGGATCGGTCACCGACAGGATCTCGGTGATCCGGCCGTCGACCACGGTGCACGCCATCACGCTCGCCGGCCTGCCGCTCGCGTTCCACGCCACGATCCCCGGCTCCCCGTTGACGAGGACGGGGCGGGTGGTCGCCCTCGCGTGCATCGCGTGCCTGGCCTTACCGGCCACCTCGGTCGCCCCCAGCCTGACGACCACGCCACGCGCGGTGTGGCTGCGCCAGGTCACGTCCGGGTCGAGTACCCGCAGCAGCCCCTCGAAGTCGCCGCTCCGCGCCGCCGCGAGGAACGCGTCGACCACCGCCCGCTGCCGCCGCGGCTCGTCGGCCGGACGACGCGTGCCCTGCACCTTCCGGCGGGCCCGGCTGGCGAGCATCTTGGTCGCGTCCGCGGACCTGCCGATGATCTGACCGATCTCCTCGAAGGGCACCGCGAACATGTCGTGCAGCACGAAAGCCAGCCGCTCGGCCGGCCGCAGGCTGTCGAGCACCACGAGCAGTGCGAGCCCGACCGAATCGGCGAGCAGCGCGTCCTCCTCGGGCGCCCCGCCGCCGTCCCCGGTCACCACCAGCTCGGGCAGCCGGTCGTCGTACGACGCCTCGGGCCTGGCCTTACGCGAGCGCAGCAGGTCCAGGCAGACCCGGCCCACCACGGTGGTCAGCCAGCCGGCGAGGTTGTCGATCGCGTCAGCGTCCTGCCGCGCGAGCCGCAGCCAGGCCTCCTGCACCGCGTCCTCGGCGTCGGCCCGCGATCCGAGCATCCGGTAGGCCACCGCGACGAGTCGCCCGCGCTGCTGCGCGAAGGCTTCGTCGATATTTGGTGCGGTCATGTCGTTACCTTCCCCGAGCGAGTTCCGTCATGGGTTGATGACGGGCCCGGAAGGGCCAAGGTAACCGGCAAGGAGAAACTCATGAACCTCGCTCTGTGGATCAGCACCGGCCTGCTGGCCGCCGTCTTCCTCTTCGCGGGCGCCAACAAGCTTCTCATCCCCCGGGAGAAACTGGCCAAGGCTCCCGGCGGCGGATGGGCCGGCGACTTCGGCGCCGGCTTCATCAAGGCCCTCGGAGCGGTCGAGATCCTGGGCGCCATCGGTTTGATCCTGCCCGCCGTGCTCGACGTCGCGCCGGTTCTGGTGCCGCTGGCGGCCACCGGGCTAGCGATGATCATGGTCGGGGCGGCGGTCGTGACCTTCCGCCGCCGAGAGCCCGGGCACGCGCTGCTGAACCTCGCCTACCTCGCCCTGGCCGTCTTCGTGGCGTGGGGCCGCTTCGGTCCCGGGTCGTTCGGGTGATCTCGCCTGCCGGGACCCGCACGGGCTCATGGCAGGCGGATGTGGCGGCCCTGCCAGCGGGCACGCAGCCAGCGGTCGTGGCTGGCGATCACGATCGCACCTGGACCGGCGGCTCCCAGGGCCTCTTCCAGCTCGTCGGAAAGGCGGGGTGAGAGGTGGTTGGTGGGCTCGTCGAGCAGGAGCAGCCCAGGTGGGTCCGCCATCAGCAGCGCCAGCGCGAGCCGGCGGCGCTGGCCGACCGACAGCTCCCCCACTCTCAGGTCCAGGTCACGCCGCCCGATCAGGCCGAGCGAGCGCAACGGTACGGACGCGGCACGCTCGGGACCGAGCGCCCGCTCGTACGTCTCCCGCACCGTGCGGTCCGGCCGCTCGAACGCGGTGTCCTGGGCCAGCAGGCCGACGGTCAGTCCGGGCCGTCGCCGTACCTCTCCCCGCGCCTCCAGCCGTCCGGCCAGCACCGACAGAAGGGTGGACTTGCCCGCGCCGTTCGGGCCGGTGACCAGCAGCCGCTCCTCCGGCGCCACATCGAGCCGGTCGATCGCGAGCCGTCCACGCACCCGCACCTCCCGCAGGGACAGCAAGGGCTCGTCGCGGGGCTCGCCGGAAACGGCGGCGAGCGGCGAGCGGAAGCGGAGCGGGGGCGGCGGGGCGGGGACCTGCTCGCGTTCGAGCTCGGCGAGCCGGCGGGCGGCGTTGCGCACCCTGCGGGAGATCTGGTGCTGCACACGTCCGCCGCGGTGTCCGTACCCCATCTTCTCGTTGTCGCGCCGCAACCCGTCCAGCGCCACCTGCCGCGCCGTCACCGCGACGGCGCGGCGCAGCTCGCCGAGCTCCTCCTGCTCCTCGGCGTGGCGGCGCTCCCAGCGCGCACGTTCGGCGCGCTTGTCGGCCAGGTACGCGCCGTACCCTCCCCCGTACCGGACGGGCCCGTCCAGCGACGGGTCGAGGTCGACCAGGTCGGTGCAGACCGCGTCCAGGAACGCCCGGTCGTGGCTCGCCACGACCACCACCCCGGTCATGCCGCGCAGCTGCTCCTCCACGAACCCGGCCGCGTCGTCGTCCAGGTGGTTGGTGGGCTCGTCCAGCAGCAGCGCGGCGGGCCGCCTGATCAGCAGCGCCGCCAGGGCGAGCCGCCCACGCTGCCCGCCCGACAGCGACGCGAGCGGGCGGCCGTGCGGCACGCCACCCAGGCCCAGCCGGTCGAGAACGATCTCCGCGCGCCGGTCGGCGTCCCAGGACTCCCGCTGTCGCGCCTGGTCGAGCCGGGCCCCGTACGCTTCGAGCAGCGCGGCGTCGTCCGGGGCCTCGGCGAGCGCGCGGGTGAGCCGGTCGAGCTCGGCCAGGTCCGTACGGGCCTCGCGCAGCGCGTCGTCGAGCACGTCGGCGAGCGTGGCGTCACCCGCGAACGGCATCTCCTGATGCAGGAAGCCCAGGTCGGCGGGCCGTGCGACGGTCCCGGAGTCCGGCTCGTCCGCTCCGGCCAGCAGCCGCAGCAGGGTGGACTTGCCCACGCCGTTCTCGCCGATCAGCCCGATCCGGTGGCCGGGCGCAGCGGTGAGCGAGACGCCGTCGAGCACGCGCCGCGTGCCCAGCGTCCGTACGAGATCGCGGGCGAGCAGCGCGTCACTCACCGGCGGGCCCTCCCGTCTCCAGCAGCCGCCCGCCGGACAGCTCCAGCCAGCGCTCCACCCCGATCTCCACCAGGAACCGCTCGTCGTGGCTGACCACCACGAACGCCCCCTCGTACGCGGCGAGCGCGCTCTCCAACTGCGCCACGCTGACCAGGTCGAGGTTGTTGGTCGGCTCGTCCAGCAGCAGGAGCTGGGGCGCCGGCTCGGCGCACAGCACGCAGGCCAGCGTGGCGCGCAGCCGTTCGCCGCCCGACAGCACGCCCACCGGCAGGTGGGCGCGGGCGCCACGGAACAGGAAGCGGGCGAGCAGGTTCATCCGCTCCGCCTCCACCATGCCGGGGGCGAAGGCGGCCAGGTTCTCGGCCACGGTCCGCTCGACGTCGAGCAGGTCGAGCCGCTGCGACAGGTAGGCGACCCGGCCGTCGGCCCGCCTGGTCGTGCCGCCGTCGGGCTCCAGCTCGCCGCTGATCAGGCGCAGCAGGGTGGACTTGCCGGCGCCGTTGGGACCGGTCAGCGCGATGCGCTCGGGCCCGCGGACCGTCAGGTCCAGGCCCGGCCCGGCGAACAGGCCACGGGCCTGAAGACTCTCGCCCTGGAAGACCGTGCGCCCGGCGGGCACGTTGGTGCCCGGCAGCTCCAGCGCGATCCTCTGGTCGTCGCGCAGCGCGCGCCCGGCCTCGTCCAGCCTGGTCTTGGCGTCGCTGACGCGGGCGGCGTGCATCTGTCCCGCCCGCCCGGCTGACTCCTGCGCGCCCCGCTTCATGTTCCCGGCGAAGATCCGCGGCAGCCCGGCGTTCTTGAGGTTGCGGGCGGCGTTGCCCGCCCGGCGCTCGGCCCGCTCGCGGGCCTGCTGCATCTCCCGCTTCTCGCGCTTGAGCTCCTGCTCGGCGCTGCGCACGCTCCGCTCGGCGGCCTCCTGCTCGGTACGCACGGCCTCCTCGTAGGCGGTGAAGCCGCCGCCGTAGAAGCGGATCTCGCCCCGGTCGAGCTCGGCGATGCGGTCCATCCGGTCGAGCAGGGCCCGGTCGTGGCTGACCAGGAGCAGGCAGCCGGTCCAGTCGCCGAGCACGTCGTAGAGCTTGCGGCGGGCGGCGAGGTCGAGGTTGTTCGTCGGCTCGTCGAGCAGCAGCACGTCGGGCCGCCGGAGGAGCTGCGCGGCCAGGCCGAGCGAGACGACCTGGCCGCCGCTCAGCGTGCCCAGCACACGGTCGAACGCGAGCTCGCCGAGCCCGAGCCGGTCGAGCTGGGCACGGGTGCGTTCCTCGATGTCCCAGTCGTTGCCGATGGTGGTGAAGTGCTCCTCACCGGCGTCGCCCGACTCGATGGCGTCCAGCGCGGCGATCACCGGGGCGATGCCGAGCACCTCCGCCACGGTCAGGTCGCCGGTGAGGGGCAGGCTCTGGGGGAGATAGCCGAGCACGCCCTCGACGGTGACGCCGCCGCCGGTGGGCCGCTGCTCGCCGGCGATCAGCTTGAGCAGCGTGCTCTTGCCAGCGCCGTTCGGCGCGACCAAACCGGTACGGCCACCGCCCACGCTGAAGGACAGGTCATGGAAGACCGGGGTGTCGTCGGGCCAGGAAAAGGACAGGTGGGAACAGATGATGAGGGAGTCAGACATGTGAGAAGACCTCGTAGGAACGCACGGGCGCGCCGAAGCCGCCCAGTCAAGGGAACAGGGATTCGGGGAACGACGAACAGGCCACATTGGCGGCGGTCATCCGCGCCTGCCGGGGCCTGTCAACTTCCGGTATCACCCGGAGATGTCGTCGTCGCCTACCACGTCTGGTCTCCTAGTTCGGTCTCAAGCGTCTTTCACCCTAGCAGCTGCCGGGAGCAGCGCTCAGGGGGCGCCGACGCCTCGCAGGAGGGTGTCGACCACCACGTCGGCGGCCTGGGCGGCGGTCAGGTCGGCCAGTCGTTCGGCGGCGTGCAGCATGAGCGGCGGCAGCAGCGCGGACACCCAGCCGGGCGGCAGGTCGGAGCGCAGCAGACCCTCGTCGGTGGCGCGCCGCAGGAAGAGGTCGACCTCGTCGATCAGCTGCCGGCGGCGGTCGCGGATCGCCTCCTCGGCCAGCATGCGGCTCTTTTCCACCGGCCATTCGCGGTTGACCGCGATGATGCCCTCGACGTAGCGGTGCAGTGCGACCGCGACGGGGGCCTCGCGCAGCCGGGCGGCCTCGATGACCTCCTCGACCGCGTCGTACCGCGCTTGGTAGACGGCGGCCAGCAGTTCTTCGCGGGAGGCGAAGCGCCGGTAGACCGTGCGGCGGTCCACTCCCGCCGCGGCGGCGATGGCGGCGATGCTCACCGAGGGATCGTCGGCGATCAAACGGGCGCCCGCACTCAGGACACGTTCCAGGTTGCGTGTCGCGTCTGCTCTCACCGTGTCAATATACCCATGAACATGGCAGATAGAGCCACATTTAGCGCCTTGATAGGTCAGGTAGTTATTTTTCTGACACATGATGATGAAGCACATGAAATGAAGTGCTACGGTGAAGTGACAGTTAAGGTACGACAGAACGGAGGAACGACCGATGGAAAGGACATGGTTGATCACTGGGGCGTCGCGCGGCTTCGGGCGGCGGCTCACCGAGTCCGTCCTGCAGATGGGCGACCAGGTCATCGCCACCGCGCGACACCCTGAGCAGCTGGACGACCTGGTGGCCCGGCACGGCAGGCAGGTCCGGGCGGTCGCCCTGGACGTCACCGACGCCGCCGCGGCCTCCCGTGCCGTTCAGGAGGCCGTCGACGTCTTCGGCGGGCTCGACGTGGTCGTCAACAACGCCGGCTACGGCAACAGCGCGGCGATCGAGGAGATGCCCGAAGACGACTTCCGCGCACAGATCGAGACCAACTTCTTCGGCGTCGTGAACGTCACGCGGGCCGCGCTCCCCGTGCTGCGCGCGCAGCGGTCGGGAGTCTTCGTGCAGTTCTCCTCCATCGGAGGGCGCGTCGGCGGCACCCCCGGGATGGGCGCGTACCAAGCGGCGAAGTTCGCGGTCGAGGGCTTCTCCGAGGTGCTGGCCAGCGAGGTCGCGCCGTTCGGCGTGAAGGTCGTCATCGTCGAGCCGGGCGCGTTCCGTACCGACTGGCAGGGCTCCTCGATGCGGCTCCACCCCGTCGGCCCCGACTACGAGGAGACGGTGGGCGCCATCCACCGCTACCGGCAGGAGACCGACGGCACCCAGCCCGGCGACCCGGCCCGCGCCGCCGAGATCATCATCGACCTGGTCGGCTCGGACGACCCGCCGAGGCGGCTCCTGCTCGGCAGTGACGCCGTCGCCTCGGCCCAGCAGGCCGCGCGGCTACGCGCCGCCGAGACCGACAAGTGGGCCGACGTGAGCCGCTCGGCCGACTACCCCGCCGACGAACGCTAGGCCACCGCCACCGCCACCAGCGACCCGCGTCCTGGCAGGCGGCCACCGCGGCCGATTCAGCCGGACGGCCGGTGTTCTGCCGGCGTAACGGGATGTCCCCGGCCGTTGGCCGCCGGCCCCGGCGTGCACCCGCCGGGATCGGCAGCAGAGCCCCGTTCAGCCCCGTGCGTGCTCGGCGGCGTCGAGGATGGTGGTGGCCACGGCGACCGGCCGGGACACCGCGATCGCGTGCGAGGCGCCCGCGATCTCGCTGGTGCCGCGCGCGGAGGCGCGTTCGGCCATGAACCGCAGGGCCGCCGCCGGGATGTTGAGGTCCCGCTCGCCGAAGACCGACCAGGACGGCGTGGTACGCCAGCCTGGCTCGCCCGCCAGCCCGTCGGTCAGCGCCCGCTCGGTCACCGGCCGCTGCGTCGCCGCCATCAGCGCGGCCTCGTCCGCGTCCAGGTCGGCGCAGAACTGGTGGTGGAACTTGGCCTCGTCGATGCGGAACTCGTTGCCGCCGGAGGCCACCGGGTAGGCGTTCAGCGCCTCGCCGAGGCTGCTGCCCTCGAACTTGGCGGACAGCAGCAGCGCGCTCTCGCCCGGCTCGGGAGCGAAGGCGGCGACGTAGACCAGGGCCCGCACGGCCGGGTTGCCGGCCGCCGCCCGCGTGATCACCATCCCGCCGTAGGAGTGGCCCACCAGGACCACCGGCCGGCCGATCCCGGCGATCACGTCACGCAGGTACGTGGCGTCGCCCTCCACGCCGCGCAGCGGGTTCGCCACCGCGACCGCCGCCAGCCCATGGCCGTGCAGACGCCGGATGACGCCGTTCCAGCTCGCCGACTCGGCGAAAGCGCCGTGCACCAGGACGATGACGGGCTGCTCCGTGGTGGTCATGACTGTGCCTTTCCGGTGGTCAGGGCGGTCTTGATGACCTCGATGGCCTGGGCTGTCGCGGCCCGCGCGGCGTGGGTGCCGCGGACCGGGTCGAGCATCATGAAGTCGTGCAGGGTGCCGTTGTAGCGGACGCTGGTGGTGGGGACCCCGGCCGCCGTCAGCTTGCGGGCGTACGCCTCTCCCTCGTCGCGCAGCACGTCGTTCTCGTCGACGATGACGAACGCGGGCGGCAGCCCGGCCAGCTCCTCCAGCCCGGCGCGCAGCGGTGAGGCGGTGATCTCCGCGCGCTGGGCGGGGTCGGTGGTGTAGGCGTCCCAGAACCACGCCATGGCCTTGGCCGTCAGGTACGGGCCGTCGGCGAACTCCCGGTAGCTCCCGGTGTCCTGGGCGGCGTCGGTGACCGGGTAGTACAGCGACTGGTGCGCGAACCGCACGTCGCCGCGCCGCTTGGCGAGGATGGTCAGCGCGGCGGTCATGTTGCCGCCGACCGAGTCACCGGCGACCGCCAGGCGGGACGCGTCCAGGCCCTCCTCGGCGCCGTGCCGGGTGATCCACTGGGCGGTGGCGTAGGCCTGCTCGATGGCCACCGGGTACCGCGCCTCCGGTGAGCGGTCGTACTCCACGAAGACGACCGCCGCGCTCGCCCCGACGGCGAGTTCGCGGACGAGCCGGTCATGTGTGCCGGCGTTGCCGAGAACCCAGCCGCCGCCGTGCACGTACAGCACGACGGGCAGCACGCCGGTGACGCCGGCGGGCTTGACGATCCGGACCCGCACCTCGCCGGCCCCGGCCGGCACGGTGATCCACTTCTCGGCCACCGCCGGCTTGTCCACCGGCCCGGCCTGCAGGTCGTCCAGCACCTTACGGGCGCCGTCGGGCCCCAGCTCGTACGGGAACGGGGGCTTGGAGGTCGCCTCGGCGAGCTCCTGGGCCGCCGGTTCAAGGACGTGCTCGTTCCTGCGGACGTTCTCCGTCTCCTGGCCGATTCCCCGTTCGGGTTTCGAGCCACCGGTTGCTCTCATGATCCACCTCTCCGTGCGGACTCGTTTGCGTGCCACACTGGTGACCGGGCAGCCACCCGATTCGTGACAGCGCCGTCTCGTCCGAAGCGAGGGCGACCGGATCAGGCCGTGGCCGCCGTGCCTTCGAGCAGGGTGGTACGGATCTGCCTGCGGGAGGCGATGCCGAGCTTCGCGAAGACCTTGCGCAGGTGCCATTCGACGGTGTGGGGGCTGATGAACAGCTGGGCCCCGATCTCGGGGTTGGTCAGCCCGTCACCGGCCAGGCGGGCTATCTGCGCCTCCTGGGCGGTGAGGGTGGTGTGCACCTCGGCGGTGCGCTTGCGCACGGTCTCGCCGGTGGCCTGCAGCTCGCGCCGGGCGCGTTCGGCGAACGCCTCGGACCCCATCCGGCTGAGCATCTCGTACGCGATGCCCAGCTGCTCGCGCGCGTCGACGCGGCGGTTCTCCCGGCGCAGCCACTCGCCGTAGAGCAGCCGGGCGCGGGCCAGCGATGTCCGGACCTCGGTGCGGCCGAGCCGCTCGATCGCCTCGCGGTAGAGGGTCTCCACGGCCGGTCCGTCGCTCACCTGGGCGCGGGCGCTCGCCGAGGTGCCGAGGGCCCAGTCGGTGCCGCTGGCCTGGGCCATCTCGTCGAGTTGCCGGGCGGCTTCGGCGGCGCGGGCGGGCCGGCCGCTCCGGGCGGCGGCCTCGACGAGCTCGATCAGGGATCTCATGAACGTTCCCCCGAGCTCCTGCGGGTGCTCGGAGCCTCGCTCGGCCGCGTTGTAGGCCTCCTCGTAGCGGCCGAGGCCGTTGTAGAGCACCGCGTTCGCCCATTGGGTGGCGGTCTGGACCTTGCCTTCCCCTTGCAGGGTCATGTCGCGGGTGACCGCTTCGCTCGCCTGACGCGTCGCGGCTTCCCGGCCCCGCCACGGCTCCAGCACCAGGGACGCGTACTGGGCCAGGGAGCGGCTGCCCGTGACCTCCCCGATCGTCATCGCCTCGGCGACCAGCGCCTCGGCCACGGCGAACTCACCGGCGAGGACCCGGTTCGACACGAGCATGTGCAGCGCAGGCGACAGCACCGACAGCGCCCCGGTCTCGCGGGCCAGGTCTGCCAGCCTCGCGGACAGGACGGACCAGCTGTCGAAGTCCCAGGCGTTGTGGGCCATGCGGCACGCGAGCGGGAGCCAGCCGAGGCCCTCTTCCCTGGAGACCCCTTCGGCGCGGAAGGCGTCCAGGGCCCGCAGCACCAGGGGCACGCCCGCCGCGTAACCCTCGGTGGCCAGCACGGCCACGCCGTTCAGCAGCAGATCGTTGCGCTGCGGTGGCGGACCCGGCGGTGCGGCGAGCGTCGCCTCGGCGATGTCGGCCATCTGCGCGCCGCTCGGCAGGCGGCCGGCGGCCATGGCCGCGTTCAGCGCGTCACGGTAGGTCTCGCGGGCCAGCCCGGCGTCCAGCGGCTCCAGCCGCCTGGCCGCGCCGAGCAGGAGCGGCAGGGCGGCGCCGGCACTCGTGGCGGCGAACACGACCCGGCCGCGCAACAGGCCGACCTGGGCGAGACTGCGTTCGTCCAGGAGACTGAGCTCGGCCGCGTCCAGCAGCTCCAGCGCGGCGTCGTAGCCTCCGGCCTGGTATTTGGCCCGGGCCGCCGCCAGCGCTCTGGCGCCTCGGCGGGCGGGATCGGGGGTCAGCTCGGCCGCCCGCTCGTGGAACGCGGCCGCCGCGGCGACGCCGCCGCGTGCCTGCGCGCGGTCGGCGGAGCGCTCCAGCTCGACGGCCACCGTCTCGTCGGGGCTGGCCGTCGCGTTGGCCAGATGCCAGGCCCGGCGATCGGGATCCGCCTGTGCGTCGGTCGCGTCGGCCAGCGCGCGGTGCACGTCCTGCCGGTCCTGCGGGGCCGCCACCCGGTAGGCGGCCGAGCGCACCAGCGGATGGCGGAACCGCACGCGCGTCCCGATGGAGATCAGCCCCGCCGCTTCGGCCGACGACGCGGCGGACGCCTCGATGCCGAGCTGCTCCGCCGCCCGGGTCAGCAGGGTCACATCGCCGACCGGCTCGGCCGCCGCGATGAGCAGCAGCCGCTGCGTCTCGGCGGGCAGCGACTGGACCCGCCGCAGGAAGCTCTGCTCGATCTGGCTCGCCAGCGGCCGCGCGTCGGGCCGGCCGAACCCACCCGCCAGCTCCCCCGGCGTCAGCCCACGGGGCAGCTCCAGCAGGGCCAGCGGGTTTCCCTGCGTCTCGGCGACGATCCGATCCCGTACGTGCTCGTCGAGCCGCCCCGGAGTGACCGAGTCGAGCAGGGCGCGGGCGTCGCCGTCGCTCAGCCGACCCACCTCCAGCTGCTCCAGCCCCGCCAGCTCGGCTTCGAGACCGGGCTCGCGCACCGCCAGGACCAGCCCGATCGGCTCCGCGAGCAGCCGCCGCGCGACGAAGGCCAAGGTCTGCGCGGAGACCTCGTCCAGCCACTGGGCGTCGTCGACGAGGCAGATCAGCGGCCCCTTCTCCGCCGCGTCGGCGAGCAGGCTGAGCACCGCGAGCCCGACCAGGAAACGGTCCGGCGGAGCTCCCGCCCTCAGGCCGAACGCCGTCCCGAGCGCGTCACGCTGCGGCTCCGGCAGGCGGTGGAGCTGGTCCAGGAACGGGGCGCACAGCTGGTGCAGTCCGCCGAAGGCCAGCACCATCTCCGACTCGACGCCCGCCACCCTGGCGATCCGGCAGCCGGACGCGCTGCGCCGTACGTGCTCCAGCAGCGCCGTCTTGCCGATGCCGGCCTCGCCGCGCAGCACCAGGACCGAGCTGCGACCGGCCTGCACGCTCGTCACCAGCCGGTCCAGCGTCTCGCACTCGAGCTGCCGCCCGCGCAGCTGCGACCCAGGATTCCTGCTTGCCATCGGCACCGCCCCTCGCCGACCGTATGCCTGCCGGCCAGCGAACTGGCTAGGGGAGGAGTCGACCGGCACTACGTCTCGCGTCGGCCAGCAGCCTACCTCTCCCATGTCGATCAGCGCGCCCGGGCAGACGGGCGGCGGCGGCTCGGCCGGCCCTCTCATCGCACCGGATCGGTTCGCGCGGCCATCGCGCCGCGCTGGGCGCGGATGACCGCGATGACGGTGCCGGCGGTGCGGTCGAGGTGGCTGCGGCCGTCGGGCAGCAGCTCCTCCGGGCTGATGTAGCTGCGCCGCCCGACGTGGGTGGCCGGGTCGAGCCGGTGCACGGTGATCTTTCCGGCGCGGTCGGCCCGGTTCCAGCCGCTGCGCCGGAACAACCGCCAACGCTGGGGGAACATCCAGATGCCGACCCGCTCGATCCGGTCGCCCGCGCTGGTGAGCTGATGCAGGTGATGGGCGTAGGTGAGATCGTTGGCGCCGTTGTGGAACCCGCCGATGGTGATCAGCAGGAGCGGGGCGCGCAGTTCGGTGTGCAGTTGCTCGACCGCGCCGGTGGCGACCTGGGCGCCGCCGCTGTAGCTGAGCAGCACCACGGGTATGCCGCTGTCCGGCCGGTAGCCGGCCAGGCGCAGCTGGTGGGCGATCTGCGCGCCCACCGCGCGGTTGTACAGGGGACGGTACCTCCGGTCGGCCGCGACGAAGATCTGCATGACGTTGTGCAGGAACAGCAGGAGCCCGATGCGGCGGCGCAGCCAGTCCCACACGGGCCGGTCGACGAGCGGGTCGGCCAGCGGGGAGTACGGCTGCACCTGCCCCAGCACGCGCAGCTCCGGCGCTCCGGCGATCAGGGCCTTGACCAGCTGACCCCCGTCGCGGGTGTCGCGGAAGCGGCGTTTCCCGATGCCGTCCAGGTAGACCAGGTAGGCGTCCGGGGGACGGTCGGGGTCCGCGCCCCGGGCGTACGGCATGCCGTGCGGAAGCTCGGCGGTGGGCGTCCGCCAGCCGGCGGTGTACGCCATCACCTCGTAGCGGGCGAGCAGGGCCTCAGCGAGCAGGACCGGACCGAGGACCAGGACGAGAAGCGGGAACTCGGTCATGTGAGCGACTCCTGTACCTCGGCGACACTGATCCGCACGACCAGTCGCCGTACGACGTCGACGGCGGCGGCGAGGCCGACCCCGGCGACGGCGACGCAGCCTGCGGCGGCCCACCACCCCAGCCCGGTCATCGCGGCGAGCGAGGTGGCGAGGCCGGCGCCGACGCCCACGAGGAGCAGCAGGTGCAGCAGCGGCCCGAGCAGCGGGAACGCGATGACGGCGGTGAGAACCAGCGGGGTGATCTGGGCGGGCGTCCAGGTCAGCGTGGCGACGCCGGACACCGGAGCGGACAGCGTCAGCTCGGCCACGGTCCATGCGGACAGCGGCCACAGCGCGAACACGGCGCCCTCGACCACGGCACCGGTCAGCAGGAGCCTGATCGCGTGCGACCGCGACACGCTGGATCGGCGAGCCACCAGGGGCAGGATCCGCCCGGCGGACTCGGACAGCCCGGCGACCAGCAGCAGGACCACGACGAGGGGTGACATCGGTCAGCGCTCCTGCGGCACATCGGCCAGCGGGCTGACCTTGCGCAGGCGGCGCAGATAGTGCTCCAGCTCGTGGGCGGCGCGCCGGTAGCCGCCGGCCTCGCGCTGGGCGATCCGCATGGTGGCCGCCGCGGCCCGGAAGCGCGGCTCGTCGAGCAGACGCCGGGCGAGGGCGTTCACGCTTTCCGGGGAGGCGTCCTCGGTACGGAGCGACAGGCCGGTGCCGACCTCGACGACGCGCCGGGCCACCAGGGGCTGATCGGCGCCCTGAGGGACCACCAGCATCGGCACCCCGGCGTGCATGGCCTCGTTGACGCTGTTCATCCCCCCGTGCGTGACGAACAGCGAAGCGCGGGCCAGCACCTCCGGTTGCGGCACGGAGTGGCGGGCGATCACGTTGGCCGGCAGCGGCTCCAGCGTGGCCGGATCGGTGTGCCCGGTGGAGACGATCACGGTGCCGCCCAGCGGTGCGAGCGCGGTGGCGAAGGTGCGCAGCAGGTGCGGGCCGGCGTCGAACACCGTGCCCAGCGAGGCGTACAGCACCGGGCCTCGCAGGTCGGCCGGGAACGTGGGGTCGGCGGGACGGGCGCCCAGGCTGGGGCCGACGAACTGGTAGGAGTGGTCGAAGGCGTCCACGCCGGGCTGGAACGCGCGCGAGGTGAAGACCAGGTTGAGCGGCTGGCGGATGTTCAGGAGGTCGAAAAGGGGCAGGCCACGGGTGGCGTAGCGGCGGCGCAACTCCCACCGCGACCGGAGGTAGCCCTGGGCGACGCGGAGCCGGGTCGCCGCCGAGGCCAGCAGCTCCCACGAGGCGCGGGTGGGGCTGAGCGCTTCCCGGTTGAACGCGAACGTGGTGAACGTCGCTGCCGCCGGCACCCCGAGCACGCGGGCGGCGACCGCCCCCCAGGGGCAGGCGGCGTCGTGCACGATCAGGTCGGGCCGGGCGCGCCGCAGGTCGGAGAGCACGGCGGGCAGCAGGCCGACGGCGGTGCGCGCGAGCCCGTCCAGCAGCGTGATCGGCATCGGCGGATCGGGGAGCGGCTGGTCGCCCCCGGCGTAGAGGTACACGCTCGCGCCGGTGGCCGCGATCTCCTCCGAGAACGCGGGCGAGGTGTGGTAGGTGACGGTGTGGCCACGGCGGACGAGCTCGGCCACGACCGGCAGCGTCGGATTGATGTGCCCGTGCATGGCGATGTTGAGGAACGCGATGGTGCTCATCGGGCGACCCCCGAGACGAAGGCGGTCCGTGCCCTGCCCAGGCCGGCCGATGGCGCGGGCGAACCGTCGATCCGGTACAGTCCGGGCCCGCTGATGCTCAGCCCGTCGAGGAAGCGGCCCGCCGCGAGCGAGGCGGTGGCGATCAGCCGCCGGGACTGGCCGAAGTCCCACGGCGCGGGCCAGGTCTCGACCCCGGTCGGCAGCACGACGGTCGGGATCCGTTCGGACACCTCGTGCAGGTCCCGCTCGATCTGATCGTGCCAGAGCAGCAGCCCCGCCCTGGCCGCGACCGCGCCGGCCCGCCGGGGCGGGATGATCGGGCGCAGCGGCCAGCTCGTCGGCCCGGTCGACAGCACCAGCACGCTGGCCGCACCTGCCCGCAGGGCCGCCCGCACCGGGACCAGGGCGATCACCCCGCCGTCGACCAGCGTGCGGCCGTCCCGGTCCACCGGGGGCAGGACCCCCGGGATGGCCGCGCTCGCCAGCAGCGCGGACTCGAGGTCTCCGTGGTCGAGCAGCGCCTGAGCGCCGGTGGCCAGATCCATGGCCACCGCGGTGAAGGGGATGTCCAGCTGCTCGATCCGCGACGGCAGCCCGGCCCGGGCGATCAGCCTGCGCAGGCCGCGATCGGCGAAGATGCTGGCCCGCGAGGACAGGAAGCCGAGCGGGAACACCTCACGGCGACGCGCCTGGGTCCACACGCGATCCAGCCAGGGTGCGGCCGTGCCGGGGTGGGCGGCCGCGATCGCTCCGTTGAGTGCGCCCACCGAGGTCCCGACGATCAGATCCGGTACGAATCCGCGCTGCTCCAGCGCGTACCCGATGCCGACCTGCGCGGCCCCGAGCACTCCCCCGCCGCCGACCACCACCGCCACCGGACGGGGCAGGGTGCGCAAGCTCGCCGGTGACGGGGACCGCGTGCCGCCCATCATGGCCTGACGCTCCCGCTCGCCGAAGTCGTCGGGAGCCGGGGAGGCCGATCTCCGGCTGTATGTGACACTCATGATCAGTCCTCTCCACCACGGCGGCGCATCGAGGCCTTCCTCAGCTAAGACAGGGCAGCCGGCCCATCTGTGACACCCTCGGCGTCGCTGGTCAGGCGAGGTCGGCCAGGTCCTCCTGGGTGAGGCTGATCGACCGGGCGGTCAGGTTCTCCTCCAGGTGCGCCACGGAGCCGGTGCCCGGGATGGCCAGGGTGACCGGCGACAGCGCCAGCAGCCAGGCCAGGGCGATCTGCTGAACGGTGGCGCCGTGCCGTTCGGCCACCTTGACCAGGCCGGGGTCGTTGATGTCGGCCCTGCCGCCGCCGAGGGGGAAGAAGGGGACGAAGGCGATGCCGGCCTGCGTGCAGGCGTCCAGGACGGCGGTCTCGTCGCGATGGGCGATGTGGAAGTTGTTCTGGACGGCCGCGACAGGGGCGATCGCGCGGGCCTCGGCGAGGTGGCCGGTGTCGACGTTGCTGATGCCCAGGTGGCGGATCAGGCCCTCCTCGCGCAGCCCGGCGAGCACCTCGAAGCGTTCGGCGAGCGACTCGCCGCGCGGGGGTTCCACCGTGCCGATGCGCAGGTAGACCAGGTCGAGGTGGTCCACGCCCAGGCTTTCGAGGTTGGCTTCGACCTGGGGCCGGAGATCGGCGGCGGTGCCCTGGCCGGGACCGCCGGGACCGAAGACGGGGCCGACCTTGGTGGCGATGACCAGGGCGTCCGGATACGGGGACAGGGCCTCGCGGATCAGGGTGTTGGCGCGCACCGCGCCGTTCTCGCTGCGGTAGAAGTCGGCGGTGTCGACGTGGTGGACGCCGAGCTCAACGGCACGGCGCAGCACGGCGCGGCCGGACTCGGGGCCGCGGGCCGGCCCTGCTTGGGGCAGGCGCATGGCGCCGAAGCCGAGCCGGTCGATCGTCAGGTCGCCGCCGAGGCGGAACTGGTCGGTCATGTCTCTCCTCGTGATGGGTGGCCGCGAGGAACCGTCGTTTCCGTCGGCGCCGAAGCGGGGGCTCCCCTGCCACACGAGCCGGGAATCCGCCCGCTTCTTCACGCGTCTACCACCGTTACATTCACGACAGTATCATTCGATACCAAATGGGAGGACATGTCAGTCCCGCGCATCGCCCGCCAGCACGCCTGCCACCGCCTGAGAGCCAGGACGTTCTGTCAGCTGGAGCAGCTTCGGGCCCTGCCGGGTGAACGCCTCATAGGGACAGGCGGTCAGCTCGGAATCCCGCAGCTCCCAGCCCCGCAGCCACTGGCGGAACTTCGGGTTGTCCACCTCGAGCGAGCCGTCCGGAAGCAGACGCCCGACGGTGTTGGCCGGCTCCGACAATCCGACGGTGCACTTGCCGAGACGCCCGTCCGCGCGCACCATCAGCGAGTTGGCGCGGGCGGCGTAACACACCTCCTCCGGCTCGAACAGGCTCTCGCCTGGCCCGACCGCGCGGACGATCTCCTCCAGCGCGGCGATCCTCTCGTCCTCGGCGTCGAGTACCTCCATCGACGCGTCGTTGGCGCCGCCGAGGCGTACCACGCGCTTGAGAAACACCCGAAATCTGGGATCGTCCAGGAACGCGTCCCTCAACCGGGTAAGGAACGCCGGCATCACGGCCAGGTTGCCCGGCGTGAGGTGGACCCGCAGCAGCACACGAACGTCTGCCGAACCCTCCCGGATCGACGACAGGTTCCGCCAGATCCGATCGAACGTCCCCTGGCCGTCCGCCCGCACGCGCGTGTGGTCGTGGTGCTGGGCAGGCCCGTCCAGCGACACCTGAAACCTGCGGATCCCCAGCCCGGCCAGCCTCTCCGCCGCCGCGTGGTCGAGCAGGTAGCCGTTGGTGGTCATGTCACTGTCGTACCCGAGTCCCGGTGTGCGCCGCTGGACCTCGATCACATGGGAGGCCACCTCCTCGACGACCGATCGCGCCAGCATCGGCTCCCCGCCGAACCACGAGATCTGCAGATGCGTCAGATCACCGCGACGCCGATCGATGAGGTTCTTCACGCCCTCGACGACCTCGGAACGCATCCGCCCGATCGCGAAATCCTCATAACAGTAAGCACACCGGAAATTGCACTGCTCGGTAGGAAAAAGAATGAGATGGAGCCGGTCTCCACGGAACGAGGCCACCATCTCCCGATCGAACAGGCTCATCGGGGGGCGCAACCCATGGAGCAGTTGCCTCCGAAGCAGTTGTTGGCGACGTGACCCGAGTGGCCCGGATGCGGCGTCAGCTCCAGATCTCGAGCCAAGGCCGTCAGAGCCTGAGCGATTTCGGGATTGTCGATCGTGACCCTGCCCTCGTCGTCGACGCTCACGTCCTTCGCCCGGACGTGCACGGAGGATTCCTCATCGGCCATCGTGATCTCCTCGTTGATGTCAACCGATCTCACGACGGCTGCGGAATCGCCGAGCACGCGTAGTCCGGTAGTGTCACCTGCGGTTTCGCGAAGCATGTACCCGAGGCGGTCGCGGGGGATAGCAAAGACACCGCCAAAACGACCAGCTCTCAGTGCTCACCATCGGTGTCACCACACCCGCCGCACCCGCCTCTACCCTCGATGACGACAGCGGCCGGGGGTTGTGGCTGGTGGACACGCTCGCCGAAGAACGGGGATCCCACCAGGACGATACCGGCCGGTCGGTTTGATTCCGGCTGACCGAGCGCGATTTGACCTCTGAATTCGCCAGGCGACACTCATGATCAGTCGCCGACCGCGACACCGTGGAGATCGTCTGGCGTGGCTACGAGCTCGCCCCGGACGAGGGCCGGATCCCTGGCCCCGCCGCCGTCGAGGCCATGGCCGGATGGTGGGGCGACCGGGCGACGGCCCGGATCGCCCGAATCCAGTCCCTGGGACCGCGGAGGGCCTGGAGCTCAGCCTGCGTCTGGGTGGAGTCAGCCGATGGCCTTCGCCGTGACCCGGTCGCTCCTGCCGAACCAGCGTTCGATCAGCTCGCCGAGCGTGACCGGTACCTGCCGGTCGGGGCGCGGAAGTCGTAGGCGGTGAGGCGGCTGTGCCCGGCCGGGGAACGCTTCGATCAGCGCTCGTCCCGCGGCAGGACCAGCTCCGGGCGCAGGGCGAGCAGCACCCCGAGGGTGGCGTAGCCGAGCAGCAGGTGACCGCCGCCGACCCACCGCGCGCCTTCCTCTCCCGCCAGGATGTACAGCGGCACCGTCACCACGCCCCAGCTCTCGGCGATCATCGGCCACCAGCGCAGCGGCCCCCGCCACCGCCCGGCCACCGCGAGCTTGACCCCGATCACCAGCATGCCGAGCATGGACAGCGGCCAGAACACGTCCAGGACGGCCAGGGCCAGGCTGTCCTGCGCGGGGGCGGGCAGCACGCCGTGCAGGAGCGACCAGACGCTCGCCAGGCCGAGCAGCACCAGCTCCACCTTGAGCATGATCCGCGAGGCCCGCGAGGCACCTGTCGCCCGGGTCCTGATCTGCACCGCCAGCAGGGCGAACACGCCCGCCTGGAAGACCAGCCCGGTCAGGTCGCCGACGCGCTGCTCGAAGCCGGTGTTCACGGTCCCGTACAGGAAGATGCTCGCCGCCCAGACGAGCGTGCCCGTGGTGAGGGCGAGGCCGAGCCGGCGGACGCTGCTCGGCGTGATGGGCGGGCCGCCGTGGGTGAGCCGATCAGCGGCTACGTCCGTGCGGGCCCGGGCCGGGGTGGTGCTGACATGGGGATCCATGATGCTCCTCTCGTCGTCGTGGAGCCCCAGATTGTCGGCGGGAAGCCCTGGGCGGACAGAGGCGGATGTCCCGTTCCGTCCCGGGACCCAGGTCCCGGGACCCAGGTCCCGGGACAGACGCCCATGAATCAGATGTAATGCGTGGCGTGACGAGCAAGGGACGGGTCGCCCTGCCGGCGACGCTGGCCGCCGCCGCGGCGGCCATCATGGTCGCGACGGTGGCGCTGGACATCGGGACGGCAGGAGCGCCGATCCCGGCCGCCGCCGAGCTGGAGCCCGGGTGGCTGTCGGGTCTGTGCGGGCTGGCGCAGCTCGTGCCCGGCGTCCTGCTGCTGCGACGGCTGCCGGGGCATCCGGTGGCGTGGGTACTGACGGTGTTCGGGCTGCTGTGGCTAGTGGACGGAGTGGCGGCCAGCTGGGCGGCGTACGCCGTCTACGTCTCGCCGGGCTTGCCCGGAGCGTCGGCCGGTTACTGGTTCTACTCGCGTTTCGGCGCGGCACTGCTGCTCGGGCTGCCGCTGCTGATCCTGCTGTTCCCCGACGGGCGGCTGCCCGCCGGACGGGTCTGGCGGCCGGTGTCGATCGCGAGCCTGGCGCTCACCGGGCTGCTGACCGTGCTGCTGGTCACGGCGCCCGTGGCGGTGATGGTGCGCTTCCACTCGGCGCCGCTGCCGCCCGAGATCACGCGGCTGAGCCTCGACCCGTTCTCGGTCGCGCTGCCGTACGCGTTCTGGGAGCCGGCGCTGCGGGTGGCCTACCTGTCCGTACTGGTGAGCCTGGTGGTGCCGTTCGCGGCGATGGTACGCCGCTATCGGGCCGCCGATCCTGAACGGCGAACCCAGATCAAGTGGCTGATGTGGGCCGCGCTGGTCGACATGGTCGTGCTGCTATTGCCACTCAGGGTGCCGCCGGAACTGCCCGCCGTGCTGCTGGCGCTGACCGTCGGCCTCACCGCGGCGGCCGTGGTGGTGGCGGTCACCAAGTACCGGCTCTACGACGTCGACCGGCTGCTGTCGGCGACCGTCGCCTATGGCGTGCTCGCGGCGCTGGTCGTCCTGGTCGACGTGGCGGTGTTCACGCTGGCGGGCAGCGTGCTCGGCGAGCGGGACTCCGCGCTGGCCGCGATCGCGATCGTCGCGGTGGCCTACGCGCCGCTGCGCACGTGGCTGAGTCGCATGGCGCGGCGGCTCGTGCGGGGATCCGGTCACGATCCGTACGCCGCTGTCTCGACGCTGGCCGAGCGGCTGGAGCTGGCGACCGATCCGGACAAGCAACTGGTCGCGGTCGCCACGACCCTGACCGAGGCATTCCGCCTGGCCTACGTGCGGGTGGAAATCGAGCGGCCAGGGGGCGAGCGTTCGGTGGTGGAGCGCGGCTCGCCGCGCGGCGCCTCAGTGTCGCTGCCGGTGGCCTACAGGGGCGAGGTCGTCGGACAGCTGACCCTGTGCCGGACCGACCTGACCGAGCGGGACCAGCGCCTTCTCGGCGACCTCGTACGGCAGGCCGCGGCCGCGGCGAGGGCCGGCGAGCTCAGCACGGCCCTGCAACACATCCGCGCCAGGCTCGTCCTCGCCCGTGAGGAGGAGCGCCGCAGGTTACGGCGGGACCTGCATGACGGGCTCGGCCCCAGCCTGGGCGCGGTGGCGCTGCGCATCGAGGCAGCGCGGAACCTGGCGGCCGCCGCCCCCGACCAGGCCGACCGGATACTGGAGCAGACGGCGTCCGAGGTCAGCGGCGTGCTGGACGACGTCCGCAGGCTGGTGCACGACCTGCGCCCGCCCGCGCTCGATGAGCTGGGTGTGCTGCGCGCCATCGAACAGCAGGCCGACGGGTTCCGCTCGGCCGCCCTCGACGTGCACGTCACCGGCGACGGCGCCCTGGACACGCTGCCCGCAGCGGTGGAAGTGGCGGCGTACCGTATCGTGTCCGAGGCGCTGGCCAACGTCGTCAGGCACGCGGGCGCGGCCCGTTGCGACATCAGCCTGAGCGTGCGGGACGGGAGACTCGAGGTGGCTGTGCGCGACAACGGCATCGGCATCGGCCCCGACGTGGCCGCGGGCGTGGGCATGCTCTCACTCCGCGAGCGCGCCGCGGAGCTGGGCGGCGACTGCCAGGTGAGCTGCCCGTCAGACGGCGGCACCCTGGTCACCGCACGACTCCCCCTGGAGACCGCCGGTGTCTGACGAGCCGATCCGGGTGTTGCTCGCCGACGACCACCCGGTTTACCGGGACGGCCTGGCCATGCTGCTCGGGTCCATACCGGGCATCGAGGTGGCGGCCACCGCCGCGAACGGCACGGAGGCCATCGGGCGCACCGCCGACCTGCAACCTGACGTGGTCGTGATGGACGTGCGGATGCCCGGGCTCGACGGCATCGAGGCCACCAGGCGGATCGTTGCCGACAGCCCGCATGTCGGCGTCGTCGTGCTGACCATGGCGGAGGAGGACGCGACGCTGTTCGCCGCCATGCGCGCGGGCGCGCGCGGCTACCTGCTGAAAGGGGCCAACCAGGGGGAGATCGTGCGCGCGATCACCGCCGTGGCGCACGGCGAAGCCATCTTCGGCCCAGCCGTCGCCCGCCGCGTCGCCGACTTCTTCGCCGGCACCGCGACCACGTCGGCCGAGCCCGCCTTCCCCCAGCTGACACCACGCGAGCGGGAGATCCTCTCGCTGATCGCGGCAGGCCGTGCCAACGCGCAGATCGCCTCGGCTCTCTTCCTATCTCCGAAGACCGTGCGCAACAACGTCTCGAACATCTTCGCCAAACTGCACGTCGCCGACCGAGCCGAGGCGATTGTACGGGCTCGGGAGGCAGGGCTGGGGCGCTCCCGGCCCGGCCCCGCCGACCAAGGCTGACGCTCATCGATCATGTGAGGCCACGGCCTGACGAGATGGGCAGTACCTACGAAAGTCGCGGGTGCCGTGTGACTTTCGCCGGGGACGGTCCGGCGGGGTCGCGCGGCATGGTTGAGCGCATGAAGAAGATCATGGCCGCCAGCGTTCTCGCGCTCTCCGCATCACTCCTGACCCCCCTCGGCACGACCCCGGCCCAGGCCGCCGCGCCCAGGACCGCCCTGCCGGCGCCGACCGGCGATCTCCCGGTCGGCCGGACCGACCTGCACCTGATCGACTCCAGCCGCCCCGACCCCTGGGTCGCCGACCGGAACGTACGCGAGCTGATGGTCACCCTGTGGTACCCGGCGCGTAAGACCAGGGGCAAGACCGCGCCCTACCTCACGCCGAAGGAGTCTGAGCTGCTCATGAGAAGCGAGCCGCGACTCGACGACCTGCCCGCGGACACGCTCGCCAAGGTCCCGACGCACGCCCGCGCCGGAGCGCCCGCGGTGACGCGGAAGGGCGGATGGCCCCTGGTCGTGCTGTCCCCCGGCATGACCATGCCGCGCGCGACCATGACCTCGCTGGCGGAGGAGTTCGCCAGTCGCGGCTACCTGGTGGCGGGGATCGAGCACACCTACGAGTCGCTGGGGACGACCTTCCCTGACGGCCGGACCGTCACCTTCGAGGCCGGAAAGGCCGGTCAGACCCCGGAGACGGGGGCGAAGGTGGCCCGGGTGCGGGCCGCCGACACCGAGTTCGTGCTCGACCGGCTGGGCAGGAGCAAGCGCTGGAACCGGCTGATCGACGAGCGGAGGATCGCGATGGTGGGACACTCGGTCGGCGGCCAGAGCGCCGCCCACCTGCTGCCCGTCTCCAAGCGGATCAAGGCCGCGGTCAATCTCGACGGCACCTACAACCCCAAGACGCCGGCCGAGCCGGTGGACAAGCCCTTCATGATGATCGGCAATCCCCGGCACGCGCCGGAAGCCGGCGGCAAGGACGGCTCATGGGACGCGTTCTGGCCGCACGTGACCGGCGACTGGAAGCGCCGGCTGACCGTCACCGGCGCCGAGCACATGAGCTTCGTCGACTACGCGGTGCTCCTGCCGCAGCTCGGGCTGCCCGTGGCGCCGATGGACGGCAAGCGCTCCATCGCGATCACTCGTGCGTACGTCACCGCCTTCCTCGACCTGCACCTCAAGGGCAAGCGTCAGCCTCTGCTGGACAAGCCGTCGAAGGACTATCCCGAGGTGAAGTTCGGCTAGACCGCGGTGGCCGTGTGACACCCGATGCACGGTTGAATTCGGTTATCAGACCCGCGAAACAGCTGATTTGTCGGGTCTGAACCTGCCAGGATGTGCCAATGTCTGCTCCGCCCTCCCTGGAGGCGCCACCCGCCCCGGCGGATCGCACGGAGCGGCCGCGCATCGCCATGCCCTGGCTGCTCCTGGCCGTCGTCCTGCTTCTGCTGGCCGGCCGTTTCCTGATCGGTCCCCAATCCGCCTCCCCCGCCGTGCAAACGTGGGCCACGATCTTCGTGGCGATCTGCGTCCAGGCGCTGCCCTTCCTGGTGTTCGGCGTCGCCATCTCGGCGGCGATCTCGGCCTTCGTGCCCGCGTCCTTCTGGACCAGGGCGCTGCCGAAGAAGCCGGCGGTCGCGGTGCCCGTCGCCGGGCTCGCGGGAGCCGTGCTGCCGGGTTGTGAGTGCGCGTCCGTGCCCGTCGCGTCCGGGCTGATGTCGCGTGGCGTGGCACCGGCGGCGGCGCTGGCGTTCCTGCTCTCCTCCCCGGCGATCAACCCCATCGTGCTGGTCGCGACCGCGGTTGCCTTTCCCGGCCAGCCGCTGATGGTGGTGGCCAGGTTCGGCGCCTCGCTGCTGGTGGCCGTCACGGTGGGGTGGCTGTGGCTGCGCTTCGGCAGGGCGGACCTGTTGAAGATCCGTAAGCCTCATCACGACTCGTTCGTCGACGCCATGCGGCACGACCTCCTGCACGCGGGCGGCTTCCTCATCGTCGGCGGGATGGCCGCCGCGACGCTCAACGTCGTGGTCCCGCGCGAGTGGCTGACCACGGTGGCGGACGTGCCCTGGCTGGCGATCCTGGTCCTGGCGCTGCTGGCGGTGCTGCTGTCGATCTGCTCGGAGGCGGACGCGTTCGTGGCCGCGTCGCTGACCGCCTTCTCCCCGACGGCGAAGCTCGCGTTCATGGTCGTCGGGCCCATGGTGGACCTCAAGCTGATCGCCCTGCAGGCCGGCACGTTCGGCAGGGCGTTCGCGATCCGGTTCGTCCCGCTCACCTTCGTGCTCGCCGTGGCGGTCAGCGCCGTCGTAGGAGGGATCCTGCTGTGAACCGGATGTCGCAGAACCTCGTGCTCATGCTGCTCGGCGGGCTGATGCTGGGCATCTCCGCCTTCTCCACGGAGTACGTGAACTACGTCAAGGAAGGCTTCCGCCCGTTCCTCATCGCGGCCGGCGCGATCATCGTGCTGATCGGCGCGATCGGGCTCGTGCAGGATCTACGGGGACCGAGCGCCGAGCACGGCCATCACCACAGGGGACCTCGCGTGGCCTGGCTGCTCTGTCTCCCGGCGTTCGTCGTGCTCATGATCGCCCCGCCCGCCCTCGGCTCCTTCGCCGCGAGCCGTACGGAAGCCCCTCCCCCGATCCGGCCTCCGGACGTCATCGAAGCCCTCGATCCGGTCAAGGCCGCCAAGGGCGCGAAGCCGATCGATCTGCCTCTCGGCGAGTACACGTACCGGTCCTGGGAGAAGGGCGGCAAGTCTCTCGCGGGCAAGACGCTGCGGCTGGTCGGCTTCGTCACCCCGTCGAAGAAGACGAACCGGTGGTATGTCACGCGGATGCACATGAACTGCTGCGCGGCGGACGCGTTCGCGATCAAGGTGGCGGTGCTGGGCGTGCCGCAGCCGGCGGCGGACTCCTGGATCGAGGTGACCGGCACCCCGATCAAGATCAAGCCAGACCAGATCCCGCAGATCACCGCCGCCAGCGTACGGCCCGTCGCCCAGCCCGAATTCCCCTACGAGTAGGCCGGCTCACCGGGAGAAGCCGCGACTGGTGGGCACCAGAGCCGCCGCGGCGGGGGCCAGGAAGCACACCAGCGCGCAGGCCGCCAGCACCGGCTCCCAGCCGAAGGCGTCGAGCGCGGGCGCGAGAAAGGCCAGACCGGCGGGGGCCAGGCCGTAGGAGACGAGGAAGTCCAGCGACGACACCCTGGCGAGCAGGCGCGGCTCCACCTCGCGCTGCGTGGCGGTGAACCACGGCACGTTGAACAGCTCGATGCCCAGCCCGGCCAGCGCGTACGCGGCGAACACCACGGCCGGGTGCACCGGCAGCAGCAGGCTGAGCGGAGCCAGCCCGTACAGGGCGAGACCGGCCAGCGCGACCCGCCCCGGCGCGCGCGGCCGCCAGCGCGCCATGAGCGCGGCGCCGGCCAGCGCGCCGACGGTGTACGCGGTGAGCGCCGCCGCCAGCACCGCCTCGGTCCCGTAGCGATCCCGGCTGACCAGCGGCAACGCCACCCCGGTGACCGAGTAGCCGGTGAAGATGACGGCGGCCAGCGCGGCCAGGCCCGCGAGGAACCACGGATGCCGCCGCGCCTCCCGCACGCCCTCGCCGAACTCCGCCACGAACCGGACCCTGCCTCCCACCGGCACGGCCTGGCGTACCCCGCGCGGCGGAAGGAGCGCGGCGATCAGCCACAGCAGGCCCGTACCGGCCAGCAGCGCCCAGGTGTCGAGCACGACCGCCAGCAGCGCGGTGGCCGCCGGCGCGACCAGGGTGGTGACGCGCACGGCCAGGGTGATGGCGGCGTTGGCGCGCTGGCGCTGATCCGCGTCGACCACTTCGGCGGTCAGCGCCTGGAAGGCGGGCCGGCACGCGCCCTGACCGGCGCCGACGACCGCGGCCGCCAGGCTCATGACCAGGACGGATCCGCCGAGACCGAGCGCGATGAACGGGGTGGCCAGGGCGGCGGCCAGGCCGGACCACAGCACCACCGCCCGGCGCGAGTAGCGGTCGGCCAGCACCCCGCCGACCGGTACCGCGACCAGGAAGCCCGCCGTTCTGGCGGCCAGCGCGAACCCCAGCCCGGTGGCGGTGAGCGTCCGGTCGAGAACCGCCAGGCCGAGGATGAACGGCAGCGCCCAGGTCGCCAGGCCGGACGCGGTGGTGCCCGACCACAACCGCAGGAAGGCGGAGTCCCGCAGGACCGATCGGCCGCCGGCAGCGGTCGTGGCCCTGCCGGTCACTTCTTGAGCTCGCGCAGGTACGTGGCGAACCCTTCCAGGCCGTCGATGTTGCGCGGCCCGCTGATGCCCTCGTTGTAGTCCAGGATGTGGAAGCGGTCGTTGACGACGGCGGGCAGCTTGCTGGTGGTGGGGAACTCCTTCAGGAACTTGATCTTCTCCTGGGCGGGCTTGTCCCCGTAGTCGAGGATGATGATGACCTCGGGCTCGGCCTCGACGACGGCCTCCCAGGTGACCTCGCTCCAGCGAGCGTCCAGGTCGCCGAAGACGTTCCTGCCGCCGGCGAAGCGGATGATGTCGTTCGGCGGCACCTGGCCGGCGGCGGTGAAGGGCTTGTCGGTGCCCGAGTCGTACAGGAACACCGGCACCGGCTCGCCCTTGGGAGCCTGGGCTCGCACGGCCTCGACGCGTTCGCGGTAGTCGGCGACCAGGGAGCGGGCCCGGTCCTCGACGCCGAAGATCTTGCCGAGGCGTTCGAGATCGGTGTAGAGGCCCTCGAAGGGCGTCACGCGCTCCGGGTGGCCCGGGTAGTTGAAGCAGGATTCGGTGTGCATGAAGCTCTGGATGTTCAGGCCGTCGAGAATGGCCGGGGTGATGCCGCGCTGGTCGCTGAAGCCCGAGCGCCAGCCGGCGACCACGAAGTCGGCCTTGGCGTCGACGACCAGCTCGCGGTTGAGCAGGTCGTCGCTGAGAAACCTGACCTTGGCGTACTCGGCCGCCCAGGGAGACTCCTCGACCGGCGGGTTGGCCGGCGGCATGACATAGCCGTGGACGTGCCGGGTGAGCCCGAGCGCGAACATCTTGTCCGCGCTGCCGCCCTCGTACACCACGGCCCGCTGCGGGAGGGTGTACGCGACCTCCTGCCCGCACCTCTTGACCGTCACCTTCGCGGCGGCGGCGGAGCCGCCCTCCACCTGAGCACCGCACCCGGCGAGCAGCAGCGTTCCCGCCAGGATCGAGGCGGCCAGCGGGCGGGGACGAAACAGAGTGATCACGCGGGGGTTCCTTCCATGGGTTCGGCCGAGCTCAGGTCGTAGAGCACCTGGGGGACTCCGGTCAGCGGATGCGGGACGACCGTCGCCTCGACGCCGAAGACGTCGCGCAGGAGTGTCTCGGTGAGGACCTCCCGCGGCGTCCCGGAGGCGACGAGGCGTCCCTGGGACAGCACGGCCAGCCGGTCGCAGGCGGAGGCGGCGAGGTTGAGATCGTGCAGCGTGACCAGCACGCTGAGCTCGCTCTCCCTGAGCATCGCCAGCAGCCGGATCTGGTGGTGCAGGTCGAGGTGGTTGGTCGGCTCGTCGAGGATCAGCACCTGCGGCTCCTGCACCAGGGCGCGGGCCACCAGGACCCGCTGGCGCTCGCCGCCCGACAGCGACAGCACGCCGCGCCCGGCCAGGTGCAGGACCTCCATGCGGGCCATGGCCTGACGGCACAGCTCTCGCTCGCGGGCGGTGAGCGCCTGGTTGCCGCGCAGGTGCGGGGCACGGCCGAGAGCGACGATCTCTTCGACGGTGAAGTCCAGGTCGGCGCTACCCTCCTGGGTGAGCGCGGCGATCAGCCGGGCGCTGTCGCGCAGCGGCATCCGGGCCAGGTCCGCGCCGTCGATCCGGACCGCACCGCCCGTCGGCCGTAACGCCCGGTAGACGCACCGCAGGGCGGTCGTCTTGCCCGACCCGTTGGGACCGATCAGTCCCACGATCTGCCGCGTGTCGACCGCCAAGCGCAGATCGTGTACGAGGGCGGCGCCGTCGATGGAGACCGAGATCTCGTCCAGCAGCAGGCGCATGGTCAGCGTCCTCCGAACAGGTAGCCGCGGCGGCGCAGCAGCGTGACGAACACCGGGACGCCCACCAGCGCGGTGATCGCGCCGATGGGCAGCTCCCTGGGCGCCACCAGGGTCCTGGCCACCAGATCGGCCCACACCATGAAGATGGCCCCGACCAGCGGCGCGATCGTGAGCACGCGCACGTGCGCCGCGCCGACCCACAGCCGCACCAGGTGCGGCATCACCAGGCCGACGAAGCCGATTGCGCCGCTGACCGCGACCATCGCCCCCGTGGCCAGCGAGGTCAGCACGAACAGCCCCCGGCGCAGCCGCGCGGTGTCGACGCCCAGGCTGAGCGAGGTCTCATCCCCCAGCGCCAGCACGTCCAGGCTGCGGCCGAGCCGGCGCAGCACCACGGCGGAGACGACGACGGCGGCCGTCACGACGGGCAGCGATCCCCAGGTCGCCGCCCCGAACCCGCCCATCGACCAGAACAGCACCGTGCTGGTGGCCTCACCGTCGGGCACGAAATAGACGATCACGCTCATCACGGCCTGGAAGCCGAACGCCATCGCCACCCCGGTCAGCACCAGCCGCAGCGGCATCAGGCCACCGGCGCCCCGCGAGGCCAGGTAGACCAGCGCGGAGACCAGCAGCGCCCCCAGGAAGGCGCCGGCCGACACGGCGTAGATCCCCAGCACGGTGAGCGCCCCGGAGACGCTGACCGCCACCGCCCCCGCCGACGCGCCCGAGGACACCCCCAGCACGAACGGGTCGGCCAGCGCGTTGCGCACCATGGCCTGGATCGCCACGCCGACCGCGCTGAGCCCCGCGCCGACCAGCACCGCGAGGATCACCCGCGGCGTGCGGACCTGCCAGATGATCTGGTAGGCGGTCACCTCATCGGCCTTGATGGACCCGCCGGTCAGAGCCGCCCACAGGTAGCGCAGCGTCTCCCCGGGAGGCACGGCCGCGGCGCCCAGGCCGATCGCCAGCAGCACCGACACCCCGAGGACGCAGACGAGCAGGACGACGATCAGGGGCAGCGGCCATGCCGTGGATCGAGGGCCTTCGGTGCCGGGGCCGGCGGGGTGCGGTTCAGCCGCCGGAGGGGCTGCCGCGGAGAACGATCTCAAGGACGACTCCGATAACGAGAATCATTTTCGTAGACGATAGCACCCTCCTTTATGCGAGGATGACGACAATGATTTTCATTTCATATCAGAGGAGGCCCTCGTGCCCATCCCCGTCGCCCTGATCGCGGGCCTGCACGGCAACGCCCGGACCGCCGCGGTCGATCGGCTGCTGCGGCGCCATCCGGGAGCCGTCGCGATCCACCACGACCTGCGCTCCATCGGCGCGGGCCGGGTCGAGCGCGTGGTCCGGGACGTCTCCGGCGTGCTGGACCTGGCCCGGGTACGCCTGCCGCACGGCTGCGTGACCTGCGCCGTGCGCGAGGACCTCCTGCCCGAGCTGCTGCGCCGCGCCGCCACCGCCTCCCTGCTGATCGTGGACCTGTGGGACTCGGTCGAGCCGCGCCCGGTGGCCGAGGCGCTGGCCGGGCAGGAGGTCTCCGAGCGGCTCCGGCTGGCGTGCGTCCACACCGCGCTGGACGCCGAGCACCTGCCCGTGGACATCTGCCGGGGCGACCGGCTCAGCGAGACCGGCCACGCGGCGGGCCGCGACCGGCGCTACCTCGCCGAGGTGCTGGCCCGGCAGATCGAGTACGCCACCAGCCTGTCCCTGCACGGCGGCGACGCCGAGGACACCGAGCTGTCGGCCGCCGTGCTGGGCCACCTGGCGCCGCACACGCCGATCCGCCCCGGACCCGAGATCTCCGATGCCACGCTCCTCGTGCACGAGCTGGCCGAACGCGTCGCCCCGGCCACCGCCCAGCTCCCGGCGGACGCCCGGACGGGCGAGATCACCACGGTCGTCTGGCGCCGCCTGCGCCCGCTTCACCCGGGACGGCTGTTCGACGCCATGGACGAGCTGGTCACCACCACGGTTCGCTCCCGTGGCCGGTTCTGGCTGGCCAACCGGCACCAGCGCATGCTGGCCTGGGACGCCGTGGCCGGCGCGATCTCCGTCGAGGACGCGGGGCCGTGGCTGGCCGCGCTGCCCGAGGCGGCCTGGGACCTCATCGCGCCGGCCCGGCGCGCCGCCGCCGCCCTGGACTGGAACCCGATCATCGGCGACCGGGTCCAGCATCTCGTCCTCACCGGACCCGACCTCGACCGGGACCGCATCGTCTCCCTGCTCGACTCGTGCCTGATCGGCCGCCACGATGCCCTGCCCGGCGCCGCTGAGTGGGCCGTCCTCGACGACCCGTTCGGCCCGCTGCTCGACCTGAGCGAGAGCTCGTGAACCGTGCGCGCGGCCTCCCCGAGTGCGGGTTTGGCCACGGCCGCCGGGGCCTCATCAGGGCGTGATCAGTCCCCGCTGGTAGGCGCGGACGAGGCGGCGGGGCACGAGTAGCTCGCGTCCGTTCAGGGTGATCGGCACCAGGGCGGTGGCCTTCCATTGGCTGCGGCGGTGGCGGGTGTTGCTGCGTGAGGTCTTGCGCTTGGGTACGGCCATGGTCACCAGCTCGCTTTCGTGATGCCGGGCAGCTCTCCTCGGTGGGCCATCTCGCGGAAGCGCACCCGGGAGAGCCCGAATTTGGTCAGGTGCCCGCGCGGCCGTCCGTCGACGGCGTCGCGGTTGCGGACACTTGTCGACGGTCTTGATCCCTCTGGCGCTGAGGGTGAGCCGCACGTAGCGGCCCTCGCCGGGGATTCCAGTTTCGAGTTCCGGTGATGAGACTGTGCCATGATGACGACAATGGTTTTCATTGCAAGGCTAGGCTCCATGGAGGCATCCTCATGACATCTGCCGGCATCGGCACGGTCTTCGACAGCGCCGCCGCCGAGTACGCCGAGGTCTCACCGTGGCTGTGGGACCGCATCGGAGAGGCGGCGGTCACGGCCGCCCGGATCCGGCCCGGCGAACGCGTGCTGGACCTGTGCTGCGGCGTGGGCTCCTCGGCCATCCCGGCCGCGAAGGCGACCGGGCCGCAGGGGCACGTGGACGCCGTCGACCTCGCCGGCGAGCTACTCGCCCACGGCCGGCGCCGCGCGGCGGGCGAAGGGCTGCGCAACACGCGCTTCGTCCAGGCCGATGCCACCGCCTGGGAGCCCGGCCAGGGCAGCCTCTACGACGTGGTGCAGTGCGTTCACGGCGTGTTCTTCCTGCCGGACATGGACGCGGCGGTCTCCCGTCTGACCAGGCTGCTCCGCCCGGGAGGACGCCTGGCCATCACCACGTGGGCCGAAGGCGCGATGGAGGGCTTCGGCCGGCTGCTCGCCGAGGCAGTCTCGCGCGTACGGCAGACCCCCGTAGGTCCGCCCGGCGGCAAGCAGGCCGCGTCCCGGATCGACACCGAGGAGGAGCTGGCCGGATGGCTGACCGCGCGGGGGCTGACCCGGGTCACCGTCACCAGGTCGCCTCTGCGGGTCCCCCTGGACGCCGCGCTCGCCTGGCGGATCGCGCTCGGCAGCGGCTTTCGCGGCATGCTGACCGGCCTGCCCGAGCCCACCGTCGAACAGGTGCGCACGACCTTCGTGCACCTCCTCGGCGAACGCCGAATGGACGAGCTCGACGCCACCTCACTCATCGGGACGGGCACTCCCGCCACGCCCCCACCCGCCTGAATCTCATCACCGGCCCCACCCGCCTGACCTCGTCACCGGCCCCGCCCGGCGTGCCGTCAGGAGGCGGCCGTCTCCTCTGCCGTGCGCGATGGCTGGTCGCGGTCGAAGTGATCGGCGTGGAACAGCCCTTCCGACAGCAGGCGGCGTACGTGCTCGTCGGCGGCGCTGTAGTAGACGAAGGTGCCCTCGCGGCGGCCCTTGACCAGACCCGCCAGGCGCAGCTTCGCCAGGTGCTGGCTGACGGCGGTGGGCGCGGCGTCGGCGAGCTCGGCCAGGCAGGCCACGTTGGACTCACCCTGCAGCAGCGCCCACAAGATCTTGATGCGGGTGGGGTCGGACAGCAGCCGGAACGACTCGGCCGCCAGGTGCACCTGCTCCTCGTTCGGCATGTCGAGGTCCGGCAACGACGTGTGCATGCCCCAAGCCTACTCCTTCCTATCTGCGCAGATGCGCATATACGCTGATACGGTGACAACGAAGCTGAGCACCCCCATCGGCAGTGATCTCGCCGCGCCGCCACCCTCACGAGCCCTGTCGTCGTGGCGGGCGGGGATGTGGTCGCTGCCCGAGGTGCGCTGGGCGGCCATCGCGACCGTGCTGTTCGCGGCCGGTGGCATCAGTCAGCTGGCCGGCGCGCCCGCCTGGCTGTGGTGGGGCCTGTATCTGGCCTGCTACGCCGCCGGCGGGTGGGAGCCGGGACTCGCGGGCGTGCGGGCGTTGCGCGAGCGCACGCTGGACGTCGACCTGCTGATGGTCGCCGCCGCGATCGGCGCGGCCTCCATCGGTCAGGTCTTCGACGGCGCGCTGCTCATCATCATCTTCGCCACCTCCGGCGCGCTGGAGGCGCTGGCCACCAAGCGCACCGAGGACTCCGTACGCGGGCTGCTGAATCTGGCCCCCGAGCAGGCGAGCAGGCTGAGCCCCGGCGGGCGGGAGGAGGTCGTCGAGGCGGCCGTCCTCCAGGTGGGTGAGACGATCCTGGTCCGGCCCGGGGAACGGATCGGCGCCGACGGCCAGGTGCTGTCCGGCGCCAGCGCCGTGGACCAGGCCGGCATCACCGGCGAGAGCCTGCCGGTCGACAAGCAGCCTGGGGATGAGGTCTTCGCCGGGACGGTGAACGGCACCGGCGCGCTTCGGGTGCGGGTGACGCGACCGGCGAGCGAGACGGTGGTCGCCCGGATCGTGGCCATGGTGGAGCAGGCCAGTGCCACCAAGGCGCGCACCCAGTTGTTCGTCGAGAAGATCGAGCAGCGCTATTCGATCGTCATGGTCGCCGCCACTGTGGCATTGTTCGCGCTGCCGCTGCTGTGGGGCACGCCGGTGCAGGACAGTCTGCTGCGCGCGATGACCTTCATGATCGTCGCTTCGCCCTGCGCGGTGGTGCTGGCCACCATGCCGCCGCTGCTGGCCGCCATCGCCACCGCCGGGCGGCACGGCGTGCTGGTCAAGTCGGCGGTGGTGATGGAGCAGCTGGGCACCGTCACGGCGGTCGCCTTCGACAAGACCGGCACCCTGACCGAGGGCCGCCCGCACCTGACCGGCGTGCACGTCCTCCCCGACGCCGGCCTCACCCCCGACCGGCTGCTCGCGCTGGCCGCCTCCGCTGAGCAGGATTCGGAGCACCCGCTGGGCCGCGCCGTGGTGGCCGCCGCCCACGCGGCGGGGCTGCCCGTGACCCAGGCCCACGAGTTCGCCTCCGAACCCGGACGCGGCGTGCGGGCCCACGTCGAGGGCCTCCACATCGAGATCGCCAGTCCGGCACACCTCCTCACCGGCAGCGAGGACACCCGTCCAGCACGCCTGCTCCCCCGTAGGGAGGACGGAGGTGTCGGCCCGCACGGTGCGGACGGAGGCGTCGGCCGGCTGGTCGATGAGTTGCAGGGGGGTGGGCACACGGTGGTGGTCGTGCGGGTGGACGGTGTCCCGGCCGGGGTGCTGGCCCTGGCCGATCGGATGCGGCCCGGCACCGCCGAGGCCGTGGCGCACCTGACGGAGCTGACCGGCTCCGCGCCGGTGCTGCTGACCGGCGACAACCCGAGGGCCGCGGCCAAGCTGGCCGCCGAGGCCGGAATCGGTGAGGTCCGCGCGGACCTGCTCCCGGAGGACAAGGTCAGCGCGGTGCATGAGCTGCAGGCGGCCGGCTGGCGGGTGGCGCTGGTCGGCGACGGCGTCAACGACGCCCCCGCGCTGGCATCCGCCCACGTGGGCATCGCGATGGGCCGCACCGGGTCCGACCTGGCACTGGACACCGCCGACGCGGTCATCACCCGCGACGAACCGGCCACCGTCCCGGCCGTCATCGCGCTGGCCCGGCGGGCTCGCCGGCTGGTGATGGCCAACCTCGCCATCGCCGCCACCTTCATCGCCGTGCTGGTGGCCTGGGACCTGTTCGGCGATCTGCCGCTGCCGCTGGGCGTGGCCGGGCACGAGGGTTCGACCATCATCGTCGGCCTCAACGGACTGCGCCTGCTGCGCGACGCCGCCTGGCGTCGCGCAGCAGGCACGAGGGAAAGCCGCACTCGGACCCGCCGCTGAGATCTTCGTGCACGCTCCGTACCGGTGTTTCGCTCAGTTCCGCAGGAAGGTCAGCAGTGCCTCGTTCACCTCGGTGGCGTGCGTCCACAGCAGGCCGTGGGGCGCGCCGTCGATCTCCACATAGGTGGCGGCGGGGAGCATGGCGTGGAAGGGGCGGGCGGTGGCGTCGATGGGCAGGATGCGGTCGGCCGTCCCGTGCACGATCAGGGCGGGCACACCGGAGCGGGCCAGCGCGGCCACGTCCGCCCGGAAGTCGGTGGTCCAGGTCGGCACCGCCGCGACCGAGGCGTACGCCGACGCGCCGGCCGCGACGTTCCAGCTCTGCCGCAGGGCCGCCTCGCTGATCCGGCTCCCGAGCGTCTCGTCGGTGTTGTAGAAGTCGGCGTAGAACGCGTCGAAGTAGGCGTAGCGGTCGGCGGTGACGGCGGACAGGATGCCGTCGAAGACCGACTGGTCCACGCCGGTCGGATTGTCGCCGGTCTTGAGCAGGAAGGGCTGCAGCGCGCCCAGGAAGGCGACCTTGCCGACCCTCTCGGTGCCGTACGTGCCGACGTATCGGGCGACCTCGCCGCTGCCCATGGAGAACCCGGCGAGCACGACGTCGCGCAGATCGAGGGTGCGGAGCAGGATGTCCAGGTCGGCGGCGAAGGTGTCGTAGTCGTAGCCCTTCGTCGGCCCGCTCGACCGGCCGAATCCGCGCCGGTCGTAGGTGATCACCCGGTGTCCGGCGTCGAGGAGTGCCGCGACCTGCTTCTCCCAGGAGTGTCCGTCGAGCGGATAGCCGTGGATGAGCACGATCGGCCGGCCGGAGCCGTGGTCCTCGTAGTAGAGCCGGATCGGCGTGGTGTTCTCGGTGCCTACGGTGATGTGAGCCATGGTCGTACGAGCCTTTCGGGAAGAGGTGGGCGGGTCAGCGCTGAGCGGCCGCGCGCTCGATCAGGTCGGCCACGGCGTCGCTCCTGGAGACCAGGACGGCGTGGGAGGCGTCCTTGACCTCGACGACCGCGCGGGCGTCGGCGCGCTTGGCCATGAAGTGCTGGGCGGCGGCGGGGATGTTCTTGTCCCCGGTCGGGATCAGCGCCCAGGAGGGAATGTCCTTCCAGGCCGGGGCCGCGGAGGCCTCGTTGAGCGCGGCGGCGGTGATGGGACGCTGGGTGGCGGCCATCAGGCGGGCGGTGCGGGCGGGCACGTCATGGGCGAACTGCTTGCGGAACTTGCTCTGCTGGACGTAGAGGTCGGTTCCGCCGCCGGCCAGCGGGACCTCGTGCAGGGTCTCGCCGAGCGTGCTGCCGGGATACTTGCCGGCCAGGTCGGCTGCGCTCTCACCGCTTTCGGGGAGGAAGGCCGCGACGTACACCAGGGCCTTGACGTTGTCGTTGCCGCGCGCGGCGTTGGTGATGACCGCGCCGCCGTAGGAGTGTCCGGCCAGGACGACCGGGCCCTTGATGCTCTTGAGCAGATCGGCGGTGTAGGCGGCATCACTGGCCAGGCCGCGGAGCGGGTTGGCCGTGGCGATGACGGTGTGGCCGCGGCGCTGCAGGCGTTCGGCCACACCGTTCCAGCTGGAGGCGTCGGCGAACGCGCCGTGCACGAGCACCACGGTGGGCTTGGCCGTGCTCGGTGTCGCGGCGGACGCGGCGGTCGTGGTGTTCGTGGCTGTCGTGGCCGACGCGGCGGGCGCGGCGGCTGCGACGGCGAGAAGGGAGACCGCGCCTGCGAGCAGGGCGGTGACGGGGCGGCGGAAGCGGGCCATGACTGGGCTCCTCGAGTTGTCCTGCGCTTCGGAACACGATGAACCCTAGCCGATTGAATCGTGTGCGAGGTAGTCGTATGCGATGTGCTCTCGCTCACAATGGGCGTGGTCGTTTTAATCGCCTGCGATTTAGTCGGGCGGGCCCGATCTCGGCTAGGCTCACGTCATGGGACCTGATACCGAGGACGACACCGGGCCGCTGGCGGCGATGCTCTGCTTCGACCTGTACGCCGCTTCGCGCAGCGTCACGTCCGTCTACCGCACCCTGCTCGACCCGCTCGGCCTGACCTATCCGCAATATCTGGTGATGGTCGTCCTGTGGCGGCACGAGGAGTGCACGGTCCGCGAGATCCTGCAGGAGCTTCAGCTCGACTACAACACCGTCTCCCCGCTGCTCAAACGGCTGGAGATGCGCGGCCTGCTGATCCGGCGCCGCCGCCCCGACGACGAACGCTCCGTCACCGTGGCCCTCACCGACGAGGGCCGGGAGATGCGGGAGCGGACCCGCCACATCCCGGAGATCATCGGTGAGGCGATGGGGATCGACGGTCCCACGATCACCAGGCTGCAGCAGATCCTGCGCACCATCACCACCTCCGCCACCGCCCGCGCGGCAGCGAGCTGACTCACCCCGCGGTCCCGTTCTACTGGTGGAGACGGCGCATCCCGGCGCGTCCGTGCACCGGGGGCGGCATTCCGTCCCGTTCCACCGTGGGAGAACGGCGCGTCTCACCGCGTTCTGTGCTGCGGAGGGGGACGGCGGGGCCCGCCGTCCCCCTCCGGGTCAGGCGAAGGCCGGCATGATCTGGTCGTGGATCAGCCGGAGCTGGGTGTCCACGTCGGCCACCTCGGGCAGTTCCCGGCCCATGAACTGCTTGACCAGCGTCGCGTCGGTGACGGCGAGGATCATGTGGTTGACGCCCGACGGCTCGATCTCGCGCTTGATCTTGGCCACGCACTCCTCCGGCGTGCCGGCGATGGACAACCGCTCCCCCAGCTCGGGAGTGGTCAGCTCGATCGCCCTGGCCAGGTCGCCGGCGCCGAGGGCGTCGACGATCGGCTTCATCGCGCCCGGGTCGACGCCGTTGCGTTCGAGCTGCTCGGCGGGCATGGACGAGGCGTAAAGGCCCACCATGCTGCGAGCTGCCTCCTTGGCCACGGCCGAGTCCGGGCCGGTGGCGAAGACGACCCAGGCGCCGATGTCCATCGACGAGGCGTCCTTGCCCGCCCGCTCCGCGCCGGCCGTGAAGTGCTGGACGAGGTAGTCGTAGGCCTCGCGGGTGTAGCTGAGCGCGTGGTGCACGCCGTCGGAGTGCTCGCCGGCCGCCTGGAAGGAGCGCGGTCCACGCATCGCGCCGAGCTTGACCGGCACGCGTTCCTGCACCGGACGGGCGAAGGTGAACAGGCCGGTGTACTTGAAGAACTCGCCGTCGAACGTGATCGCGCCGTCGTCCAGCAGCGTGCGCACCACGTACGCCGCCTCCTTCACCCGCGACAACGGCTTGGTGACCGTCCAGTCGATGTTGTACTGCGCGAGCAGCCCGAAGTTGCCGCTGGACAGCACCACCTCGGCGCGCCCGTCGCTGAGCTCGTCGAGGGTGGCCGCCGCCTGGGCGATCAGGGTCGGCTCCCGCAGCACCACCGACGACACGCTGGGCCCGAACCTGATGCGGGACGTCTGCTGCGCCGCGGCGGCGAACAGCAGCCACAGGTCCTTGTGCCAGGTCTCGTCGGCCGCGTAGCAGGCGTGGAAGCCGAGCTCGTCGGCCAGGCGAATGGACGCCAGCGAGTCCCGCAGCGGATAGTCCGGCAGCATCACGTAACTGAACTTCATCGTGCGACCTCCTGAGGGATGGCGTCGCCCGAGGGGGCGTCGCCCTTGTCGTGCGGCTTGGCGACCAGCAGGTAGATCAGCCCGGCGGCGACCACCACCAGCCCGGACAGAGCCACCAGGTAGTCGTCGTACCAGGGGGCGTCGGGCGTCCTCGGCCAGGCCATGTTGACGATGGCGAGCACCCCGTAGAGCAGCGCGGCCACGTTGACGGCGAGGCCCGCGCGCCCCAGCGTGAACGGTCCTGACGGGCGCCAGCCGCGTAACCTGGCCCGCAACGCCGCCAGCACGACCATCTGGAAGCCCAGATAGATGCCGAGCACCGCGAAGGAAATGATCTTGATGAGGGCGTCCTCCGACACGATGGAGCCGAGCACGACCAGCGCGGGCACCACGGCGGCGGCCAGGAGCGCGTTCGGCGGGATGCGCCTGGCCGGGGAGAACCTCCTGAACGCGCGGCTGCCCACGATCATGTCGTCGCGGGCGTAGGAGTAGAGCAGCCGGCTCGCCGCCGCCTGCAGGCTGAGCGCGCACGACAGGAACGACAGCAGCACCACGCCGAGCACGACCTTGAGGCCGGTGGCGCCGAACGCGGTGGTCAGCACGTTCGTGACGGGGTCGGCGTCGGCGCCGGAGACGACGACGGCGAAGTCGGGCACCGCGAGCAGCAGCGCCAGGCAGACGAACGTCGCGGCGGCGCCGCCCACGTAGATGGTCATGCGCATGGCCTTGGGGATGCGCCGGGTCGGGTCGGGCACCTCCTCGGCCACATCACCGCACGCCTCGAACCCGTAGTACTGAAATATCCCAATAAGTCCGGCGGCCAGGAATGCCACGAAATATCCGGACTCTGACCCTGCGCCGAACGAGTCGAACAGCACCCCGAGCCCGTGGTGCCGCTGGGTGAGCAGCAGCCACCCGCCCACGGCCAGCGCCCCGACCAGCTCGGCGGTGAACCCGATGATCGCCGCCAGGGCCAGCGCCCTGGTCCCCGCCAGATTGATCGCCAGCGCGACGCCGAGAATGATCAGGGCGCAGAGGATCGTGTTCCCTGAGCTCACCTCGATCCCGAGAAGGGCGGACAGGTACGGTCCCGCCCCGTACGCCACACTCGCGATCGTGACCAGCAGCGCGACCAGGTACACCCAGCCTGTCATCCAGGCCCACCGCCGCCCCCACAGCCGCCTGGCCCAGGGGTAGATGCCGCCGGTCAGCGGGTACTGCGAGACGATCTCACCGAAGACGAGCGCCACCAAGAACTGCCCGGCGCCCACGATGACCAGGCTCCAGATCATCGGCGGCCCGCCGAGGGCCAGCGACGAGGCGAACAGGGTGTAGATCCCGACCACGGGAGACAGGTACGTGAAGCCGAGGGAGAAGTTGGCCCACAGGCTCATGTCCCTGCGGAACTCGGAGGTGTAGCCGAGGTCGGACAGCCGGGAGTCGTCCGCCGGACTCAGCGGGGCGTCATTCGTCGAGGTCACGGAGGAGCTCCTCGCCGGAGATCACTGTGTCGGCGAAGTGCCGGTGCATCCAGGCCAGGTGGTCGGCCCGGGACCGGACCAGGCGCAGGGTGTCCCAGTTGGGGAAGGTCTGCTGCGTCACATGCTCGGCCATGAGGCCGGGCTCGACCTCGTAGACGTGCTCGAACCGGGTGATCGCCACGTCGCTCACCCGCTGGGCCGGCGGAGGCGACATTTCCTCTTGATAGCGATATTTCATGATTTCTCCGCGTACGCCTGGTCCAGCAGGTACTTGCCGGGATTCATGATGTTGTTCGGATCGATGGCCCGTTTGATGGCGAGCATCACGTCGTACCCGCCGCCGAGTTCGGCGGGGACCAGGTCCACCTCGCCCTCGCGGCACGAGCCATGACACGCGCTGATCGAGCCGCCGTAGGCCAGCGACACGGCGGCGAGGTCGCGCTTGGCCCGCACCCACGCCGCCCAGGCGGCGTCGTCGAGCCGCTGCTCCCAGATGCCGATGTCGATCTCGGTGAGGTAGTCGGCGCCGGTCGCGCCGTTGGTGTAGGCGAACATGCCCCAGTCGTCGAACACGTCGCTCTCACGCCGCAGCCGGTCGGCGATCTCGTGCCAGGCCAGTCGTACGGCGGGCAGGTTCGTGTAGTTGATCGAGGCGTCCTCGCAGTGCCAGCTCATCGGGGCGACCTGGCCCGATCGGGTGCGGCCGTGCAGCGGCGTGGCGTACCTGTCGTGCCTGGCCGCCCAGTCGCCCTGCGAGATCTCGTCGCCCAGGTAGCGGGCGCCGAGCGAGCGGGCGATGCGCAGCAGCCTCCTGCCGCCGGCTCGGACCTCGTCCTCGTAGCCGTACATCGCGGCGCACACCAGCGCCTTCACCGACGACGGCTGCGGGATGTAGGCCTCGTCGTCGCGCCGCAGGTAGTCGACCTTCCACTCGTCGAACAGCACCGCGCCGGCGAACGTGGCCACGCCCGCCCGCGCCAGCGCGCCGACCGCACGGTAGGCGCTGTCGTAGTCCTCGAACGCCCAGAACGGCGAGAACTCCGCCTCCGGCTTGGGGAACAGCTTGAGCGTCGCCTCGGTGGCGATGCCGAGGGTGCCCTGATGGCCCATGAACAGGTGCTTGAGCTGGTATCCGCTGGAGCTCTTGGTGATCTTGCGGCCGATGCCGTCGCCGACGTGGATGACGCGGCCGGACGGCAGGACGTGGTCGAAGCTGAGCACCAGGTCGCGGCTGTGGCCGTAGCGGGAGCCGATCAGTGACCAGCCGCTGGTGCCGATCCGGCCGCCGACGAGTGAGCACGGATAGGACGCCGGATCGTCCGGATATATCAGGCCATGTTTGGCTAACACCTCGTTGAGCTTGAGCGCATTGATGCCGGTGCCGACCGTACAGGTGCGGTTGTCGAGGTCGATCTCCCTGATCTGGTCGATCCGCTTGACGTCCACCACGATGCCGCCGCGCAGCGGCACCGCGCCGTCGGTCAGCCCGGTGCCGCCGTCGCGCGGCACCACCGGGATCCGCAGGCTGTCGGCCAGCCTGAGCACCTCCGCGACCTCTTCCGTGGAGCCCGGCAGCACGACCAGGTCGGGCATCCGCTCCGCCCACCGGTGCACCGGGAACGGCGCGGGCACGCGCGCCCGGTTGAGCCGGTCGGCCTTGCCGGTCAGCACATGCTCGCCGCCGAGGATCCCCCGCAGCTCCGCCAGCACGGGATCCCCGATCACGACGCTCATGACGCCGCCTCCGGCCCGCGACCGCCGAACCACCCGCTCATGGCGCCACCCCCAGCGACTCGGCCAGCAGCTCGTGCAGGTCCACGACGTCGATCGAGCGTGCCTCACCGGCCTCCGACAGCGGCCGCTCCGACCACGGGCAGGCGCTGACCAGCGTGTCCACGCCCAGCTCGGCGGCCTTGCCGATCCGCTGCTCGCTGATCTTCGCGGTCAGCTCCGGCTTCTCCACGGGCAGCCCGCCACCGCCGCCCGAGCAGTACGACCACTGCGTCACCCGGTCCACGTCATGGAAGGTCAGACCGGGAATCGCCCGCAGGATCTCCCGCGGCTCCCGCCAGACGCCCTTGCGCTTGTTGAGCCGGCACGGGTCGTGGTAGGTCACCGTACGCTCGACCGGCACGTGCGGCGTCAGCCTGCCCTCCCTGATCAGCTCCGCCAGCAGCTCCACGACCAGCACGATCTCGATGTCGTACGCGTCGCCGAAGTATTTCGGATAGTCCTCGGTGAACGTGATGTAGTCGTGCGGGTCCAGCACCAGCACCCGGCGCACCCCGGCCGCCCGCCAGTCGTCCAGGTTGTGCCGGGCGAACCGCCGCGCCTGCTCCTCATAGCCCATCTCGGCCGCCGGGCCGCCGCAGCACCACTGCTCGTTCATCAGCCCGAACTCATACCCGGCGAGCCGCAGGATCCGGGCCACCGAGCGCGGCACCGAGGTGCGGTAGAAGGCCGCCTCGCAGTCGACGAACAGGATGGTCTCCCCGCCGATCGGCAGGTCCAGCCCGTCGGCCCAGTCACGCACCCGCGCCTGGTCGACCGGTGTGCCGTTGAGCACCGGCTCGTGCCCGCGCTCGTCGGTGAGCAGGTTCCAGCGCTGCCAGCCCGGCTGGTGCACGCCCTGCGAGACGGCCAACCCGCGCACGGCCTTGACCAGGTCGACCGTACGGGTGCGGAAGCGGTAGAAGTCGCCGGTGAACAGTGAGTTGGGGCAGCGCAGCTCGCACGCGCCGCATCCGGTGCAGTTGACGTAGTCGGCCGCGACGTCCGCGACCTCGAGCTCGCCCTTCTCCATCGCCACGACGTTGGCGTGGAAGGCGGTGGGACTCCAGGACTCGTTGCGCGTGACCTGCATGACGGGACAGACCTCGCGGCAGAACTTGTGGCCTGAGGAGAAACAGTTGTAGGCGGCATCGCGCCACTCCTCGGCGAACTCCTTCTCGGGATCCGGCATGTGGCCTCCCTAAGGCGGGTTGCGGTTAAAACTATGAGTTCATATTTCAAATGGCAATATGCTGGAGCGTGTGAGTCAGCTCCCCAAGGCGGCGATCTTCGCCCCGCTCGACGACGGTTCCGGCCGGGTGGAGGTCGTGGCGCGCCGGCTGGCCGAGGCGATCGCGCTCGGCCTGATCGCCGACGGTGACCAGCTCCCCGCCGAGCTGGAGCTGGCCAACGCGCTCAACGTCTCCACCGTGACGCTGCGCGCGGCCCTGGCCGCGCTGCGCGAGCGCGGGCTGGTCGAGACCCGCAGGGGGCGCGGCGGCGGCACGTTCGTGCTCGCGCCCGCCGCCCCGTCCACGGCCCGGCTGCGCCGCCGCCTGCGCGAGCTCAGCACCTCGGAGCTCCGCGAGATCGGCGACTACCGCTCCGCGATCGCAGGCACCGCCGCCCGGCTGGCCGCCCTGCGGGCCTCCGCCGACAACGTCACGCGGCTGCGTCAGATCCTCGGCCGCCTTGAGGCGGCCACCTCGGTGGACGAGCGCCGCCGCGCCGACGGCCGCTTCCACATCGAGGTCGCCGCCGCCGCCCAGTCCGTACGGCTGACGCGCGCCGAGATCGACATCCAGGCCGAGGTGGGCGAGCTGCTCTGGCTCCCGTACGGAGAGGCGGTCGACCCCCGGGACACGGCGCGCAGCCACGCCCAGGTGATCGACGCCATCGAGGCCCGCGACCCGGCGCGCGCCAGGTCGATCACCGAGGAACTCATCGACAAGGGGATAGAACGTCTGATGGAGTTCCATTGGCGGCTCGTCGCATCCGAGTGAGGAGGCCACGATGAGTGATCGGCACGTCGGTCAGGTGGCGGACCGGGTCCACACGATCGTCGCGGACATCTTCGGCTCGCTGGATCGCATCCTGGCGAGCGTCGTGACCTGTTATCGCGCCTCCGGGTCGTTCGCCTGCGCCGACCTGGCCACGGTCCGGCCGGAGATCTTCGCCTGCCTGAGCAGGACGAACGAGGTGGTGGCCGGGGCCGGCGTGATCGTCGCGCCCGGTGTGCTGGCCGACCGCAGGCGGTGGCTGGAGTGGTGGCAGGCGCCGCCCGAGCAGGATCCGATCTTCCTCGACGTGGACCTCGACCCGGACAGCCTCGGCTTCTACGACTACACGGCCGCCGCCTGGTTCGCGGTGCCGGAGCGCACCCGCCGCCGCCACATCGTCGGCCCGTACGTCGACTACGGCGGCACCGACACGTACATGCTGACCTTCACGGCGCCCGCCGAGGTGGACGGCCGCTTCCTCGGTGTGGTGGGCGCCGACGTGCGGGTGGCCAGGTTCGAGGCGCTGCTGCTCGGCGTGCTGGCGGCGAGCCCCACGCAGATCACGCTGGTGAACGGCGAGGGCAGGGTGGTGGCGACCAACTCCCCGCGCCTGCCCGCCGGCTCCCTGCTCCCGGACCCGGGATCGGATCGGCTTCCGTTACCGGAGTTGCCGTGGAGCATCGTCACGTCCGTCAGGGACCGCGCGATCAGCCCCCTGTGAACTGTTTCTGGTCCGGCTCCTACTTCGCCGGGTCGGTCGGCGGGGCCCCGCCGACCGTGGTCCAGGAGTACATCCAGCAGGTGCGTCGGCCAGGTGTCATGGAGTGAAGCGGTAGCCCATGCCCGGCTCGGTGATGAGGTGGGCCGGGCGTGCCGGGTCGCGTTCGAGTTTCTTGCGCAGCTGGGCCATGTACTGGCGCAGGTAGTGGGTCTCCTTGACGTGCTTACTGCCCCACACCTCGGCGAGCAGGTGGCTCCGGGGGATGAGTTTGCCGGGGTTGCGCAGCAGGATCTCCAGGATGTGCCATTCGGTGGGGGTGAGCCGCACGTCCCCCGAGACGGTCTTGCCGGTCAGGTCCACCGTGTGGTCGCCGATCCGCACGTCGGCCAGGCCGCCGGGCTCGTGGACGACGGTGCGGCGGGAGACGGCGCGGATGCGGGCCAGGAGCTCCTCGATGCTGAACGGCTTGGTCACGTAGTCGTCGGCGCCCGCGTCCAGAGCGTCGATCTTGTCCTGGTTCCCGGCCCGGCCGGACAGGACGACGATGGGGATCCGGGTCCAGCCGCGCAACCCCTGGATGACGTCGACGCCGTCGAGGTCGGGCAGGCCGAGGTCGAGGACGACCAGGTCGGGCTGCCACCGGGCGGCCTCGCGCAGCGCGGCGGCGCCGTCGGGGGCGACGGCGACCTCGTAGTGGCGGGCGGCCAGGTTGATGCGGAGCGCGCGCAGGATCTGCGGTTCGTCGTCGACGACGAGGATCTTGGTCATGGCGTGTGGATGGGCAGGTTGACGATCATGGTGAGGCCTCCTCCTGGTGTCTCCTCGGGTACGAGCGTGCCGCCCATGGCCTCGGTCAGCCCTCGCGACAGCGCGAGCCCGAGCCCGACGCCGGTGTCGTTGTCCCGGTCGCCGAGCCGCTGGAACGGCAGGAAGACCCGGTCGTGGGCCTCGCGCGGGATGCCGGGCCCACGGTCGATGACGCGGATCTCGACGTGGTCGTCATGCCAGCTCGCGGTGACGATGACCTTCCGCTCGGGCGGGCTGTGACGTACGGCGTTGCTCATCAGGTTGACCAGCACCCGCTCCAGCAGGGCCGGGTCGGCCAGGACCTCGGGCAGCTCGATGGAGACGTCGCCCTCGACGCGGTCGCGCAGCGGCCCGAGGTCGCCGATGGCGTGGGGGACGATCTCGTCCAGGGCGATGGGCTGGAGTGACAGGCCGAGCACGCCGGCCTGCAGGCGGCTCATGTCGAGCAGGTTCTCCACCAGCCGGTCCAGGCGGGCGAGCGACTCGTCGGCGGTGGCCAGCAGTTCGTCGCGGTCCTGCGGGGTCCAGTCGATCTCGCGGCTGCGCAGGCTCTCCACGGCGGCCTTGGCGGCCGACAGCGGGCTGCGCAGGTCGTGGCTGACGGCGGCGAGCAGCGCGGTGCGCATCCGGTCGGCCTCGGCCAGCGGCCTGGCCTGCTCGGCCTCCCGCTGAAGGCGTTCCTGGCGCAGCGCGACGGCCGCTTCGGCGGCGAACGCCTCCAGCACCCGCCGGTCGCTGGCGTCCAGCAGCCGGCCACGGGCGGCGAGCACCAGCCTGTCGTCGATCACGACGTCGGTGTCGGCGACGGCCGGGTTGGCGCACGGGGCCGTGCCGGAGGTGGAGACGATCCGCCAGGCGGCGGGCTCGGCCTGGTCGTCCGGGGCGGGCTCGCCGAGGCGTTCGAGCAGCGTGACCGAGTCCAGCGCGAAGGTCTCACGCAGTCGGCCGAGGAGCGACGGCAGCGCGGCCTCGCCGCGCAGGACGTGCCCGGCCAGGGTGGAGAGCACCTCCGCGTCGGCGCGGGCGCGGGCCGCCTCCCTGGTCCGGCGGGCGGCCAGGTCGACGATCGCGCTGACCGCGGCCGCGACCAGGACGAACACCGTCAAGGCGAAGAAGTTCTCCGGGTCGTGGATCGTCCAGGTGTACAGGGGCGGCGTGAAGAACCAGTTGAGCAGCAGGAACCCGCCCACGGCCGTGACGAGCGCGGGCCAGGTCCCGCCGACGAGCGCGACGGCGATCACCAGGCTCAGGAACAGCAGGATCTCGCTGGGCAGCGAGATCACGTCCCGGAACGGGGCGAGCGCCGTGGTCAGCAGCGGCAGGCCCGCCGCCGCCACCGCCCACCCGAACAGCCGGCGTTTCCTGGTCAGCGCCGCCCGGGAACGTTCGAGCCGGCGGCGGCCCTGCTTGGCCGCCTCGTGGGTGACGAGGTGGACGTCGATGGAGCCGGACCGCGCGGTGGTCTCCACGCCCACGCCCCGCGAGAGCAGCTGGGCGAACCGGCCCCGGCGGGAGGCGCCCAGCACCAGCTGGGTGGCGTTGACCCCCTGGGCGAAGTCGAGCAGGGCGCGCGGGATGTCGTCGCCGACCACCTGGTGGTAGGTGCCGCCCAGGCTCTCGGCCAGGGCGCGCTGGCGGGCCAGGTTGGCCGGGTCGGCTCCGGCCAGCCCGTCGGCGCTGGTCACGTGGACCGCCAGCAGGTCGGCGCCCTTGGTACGGGCGGCGATGCGGGCGGCCCGGCGTACCAGCGTTTCCCCCTCGGGGCCGCCGGTCAGGGCTACCACGATGCGTTCGCGGGCCTCCCAGGTGCCTTCGATGCCGTGGTCGGCGCGGTAGCGGTCGAGCTGCTCGTCCACCTTCCCCGCCACCCACAGCAGCGCCAGCTCGCGCAGCGCGGTCAGGTTGCCGACGCGGAAGTAGTTCGCCATCGCCGCGCTGACCTTCTCGGGCGCGTAGACGTTGCCGTGCGCCATCCGCCGCCGCAGCGCCTCGGGAGACATGTCGACGAGCTCGATCTGGTCGGCCCGCCGCACCACCTCGTCGGGGACCGTCTCCCGCTGTGGGATGCCGGTGATCTGATGGACGACGTCGTTGAGCGACTCCAGATGCTGGATGTTGACGGTGGAGACGACGTCGATGCCGGCGTCGAGGATCTCGTCGATGTCCTGCCAGCGCTTGACGTTGCGCGAGCCGGGCACGTTGGTGTGGGCCAGCTCGTCGATCAGCGCGACCTTGGGTGCGCGTTCGATGACCGCGTCGACGTCCAGCTCGGTGAAGGTGGCCCCGCGGTAGACCAGCGTCCTGCGCGAGATCACCTCCATGCCCTCCAGCAGGGCGGCGGTCCGCGGCCGGTCGTGGGTCTCGACGAGGCCCACGACCACGTCCCGGCCGCGGTCCCGGCCGCGGCGGCCCTCGCCGAGCATGGCGTAGGTCTTGCCGACCCCGGGGGCCGCGCCCAGGTAGACCCGTAGCCGCCCTCTCATGTCAGGCCTTGTCCAGGGCCAGGTTGAGTTCGAGTACGCGCACCGCCGGCTCGCCCATGAAGCCGAGCGCCCGGCCGGTGGTGTGCTCCTGGATGAGCCGCTCGACTGTGGCCGGGTCGAGGCCGCGCTCCCTGGCCACCCGCGGCGCCTGTAGCTCGGCGTAGGCGACGGAGATGTGCGGGTCCAGGCCGGAGCCGCTCGCCGTGACCGCGTCGGCGGGCACCTGGACGGCGGTCACGGCTCCGCGCACGGGCACGGTCTCGCCCGCCGCGTGGTCCTCCCCCGGCTTGGCGCACTCCACCGTCCTGCCCTGGTAGGCGGCGATGAACGGGGTGGCGGGGCAGGCCTGGTTGACGCTGACCACGCGGTCGGGGAACACCTTGAGCACCGCGCCGACCCCGTCCGGGGTGCAGTACGGCCGGGCGCCGCTGACGCCCTCCAGCTCGCCGACCGCCTTGGAGCGGGCGCAGACCTGGGTGAGCAGCGACTGCCGGCCCTCCGGCAGGGCGTCCACGACGTCCTCGGGCCCGAGGTTGCTCGCGCTGGTCGAGGTCGGGTCGTAGCCGTCGCCGGCGGCCGACGGGCGGGACTGGAAGTACCCGCGTACGGGCTCCCCGTCGGCGTCGGTGAAGGACTGGCCGATGAGCGCGCTGCCCACCGCCTTGCCGTCCTTGTGCACGATCGAGCCGTTGGCGTTGGCGTTGAACAGCGCCTGGGCGACGCCGGTGGTGACCAGTGGGTAGATGACGCCGGTGACCACCGTGAGCACGAGCAGCGCGCGCAGCGCGGCGACATGCCGGCGGATCCAGCTTGGCATGCGGTCCATTTACGACATCCCCGGAAGGAACTGGATGATGAGATCGATGACTTTGATGCCGAGGAACGGGGCGATGATCCCGCCCAGGCCGTAGACGTACAGGTTGCGTGACAGCAGCTTGGCGGCGCCGGACGGCCGGTAGCGCACGCCGCGCAGGGCCAGGGGGATCAGCGCGACGATGACCAGGGCGTTGAAGATGACCGCCGCCAGGATCGCCGACTGGGGGCTGGCCAGGCGCATGATGTTCAGCGTGTCCAGGCCCGGGTAGACGGCCGCGAACATGGCCGGGATGATCGCGAAATACTTGGCGATGTCGTTCGCGATGGAGAACGTCGTCAGCGCGCCCCGGGTGATGAGCAGCTGCTTGCCGATCTCGACGATCTCGATGAGCTTGGTCGGGTCGGAGTCCAGGTCGACCATGTTCCCGGCCTCCTTGGCGGCGCTGGTGCCGGTGTTCATGGCCACCCCCACGTCCGCCTGGGCCAGGGCGGGGGCGTCGTTGGTGCCGTCGCCGGTCATCGCGACCAGCCGGCCGCCCGCCTGCTCCTTCCTGATCAGCGTGAGCTTGTCCTCGGGGGTGGCCTCGGCCAGGAAGTCGTCCACGCCGGCCTCGTCGGCGATGGCCTTGGCGGTCAGCGGGTTGTCGCCGGTGATCATGACGGTGCGGATGCCCATCCGGCGCATCTCGTCGAAGCGTTCGCGCATGCCTTCCTTGACGACGTCCTTGAGGTGGATGACGCCGAGCACCCTGCCCTTCTCGGCGACGACCAGCGGGGTGCCGCCGGAGCCGGAGATGCCGTCCACGATCTGGGCGGCGTCGTCGGCCGGGTGGCCGCCGTGCTCGCGTACCCATGTCAGCACCGCCGTCGCGGCGCCCTTGCGCACCTCACGGCCGGCGCCGTCCGCTGCAGCACCGAATACGCCCGGGTCCGGCGTATTCGATACGCCCGGGTCCGGCGTCAGGTTCACCCCGGACATGCGGGTCTGGGCGGTGAACGGCACCCATTCCGCGTGGGCCAGCTCGCCCGGCCGCCGCTCGCGCAGGCCGTAACGCTGCTTGGCGAACACCACGATCGAGCGGCCCTCGGGCGTCTCGTCGGCCAGGCTCGACAGCTGGGCGGCCTCGGCCAGCTCCTGCTCGGTGACACCGGCCACGGGCACGAACTCCGCCGCCTGCCGGTTGCCGAGCGTGATGGTGCCGGTCTTGTCCAGCAGCAGCGTGGACACGTCCCCGGCCGCCTCGACCGCGCGGCCGGACAGGGCCAGGACGTTGCGCTGGACGAGGCGGTCCATGCCGGCGATGCCGATGGCCGACAGCAGCGCGCCGATCGTGGTCGGGATCAGGCAGACGATCAGCGACACCAGGACGATGCCGGTGACGCCGTCGGAGGTGAGCGCGAGCGAGTCGGCCACGCCCGGATTGATGGACTTGGTGTAGATGGCCAGCGGCTGCATGGTGGCGGTGGCGATCAGGAAGATGATCGTCAGCGCGGCCAGCAGGATGTTGAGCGCGATCTCGTTCGGCGTCTTCTGCCGGTTCGCGCCCTCCACCAGAGCGATCATCCGGTCGACGAAGCTCTCGCCGGGCTTCTGCGTGATCTGGACGACGATCCGGTCGGACAGCACCTTCGTGCCGCCGGTCACCGCCGAGCGGTCGCCGCCGGACTCGCGGATCACCGGCGCGGACTCGCCGGTGATCGCCGACTCGTCCACCGAGGCGATGCCCTCCACCACGTCGCCGTCACCGGGGATGGTCTCCCCCGCCTCGACGATGACGAAGTCGCCCTGCCTGAGCTCGGGCGCGCCGACCGCGTCCCAGTCGGAGGAGTCCCAGTCGGAGGAGGTCCGGCTGCTGAGGCGGCGCGCGGTGGTGTCGTGCTTGGCCGCGCGCAGGGTGGCGGCCTGGGCCTTGCCCCGGCCTTCGGCGACGGCCTCGGCCAGGTTGGCGAAGACGACGGTCAGCCACAGCCACACGACGGTGGCCCAGGCGAACCACGAGGGGTCGCCGATCGCCAGCACGGTGGTGAACACCGCGCCGATCTCGACGATGAGCATGACCGGGTTGCGCCACATGGTGGCCGGGTTGAGCTTGCGCAGCGCGTCCGGCAGTGACCGGATCATCTGCTTGGGGTCGAGCAGGCCGCCGCCGACCTTGTCGTTCTTCGGGGCCGGCGCTTGGCTCGGTGTCTCGAGCACGTGCGTTGACATGTCTAGGAAAGTCCTTCTGCGAGCGGTCCGAGCGCCAGCGCCGGGAGGAAGGTGAGGGCGACCAGGATGATCGTCACGCCGACGACCATGCCGACGAACTGCGGCCGGTGGGTGGGCAGCGTGCCCACGCCGGCCGGCACGGGCGCCTGCTGGGCCAGCCCTCCGGCCAGCGCCAGGGCGAGCACGATCGGCAGGAACCGGCCGAAGGCCATGCACAGGCCCAGCGTGGTGTTGTGGAACGTGGTGTTCACGCTGACGCCGGCGAAGGCGGAGCCGTTGTTGTTGGACGCGCTGGTGTAGGCGTACAGGATCTCCGACAGTCCGTGCGGGCCGCCGTTGAGCATCGCCGCGCGGCCCGTCTCGGTGGCCATCGCCACCGCCGTGCCCACCAGCACCAGCGCCGGCGTGACCAGGAAGTACATCGAGGCGAGCTTGATCTCGCGGGCGCCGATCTTCTTGCCCAGGTATTCGGGCGTGCGGCCGACCATCAGGCCCGCCACGAACACCGTGATCACGGCCAGGATGAGCATGCCGTACAGGCCCGCGCCGACACCGCCGGGCGCCACCTCGCCGAGCAGCATGTTGAAGATCAGCATGCCGCCGCCGAGTGCCGTGTAGGAGTCGTGGAAGGAGTTGACCGCGCCCGTGGAGGTCAGGGTGGTGGCGGAGGCGAACAGGGCCGAGTTGGAGGTGCCGAAGCGGGCCTCGCGGCCCTCCATCGCCGCGCCGACGGCCTGCGGCACGGTGCCGCTCGCGCTCAGCTCGGCCCAGTTCGTCACACCGATGCTGATGACGGCGATGACGGCCATCACGCTCACGATGGCGTAGCCCTGGCGGTTGTCGCCCACCATGCGGCCGAACGTGCGCGGCAGGCAGGAGGCGATCACCGTCAGCAGGAAGATGGTCAGCCAGTTGGTCCAGGCGGTGGGGTTCTCGAACGGGTGGGCGGAGTTGACGTTGAAGATGCCGCCGCCGTTGGTGCCCAGGTCCTTGATGGCCTCCTGACTGGCCACCGTGCCCGGGGTGAACGTCTGCTCGCCGCCGGTCAGCGTCGTCCAGGTGCCGTGTCCGGCGAACGTCTGGACGGCGCCGCCCGCCACCAGCAGCACGGCCGCGACGAACGCGATCGGCAGCAGGATGCGCAGCGTGCCGCGGACCAGGTCCACCCAGAAGTTGCCCAGCGTGTCGCTCTTCGCGCGGGCGAACCCGCGCACCAGGGCCATGGCCACCGCCATGCCGACCGCCGCGGAGACGAAGTTCTGTACGGCCAGGCCCGCGGTCTGCACCACGTGGCCCATGGTCGACTCACCCGCGTACGCCTGCCAGTTGGTGTTGGTGACGAAGCTGACCGCGGTGTTCCAGGCCAGCGCGGGCTCGACCGGCGGCATGCCCAGGGACAGGAACAGGTGACTCTGCAGCCGCTGCAGGCCGTACAGGAACAGGATCGACAGCACCGAGAACGCCAGCACCGCGCGCGCGTAGACGCCCCAGCGCTGCTCGCTGTCCGGTCGTACGCCGAGCAGCCGGTAGACGACCCGCTCGACGCGGGAGTGCTTCGTGCCGGTGTAGACGCGGTACATGTAGTCGCCCAGCGGGCGGTAGCAGAGGGCCAGGGCCAGCAGTAGGGACGCGATGAACATGATCCCGGCCAGGGCCGGGGACATCAGAACCGCTCCGGGAACAGCAGTGCCGCGACCATGAGGACCACGAGGCCGGCGACCACGACGAGACCGGCGGCGTTGACGGCGCTCACAGTCTCTCCACCGCCTTCACGACCAGCCCCAGGACCACGAACACCGTGATCGTCAGGGCGACGAAGATGACGTCTGCCATCCCCACTCCTTAGCTCCGTTGTGCGGGTACGAGTCGCCCTCGCAGGGCGTCTGTGGGCCCAGCAAATCCCGGAAAATGAGTGGTTTTGTCGTTCTTGACGGGTTTCATACGGCTATGGCGTGAATATTGACGCCATCCCTACGCCGGCGACGCCATCCGGGTGGCGCGGGCGGGTCACGCGCCACCCGGATGTGTCGGTGCGGCCTGCTTTGCTGATCGCCATAGCCGGAAGGCAGACTCGGAAAGGCGGCGAACATGGCGGACCAGTGGCTCCCGGCGGGGGACGAGGATCGTTTCTGGGACCTGGTGGAGGCGGCCTGGGCGCCGCTCGGCCCGGAGGCCGGTCAGGCGCGCCAGGCGCTCGTCAGCCGCACCCCCGACCCGGACGTGGACCCCTGGGAGGATCCGGCGCTCAGCCTGGTGCAAGCCGCGCTGCCCCGCTTCCTGGACAGTCTCGCCGCCCTTGGCCGGGAGCTCTCCGCGGCAGAGCTGGCGAGCCACGACCGGGTGGCCGAGCGCAAGCTCTACGACATCGACCGGGCTGACGTCCATGCCGCGACCGGCGGCTCCGATGACGGCTTCCTCTACGCGCGCGGCTTCATCGTCGCGCTGGGCCGCGATTTCTACGAAGCGGTGGCCCGCGACCCGGAGATGGCGGTGTACGACGCCGAGTGCGAGGAGATGTGCTATTTCTTCGCCCACCTTCATGACAAGCACTTCGGCTACTTCCCCGACACGGGCTCGGCGATCTCCAGGGAGTCGTGCAACAACCCCGCCGGCTGGCCGTCCTGACCTCCCGGCCTTGCCGAACGGAAGTCCCGCGTCTCAGATCGTGAAGCGGGCTTACAAGTACCGCTTCCATCCGACTCCCGAGCAGGCGGTTTTGCTGAACCGCACGTTCGGGTGCGTCCGGCTGGTCTGGAACAAGGCGCTCGCCGAGCGCAATCGCCGCTACACCGACGAGCACGCCTCGACCTCGTACGTGGACACCGCCAAGTGGCTGACCGCGTGGAAGCGGGACCCGGAGCTGGAGTTCCTGCGCGAGGTGTCGAACGTCCCGTTGCAGCAGGCGCTCCGCCAGCAACAGGTGGTGTTCGGCAACTTCTTCGCCAAGCGGGCCAAGTACCCGCGCTTCAAGTCCAAGCACAAGTCGCGGGCGTCGGCGACTTTCCAGAACAACGCCTTCTCGTTGCGAGAGGGCGCGCTGAAGCTGGCGAAGATGGATGCTCCGCTGGCGATCGTGTGGTCGCGCCCGTTGCCCGAGGGTGCGGAGCCGTCCACGGTGACCGTGTCGAAGGACGCGGCCGGCCGCTGGTTCGTGTCCCTGCTGTGCGAGGAGAAGATCGCGCCGTTGCCGCCGGTCGCGGCGAATGTGGGGATCGACGCCGGACTGAACCACTTGCTGACCCTCTCGACCGGGGAGAAGATCTCCAACCCGCGCCACGAACGCCGCGACCGTCGCAAGCTGGCCGAAGCCCAGCGGGCGCTCGCCCGCAAGGAGAAGGGCTCGGCGAACCGGGTCAAGGCGAAGGCGAAGGTGGCCCGCGCCCATGCCCGCATCACGGACCGGCGGCGGGACTTCCTGCACAAGGTCACCACTCGATTGGTGCGCGAGAACCAAACGCTCGCGATCGAGGACCTGACCGTCCGCAACATGGTCAAGAACCACTCGCTGGCCCGCGCCATCTCCGACGCCTCCTGGCGGGAGATGCGCTCCATGCTGGAGTACAAGGCCCAGTGGTACGGGCGCAGGCTGGTGGCCGTGGACCGCTGGTTCCCCTCCTCCAAGCTGTGCTCGGCGCGGGGCTGCGGGCACATGAACGACACCATGCCGCTGAACGTCCGGACCTGGACCTGTCCCTCTTGCGGGACCGTCCACGACCGCGACGTGAACGCGGCGAGGAATATCCTCGCGGCCGGGCTGGCCGAGAGGTAAAACGCCTGCGGAGGGCTGGTAAGACCGGCCCCGGAGTCTTCCGGGGAGGCGCGGCCCGATGAAACAGGAAATCCCTGGGGCGACCCCGGGAATCCCCTCCCTTCGGGGAGGGGGGAAGTCAAGTGCTTGCTGACGGCCTTCTCGGTGACGGTCAGCAGGCCGGCGATCGCGCCGTTGGTCTTGCCCTGCGCCATCAGGGCCAGCACCTCCCACTCCCGTGGGGTCAGCCGGGCCAGCGGCTCGGCGTGGGCGGGCCGGGCCAGCAGCCTGCCGACCACCTGCGGGTCCATCACCATGCCGTCCGCGGCGACCTGCCGCACCGAGTCGACGAACTGCTCGACGTCCCCGACCCGGTCCTTGAGCAGGTAGCCCCTTCACGGCACCTTCAGTGTGCCGCACTTCTGCTCGGGGTCGATCTTCATGCCGGCCGGCCCGGCGGGACAGTCGCCCCACACGATCGGCCCGGATGTGCCCGATGGCACGTCCGCCCCGGCCGGGGACGCGTACCCGGCGGTGAGCACCGCCACGAGGGAGAGCGCAGCCGACGTGAGCGCCTGTCGTTTGATCATGTGATCACGCTATGCAGCGGCGCGGGTACGATCGATGGTGCTGCCATGTGGATCCGATGGTGGTGCAGGCACCACCTCGGATCCGGGGGCGTTTGTGCGATCCCCCCAACTCCGGCGGCGAAACACGCTTAGCCCCCGCCATTTCGGGAGCCAGGGCCACCCGAGAGTATGGATCGGGTCAGGGGCGGGACGACCGCCGTGTTCACCGACTTCGAAGGGCCCGCTCAGTGTTCAGTCGTGTCGCCATCGTCAACCGTGGTGAAGCCGCCATGCGGCTCATCCACGCCGTCCGTGACCTAGCCGCGGAGACGGGGACACAGATCGAGACCGTCGCTCTGTACACGGACTCCGACCGTACGGCCACGTTCGTGCGCGAGGCGGACATCGCCTACGATTTGGGGCCCGCCGCGAAGCGCCCGTACCTGGACCACGCGGTCCTCAGGAGGGCTCTGGTCGAGACGGGCGCGGACGCGGCCTGGGTCGGGTGGGGCTTCGTGGCGGAGGATCCGGCGTTCGCCGAGCTGTGCGCCGAGATCGGCGTGACGTTCGTCGGGCCGAGCGCCGAGGCCATGCGCAAGCTGGGCGACAAGATCGGCTCGAAGCTGATCGCCGAAGAGGTCGGCGTGCCCGTCGCGCCGTGGAGCCGCGGTCCGGTGGACACGCTGGCGGCGGCGAAGGCGGCGGCGGACCGGATCGGCTACCCACTGATGCTGAAGGCGACCGCGGGCGGCGGCGGCCGTGGCATCCGGATGGTCTCCGACGCCGACGAGCTGACCCACGCGTACGAGCTGACGCGTCAGGAGGCCGCGCGCGCGTTCGGCAGCGGCGTCGTGTTCCTGGAGCGCCTGGTGACGGGCGCCCGGCACGTCGAGGTGCAGGTCATCGCCGACGGGCAGGGCACGGCGTGGGCGCTGGGCGTACGCGACTGCTCGGTGCAGCGGCGCAACCAGAAGATCATCGAAGAGTCCGCCTCCCCCGTCCTCGACGCCGGGCAGGTCGCCGAGCTGAAGGCGTCGGCCGAGCGGCTCGTGCTCGCGGTCGGCTACCAGGGCGCGGGCACCGTCGAGTTCCTCTACCACCCCGGTGAGCGGCTGTTCGCCTTCCTTGAGGTGAACACCCGTCTGCAGGTCGAGCACCCGATCACCGAGATCACCACCGGCGTCGACCTGGTGAAGGCGCAGCTGCACGTCGCGGCGGGCGGCAAGCTCGAAGGGGACGCGCCCGAGGAGTGGGGGCACGCCGTCGAGGCGCGGCTCAACGGCGAGGACCCCGACCGGGACTTCGCCCCCTCCCCCGGCCGGATCGCCCGGCTGGCGCTGCCCAGCGGCCCCGGCATCCGGGTGGACACCGGGTTCAGCGAGGGTGACACGATCCCGGCGGACTTCGACTCGATGATCGCCAAGATCATCGCGCACGGCCGTGACCGCGCGGAGGCGCTGGCCCGGCTGCGCCGCGCGATGACGCAGACCACCGTCATCATCGAGGGCGGCGCGACGAACAAGGGCTTCGTCCGCATGCTGCTCGACGAGCCCGCGGTGATCGACGGGTCCGCCGACACCGGCTGGATCGACCGTGTGCGCGCCCAGGGCGCCCTCGTGTCGCACCAGCACTCCGCGATCGCGCTGATCGTCGCCGCCATCGAGGCGTACGAAGACGAGGAGGCCGTGACGCGGCAGCGTTTCCTGGCCACCGCGCACGGCGGCCGTCCGCAGTCGCAGCACGAGAGCGGCCGCGCGCTGGAGCTCAAGCTCCGCGACGTGGGCTACCGCGTCCAGGTCGCCCGCACCGGCGGCCACCGGTTCCGCGCCGGTATCTCGGCGGGCGGCCCGGAGCACGCGGTCGACGTCGACCTCGAGCGTTTCGACGAGCACACCGGTCAGATCACCGTGAACGGCGTCCGCTTCAAGGTCGTCACGAGCACGCACGGCCCGATCCACCTGGTCGAGGTCGACGGCGTCACCCACCGGGTCAGCCGTGACGAGGGCGGCATCGTGCGCTCGCCCGTGCCCGCGCTGGTGGTGGCCACGCCGCTGCAGGCGGGCGACGAGGTCGAGGCCGGGGCGCCGCTGCTCGTGGTGGAGAGCATGAAGATGGAGACGGTGCTGCGCGCGCCGTTCCGGGGCCGGGTGCGGGAGCTCGCGGTGTCGGTCGGCAGCCAGGTGGAGGCGGGCGCCCGCCTGCTCCGCCTGGAGCCGCTGGCCGACGGTGACGAGGCGGCCGGTCCCGCGGTCGCGGCGAAGGAGGTCGAGCTGGACCTGCCGGCCGAGCCGGCGAACGTGCCCGCGGCCGAGCGGGCGGCGCGTGGCCTGCAGGATCTGCGCAGCCTCCTGCTGGGCTTCGACATCGACTCTCAGGACGAGAAGCGCCTGCTCACCAACTACCTGGCCGCGCGGGCCGAGCTCGTCGCGGCGGGCGAGCACGAGCTGGCCGGCGAGGTCGAGCTGCTGCGCCTGTTCGCCGACCTGAGCGAGCTGAGCCGTAACCGGCCCGTCGGCGAGGACTCCAAGTCCGACTCCGCGGTACACAGCCCGCGCGAGTACTTCCACACCTACCTGCGGTTCCTCGATCCGGACCGGTCCGGGCTGTCGAAGGGCTTCCAGCAGCGGCTCACGCAGGTGCTGTCCCATTACGGCGTCGACGGCCTGGACCGCACGCCGGAGCTGGAGGACGCCGTCTTCCGGATCTTCCTGGCCCAGCGGCGCGCGTCCGCCGACGTCGCCGTGGTGACGACCCTGCTGCGCCAGTGGGTGGCGGAGGCCCCGCCCGCCGAGGCGGACCGCCTCACCGTCGGCCTGGCGCTGGAGCACCTGGTCGCCGCCACCCAGGTCCGCTTCCCGGCCGTCGCGGACCTGGCGCGCGGTGTCGTGTTCGCCTGGTTCGCCCAGCCGGTGCTGCGCCGCACCCGCGCCAAGGTCTACACGACCGTACGCAAGCACCTGCGCTACCTCGACGAGCACCCCGACGCGCCCGACCGGGCCGAGCGGATCTCCGCGATGGTCGCCAGCCCCGAGCCGCTCGTCCGGCTGGTCGGCCAGCGGATCGGCCGCGCAGGCGTGGACCCGCTGCCGCTGCTGGAGGTGCTGAGCCGCCGATACTACGGCAACCGCGCGCTGCACGACATCCGGGCGAGCAAGATGGTCGGCTGCACGTTCGTCGTCGCCGACCACCGCACCGCGGCCGGCGACGGCCGGGTCGTGACCACCGCGGTCGACTTCCAGGCGCTGCCCGAGGCGGTCAAGGCGGTCGACGAGTTCGCCCGTGACGGCGAGCTGGTGGCGGACGTCTACCTGTCCTGGCCGGACGGCCCGAGCGACCCCGACGAGATGGCCACGCGCCTGCGCGAGGTGCTGGTCGCGCAGCAGCCGTCGAACCGGGTCAGCCGCATCACCACGACCGTCGCGGGCAACAGCGGCGCCGTGATGCACCACCACTTCACCTTCCGCCCGTCCCCGGACGGCTTCGCGGAGGAACGGCTGCTGCGCGGCCTGCACCCGCGCATCGCCGAGCGGATGCAGCTGGAACGGTTGCGCGCCTTCGACCTCACCCGGCTGCCCTCGCCCGACGAGGAGGTCTACCTCTTCCGGGCCCAGGCACGGCAGAACCCGTCCGACGAGCGGCTCGTCGCCCTGGGCCAGGTCCGCGACCTGACCCCGTTGCGTGACGACGAGGGCAGGCTCGTCGCGCTGCCCGCCGCCGAGGACACCCTGACCACCTGCCTCGACGCCATCCGCCGGGCCAAGCAGCCCGGCGCGAAGACGTCCGCCACGAACCGGATCGTCATCTACGTGTGGCCGCCGACCGACTTCTCGCCTGACGACCTGAACACCGTGGCCAAGCGCGTGCTGCCGGCCACGGCGGGCGCGGGCCTGGAGGAGGTGCTGTTCCTCGGCAGGCGCCGCGACAGCGCCACCGGTGAGCTCGTCGACATCGCCGTCCGGATCGGCTACGACGTCGGCTCCGGCGTGCAGCTGTCCGTCGTGCCGCCGCCGACCGAGCCCATCGAGCCGCTGGACGACTACCGCCAGGAAGTGCTGCGCGCGCACAGCCGGGGCACCCACTACCCGTACGAGCTGACCGGCATGCTCGCCGGGCCGTTCGGCTCGTTCACCGAGTACGACCTGGACGAGCGGTCGACGCTGGTGCCGGTCAACCGGCCCAAGGGGCGCAACACCGCCGCGCTCGTCGCCGGTGTGATCAGCACGCCCACCCCGCGCCACCCGGAGGGCATGACCCGCGTCGTGCTGCTGGGCGACCCGACGAAGGCGCTCGGCGCGCTGTCCGAGCCCGAGTGCGCGCGGGTGATCGCCGCGCTCGACCTGGCCGAGCGGATGCGGGTGCCGCTGGAGTGGTTCGCGCTGTCAGCGGGCGCCCGTATCTCGATGTCGTCCGGCACCGAGAACATGGACTGGGTGGCGGCCGCGCTGAAGCGGATCGTGACCTTCACCCAGGACGGCGGCGAGATCAACATCGTGGTGGCGGGCATCAACGTCGGTGCCCAGCCCTACTGGAACGCCGAGGCCACGATGCTCATGCACACCAAGGGCATCCTGGTGATGACGCCGGACTCGGCGATGGTGCTGACCGGCAAGCAGTCGCTCGACTTCTCCGGCGGTGTGTCGGCCGAGGACAACCACGGCATCGGCGGCTACGACCGGATCATGGGCCCGAACGGCCAGGCGCAGTACTGGGCGCCGGACATCCGCGGCGCGCTGGACGTCCTGATGTCCCACTACGAGCACAGCTACGTCGCGCCGGGCGAGAGCCGGCCGCGTAAGACGGTCACCAGCGACCCGGTGGACCGGGACGTGTCGGCGTTCCCGCACGCCGTCCCGGACAGCGACTTCACCACGGTGGGGGAGATCTTCTCCGTGGAGTCCAACCCGGACCGCAAGAAGCCGTTCGACATCCGTACGGTCATGCGCGCGCTGTCCGATCAGGACCATCCGGTGCTGGAGCGGTGGGCGGGCATGGCCGACGCGGACACCGCCGCGGTCCAGGACGTCCACCTCGGCGGGCAGCCGGTGTGCCTGCTCGGCATCGAGTCCCGGTCGGTGCCGAGGCGCGGGTTCCCGCCCACCGACGGGCCGGACACCTACACCGCGGGCACCCTGTTCCCGCAGTCGTCCAAGAAGGCCGCCCGTGCCATCAACGCCGCCAGCGGCAATCGTCCGCTGGTCGTGCTGGCCAACTTGTCAGGGTTCGACGGGTCTCCCGAGTCGATGCGCAAGCTGCAGCTGGAGTACGGCGCGGAGATCGGCCGCGCGGTGGTGAACTTCAAGGGCCCCATCGTGTTCTGCGTGATCTCGCGCTACCACGGCGGCGCCTTCGTGGTGTTCTCCAAGGCGCTCAACCCGAACATGACCGTGCTCGCGGTCGAGGGCTCGTTCGCCTCGGTGCTCGGCGGCGCGCCGGCCGCCGCGGTGGTCTTCGCGCGCGACGTCGACAAGCGGACCGGCAACGACCCCCGCGTGCTGGCGCTCGCCGCCCGGCTGGCGGAGGCGCCGGCCGCCACGCGCGCCGCGCTGGCCGCCGAGCTGGCCGAGCTCCGGTCGTCCGTACGGTCGGAGAAGCTCACCGAGGTGGCCACCGAGTTCGACCGCGTGCACAGCATCCAGCGAGCGGTCGACGTGGGCTCGGTGGACGCGATCATCAGCTGCGCCGAGCTGCGGCCCCGGATCATCGAGGCGGTCGAGAAGGGCCTCGCCCGGGACGGTCAGTCGGCGATGTAGCTGATCGAGCGCACCTCGTAGCCGGCGGCCTTGGAGCCGCGTACGTGCATGAACATCGCGCCGCCGTCGTAGGAGTAGGCGCAGGAGTAGCCCTTGGGTTCCTTGCCGCAGCCCTGGAAGTGGTGGGTGACGCCGTGCGGGTCGTACCTGACCTTGAACAGCGTCCGCACCGCGCCCGTGCCGCCGACCTCCAGGGCGCCGTACCTGTCCGCCCGCTTCCAGGCGGCGAGCAGGTGCGCGGCCACGGCGGACGGCTTGGCGAGGTGCCGCGACAGGTGGACCTTGGTGACCTTCGAGCCGGTCACCACCATCGCGATGCCGTCGAGCCCGCCGGGCACCCGCACGCTGGTGTGGACGTACCGGCACACGTTGCCGGCGCAGCCGGCGAAGCGGTCGGGCGCGCGGTAGGCGTAGGTGAAGATCGCGCGGGCCGCGGCGGGGGTGGCCACCTTGGCGGCGGCCGTGCGGTCGCCGGCCAGCCAGGCGCGGAACAACCTGCCCGCCACCTCGCCGGGAGCGGCGGCGGCGGAGATCGGGGAAGCGGAGGCGGTGGGGGCGAGCGTCAGCGTCGCGGCCACCGCGAGGGCGGTGCCGCCCAGAGCCAGTCGTTGGAACACACTCCGACGCTAGGCGCGGCCCCTTGCGCGGTGATTGCCCCCGGCTTGCACTGCTCTGACGTCCTCGTAAGCCCTCGAAGTGGGCCGGTGAAAACGCGGTCAAGGGTCGGGCCGAAACCTGCGAAGAGAGGATTCCGAGAAAGTCGCCGTGGGGAGGGTGGAGCGGACGAAGCAGAGGAGGGAACACCATGTCAGTACTGCGCTATCTGTACCCAGCGACGCTTCGGTCACCGGACCCGTTCGATGACCTGAACCCCGAGAACACCAGCACCTCGCGGCGCCGTAGACGCAGCCGTCGCCGCTGAGGGGAGGTCGAACACGAAGGTCAGCTCGGCGAGCACGCTCGCCGAGCCGCCCGTTCTGTGGGCCGCCGTTGCCGGTGCTCCCGGTCAGGAGCCCGCGTCGACGAGATTGAAGATCGTGTACGGATCGCGCCCGCCGAACAGCAGGGAGATCACGATCGCGGCCATTTTCAGACGAGCGCGTGGTGCCGCGTGGACGGCGGGGACGATTCGCTCACCGAGCCGCGGCCGGTTCATGAATCCGTGGCCGCCGTCGTCGCACGGGCGTGTCGCGCAGGCGGTGGCGAGATCGATGGCACGTATTCGCCACATATTTGTGGTCGAACAGCATGCATAGCAAGAGAATTGTAGGTATTTTCCCCTATAGTCAGCGCCTAATCTAGAGCGAATTTCCTTATAAACTTGGATATTGCAGTAAATGACACCGGACTGGACGAAATTGCGAAGGGAATGCGAAAGTCAGCAATGTGCCGTAGCAAGCCAACCGAAAGGAAACACATGAAAAGCTATGAGAAGCCCCGGCTGATGGCGGCCGGGTCCTTCCGCAAGGTCACCGGTCTCCTGGGGCATCACGGCAACGACCGCCTGATTCTCAGCAAGAACTGAAAGCCGCGATCCTTGGCCCGGCACATGCCCGACGGCATGCTGAGCCGGCCCCGCCACGGCGAGGCGTACTTCGTGGTCCTTCCGGATCGCGAGCCCGCGCCCGCCGTGGCGGTGGCTCTGCGTACTGCGACTGCCCGCGTCATCACGCACGCCTCCGGACTGCCCTGGGTGGTCGGGCACTGGTCCGACGAGGAGATGGCGGTGGCCGAGGCGGGCGCCACCAGGCTGGCGCTGATCGGCTGCTGCTCGATCGACGCCGAGCGGCTGGCCGCCGAAGCGGGCCGGCTGCGTGATCTGACGCACCTGGACCGGCTGGTCCGCGACCTACCCGGCAGCTTCCACCTGATCGCCGCGCTGGACGGCCGGTCGCGTGTCCAGGGCACCGCGTCCGGGCTCCGGCTGGTGTTTCACGCGCGGGTGAACGGACTCACCGTCGCCTCCGACCGCGCCGACGTGCTGGCCGCCGCCACCGGCGCGACGCCGGACCGGCGGCGCCTGGCCATGCGGCTGCTCTGGCCGATGCCACACCCCGTGCCGCACCTCCCGCTCTGGACAGAGGTGACCGCCGTCGAACCCGGCCATCATCTGATCATCGAGGCGGACGGGGCGACCGTCAGGCATCGCCGCTGGTGGACGCACCCTGAACCCGTCCGTTCTCTGTCCGACGCCGCCGAGGACGTCCGGCGGACGCTCGACGACTCCGTCGGCGCGCGTACCAGGGCCGGCGGTACGGTGAGTTTCGACCTGTCCGGCGGGCTGGACTCCACGTCCCTGTGCTTCCTGGGCGCCGCCCGCCAGGAAGCACATCTCATCGCCTCCACCTGGCCGGGGCGCGACCCCGCCGACGACGACCTGGTGTGGGCCCAGCGCGCCGCCGCCCATCTGCCCGGAATCGACCACCAGGTCTGGCCGGCCGAGGAGTCCCCGCTGGTCTATGAGGACCTGCTGGAGATCGACGACACTCTGGACGAGCCCACCATCGGCGTCATGGACCGCGCCCGGGTGCTGTCACACCTGCCGCGACTGGCCGCCATGGGCAGCAGGCTGCACGTGACCGGTATCGGCGGTGATCACGTCACCTGGTGCTCGGAGGCGAGCTACCACGGGCTGCTGCGCAGGCGTCCGCTGCTGGCGATCGGGCGGTTACGTGGGTTCCGGGCGCTGTTCCACTGGCCGTACGGACCGATGCTCCGGACGTTGGCCAACCGTCACTCCTATCGTCGCTGGCTGACCGGCTCGCTCACCGACCTGCGCGCCCCGGTGCCGCCGCCGGTGGTCAACGCACTGGGCTGGGGGGCGCCGCCACGACTCTTCCCGTGGATCACTCCAGACGCGGCCCGCATGGTCGCCGAGGCGCTCGCCGAAATCGTCCCGTACGCCGAGCCGCTGGGGCCCGATCGGGGACGGCACGCAGACCTGCGCGCCATCCATGACACCTGCCGGATCATCCGGCAGTGGGACCAGATGAGCGCCCGCGCGGGCCTGCCGATGACCTCCCCCTTCCTCGATGACCGGGTGATCGAGGCGTGCCTGTCGGTGCGTCCAGAGGACCGGGTCACGCCGTGGCACTACAAACCCCTCCTGACGGCCGCGATGCGTGGCGTCGTGCCCGACGAGTGCCTGCGACGGACCAGCAAGGCGGAGGCCGCGCTCGACGCCGCCGAAGGACTTCGCCGCCACAACTCCGACCTGCACGCGCTCTGGGCGGACTCCCGGCTGGCCGAGCTCGGGTTGGTGGACACCGCCCTGCTCAAGGACATCACCGCCCGCCCCGACAGCCCGGACCTACGCGAAGCGGTCCTGTACTCGACCATCGGCTGCGAGGTCTGGCTACGGACCCTGGAGCCACCCGGGAAGGAGACCCGCCCATGAGCCTACGGCTGCGCGCCGATGTGTCCACCGCCGAAACCGACTACGGAACCGTGCTGCTCGACCAGCGCAACGGCGCCTACTGGCAGCTCAATCCCAGCGGGGCACTGGCCGTACGCCGGCTGTTGGACGGGGACACTCCCGCCCAGGCCGCCACGGTCCTGGCCGGGGAGTTCGAGGTCGGATACGACGACGCGCTGGAGGACGTGCGAGCACTGCTGGAGCAGCTGCGGGATGCCGGGCTGGTGGCGTCGTGACCGTTCCGAGTGCGCTGAACCGGCCGCAAGGGGTTCCGTGGCGCGCCAGGCTGGCGGCGCGGATCGCGGTAGGAGCGGCGTTTCCTCTGGCCCTGCTGCCGCCCCGACGTCTGCGCACCGTACTCACCCTGCTGAGCCGGCGCGCGAAGCCCGCTACGTACGCCGAGGCCAAGGCGGCCAAGGACGCGGTGCTGGCGGTGAGCCTGACCTGCCTGGGCGTGCACGGCTGCCTTCCTCGGTCGCTGGCCACCGCCCTGCTGTGCCGGATGCGGGGTGCGTGGCCGACGTGGCGAACCGGTGCCCGGGTGCGGCCTCCGTTCGGGGCGCACGCCTGGGTCGAGGCGGAGGGGAGACCGGTGGAGGAGCCCACGCCGGAGGGGTACCTCGCCCCCTTGATCACCGTTCCGGCACACCGATCGATGGAATGACGTACCTCGACCACGGGCCGCCGGCGATGCCGTACCCCAACGACGACAATCAGCTATGCGGCATAGGTCGCCCTTATGGCCGATCACGCCATGTGCGCAGATCGGTGGTCAACGTCAAGCTAAGTAAGCCGGTAACGCACGCGTTTGTCAGGTGTTCGCCTGACACGCCCGCGTTCCGCTGTCTGTAGGCTCGCCACCGGGCTGCGTGCATGCACAGGGGCCATGCATGCCTCGCCGCGCCGGCGAACCGTTCTGAGGGGTCACTGAATGTCCAACCCATTCCCGCCACCGCACGGGCAGGTTCCCGGCCCGCAGCCGCACGGACATGGTTGGATCCCGGCGCAGGCGCCCAACGGTCCCGGAGGGCAGCCGAACGGTCCAGGAGGGCAGTGGCCGCCTCCTGGTCCCGGAGGGCAGTGGCCGCCTCCTCCCCCGCGCAGGCGCGGCGGCGGCGGGAAGGGCCCGCTGATCGCCGTCGTCGCCGTCGTCGGCGTCATCGTCCTGATCGGCGCACTGGCCGGGGGCTGGCTGCTGCTCCGCCCCGGCGGTGACGAACCGGCGCTGTCGCTGAGCCCCATCGAGGACCGGCGCGGTTCGGCGGGGTCGCGGTCGCCTGTCGCCAAGGCGGTGAAGCTGCGGCCGATCACCGGCGACCAGCTCTGCGCCGCCGTTCCGGACGCCTTCCGCAAGAGTCTGGTCACCGACGGCAGGTACGGCGGCAAGGAAGCGGCCACCGGGGCCGCCACCGAGAGCGAGAAGCGGGCGAACTGCTCGTGGGACAACAACAAGATGGACGTCGGCGGCGGCGTCATCGGCCATCGCGGCCTCAGCATCTCGGTGGAGGCCCGGAGCACCGAGAGGCAGAACGCGCTCGCGCACGCGAAGGAGCGGTTCGACAGCGACAAGAAGCAGCATGAGCGGCGGATCAACGTACGCGGCGGCAAGCGGATCGACGGGAGGACCTCCGGCTCGGCGTTCGGCGAGCTCAGGGAGCTGAAGTACGGCGACGCGTCGTACAGTCAGAGCTCGGTCGGGCACAGCGGGCTCAAGGCGAGTGTGTTCGTGCGGCAGGGGCCGTGGCTGATCGAGATCGTGTACGGCGGCAGCAACCGGACCGGCGTCAAGTATCCCTCCGGCGACGAGGTACGGGCCGCGGCCGGCAAGGTCGCCGAGCACATCACCGCGGAGATGGCCCAGAGCGCCGGCAAGGTGAAGCTCGACGGGCCGTGCGCGACGCTCACCGTCAAGGACATCCAGTCGGCGTTCTTCCCCGCCGTCCAGGGGCCGTCCGTCGACGGCAGGGACGGCCGGATCCAGCAGACCACCTGCACCTGGACCATCCGCGAGCCGGTCGAGCACGAGCCCGGCCAGGAGTTCACCGCGCGGGGCGGCGAACTGCGCGCGCACCTGGTCGACTGGGGCAGCGACGGGCTCGGATCGAAGTTCCAGTTCGACCGGGACGCCAAGAAGTACGACCGCTACCGCGCCAAGGGCGGCATCGGCGACGACGTCACCCACACCGCGTACGAGCCGCGCCAGGAGCTGTCCGGGCTCGGTGAGAAGGCGTTCGCCGTGGTCTCCACCACGACCAGGCCGAACCGGCCGGACGACGCGCCCATGCGGGAGATTCTGATCAAGGTCCTGATCGGCGACCGGACGGTCGACTTCACTTTCAGGGGGACGACGGCCGGCGGCGGCATCGTCGGCGCCGGCGACTACCAGGAGCCGGTCTTCAAGTCCTCAGCCGCGCGACCGGCCGTGGAGAAGCTGGCCAGGACCTTCCTCGCCGGCCTGAAATGATCGCCCACCGCCTGCTCATCGCCTGACTTCACCGCCTTTCTTGCCAGAGCCGCGACGACCGGCCGGTGCGAGTCGTTAAGCTGCCTCACAGCAAGATCACGGGCGGCTGGATGAGGTGACGGGGTGGCTGCGGAGGCGGCACGGCTGCCGGTGCGGCCCCTGCCGCGACTCCCGGCCCGGCTGCCGTCAATGGTCGGCGTCGCGGCGGCCTGGACCTGCAGCTACGCGTGGTGGCTGAGCACGGGCCAAGGGGCCGTAGAGCCAAGCGGCCGTACCCAGACTCGGGACCGTACCCAGACGCGGGGCCGTACCGGGCGCCTTCGACGTGCCCGGCCTGCTGGGGCTGTCCGCGAGCTTCTTCTGGACCGGCGCGCCCGAGGACACCGACACCGGGTGGTCACGGCCGCTGATCGCCTTCGCCTGTGTGACGTGCCAGTGGCACACCTCGCCGCTGGCGGGCGGCATCGCGGCGTCGCCCATGCGCTCCAGGCGGCCCGCATGCCGGGGTGCATTCCCGTCTGCTTTGGCCGGAGGCTGCCCGGTCGTCATCATCGCCGTGGCCGAGGCCCACGCCGTAGAGGCCGACGAGGGGCAGTGGTGAGGTGGTGCGGCCGTGCTCGGCGGCATCGGGTGTGCATGTCGAGATGGTGAACAGCGACGCTACGGTACGGAAGGAGGCTCCATGGCAGCCGACAAGCTGATCACCGCGGTGATCGTCGACGATCACGCGGCCATCACCGCGGGCGTCCGGTTCTGGTGCGAGCAGGCGGTCCCGCCGATCGAGCTCATCGACGCGGGAGAGCGGCTCGCCGACGTCTGGACCGGGCCGGGCGCCGCCGCCGATGTGGTGATCTTCGATTTGGAGCTGGTGGCGCGCAGGCCGGACTTCGGCGAGTTGCGCAGGCTGGTGGACAGCGGCCGGCGCGTGATCGTCTACTCCCAGCACACCGAGGACGCGACCGTGATCAAATGCATCGACCTCGGCGCGCTGGCGTACCTGACCAAGCGCGAGGGGCCCGAGCATCTGGTGCCCGCCATCCGGGCGGCCGCGCGGGGCGAGCCCTACACCGCGCCGTCGCTGTCCGGAGTGCTCGTCGCCAACGACTCCCCCGGCTGGCCACGCCTGTCCCAGCGTGAGACCGAGGTGCTGCGTGCGTGGTTCGTGTCCTCGTCCAAGGACCTCGTCGCCGCCAAGCTCAACATCACCGTCAAGACCGTCGACACCTACATCGCACGCGTACGGGTGAAGTACGCCAACGTGGGGCGGGCCGCCCGTACCAAGAGCGAGCTCGTCGGCCGTGCGCTCGACGACGGGCTCATCACGCTCGCCGAGCTCAACCAGCCGGAGACCTTGCAGTGAGGACGTGCCGACGGCGCTGTTGACAACGATCCTGACAAGTCAGGCAAACCGCGATATGCCCTGCTGTACTCTCGGGCGGTGATCTACGACGCCCGTGTCCGGCCGTCTGGTTGTGGAGGCGTGTATGTCGGCCCACGATGACGGGGGCCGACGGGGGGCGGCCGCTCGGTGGAACGTGTCGGCCCGTGCCCGCACCACCGTGGACGCGCTGGAGCATCTGGTCGGCGGGTTCGGCACCGGGATCCTGGCGATGGTGGCGCTGCTGTCGTTGCTCGTCACGGCGGTGGCCTGCCTGATCGGGGTGGGGTTGGTGCTGGTGCCCACCGTCCTGCGGGCGGTGCGCGCCATCGCCGACCGGGAACGCGCCCGGCTCTCGTCCTGGAGCCCGGAGACCACAAGCCCGGAGTTCGAAGGCCCGGAGTGCAAAGGCCCGGTGAGCATCAGCCCGAAGTTCATCAGCCCGGAGTTCATCAGCCCGGAGCCGGTGCCGGACGAGGTGCGCGCCGCGCTCGCCGACCGGTCCGTGCGGCGGGAGCTGGCCTGGGTGGCGACCCACGCCAGTTTCGGGCTGCTCCTCGGCGCGCTCGGTCTCACGCTGCCCGTGCACGCCGTACAGGACGCCACGTTCTGGTCGTGGTGGTGGTTGTTGCCGCCGGAGGAGGCCGCGACCGGGGCCTTGGGGCTCTGGGCCGTGCAGGACCTCCCCACCGCTCTAGGCGTCGCCCTGTTCGCCCCGGTGTGGCTCGCCCTCACCTGTCTCCTCGCCCCGGTCATGGCCTGGCTGCAGGCGTGGCCCGGACGGCGGCTCCTCGCGCCCGCCGCTGACAGCGACCTGACCCTGCGGGTGGCGCAGCTGACCGCGACCCGCGCCGCCGCACTCGACGCGCATGCCACCGAGTTACGGCGGATCGAGCGGTCACTGCATGACGGGACGCAGAACCGGCTGGTGGCGGTCAACGTGCTCGTCGGGGCGGCGCGGCGCGCGCTGGCCCGCGATCCGTCCACCGCCGAGGAGATCCTCGATCGGGCGCAGGGCGCCACCGAGCAGGCGCTGAGTGAGCTGCGCGGGGTCGTTCGCAGCATTCTGCCGCCGGTGCTGACCGACCGGAGCCTCGCCGACGCGCTCACCGGCCTGGCCACGGACTGCCCGGTGCCCTGCCGGGTCGACACCGACATCCCGGTCAGGGGCGCCGCGTCCGTCGAGGCCACCGCCTACTTCGTGGTGGCCGAGGCGCTGACCAACATCACCAAGCACAGCCAGGCCCGGCACGCCGCCGTCAAGGTCCGCAGGCACGCCGACCGCCTCCAGGTCCAGGTCACCGACGACGGCCGGGGCGGGGCGGACGAGTGCGGCGGATCCGGGCTGGTCGGCATCCGCCGCCGCATCGAGGCGCACGACGGGACGTTCACCTTGCACAGCCCACCCGGCGGCCCGACCACCCTGTACGTGAGCCTGCCCTGCGGATGACGGTCGCCGCACCCGAGCCGTTACGGCCCTCCTGCGGTCGCGACGGGAATCCCCGCAGGAGAGCCGCGCGCGTGGCAGGCGCAGGCGATGGAGCCGGTGCGACAGCGACACGGATCCGGGCTTCGGCACGAGGGTGGTCCGGGGCCGGGCCGCCGACGTGTCCTTCGTCCTCGACCGGCTGCCCGGAGGTCAAGGTGTGCGCCCCGGGCAGCGGGACCTGCGCCTAGCGCATCGTCGACCTGGTCAGCGTGGCCGCCTGCCGCGCGTGTCGCGCTCGCGGCGGACGGTCGGCCGCCTGCCCTTGATCGTGGCTCGCCGGAGGGCCTCGATCACCTCGTCGGCCGCCTCCTGCGGCACCTCCACCAGCGAGAACCGGTCGGCGATCTCGATCGCGCCGATGTCGCGCCCGCTCAGGCTCGACTCGCCGGCGATCGCGCCGACCAGGTCCTGCGGCCGGATTCCGGCGCTGCGCCCCACGCTGAAGAACAGGCGCGCCATGCCGCTCGCCGGGCCGCGGCCGTACCGCTCGCGGTCCGGGCCGCCCTCCCGCTGCCCGCGCCGCTGGTCCACCGAACGCGGGGCCACCTCGGGGATCTCCTGCTCGTCGAGCGCGGCCCCGCTGGCCTCGTGCGCCAGCTTGACCGCGGCGAGCGCCACCTCCATGAGGTCGAACTCGTCGGCGAGCGACTCCACCACGACGTGGAAGGGCTCCAGGTCGTCCTGGAGGAGGCATTCCTCCAGCGCGGCCCTGGTCAGCTCCATCCGGCGCGCGTGCAGGTCGGCGACGCTCGGCAGCCTCTCCACCTGGATCCGCTGCTTGGTCACCCGCTCGATCGCCTTGAGCATGCGGTGCTCGCGCGGTTCCACCAGGGTCAGGGCGACCCCTTCGCGGCCGGCTCGGCCCACCCTGCCGATGCGGTGCACGTACGCCTCGGGCGCGGACGGGACGTTGTAGTTGACGACGTGGGTGAGCTGCTCGATGTCCAGGCCGCGCGCCGCCACGTCGGTCGCGATGAGCAGGTCGGCGGTGCCGCCGCGCAGCCGCGACATCACCCGGTCGCGCTGCTCCTGCTCCATCCCGCCGTGCAGTGCCTCGGCACGGTAGCCGCGCCCGTTCATCGCCTCGGTGAGCTGGTCGACCTCGTCTCGGGTGCGGCAGAAGATGATCGCCGCCGTCGGCGCCTCGATGTCGAGGAGGCGGCCGAGCGCCGCGGGCTTGTGCGCCCTGGCGACCAGGTACGCGCTCTGCTCCACCAGCGGCGTCGACTCGCGCTCCGCCGCCGTGCGCCCCATCTCGATCCGTACCGGATCGCGCAGGTGACGGCGGGCGATCCCGTCGATGCGCGGCGGCAGCGTCGCGGAGAACAGCACGGTCTGCCGGTCCTCGGGGGTCGCCGCGAGGATGGCCTCGATGTCGTCGGCGAAGCCCATGTCGAGCATCTCGTCCGCCTCGTCCAGCACGACGGTGCGCAGGCCCACCAGGTCCAGCGTCCCCCGGCCGATGTGATCGAGGGCCCGGCCCGGTGTCGCCACCACGACGTCCACCCCGCGCTTGAGCGCCTGCAACTGCCGGCCGATGGGCGCGCCGCCGTAGATCGGCAGGACGCGGGCGCCCATGATGCGGCCGTACCGGTGGAACGCCTCCGACACCTGGATGGCCAGCTCGCGCGTGGGCACGAGCACCAGCGTCGTGGGCCCGCCGTCGCCGCCGGCGTGGAGCATGCGCTGCAGCACGGGCAGCGCGAACGCCGCCGTCTTGCCGGTGCCCGTCGCCGCCTGCCCGAGCAGGTCGTGCCCCTCGATCAGCGGGGGGATCGTCTCTCTCTGGATCGGGGTGGGCTCTTCGTACCCCAGCCCGGACAGCACGTCCAGGATCTCGGCTCGGAGCCCCAGATCGGCGAAGCTGAGCTCACCGCCGGTCGCGTTCATCGCCATCGCCGACTCATCAGGAACTCCCATACCTACGTCCATACTCCCTGCTACCGGTTCTACTTCTGGGAAGGACTCCCCGTACGGCCCGGTGCGGGGAGCGTCATCGTGCGAACTCACCCGGCACGGCGGTCGTCGCCGTCCCACCGTGCGCACCGCAGCTCTACCCTTGCACAGAGCCGGGGAACGTCTCGCCCCAGCCCGCGACGGTGGCGTCGCCCTGCGCTGGGTGCGAGCCCGAATCGCCGGACCCATTCCGGCGAACTACAACGATCTCACGAACGGACGACCCGCCGCGACGCGAGCGCTCAGCCGACCACGACGCCGCCGCTCGGCAGACCCGCGCGGTCGGGCACCACCTTGGGCAGGCCGCGCAGCCACGCCTCCAGGTCGGCGGGCCACCAGCGGCCCGCCGCCAGCCGTCCCAGCACCTCCGTGACGGCGGCCGCGGAGGCGTGCACCGGCACGACCCGGACGGGCGCGGCCCCCGCCAGCACGCCGAGCCACCAGTGCCGCCAGGTCTCCGTCATGCCGTCGGGATCGAGCACCAGGTAGTAGTCGGGCAGCACCAGCCGGTCGACGCGCAGCTCGCCCAGCGCGGCCTCGATGGCCACCTCCAGGCCGCCGACGACGCCGGTGCCGTCGAAGAAGCGCGTCCACGCCGTGGCCACGCCGGCCAGCGGGTCGGCGTCGTGCACCGTGTACGTCGCCGCCGACCGGCCCACGGCCGCCATCACCTCGGCAGGGTCGCGCTCGCCGCGCGGGATCGCCCGTACGTTGTGCAGCCCGTCCAGGCCCGCGACCACGTCTCCGGCGTCATCCCCCGCCACCACGACCACCGTACTGGTCAATCGCCGCATACCGGACAGTCTAGAACGCGAGCGGCCCACAGGACGCCCGCGCTCGCCCCGGGGGCGACCTCACCCGGCGGGGCGGCGCCGGAGGATGCGGACCTGGCCGGGGGTCAAGGTCGTGTGCTGGGCCAGGGAAGGGCCGGGGAGGGGGTCGCCGGAGACGGCGGAGAGGTCGGCGTCGTGGTCGCCGCGGTTGGTCAGGAACCAGTAGTCGTCCGTCCCGTCGGTGCGGACGGCCAGGTCGACCAGGCCACGGACCTCGGCCGGCAGCTCCGAGGCGACCCCGCTGACGTTCAGGAGATCAGGGAGGACGGCGGCCAGGCCGTCCGGGCCGAGCCGGGTGGAGACGTACGACGCCGAGCCCGCGGGGGTGCGGCGCAGGGTGATGGCGGGGCGGCCCGCGTGGTCCCCCGTCTTGTAGACGGCCAGGGCCTCGGTCGCCGGGTCGGTGAGGTCGATCCGGTCGGTCCAGAGGGTGCCGGTGACGCCGATGTCCAGGTCGACGGTGTCGCCGTCCAGGAGGGGGCCGAACTCCTCGATGCGGATGCCGAGCAGGTCGCGCAGGGCTCCGGGGTAGCCGCCGAGCCACACGTGGTCGTTCTCGTCGACGATTCCGGAGAAGTAGGTGGTGACGAGATGACCGCCGGAGGCCACGTACTCCTCCAGCCGTCGTGCCAGCTCGCCGGGCACGACGTGCAGGATCGGCGCCACCAGCAGGTCGTAGCCGGTGAGGTCGTCGGCCACCCCGATCACGTCGGCGCGGACGCCGGCGGCCAGGAAGGCGGAATACCAGTCGAGGGCCTCCTGCCGGTAGCGCAGCCGGGAGGAGGGGTGGGAGTCGAGCTCGCCGGCCCACCACGACTCCCAGTCGAACACGATCGCGGCGGCGGCGCGCCGCCGGACCGTGCCGGCGATCGGCGCGAGGGCCGCCAGGGTCGCGCCCAGCTCGGTGACCGACCGGAACACGTCGCTGTCCTCGCCCGCGTGCGGGACCATCGCCGAGTGGTACTTCTCGGCGCCGCCCGCCGACTGCCGCCACTGGAAGAAGCAGACCGCGTCCGCGCCGTACGCGACGTGCGTGAGGGAGTCACGGGCCAGGCCGCCGGGCTTCTTGGCCAGGTTGACCGGCTGCCAGTTGACGGCGCTGGTCGAGTGCTCCATCAGGTACCACGGCCGGCCACCTGCGAGCGAGCCGGTGAGGTTGGCCGAGAACGACAGCTCGTCCTGGGCCTGGGGGCCGGTCAGCAGATAGTGGTCGTTGGAGACGAAGTCAACCTCGCCGGCCCAGTCGGCGTAGTTCATGCCCTTGGTCTCACCCATGACCATGAAGTTGGTGGTGATGGGGATGCCGGGGGTGAGCTCGCGCAGAATGTCGCTTTCGGCGCGCAGATGGTCCTTGAGCGCGTCGGAGGAGAACCGTTTGAAGTCCAGTTGCTGGGTCGGGTTGGGGTAGGACGCCGCCAGGCGCGGCGGCAGGATCTGCGCCCAGTCGCCGTACCGCTGGGACCAGAACGTCGTCGCCCAGGCGCGGTTCAGCTCCGCCACGGTGCCGTAGCGCGAGCGCAGCCACTCCCGGAAGGCGGCTGCCGCGTCGTCGGAGTAGTCGTAGACGTTGTGGCAGCCGAGCTCGTTGGAGACGTGCCAGGCGGCGAGGGCCGGGTGGCTGCCGTAGCGCTCCGCCAGCGCCCGGGTCAGGCGCAGCGCGTGCGCGCGGAAGACCGGGGAGGTGGGCCGCCAGTGCTGCCGCGCGCCGGGCCACACCGTGTGGCCGTCCGCGTCGACGGGCAGGATCTCCGGGTGCTTCGTCGTCAGCCAGGGCGGTGGCGAGGCGGTCGCGGTGGCCAGGTTGACCGCGACGCCGTGGGCGTGCAGGAGGTCCATCGCCTCGTCGAGCCAGTCGAAGTCCCAGACGTCCTCGCGCGGCTGGATCCGCGCCCAGGAGAAGATCGCCAGCGCGACGATGTTGACCCCGGCCGCCCGCATCGCGCGCACGTCCTCGTCCCACACCTCGCGGGGCCACTGCTCGGGGTTGTAGTCGGCGCCGAACGCCAGCCGCGCCCGCTCCGGCTCGGACGGCCAGCGCAGCCACCGGCGACCGTTCTCAGCTTCCACCATGATTCCTGCTCTCAGACGTCGCCCCCGCCCTCCCCGAGGGCGGGGGCGTCCGGACCGCTACTTGATGGTGAAGCCCTGCTCCTGGCCGTACTTGACGGAGACGTCCTGCCAGGCCTTCAGTCCGTCCTGCAGCGGAGTGGAGGTGGAGGTGTAGGCCTTGCCGACGGTGTCGTTGAAGACGCTGTTGGCGTACACCTGGAAGGGCAGGTACGACCAGCCGCCGACGACCTGGGCGGCGGACTCGGCGAGCACCTGGTTGGCCTTCTGGCCGTCGAAGTAGGGAAACTCCTTGTCCAGGAACGCGGAGTCCTGCAGCTGGGCGGTCGTGGCGGGGAAGGCTCCGGCGTCGATCCGGGTCCGCACCCCTTCGTCGACGTTGGCGTACTTGAGGAAGGCGTAGGCGAGGTTCTTGCCGGCGGCGGCCTCGGGGATCGCCAGGGAGCTGCCGCCGTTCTCGGCGGTCGCCTTGCCGCCGGCCTCCCACTGCGGCATGGGGGCGACCCGCCACTTGCCGGCGCCCGCCTTGACGCCGGATTCGAGGTTGGCGGGCATCCAGGCGCCGATGACCAGGGTCGCGATGGTGCCGTCGCCGAGGCCCTTGTACCAGGCGTCGCTCCAGCTCCCGACGGGCGCCAGCAGCTTGCCGTCGATGAGCTTCTGCCAGGTGGCGGCGAACTTCTGGGTGCCCGGGTCGGCGAAGTTCACGCTGACCGTGGTGCCGTCGACCGTGTAGGGCTTGCCGCCCGCCTGCCAGATCATGCTGGTGGCGAAGCCGGCGTCGCCGATGTCGTTGGTGATGTACGCCTTCGGGTTCGCCTCGTGCAGCTTCGCGGCGGCGGCGATGTACTCGTCCCAGGTGGCCGGAACCTTGAGGTCGTACTTGTCGAAGACCTCCTTGTTGTAGAACAGCGCCATCGGCCCGGAGTCCATGGGCAGCCCGTAGATGGCCTGGCCGGCGTGGACGGAGTTCCACGGGCCGGGGGTGAAGGTGCCCTCCAGCTTCCCGGCGCCGAAGGCGGTCAGGTCGGTGACGGACTTGGCCAGGGCGAACTGCGGCAGGGCGTAGTACTCCACCTGGGCGACGTCCGGGACGCCGGAGCCCGCCTTGATCGCGTTCTGCAGGGCGGTGTACTGGTCGTTGCCGGTGCCGGCGTTGACCAGGTTCACCTTCACCTTGGGGTACTTCGCCTGGAAGTCGGCGGCCACCTGCTTGAGGGTCGGCTCCCAGGCCCAGACGGTGATGCTGCCGCCGGCGTCCAGGGCCTTCTGCAGGTCGGCGTCAGAGACGGCCGCCGACGTGGGCGCGGCCGACTCGCCGGCGGGCTCGGGGCCGGCGGGTGAGCCGCACCCGGCGGCCACGAGCGACACGGACAGGGCGGCGGCGCCCAGCAGGAGGGCGCGACGACGGGTTATCGCCATGGGGACACGGCCTTTCTGATCTTCATGGTGGGTCATTCCTTGACGCTTCCGGCGGCCAGGCCCGACTGCCAGTACCGCTGGAGCAGCAGGAACGCCGCGATCAGCGGGATGATCGTGAGCAGTGATCCGGTGATCACGAGGTTGAAGACGGCGTCGCCGCCCGCGCTGGCCGCCTGCTCGTTCCAGCTGTAGAGGCCGAGGGTGAGCGGATACCAGTCGGGGTCCTTCAGCATGATCAGCGGCAGGAAGAAGTTGTTCCAGGTGGCGACCACGTTGAACAGCAGGACCGTGACGAAGCCGGGCGCCAGCAGCGGCAGGCTGATCCGGAAGAAGGTGCGGAACTCGCCGGCCCCGTCCACCCGCGCCGACTCCAGGATCTCCCTCGGGACGGCGTCGGCGGAGTAGGTCCACATCAGGTAGAGGCCGAACGGGGAGACCAGCGACGGGATGATGATCGCCCACGGGGTGTTGGTCAGGCCCATGCCGGCGAACATCAGGAAGGTGGGGACGGCCAGCGCGGTGCCGGGCACCGCCACGGCGCCGATCACGGTGGCGAACACCGCCTTCTTGCCGGGGAAGTCGAACTTCGCCAGCCCGTAACCGCCGAGCGTGGCCAGCAGGGTCGCGCCGCCCGCGCCCACGACCACGTACAGCAGCGTGTTCAGCAGCCAGCGGGTGAAGGCGCCGTCGGCGTAGGCGAAGGTCTGGGCGATGTTGTCGAACAGGGCGAAGTCGCCGGCGAACCACAGGCCGAAGGAGCCCAGCAGCCCTTCCTGCGTCTTGGTGGCGTTGATCACCAGCCAGGCCAGGGGCAGCAGGGTGTAGACCAGCATGAGCGTGGTCAGGAGGGTCAGCAGCGAGCTGCGCCGGCGGCGCTTGATCACCAGAGGGCGGGCGGCCATCGTTCAGCTCCCCTTCCGCATGCCGCGAAGCTGGACCACGTAGGCGATGATCATGGTGATGACGCCCATGACGATGGCGACGGTCGCGGAGTAGTTGTACTGCTGGCCCTCGAAGGACAGCGAGTAGGCGTACAGGTTCGGCGTGAAGTAGGTGGTGATCGCGTTGGGCGCCAGGGTCTTGAGGACGTTCGGCTCGTTGAACAGCTGGAAGCTGCCGATGATCGAGAAGATCGTCGCGATGACGAGCGCGCCGCGCAACGCCGGGAGCTTGATCGCCCAGATGATCCGCAGCTGGCCGGCGCCGTCGATCTCCGCGGCCTCGTACAGCGAGGGGTTCACCACCCGGAGCGCCGAGTAGATGATCAGCATGTTGTAGCCCACGAACTCCCAGGTCACGATGTTGCCGATGGAGGCGAGGACGAGGTCGGCCGACAGCGGATCGGGCAGTGACACGCCGAATGCCTCGTTGATGTTGCCGATGAGGCCGAACTGCGTCCCGTACATGAAGCCCCACATCAGCGTGGCGACGACGGCGGGCACCGCGTAGGGCAGGAAGACCGCGATCCGGAAGAACGCCGCCCCGTACAGCCGCCCGCTGTCGATCGCGAGCGCGACCAGCAGCGCGAGAAACAGCATGATCGGCACCTGGACGGCGAGGAAGACCGCCACCCGCCCGAACGCCGCCCAGAACTGCGGGTCCTGCAGCGCCTTCAGGTAGTTCTCGGCGCCGACGAAGGCCGTCCCGCCGATCAGGCGGGTGCGGAAGAGGCTCAGGTAGATCGAGTAGGCGATCGGCGCCAGGAAGACGAGCGCGAACACCACCATGAACGGACCGACGAACCGCCAGCCGAGCCAGGACCGCCCATGCCCATGACGTCGCGAGACCACTGGGCCACCCCTCTCCGCGACCAACAATGTTAACGTAAACATCAGCTGCTGGATGTTTACGTAAACTTCTGCTGCGGATGGTGGCAGCCGGTGCACCCCGAGGTCAAGAGCCGCCTGTCACGTTGACAGCCGATCACGGCTCAGCGCAGGATTCGCGACGACGGGGAACAAAGCAGACAGGAGCGACACCACCATGGATCTGGACCGCCCGGCTCAGCAGGCTCCGGCGTCGATCGGCGGCGCGCAACGGGGCGGCTCGGGCATTCCGGGCGGGCGCCGCAAGCAGCGGGTCTCCATGGCCGACGTGGCCAAGCTCGCGGGCGTCTCCTCCCAGACGGTCTCCAGAGTCGCCAACGGGCACGCCGGCGTCATCGGCACGACCCGCGAGCAGGTGCTCGCCGCCATGCGCGAGCTGGGCTACCGGCCCAACAGCGCCGCGCGGGCCCTGCGGTACGGGCAGTTCAACACGATCGGCGTGATCCTCTTCAGCCTGGCCTCGACCGGCAACAGCCGCACCGTGGAGGCCATCGCCACCCACGCCGCCTCCGAGGGCTACGCGATCACCCTGATCCCCATCGACGTCCCGACCCAGGACAACGTCCTGGGTGCCTTCACCCGGATGGGCGAGCTGGCCGTCGACGCCGTCATCGTCATCATGGAGGTCCACCTCCTGGACGCCGGCACGGTGACCCTGCCGCCCGGCGTCCACGTCGTCGTCGTGGACTCCGACGCCGGGGACCGCTACAGCGTCGTCGACACCGACCAGGCCGAGGGCACCCGCCTCGCCGTCCGCCACCTGCTCGACCTGGGGCACCGCACCGTCTGGCACGTCACCGGCCCGCGCACCTCCTTCGCGAGCCAGCGCCGCGCCCAGGCCTGGCGGCTGGAGCTGGAGCAGGACGGCCGGCCGGTCCCGCCGCCGCTGCACGGCGACTGGTCCGCCGAGTCGGGCTACACCGCCGGGCTGACCCTCGCCGACCTGCCGGACTGCACCGCGGTGTTCGCCTCCAACGACCAGATGGCCCTCGGCCTGCTCCGCGCCTTCCACGAGCGGGGGCGCGCGGTGCCGGCCGAGATCAGCGTCGTCGGCTTCGACGACATCCCCGACGCCGCCTGCTTCGTCCCCCCGCTGACGACCGTCCACCAGGACTTCGCCGAGGTCGGCCGCCGCTGCGTCCAGGGCGCCCTGCGGCAGATCCGCGAAGGCGGATCCCACGGCCCCGGCACCGACCTGGTCCCCACCCGCCTGGTCGTCCGCGCCAGCACGGCCCCACCACACTGAGCGACGGATCGGCAACTCAGAGTAAAGTGTGGGCAGACATCCCCCCATGTCATGGAGCTCGCATGGAACGAACGGTCCTCGCCGCGGTCACGGAACGCCCCGACGCCGACACGGCACTCGCCGAGCAACTCCGCCGCGTCGCCGCGGCCCTGGACGACCTCGGCGTCCAGCTGCGCTGGACGCACCGCACGCAGGACGCGCTCGCCGTGATCGGCTCCGACGCCTCGCTGGCCGGGATGCTGGCCGACTGGGACGCGCCCGGCGCCGAGCAGGTGCTGAGCGCGGTCACCCACCGCTTCCGCGGCCTGCCGGTCTTCCTCATGACCACCGAGCAGGAGCTCCCCCTGTGGGTGTACGAAGTCATCCAGGGCTATGTGTTCCCCCTGGAGGACACCCCCGACTTCATCGCCGGCCGCATCGAGCACGCCACCGAGGAATACTCCGAGCGCATCCTCCCGCCGTTCTTCCGCGCGCTGCGCAAGCTGCAGGACCACCACCAGTACTCCTGGCACACCCCCGCGCACGCCGGCGGCGTCGCGTTCCTCAAGTCGCCGGTCGGGCGGGCGTTCTTCGACTTCTACGGCGAGCGCCTGCTCCGCACCGACCTGTCCATCTCCGTCCCCGAGCTCGGCTCGCCGCTGGACCACACCGGCCCCATCGGCGACGCCGAACGCAACGCCGCCCGCGTCTTCGGCGCCGACCGCACCTTCTTCGTGATGAACGGCAACGCCACCGCCAACCGCATCGTCGGCCACCACGCCATCGCCCGCGACGAGACCGCCCTGGTGGACCGCAACTGCCACAAGTCGCTCCAGCACGCGGTGACCATCAGCGGCGCACGCCCCGTCTACCTGGTGCCCGAGCGCAACGGCCTCGGCCTGGCGGGCCCCATCCCACCCGCCGCGCTGCGGGCCGACACCCTGCGCGCCCGCCTGTCCGGCCACCCCCTGGCGAAGACCGAGCCGACCTACGCCGTGATCACCAACTCCACCTACGACGGGCTCTGCTACGACGCCGTACGCGTCGCCGAGCTGCTCAGCGAGAGCGTCCCCCGGGTGCACTTCGACGAGGCGTGGTTCGCCTACGCCTGCTTCAACCCGCTCTACGCCCGCCGCTACGGCATGGCCGTGGACGAGCGGACGCTGCCGGGGCCGGAGCGCCCCACCGTGTTCGCCACCCAGTCCACGCACAAGCTCCTGGCGGCGTTGTCGCAGGCGGCGATGCTGCACGTCCGGTCGGCCGAGCGCGCCCCGGTGGACTACGAGCGGCTCAACGAGACCTACCTGATGCACTGCTCCACCTCGCCCCTCTACCCGATGATCGCCTCGCTGGACGTGGCGGCCGGGATGATGGACGGCCCGTCCGGGCCCCACCTGACGGGCGAGGCGGTCATCGAGGCCGTACGGTTCCGCCAGGCCATGGTCAGGCTGGCCGCCCGCATCCGGGAGGACGACCGGCGGCCCGACTGGTACTTCGGCGTCTGGCAGCCCACGCATGTCCCGGACCCCGCCACCGGCCTGCCCATCCCCTTCGCCGACGCCGACCCGGCGCTGCTGAGCACCGACCCGGCCTGCTGGACCCTGGAGCCCGGCGCCGCCTGGCACGGCTTCCATGGTCTGGCCGACGGCTACTGCCTGCTCGACCCGATCAAGGTGACGATCACCTGCCCCGGCGCCGACGCCACCGAAGGCACGCTGGAGTGGGGCATCCCCGCCCGCGTCGTCGCCGCCTACCTGCGGCGGCGCGGCATCGCCGTGGAGAAGACCGGCGACCACACGCTGCTGGTGCTGTTCTCCATGGGCATCACCAAGGGCAAGTGGGGAACGCTGATCGACGCGCTCACCGACTTCAAGCGCGCCTACGACGACGACCTGCCCCTGGCCGAGGTGCTGCCAGGCTTCGGCCCGCCGGCCACCACGCTGCGCCGCTTCTGCACCGACGTGCACGACAAGCTCCACGCCCTGGGCCTGGGCGCGCTCCTCGACGAGATCTTCACCACCCTGCCCGAGCCCGTCCACACCCCCGCCGACACCTACCAGGCCCTGATCCGCTCCCGCACCGAACGCGTCCCGCTCGCCGACCTGCCCGGCCGCATCTCCGCCGCCACCGTCGTCGTCACCCCGCCGGGGATCCCGATGCTCATGCCGGGGGAGGCGACGGGCCCCGCCGACGGCCCGCTGATGACGTACCTGCACGGCCTGGAGGACTTCGACCGCACCTTCCCCGACCTGGCCACCGACATCCACGGCGCCCACCGCGACGCCGACGGCGGCTACCACGTCGAGGTCGAACGCTGAGGAGCATCGGCGCGCGGACCCCGCCGGGCGGCTAGCGGCACGCCGGCTCGGCGGGCGTCCCGGGGAAGTACTGGGACCACTCCTCGTCACTGACCGGCGGCCCGGCGAGCGCGCAGATCCGGGCCGCCACCCGCTCCGGGCCCGTCTCCCACAGCTTGGCCGTCCAGTCCTCCCCCGCCGTGGCCAGCGTGTGACCGTCAGGGGCGTAGGCGACGGCGTCGACCGGCTTGCCGTGGCCGGTCAGCGTCGCCAGCCTGCTCCGGCCGGCCACGTCCCACAGCACGGCGGTCTTGTCCGAGCTCGCGGTGGCGAGCGTACGGCCGTCCGAGCTGAACGCGACCGACTTCACCGCGTCGGTGTAGCCGTCGAACACCGCGACGCGGGCGGGTTCGGCCGGTTCGGAGACGTCCCACAGGACGACGCTGCGGTCGGAGCCCGCGCTGGCCAGCAGGCGGCCGTCGGGGCTGAAGGCCACCGACTTCACCGCGTCGGTGTGACCGGCGGCGACCGCGAGCGGCCGGCCGCCGGCGTCCCACAGCCGCACGGTGTGGTCGGCGCTCGCCGTGGCGACGACGCGGCCGGTCAGCGCCACGTCATTGATCGGCCCGGTGTGCCCGCGCAGCGTGACCAGCCTGGTGCGGGTCGGCACGTCCCACAGGACGGCGGTCCGGTCGGCGCTCGCGGTGGCCAGGGTGCCGCCGTTGAACGCCACCGACTCGACCGTGTCACCGTGCTCGGCGAGGACGGTCGAGGTGCGGTCCCTGACGTTCCACAGCCGGGCCGTCCCGTCCGCGCTCGCGCTGGCCAGCGTGGCGCCGTCGGCGCTGAAGGCCACCGCGTTGACCGGGCCGGCGTGCCCGTCCAAGACCGTCGAGGTGTGATCCGCCAGTTTCCACAGCCGGATGTCGCGGTCGTAGCCGGACGTCGCCAGTGATCGGCCGTCCGGGCTGAACGCCGCCCCGTAGATGGAGCTGCGATGGCCGATGAGCGTGTCGCCCGGCACGTCCCACAACCGGGTCGTGTGGTCGGCGCCGGCCGTGGCCAGCGTGCGCCCGGCGAACACGGCGGCGTTGACCGTGCCGGTGTGCCCGGCGAACGCGGCCAGCTCGTGGAGTTCGTGCGCGTCGTCCACGTCCCACACCCGCACCGACGCGTCGGCGCCGCCGGAGACGAGCGCGCCGCCCATGAACGTCAGCGCGCGCACGGCGTCGGTGTGGCCCTCCCCCACCGACAACCGGTCGCCCTCCAGATCCCAGAGCCGGACGGTACGGTCCTCCCCCGCGGTGGCGAGCACCGACGTGCCGAACACCGCCGCGTTCACCGCGCCGGTGTGCCCGGCCAGCACCTTCGACGTCCGGCTCGTGAGGTCCCACAGCCTGGCCGTGCCGTCGGCGCTCGCGGACACCAGGGAGCGCCCGTCCGCGCTGAACGCCACCGACCTCACTCCGCCCGTGTGCCCGGTGAGCAGGATGGATCCCTCACCGTCCAGGTCCCAGAGCCGGATCGTGTGGTCCGCGCCCGCGCTCGCCAGCGTGCGGCCGTCGGGGCTGAAGGCGACCGCGTCGACCACGCCCGTGTGCCCGGCGCGGCGCGGCAGCCGTACGGGATGGGCGGGGTCGGCGACGTCCCACAGCAGCACCGCACCATCCGCACCATCAGCGCCACCCGCACCGTCTCCGTCTGCGCCGGCGGCCAGCGTGCGGCCGTCCGGGCTCAGCGCCGCCGAGCGGGCGTCCACCGTCACCGTCCCCAGCGCACGCGGGTGGTGCGGGTCGGCGACGCCGGTCAGCGCGAGCGTGCCGTCCGCGCTCGCCGTTGCGAGCAGCCGTCCGTCGCGGCTGAGCGCCGCGGCGACCACGTCGTCACGGTGGCCCGTCAGGCGGGTGGCGTACGGCGTGCCGAACGCGCTGAGCAGACCGCCCCGGGCCACCTCGTTGCCGGACAGCCGGTAGGCGGCCAGGCTGAGCCGGGCGGCGAGGGCGGGGTCGGTGACCCGTAGCGCTGCCGCGCGTTCGGCGACGCGCTGCGAGGTGGCGGTGTTGCGCGCCCGGGTCGCCTGGCGCTCGGCGTGCACCGCGACGGCGCTCGCGGCGACGGCCAGCGCCAGCAGCACGCTCAGCAGCGCGACCAACCGGCGCAGGCGCCGGGTGCCGCGCCGCGCCGCCTCCTCCTCGGCGGCCTCGGCGGCCTCACTGGCGGCCAGGAACTCCCGCTCCAGACCGCTCAGCCTGCCCGTCAGCTCGCGTGCCATCGCCAGCCGGACGCCCCGGTAGAGAGCGCTGTCGTCCCGCTCCAGCTCCTGCCACGCCTGCGCGGCCTCGGTGAGCCGGCGGTGGGTGCGCAGCGCCTCGCGGTCCTCGGTCAGCCACCCGTGCAGGCGGGGCCAGGAGCGGATCAACGCCTCATGAGTGAGCTGTACGGTGTCGCCGTCGACGGTGATCAGCCGTCGCGCGGCGAGGCGTTCGAGCACCACCTCGGTGTCGGGGTCGGCGGTGTCCAGCTCGGCGCGGGAGATGCGGCGCTTGGTGTCCTCGGTGCCCTCACCGAGCGCGGTGAGCCGCTGGAACAGGTCCCTGGCCAGCCGCTGCCGCGCCGGCCCGAGGTCGGCGTGAACTCGTTCGGCGGTGTGCGCGAGCGCGCCGTCGATCCCGCCCGCCGCCTGGAAGCCGGACAGCGTGAGGGTGTTGCCGCGTCTGCGCCGCCACGTCTCCAGCAGCGCGTGCGACAGCAGCGGCAGGACGCCCGCCCGGCCGGCGGCGTGGGCCACCAGCTCGACCAGCAGCGCCTGCTCGACCGCGCAGCCGGCGCGCGCGGCGGGTGCGCCGATGGCGCGCCGCAGCTCGTCGGTGGTCATCGGGCCGACCACGAGCCGGTCGGTCAGCTCGTCGCGCAGCTGCGGGTGCCCGGCGCAGTGGGCGTAGAAGTCGGAGCGGACGCCCAGCACGACGTGGCACCGGGAGTTCTCCGCCCGCGCCGCCGTGACCAGCGCCTCGGCGAACCGGCTGCGCTCGGCGTCGTCGCGGCACAGCGCGAAGACCTCCTCGAACTGGTCCACCACGACCAGCAGACCGCCCGGCGCGTCCCCGGCCACCTGGCGCGCGAACAGGTGCAGCGAGCGCGGGTCGGCGGCCAGCTCGGCCCGGACCCGCCCCGGCGGCATGCCGGTCAGGCGGGCCAGCTGGACACCGCACTCCTCCAGCGGATGCGCGCCCGGCGTGAAGATCAGGGCCGGGTACGGCCAGCGCGCGAGCAGTCCGGCCCGCAGCAGCGAGGACTTCCCCGCGCCCGAGGCGCCGAAGACCGCGACGAGCCGGTCGGCCGCCAGCCGTTCGACCAGCTCGTCGGCCAGGCGTTCGCGGCCGAAGAACAGGTCGGCGTCCTCCTGCCGGAACGCCGACAGGCCGACGTACGGCGCCCGCCCGTCCGGTTCGGGGTCACCGCCGGCGGCCAGCTCGGCCGCGACGGCGTGCCAGCGCTTCTCCCACTCCTCGGTGTCACCGCCGCACACCTTCACATACGCCAAGGTGACCGCGAGGCTGGGCAGCTTCTGCCCGCTCGCCGCCCCTGACAGCGTCGCCAGGGAGTAGTGGGCCCGTTTCACCATTTCCCTATAGGTCGGGCTGCCCGCGCCCCGCCGCAGCTCCCGGAGGTCCGCGGCGAACCTGGTCAGCGGGTCATCACCGGGAGGAAGCGGTAACTCCCGTCTTGACAACGCATGCACCCCCACAGTTGCCGGTCCCACCATTTTGCCCGGCGAACGTATGTTCGTCATCTGTTTGTTCACCGCCGCGCTCCGACAGCGAACAAGCGAACGTGAGATAGACAGGCTGCCGAACACGCCATCAGCAGGAGGAATCATGCGAATCGGCAGGTCCGTCATTTCCACATCGGCGATCGCGGTCCTTTCGGCCGCCGCCCTGACATTGAGCGCACTACCAGCGTCGGCAGCGGCCGACCCGGAGCCAAAGGCGCAGTTCAAGTGCGGCTTCCACGTAGGCGACAACCTCGACGCCCTTTACGGGCACTGCGACGCACCCCCTCGGACGGACATCGTCATCAACGTCGAACTCGGCTGGGGCGGTGACGGCGGCAATTACGACATGTGCGTGAAACCCGGCGTGACCCGGCTCGGGACATACCCCTCGGTCTGGGACGCGACCTACACCGGCAGGCTGTGCTCGGCCGGGTGAACACCGGCGAGAACTTCGCGCCGAAAGAACGGGATCGAATGATACGGCGTATCGGGACGGCGCTCGCGGCGACAGTGACGGCGACGGCGGCCGGATTCGCCCTCGCCCCGCCGGCGCAGGCCGGACGGTAGCGGCGGCGGGCTCCCGGTCGCCGACTTCATCGCCGCCGCCCCCGCCCAGGCGTCGGCCGCCGTACTGGCCGATTACTGCGGCGGGAACCCGCCGGGAGCCGGCTCGGTGCCCGGCGACAGGTTCGCGGGCACGCGATCGGTCGCCTGCAACAAGTGCCGTGAAATGGGGCTTTATATGCGGGCGAAGGGGCAGATCTCGCAATTCTGGTGTGAGTATTAAGCTCCCCTCGGATACGCGAGGATGTACGTGAAGTAACGCGCGCCCCGGGTCCGGGTCCTTCGATCCGGGCCCCAGCGCATGGGGATCGCCTGAGCCACTGAATGCCCGCACGTCCTGACATTTGCCGACCGGCAGGGTCGGCGCCGTGTATGGTCGCGATCATGAAAAATTCTTTCATCCTGCGGATCGGCCGGTCGGCGCTGGTGACGGCGATGGCCGGAGGGGTGGCGCTGGCCGCCGTCACACCCGCGGCGTCCGCCACTTCGACCGCCACCGAACAGAGGATGACGATAGGGCCGTCAGGGTACGGAAACCTGAGGCTCGGGATGTCCGCCACCAAGGCCAGAGCCACCGGGAAGATCGTCCGCAAGTCCATCGGCGCCCCTCGCACCTGCACGACCTGGGACCTCAAGGAGAAGCGCTACGGCGGCGACCGCGCCGGGGTCTTCATCTCGAAGAGACACGGCCTGGCCGTGATCGTCGCCCCCGGCCAGACCCGGACTCCTCAGGGCATCGGCCGAGGCTCCAGCAACGCCCGACTGCAGGCCGCCTACCCCAGGCTGAAGAGGAGCCCGCTCGGGCTCACCACCAGCGTGCCGGGCAACCGGCAGGCGTCCTACGTCTTCAACGTGACCAAGAACGGGGTCATCGCGGTGATCCTCGTGATGAACAAGCAGGACTGCCTCAGGTAGCGGCCCCACCCACCCCGGCGAAATGTCCGGGTGGCCGTAGCGCCTCCCATCCACCATCATGACAGTCGGCGATCACCCGATCGCGGATCGTCATGGACGAGAGGGAGTGGGCGCGTGGCGCTTGAGCCGACCGTCAAGCATGAAAGCCAGCCGGGCGCGTCCCCCGACGCACGCATGGACGACCTGCCAGATCAGGACGGTCGGGGTGCGTACGATCTGCCGCGGCTGGACTGCGGCCACGACGCGTGGCGGTTCGTCACCGGGCTGTGCGACGGGGGTGGGGTGGAGCGTCGGCTGATGATCGAGTTCGTCGCCCACCGCACCACCAGGCCGGACGGCGGCCGGTTGGTCTCCCATGGCTGCGGCTGGACGTACAGCGTGCCGGAGAGCTCGACGTACCGGGAACAGACGTGGCGCGACGCCGGCGCGGTGGAGCTGATCTGTCTCGACACCTCCAGAGGATGGGACCCGTCGGTCGGTGAGGCGGTGCGGGAGGCGTGCGCGAGCGGGAGGCCGATCGGTCCCGACCGGCTGCTGCCCGGACCGGTCGCCCTGGCGGCCGATCGGCTGTGCCTCGACTTCGGCGGCGTCGCGGAGCTGTCCGCGCCCGCCGAGGGCGCCTACCACGTCGTGCTGCGCGGCGACGACGAGACATGGGAGCTACGGCTGCGGGCGCTGAAACCCGCCGTGCGGGAGTCGCTGTACCAGGGGGCGCCGCTCGGCGTCGACGAGTCGCGCTGCTCCTTCCTCATGCCCCGCCTGGCGGCCGACGCCACCTGGAGCAGGCCGGGGCACCCGCCGGTCCGGATGAGCGGCCTGGCGCTCTACCAGCGGGCCTTCGGCGCCGCCGAGCTGCCGCAGGACGGCGGCCGGCCACCGGTCGACCGCGAACGAACCTGGATCGCGCTGCACCTGGACAACGGCTGGGACGTGGTGGCCTGCCAGTCCGGCTCCGTCGACGTCGCGAGCGGGATGACGGCCAGGCGGCCCGCGTCCGTGGTGCTGGTGGCACCGGACGGCACCCGCCAGGAAGCCCCGGCCCGGCTCGACCCCGGCGAGTCCTGGACGTCCATCGTCACGCTCGCCTCCTACCCCACCGTCTGGCGCGTCGACGCACCCGAGGCGGGTCTGTCGCTGCGGGTGGCCGCTCGCTTCGCCGAGCAGGAGCGGCCCACGGTCATCGGGCCGGGAGCCCTGCTGGCGGCCGCCGCCACCGCCGAGGGAGAGCTGCACGGCAGGCCGGTTCACGGCGACGGCCTGTTGGAGGTGCTGCCGGTAAACCGGATCCTCGACTTCGAGGGCCACCTGGAGGGCTTGCGCGCGATCACCCATGCCGAGGTCGTACGCCTCTACCCCGACGCCCCCGAGCCTGAGGCCATCACCGTGCTCGCCGGACTCGCCCCCGGCTCTCGCTGGCCGGTCGACGTCGTCGCAGAGTCGTTGCACCGTTCGCTGGTGGCGCCGGTCCGGCACCTGGCCGACGCCATGGGCAGGGGCTGGCGCAGCTACGCGGCGATCGCCGCGATGGAGATGCAGGGCGTCAGCAGCCGCCCGTACCGGGCGCTGACGGCGCTGGCCGAGCTGCTGCACACGGCCAGCCTCATCGTCGACGACGTCGAGGACAACGCGCCGACGCGCCGGGGACGGCCCGCCGTCCACCAGGTGTTCGGCCAGGCCACCGCCATCAACACCGGCACGCACGCCTACCTCGTCTTCGACCAGGTCGTACGGCACCTGCTGCCCGACGACCCGGAGCGGCGGCTACGCCTCTACCAGGCGTATCTGGACGGCATGCGCCGCAATCACGCCGGCCAGGCGCTCGACATCCTCGGTCACCACGAGGCCATGGAGGCCGCCGTGGTCTCGGGCGACGCCGCCGCCGTGCTGGAGCGGGTGCGCACCACGCACCGGCTCAAGACCGGCGGCGTGGTGCGCGGAATCGGCGAGTTCGGGGCGATACTCGCTGGCGCCAACGGCGAACTGCTGGCCGCGATCAGCGCCTACTACGAGACCGTGGGGCTGGCGTACCAGATCAGTGACGACGTCGCCGACCTGCGCGCCCTGCTGGCCCGTCCCGGAGATCCCGGCTCCCGCGTCGCCAAACTGCCCGGCGAGGACATCCGCGAGGGCAAGGTCACCTACCCCCTGGCGCACGCCGTCCCGCTCCTGCCGCGGGCCCGGCTGCGGGAGGTCTGGGACGTCGTCCGCGCGGGAAACGCCGCCCCGGCCGCCGCGCGGGAGATCGTCGGCGCCCTGGAGGACTGCGGCGCCACCGCGGCCTCGCTGGCGGACGCCCGCCAGGCCATCGACCAGGCATGGCGGCCCCTGCAGGAGCTCCTGCCCGTCAACCGGCACACGGTCATGGTCCGTGCCCTCGGCCTTTACGCCGCCCAGCGCCATCTGGACGAATGACCCCGCAGCAGGCGGGCCAGCGGCTTGGGAAGCCACCAGTTGCGGGTGCCGAGCAGGCGCATCAGCGCCGGGACGAGCGCGAGCCTGATGACCGTCGCGTCCAGGGTGATCGCGATGGCGACGGCGAGGCCGAGCTGGACCAGGTGGTAGCGGTGCGCGGTGAGCAACGCGGCGAACGTGACGACCATGACGGCGGCGGCCATGGTAATGGGGCGAGCGGTGTGCCGCAGGCCGTGGACGACGGCGGCGGTGTTGTCCCCGATGGCGTGGTAGTGCTCGCCGATGCGGTGGATGAGGAAGATCTCGTAGTCGATCGACAGGCCGAAGACCAGGGTGAACGCCAGCAGCGGGATCAGCGTGTTGACCTGGCTGCCGACCAGGTGCGGCAGGTGGCGGGTGGCCAGGGTCAGCAGGCCGAACGCGGCGGTGACGGCCAGCACGTTCATCAGCACGGCCTTGATCGGCAGCAGGATGCTGCGGAAGGTCACCAGGAGGAAGATCAGCGAGCAGCCCAGCACCAGCAGGACCACCGTGCCGAGCTGGGTGGTGGTCTCCTCCATGAGGTCGGAAAAGATCACGTTCGGTCCGGTCACGAAAGCGTCCTGGCCGGGGGGCAGCGCCGCCGGGACGAGCTCCCGGGTGATCTGCCTGGCCAGCGCCGTGGTGGCGGGCTCGTCGATGTGCGTACGGATGATGACGACGACGATGGTCAGGTCCCTGCCGTTGTCGACCGAGGTCGTGAAGGCCACCCTGGCGTCCCGTTCGAGCGCGGCGACCAGGGCGGTGGTGTCGGCGGGCGGCGCGCCCGCCGGGTGGGGCAGCACCACGCCCAGGGCCGAGGAGATCTGGTCGGCCTCCATGTACGCCAGGCCCCGGCCGAAGTCGGTCTCGGCGATCGAGGCGCGGTCCAGGTCGAAGCCCAGCCGTAGCTCGGTCACCGGCGCGGCGGCGACGAGCAGCGTCCCGGCGCAGGCCAGCGTGTAGGCGACGGGATGCCGCATGAGGTGCCGCGCCCACCGGCCCCACCCCCCGGCCTGCCCCCGGCGCCGGGCCCAGGGGCGCGGACCTGATCGCCGGGCTTCCGCGCGCAAGCGCGAGGGCCGGGCTTCCGCGCGCGGGTGGGGGCCCCGGCGGAGGAGCCAGCGGTCGGCGGCGACGAGGACGGCCGGGAGCAGCGTGACGGCCGCCGCCGCGGCGACCACGGCCGACAGGCTCGCCGCCGCGCCCATGGCGCGGATCATGGGGGTGCGCACCACCAGCAACGTCGCCGCCGTCAGCGCGACGCCCACGGCGCACCAGCTCGCGGTCCGTCCGGCCGTGGTCACGGCGATGGCGGCGGCCTGGTGCGGGGCATGCCCGGCGGTCCGGGAGTGGCGGTAGCGGAAGAGGGTCAGCAGGGCGTAGTCCAGGCCCAGCGCCAGCCCGACGGTGGCCGCCACGGCCAGCATGAACGTGTCGGCCGGCATGCCGAGCAGGCTCCCCAGCGCCAGCACGCCGAGGGTGGTCACGGTGACCGTCCCGGCCACGCCCATGACGGCCAGGGCGGCCCCGGCCGATCTGAGCCCGACCAGCAGCACCAGCAGGGACAGGGGGACGGCCAGGAGCTCGGCGCGGCGCAGGTCGGCCAGGTCGGTGCGCTTCTCCTCGGCCAGCAGGGCGCTCTCGCCGACCAGATGGACGTCCACGCGCGAGCCTGACGCCCGGCTCGCGGCCTGCTTCGCGGCGCTGAGCAGCAGCGGCAGCGTCGCCTGACGGGCCCGCTGGTCGCCGTTGACCCCCACGATCGCGTACGCGTGCCGCCGGTCCTGGCCCGGCAGGACGGGCAGCAATCGCACGCCGCCCACCTGAGGCACGGCGGACGCGGCCCGCACCGTGTCGTGGAGCGCTCGCTGGTAGGGCTCGTCGGCGTCGGAGAGCGTCGCCGAGGCGAAGATCATCATCATCTGCTCGGCGCCCAGCTGCGGGAACCCCTGCTCCACCAGGCGCGCCCCCGCGAGGGAGGTGGCGCCCTCGACCCGTACGGCAGGGGCGATGGCGCGCTCGACCAGGCCGGGGATCAAGACGGCCGATCCGGCCGCCAGCGCCAGCCACACGGCGAGGACCGCCCGATGACGGCGCGCGGCCAGGTCACCGAGGCGCCACCAGAGGGGGCGGCGGCCCGCGCCGGGAAGTGGCCGCAGCCCGCCGGCCGACGTGCGCGATGACAGCGTCATGCGGCCGCCTCCTGTTCAAAGGTCAGGCAATCATGTTACAAAGAGTCGCCAACCGCTGACCCATGGTAATCGCTTCTCGGAGGACTCGATGATTCGTCAGTCATGTCTCAGCCGCACCCGTGGGCTCGCCCTCGCCGCCGTGACGGCCGCTCTCGCGGTGCCGTTCCTGGCGTCCACGGGCTCTGCTCAGTCCACGCCCGGCGCGACGGCAGCGGTGTCGGCGTTCGTCGCCCCGGCGCCGGCTCCGGCCAGGCTGACCTGCGCCGCGCGCACCGCCCCCAACCACCCCATCACCCTCACCCCGGCGCTGCGCGACGCGGCGCCGCAGCAGACCAACGGGCAGGGGGTCATCCTGCTGGAGAACTGCACCTCGCCCAACGGGGCGATCACCGACATCGCCTCGGGCAGGGCGGAGGTCAGCGGCACGGCCCTGGCCAGCTGCCGGAGTATCGCCGACCTGAAGGCCAGCGCCACGATCACCTGGCGCAACGCGCAGGGCCAGGCGGTCGGCACCTCAAACCTCTCCGCCCAGCACGCGGGCAGCGCCACCCTGGCCGACAACCTGCTGCAGGGCGACGTCGTCTCCGGCCGGCTCAACGGCCGTCAGTTCAGCGGCACCGGGACCCTGACGTCCGACCTGCGGCAGTGCACCGCGCCCTCCGGTTTCACCCAGGTGACCGGATCGGGCCGGATCTCCTTCACCTGAGCGCCCGGGGTGGCGTGGCGGTGACGCCACCCCAGGGGGAGCCGGTCGCCCCCTCCCATCGCCTGGGAGGGGGCGACCGGTGTCTCACTGGGGGTCGTTGGAGGCCATCTGCTCGGCCCTGAGCTCCGCGTGCATCTCCCACGGCGCCTGCGGGAGGACGTGGCCGGTCTCCAGGAGGGACTTGAGGTTGGCCAGGATGGCCGGCCATCCGGCGGAGATCACGTCGTAGTCCTCCTGGGTGGCGAGATTCTCGTGGGTGACGGTGAGCCTGACGATCTGACCGTGGGGCTCGATGTCGAAGGTGACCTGGGACGGCTCGCCGAAGGTGATCACCAGCCGCTTGGGCGGCACGGTCTCCAGAACCGTGCCGACGACATCGGCGATCCCCGAGCCGTCGGTGCGCAGGTGCTGCCAGGTGGAGCCGACCTGCCAGTCCGAGACGTTGCTGTGGCCCCAGTATTCGGCGGAGAGGTCGGCGTCGGTCAGCGCGTGCCAGACCTTCTCCGGTGTGCTCTCGATATAGGTGACGTACACGAAAGTCGGCTTGTCGGCCATGTTCTGCTCCTCTGCTCGTCGCTTCAGGTCGCTCAGCGCCCGGAGACGCGGCGTCTCGTACTTGTCGATCCAGCGTTCCTGGATCTCGTGCAGGGGGACGGGATTGAGGTAGTGCAGCTTCTCCCGCCCCCGCCGGACCGTGCTGATCAGGTTGGCGGCCTCCAGGACGGCCACATGCTGGGTCACCGATTGGCGCGCCATGTCCACGTGCGCGCACAACTCGCCCAGCGTCTGCCCGTTGCGCTCGTGCAGTCTGTCCAGGAGGTGGCGCCGGGTCCGGTCGGCCAGCGCCTTGAAGACCTTGTCCGTGTCTGCGGCCACGGCCTCATTATGCAGGTATTTGCCTGCATAATGTCAACACGGACTTCCGAAACGCGGCCGAATGTTTCGGTGAAGACTTGAAAGTTTCATCCGCATCGCCCGCCCAGATCGATCCAGTCGGTGTGCCGACCAGGGCGGACAGCGAAGCCGAAAATTTCTCACACAGAAGATCTTCGCGTTCGCACGGGCGTCGTTGACAGCCTGTCAAAGCCGGACGAACACTGGCGCCATCGACAGCCCACCCACTGTCGAACCGGGTCGTATCCCGCTTCCTGGCCCGCCAGCCTTCACCGAGGAGGAAGCACGCACATGAACCCCGCCCACCCGAGGAGTCGCAGACGCGGCCGCACGTGGCTGTTCCTCGCCCGTGCCTGCGTCGTGGCGCTGGCCGCCGCCCTCGCGATGCTGCCCGGCATCGCGCACGCGGCCATCACCACGAACCAGACCGGCACCAACAACGGCTACTTCTACTCCTTCTGGACCGACAGCCAGGGCACGGTCTCCATGGAACTGGGGTCCGGAGGCAACTACAGCACCTCATGGAGGAACACCGGGAATTTCGTCGCCGGTAAAGGCTGGAGCACCGGCGGACGCCGGTCGGTGAATTACTCGGGCAGCTTCAATCCGTCCGGCAACGCGTATCTGACCCTCTACGGCTGGACGCGCAACCCGCTCGTCGAGTATTACATCGTCGACAACTGGGGCACCTATCGTCCCACCGGCACGTACAAGGGCACGGTCACCAGCGACGGCGGGACGTACGACATCTACCAGACGATGCGGTACGACGCTCCCTCCATTGAAGGCACCCGGACATTCCCCCAGTTCTGGAGCGTTCGCCAGTCAAAGAAAACGGGCGGCACGATAACGTCCGGCAACCATTTCGACGCATGGGCCAGAAATGGCATGAATCTCGGCAACCATGACTACATGATCCTCGCCACCGAGGGTTACCAGAGCAGCGGGAACTCCAACATCACGGTGGGCGGCACCCCCGGCGGCGGCGACCCCGGCAACCCGGGGAACCCCGGTGGCGGCTGCACCGCCTCCCTGTCCGCGGGTTCGCAGTGGAGCGACCGGTACAACCTGAACGTCTCGGTGAGCGGTTCCAGCAACTGGACCGTGACGATGAACGTGCCGTCCCCAGCGCGGGTCCTGTCCACGTGGAACATCAGCGCCAGCTATCCCAGCTCGCAGGTGCTGACCGCCAGGCCCAACGGCAACGGCAACAACTGGGGCGTGACGATCGAGCACAACGGCAACTGGACCTGGCCGACGGTCTCCTGCAGCGCGGGCTGACCTCGGCGAACCCCACCCGGACACTCCGGACACCCGGTGGCGCGGCGGCCCCTGACCGCCGCGCCACACTGCCGCACTCGGTCCATATGCGGATTCGTACGGGAATCTCCCTGGATTATGGTGAACGCATCCCGGCGTGATCCTCTGGATTCCGGGGTGTGCATGTCCAGACGGGTGGGCCGGTCGCTGAGGGTGCGGCTGGCACTGTTCGCCAGCATCGCCATGCTGCTGCTGAGCATCGTGGTCAATGCCATCGTGCTGTACAGCATCCACAACCAGGCCATCAGCATCCGGGCGCACGAATCGTTCGGCAAGGCCGTGCCGGTGCTCCTCACGATCAAGCGTGATCGGTTGCCCAAGGTGCTGGACGCCCGCGGCCTCGACGGCGTCCAGGTGGTGGACGCCGCCGGGCGGGTGGCCGCCTCGACGCCGAACCTCGCGGGCCTGCCCCGGCTGACCTCGGCGATCCCCCTTCCGGGCCAGGCCAACGGAGTCGCCGAGCTCTGCGACCTGCCCGGGCTGCCCGGCCGGTGTCACGTCGTGACCGTCATGACGGCGTACCAGCCCGACGGCACCTGGCTCGTCTACGCCCTCGCCCCGGACGTGCCCTGGTACGTCAGCCCCGAGGTGCTGATGTTCCAGATCGGCGTGACGGCGGCGCTGATCGCCCTGACCTGGTTGGGGGTGTCGCATGTGGTGGCCGAGACCCTCGCGCCCGTCAACAGCATCACCAGGCACCTGGCCGAGATCACCGCGGACGGAGGCGGGATGCGCCTGCCCGTCCCGGAGAACCTGGACGACGAGATCAGGACCCTGGCCGAGACCGCCAACCAGACACTGGAACGGCTGGAAGCCGCGAGGGCGAAGCAGGAGGCGGCGATGGAGCAGCAGCGCAGGTTCGCCGGGGACGCCTCGCACGACCTGCGCAGCCCCATCACGGCGATGCGCACCCAGGTCGAGGAGGCCATGCTCCACCCCGACCAAGCCGACTGGCCGGCGACCGCCACCGCGCTGATGGCCAGCCTGGACCGGCTCCAGGCCATCGTCACCGACCTGCTCACGCTGACCAAACTGGACACGGGCGCCCCGTCCCACCGTGAGCCCGTGAACCTGGGCGAGCTGGTCGCCGCCGAGACCCACCGGCCGGGCACCAAGCACATCATCACCCGGGTGCACACGGGCGTGGTCGTCATGGGCGACCGGCTGCGCCTGGCCAGGCTCCTGACGAACCTGCTGGACAACGCCGAGCGGCACGCCGAGTCGCAGATCACGGTGACCGTGCGGCGGCAGGACGACCGGGCCGTGCTGGAGGTCCTCGACGACGGCGCCGGCATCGCGCCCGACCAGCGGGAAACGGTGTTCCAGCGCTTCGCCCGCCTCGACGCCTCACGCAACATCGACGCCGGGGGCACCGGGCTCGGGCTCACCATCGCCCGCGAGATCGCGGAGAACCACGGAGGCACGCTCACCATCGAGGATTCCGACGTCGGCGCGCGGTTCGTGCTGCGCATGCCGCTGCTGGAGAGCTGAGTTCCCCCGATCACCCATCGGTGTTCCGTTATCGCTCGCCGCAGGTCGTGGTGTCGGAGATGGACGCGTTCGGCGGCACCGGCTACGACCGGCGGGGCGCGCTGGAGTCCATGGTGCGGACCCCGTCGTGGCGACCTCCAGGGTGCTCGAATACGCCGTCGACGACTTCGCCATCGCGCTGGCCCGCCGCCTCGGGGACGAGGCCGACCACGCGGTTGGGGCCCCGGCACGCCCGTAGGGCCGGGCGGCCCCGTGCCACCCGGCCCGCCATCATCATCCGGCGTCCGCTCGCCAACCCCCCGATAAGCGAGCGGTCGCCCGGTCATCGCCGTCAGCCTCCGGGCTGGCGTTGACCTGGTGTGTTGCTACCCGGAATGACGTAATGCCCCGTTCAAGAGGAGACCGCTTTTGGGGCAGTATCGCGGCCGGCGTCCTCAGCCGCCGGAGCCGAGGCGACGGGGCGTCCGATGGACGAGAGGGATCACCATGGACGGCGCCAGGAGCAGCACCAGGGAGTAGGGGCCGAAGGTCGCCCACAGGCCGGCGGTGAACAGCCCGAGGACTCCGCAGCCCAGGTAGGCGACGGCGAACCGGGACAGGCCGCCGAGCTGTGCCGTGGTCAGGATGCCCGGCCCGGAGGCGAGCCTGATCATCACCAGGGTGAACATCAGGTTGACCGCGATGAAGACCGCGGTGGCCGCGGCGTAAGGCGTGACGAAGCCGTACAGATCGTTGAGCCGTGGCATGCCGGTGCCGCCGCCCAGCGCTTGGTACACCCAGCCCGCCGCATAGCCCCCGATGGCGAACTGGGCGCCGTTGAACAGGCGTTTCCGCAGCGGGTGTCCGTGGCGGACCTTCAGCGCGCCGGTCAGTCCGACCAGGGCGGCGCCCTCGGGACCCACGAGGGTCACGGTGATCAGCACGGCCAGGAAGCTCAGGGAGGCCAGGAACTCCTGCGTCCTGAACCAGGTCGGGATCGAGTCGCACACGACGAAGAGCAGTCCGAGGACCAGCAGCAGGCCCCAGCTGCCCGTCACGGACGCGAGGCCGGACAGCACGATGTGGCCGACGAGCGCGCCGGAGCTCACCAGGACGACGGCCAGGTAGAGGCCGGCCTGCCATGGCATCGCCGACGCGGCCCGCCGGTCCGTGCGCCGGCCGGCCACCGCGACGACGGCCGAGGCCGCGAAGGACATGCCCGTGACCAGCTTGAAGAGCTTGCCGGGCCGGTGGTCGATCAGCGCGGTGAGCTCTTCGGCGCGCAGGGCCGCTCGCTCCGGGTCCTCGTACCGGTGATGCGCGGACCAGGTGACGAGCCTGCGCGCCAGCCAGGGAGACATCTCGGTCAGCTCATTGACGACCAGGCCCGCGACGACGCCGAGGACGATCTCCCAGCCGCTCATCGGGCCTCACGCGGCAACCGGCCGAAGCCGAGCGCGGGGCGTGCCTTGAGTGCGGCGGGCCGGCGTTGCGCCAGAAGGGCCTGAGCCGCCGGAGCGCCCTCACCGGTCAGCCGGTAGAAGCGGCGCCGGGGCCCGGCCTGATCGGGGGCGAGCTGCTCCCATTCGCCGGTGATCCAGCCGGCCTTCTCCAGCCGGTCGAGCACCTTGTAGACGGTCGGCCCGGCCCGGCCCGTCCATTTCATGATCGCCCAGCCGTGGACCCGCGCGTCCTCCTCGAAGGCGCGCACCAACACCTCGAGCACGTCCAGCGTGGGCTGCGTTATGCGTTCGAGACCCGCCATGTTCTTACAGTACCTAGATGAAATAAGAGATGTGCGAGATTTTCTGTTCGGATTCGTCCGAACAATGCGATAGATTCGACGCATGAGCATCGATCATTTCGTGGAGGACGCCGGGCTCTTCTACGAGCGGCTCGGCCTGAGCCGCACGTCCGGGCGGGTCATGGGCTGGCTGCTCACCGCCGACGCCGACAGCGCGGACGCGCCCCAGCTCGCCGAGGCGCTGGCGGTGGCCAAGAGCAGCATGAGCATCGCCCTGCGCCAGCTGGAGCAGGCGGGCATGGTCGAGCGCTTCCGGGTGCGGGGCGAGCGGCGGGACCGCTACCGCCTGGCCGAGGACGTCTTCGCCCGCGCCTTCCGCGCGAAGATGGCCGAGTTCGAGAGCTTCCGCAAGCTGGCCGACCAGGGCCTGCGCGCGGTCGGCGACGATCCGGGGCGCAGGAGGCGGTTGGAGCTGATGCGCGACATGTACGCGTTCATGATGGAGCGCTTCCCCAGCCTCCTGGACGACTGGGACCGCCTGAAGGACGAGCGATGAGACCGTTGCTCATCACCGTGGGCAGCCGTGGGGACGTGCAGCCGTACCTCGCGCTGGCCGCCGGCCTGCGCGCCGCCGGGCACCGGCCGGTCGTGGCGGCCCCGCGCCGGTTCGGCTCCCTGGCCACGCGGCACGGGATCGACTACGTGCCGCTCAACGACGAGATGCTCGACCTGCAGGACGCGGCCAGAGGCGGCGTCAGGGCGGCCGTCACCGCCGCCCGCTCTGTCAAGCCGATGCTCCGCCGCCTGCTCGACGACCAGGCCACGCTGGTCGACCAACATCCCGATGTGGTCATTTATCACCCGAAGTCCCTCGGCGGGCCGTACATCGCCGAGAAGCTCGGCGTGCCGGCCCTCGCCGGCCTGCTCCTCCCCCTCTACGTGCCGACGGACGAGTTCACCTCCCCCATCGTTCCCGTACGGCTCCCGCGTGCGCTCAACCGGGCCGGCTGGCGGATCGCGGCGGCGGTGGAGGCGCCCTACCGGGGGACGGTGCGCAGGTGGCGCGAGGAAGCCCTCGGCCTGCGAGCCGGGTTCCGTCCCGTGGCCGACCTGGTCAAGGCGGGCAGGGTGCTGCACGGCTGGAGCCGGCACCTCCTGCCGGCGCCCGACGACTGGCCCGCCACCGCCCGGCCCACCGGCTTCTGGACGCTGCCCGCCGGCGACGCCTGGACTCCGCCCGACCGGCTGGTCGCGTTCCTGGAGGCGGGCGATCCGCCGGTCTACGTCGGCTTCGGCAGCATGGTCCCCCGCGACCCCGCCGCCCTGACCCGTACCGTGCTCGACGCGGTCCGCGCGGCCGGTCGGCGGGCCGTGCTGGCCACCGGCTGGGGCGGCCTGCGGCCGGACCCGCAGGCCGAGGGGGTGCTGGTGATCGACGAGGCGCCGCACGACTGGCTGCTGCCCCGGATGGCGGCGGTGGTGCACCACGGCGGCGTGGGCACGGTCGCGGCGGCCCTGCGCGCGGGCGTCCCGCAGGTCGTCCGCCCGTTCGTGGGCGACCAGCCGTTCTGGGCCGACCGCCTGCACCGCCTGGGCGTCGCACCCGCGCCGCTCACCGGCCGCCTCACCACCGCCCGGCTGGCCACGGCCATCACCGCCGCCTCGGACTCGACCGCCGAGGCGCGAGCGCTGGCCGACCGCATGGCCACCGAGGACGGCATCGCCGACGCCGTGGCGGCGATCGAGCACACGCTCGCGAACCGGTGACAGGTCCCCGCGAAGGACCGCCGCACGAGAGACGCGCCACACGGAGGACGCGCCGCACGAGCACGGGCCTGTACGGCGCGTGATCCAGGCTGCCGGGCTGGTTACCAGTCGCCCTTGTAGAGCTGGCCACGGACCGCGCCGCCGGGGAACTGGGCGGTGTGCAGGTTCACGTACCAGTTCTTCGGGGTGGTCCAGATGCGGCGGGCCAGCGCTTCGTCGGTCTTCACGCTGCCGGCGAGGCCGTTGACGCCGGGCGGCAGGCCCTTCTTCGCCTCGAAGAAGGGCACCGTCACCGGACCGTTCTTCCCCTTGCGGGCGCGGTGGATGTGCGCGGCGACCGGCGCGCCGACCCGCTTCCACGCGCTGGCGAACCACACCCGGTCGCCCTCCGGCTGCACCAGCCATCCGGCGCGGCCGTTGTCGTCGCCGACCTTGACGCCGGGCGCGGGCACCTCCTGCCGCCCGTCGGCCTGCGTGGTCAGCGTGGTGCCGAACCCGTGCGACAGCACCGTGTCCAGATGTACCGGGCGGATCCGGTACAGCTGAGCCCGTACGGCGCCGGGGGCGAACTCGGCGTTGTGCAGGTTGGCGTACCAGTTGCCGGGGTTGGTGATGATGCGGCGGAGCAGGTCGAGGTCCTTGACCAGGACGGTGCCCTTGACGGCGTGCAGTGAGTTGGGCAGCGCCTCGCCGAAGAACGGGACCTTGACGTCGCCGTTCTCGCCTGATCGGCCCCGGTGGATGTGGAACCCGCTGGGCGCTGCGATCTTGGCCCACCGGACGGCGTAGTCGACCCGGTGGCCATGGATGCGGAACACGGCGAGCGCGCTGCCGTCCAGATCACCCGCCTTGGCCCCTTGGGGGGACACCTCGTTCGCGCCTTTGAGTCCTGCGGCCAGATAGATGGGCGTGCCGGCCTGCGCCGAGATCGGGCTGAGCGAGGTGACGAGCATGACGGCGGCAACGGACAGGCCAGGGACGGTGAGGGTGCGCATGTTCATGATTACCCCTTCGGTTCTCTCTCGCCGTGGTACGGCTCCCTACCGTCAGGGGTTCAACTATTGGAATGTGGATAAATACGCACTCACCTATGCGGGCGCGGAGAACCCGCGCCCGCCAGGTCCACTAGTCGGTGCCGGACTCCATCGCGGCCAGGTCGAGCAGCGCCTCGTCCTCGGGGACCTCGCCACGGGAGGCGATCGCCTCGGCTCCGCCCTCGGGCATCTCGCCGATCAGCTCGGTCGGGGCCGGCTGCGCGGCGCCGATCAACGCCGGGTGCGCGCTGCCGACCAGACCGAGCCTCGCGTACTGCTCAAGCCTGGAGCGGGAGTCGGCGATGTCCAGGTTGCGCATGGTCAGCTGGCCGATGCGGTCCACCGGGCCGAAGGCGGAGTCCTCGGTGCGCTCCATGGACAGCTTGTCCGGGTGGTAGCTGAACGCCGTGCCGGAGGTGTCCAGGATGGAGTAGTCCTCGCCACGCCGCAGCCGCAGCGTCACCTCGCCGGTGACCGCCGTCCCGACCCAGCGCTGCAGCGCCTCGCGGACCATCAGCGCCTGGGGGTCCAGCCAGCGGCCTTCGTACAGCAGCCTGCCCAGCCGCCGCCCGTCGTTGTGGTAGCTGGCGAGGGTGTCCTCGTTGTGGATCGCGTTGACCAGCCGCTCGTAGGCGGCGTGCAGCAGCGCCATGCCGGGAGCCTCGTAGATGCCCCGGCTCTTGGCCTCGATGATCCGGTTCTCGATCTGGTCGGACATGCCCATGCCGTGCCGGCCGCCGATGGCGTTGGCCTCCAGCACCAGGTCGACGTCGGAGGCGAACTCCTTGCCGTTGATGGTCACCGGCCGGCCCTGCTCGAAGCCGACGGTGACGTCCTCGGCGGCGATCTCGACGTCGGGGTCCCAGAACCGCACGCCCATGATGGGGTTGACGATCTCGATGCCCGCGTCGAGGTGCTCCAGCGCCTTGGCCTCGTGGGTCGCGCCCCAGATGTTCGCGTCGGTGGAGTAGGCCTTCTCGGTGCTGTCACGGTAGGGCAGGTCGCGGTCGAGCAGCCACTCCGACATCTCCCTGCGGCCGCCGAGCTCGCTGACGAAGTCGGCGTCCAGCCACGGCTTGTAGATCCGCAGCGAGGGGTTGGCGAGCAGGCCGTAGCGGTAGAACCGCTCGATGTCGTTGCCCTTGAAGGTGGAGCCGTCTCCCCAGATCTGCACGCCGTCCTCGAGCATGGCGCGCACCAGCAGGGTGCCCGTGACGGCCCGGCCGAGCGGGGTGGTGTTGAAGTAGGTGCGGCCGCCGGAGCGGATGTGGAAGGCCCCGCAGGCCAACGCCGCGAGCCCCTCCTCCACCAGAGCCGCCCGGCAGTCGACCAGCCGGGCGACTTCCGCGCCGTAGGCCGTGGCCCGGCCGGGGACGGAGGCGATGTCGGGCTCGTCGTACTGGCCGATGTCAGCGGTGTAGGTGCACGGGACCGCGCCCTTCTCGCGCATCCACGCGACCGCTACGGAGGTGTCGAGGCCGCCGGAGAAGGCGATCCCGACACGCTCGCCGACAGGCAGAGAGGTGAGTACCTTGGACACGAGCAGAAGTATATACACAGGACTGCATGACCATGCAAGAGTGTCCTGACGAGCGGTTTCGCGGCGCGTCCGGCGGATGATCGAGGAACATTTCGCGGCGCATCGGCGGATGATCGGCCAGCGGCCGTCACCGGGGCCGATCGTGCCGGTGGGCGGCGAGGCGGGACGGGCTCGGCCAGCGCACCGCGTAGGCCCAGCCCGCCCGCTCGAACCAGCGGATCAGCCGGGCGCTGGCGTCGAACTGGCCCTTGAGCACGCCGTGACGGGCGCAGGTCGGCTCCACGTGGTGCCAGTTGTGCCAGCCCTCGCCGAGCGTCAGCATCGCCACCCACCACACGTTCGAGGAGCGGTCCCGGGTGCGGAACGGGCGGTCGCCGAAGGTGTGCGCGATGGAGTTGACCGACCAGGTGACGTGGTGGACCACGGCGTAACGGACCAGGCCGCCCCAGAAGAGCGCGCTCCACATGCCCGCCCACGACATCGACCACAGCCCGCCGACTGCGGCGGGCAGCGCGAACGACGCGAACACGACCGCCGGATAGGCGGCGTCGAACCGCCGGACGTCCGGATCGGCCAGCAGGTCCGGCACCCAGTGCTGGGCGTTGGAGCGGCGGCGGGCGGTGTAGAACCAGCCGACGTGGGCGTGCAGCATGCCGCGCAGCAACGCCAGGCCGCTGTCGCCGTAGCGCCACGGCGAGTGCGGGTCGCCCTCGCGGTCGGCGTACTTGTGGTGCCTGCGGTGCTCGGCGGCCCACAGCATGACCGGCCCCTCGACGGCCATCCCGCCGGCCAGCATGAGCGCGATCCGCAGCCCCCGGCGGCACTTGAAGGCCCGATGGGTGAAGAGCCGGTGGTAGCCGATGGCGATCCCGAAGATGCTGACCAGGTACATCACCAGCGCGATGACCAGGTCGCGCGGCCCGACGCCCCACCCCCAGGCGGCGGGCACCGCGAGGGCCAGCAGCAGCACAGGCAGCACGACCAGCACGACCAGGTAGACGGCGCGGCGGCCGGTGGTGACCGCCACCGTCTCCACCAGGGCCGAGCCCGGCCGGGGCGTGGATGACGAGGTCACACTGCCTCCTCAGGAGCCAGACGATGGGGCACCTATTCAATGGCCGGATCCCCGCCATGCGGCTATGACCTGACAGTGACGACTTCGTCACTCAATGGAAGCAAAACAATGCGCTCCGTAGCCATGAAGAAATACCTGACACGTCCCTAGATTGTGGTTGCACAGCGTGATCATCGCTGTTCGCTCCGAAATCAGGCGGAAGGGGTGCCACGGCATGGGTGCTGTCGGCCAAGCGACCACGGGTGGCCATCTGGAGAGATACGAGGAGGCGCTCGCCCGTGATCCTCTGGCCGCGTTCGGCCTGGTCCAGGAGTGGATGCGCACGGAGTGGCGGACCCTGTTCGCCGAGCTCCGGGAGCGGCGGCCCATCTTCGTCACCCCCGCCTTCACGGTCGTGACCCGCTACGCCGACGTCACCGAGGTGCTCTCCCGTGAGGAGGTCTTCTCCGTGCGCGCCTTCGGGCCGCGTCTGGACGCCGCGCTGGGCGGCCCGTTCATGCTGGGCAGGGACGCCACGGCGATGAACTGGCGGGAGAAGGGCCTGATGCAGGTCATGCTCGACCCGCGTGACGTGGCCGACGTGCGCGAGCTGGCCGGGAGCCTCGCCGACGAGCTGCTGGACATCGCCTGGCCCGACGGGCGCGTGGAGGCGGTCCACGAGCTGTTCCGGCCCGTCGCCCTGGGCGTGTGCGCGCGTTACTTCGGCTTTCCCGGCCCCGACCAGCAGACGCTGTCGCGCTGGACGCGGGCCGTCGTCACCGACGGCTTCGCCAACTTCCTGGGAGACCCGGGCATCCAGGCCGCGTCGGTCCGCGCGGGCACGGAGATGATCGGCTACCTGCGCGACCGGCTCGCCGAATACCGGGCGAGGCACGACCGGCCCGACGACGTCTTCGCCCGGCTGGCCCGCTCCGACCTGCCCGACGACCGCATCGTGATCAACATGGCCGGCCTGCCCCTGGGCTTCGTGGAGAGCGCGCCCGGCGCCATGGTGGAGGCGGTCGAGCAGCTTCTGCTCCGCCCCGAGACGCTGGCCCAGGCCACCGCCTCCGCCGGCGACCCGGAGCGCTTCGACCGCTACGTCTGGGAGGCGCTGCGGTTCAACCCGTTCTTCAAGCTGCTCCCCCGGCTCTGCGAGCGCGACCACGTCCTGGCCGCCGGCACCGCGCGCAGCACGGTGATCCCGGCGGGCACGTTCGTGCTGGCGTCACCGGCGTCGGCCATGTTCGACGCGGACGTGGTGCCGGAGCCCGAGGAGTTCCGGCTCGACCGGCCGGGCCACCATCAGCTGTTCTTCGGCTACGGCCATCACGCCTGTCTCGGCGTCCATCCGGCCAGGGTGGTGGTCGCCGAGACCGTACGCCGTCTGCTGCTGCGTCCCGGGGTGCGCCTGCTGCCGCCGCCCGAGGGGCGGATCGAGCGCACCCAGGGGATCTTCCCCGACCGGTTCGTCCTCGGGCTCGGCGTCGAGGGGCGGGAGAGCTGACGATGGCGGCGAGCAGAGCGCGCGGCATCGCCACGGACGGGCTCGTCAACCGGCTCAGGTTCCTGGCCTTGATCAACGGCCGGCCGTTCTGGGACCTCGTGCAGACGATCGAGCCGGTCCGGCGCCGGGTCAACGCCTCGCTGATCGACCACGCGGTCCGCGAGATGCCGCCCCGGCCGGAGCCGCTGAGCACGATGGCCGCCTACACCTCGTGGGCCTCGCTGACCGACCGCACCTACAGCGGCAGGCACCTGCCCCCCGTCACGGCCCCCGAGGGGAGCCGGCCCACCCCTGAGCGCGCGGCCGACCTGTTCACCCGTGGCGAGACGATCCTCTGCCCGCGCTCCACGGTGCTGTTCGCCTACTTCGCCCAGTGGTTCACCGACGGCTTCCTACGCGGCGACACCAACATCCCGCGCGACCCGCGTAAGAACAGCTCCAACCACCACATCGACCTCAACCAGCTGTACGGCCTCGACGAGGCGGCGACGGCGGCGCTGCGCGCGTTCGACGGCGGGCTGCTGAAGAGCCAGCTCATCAACGGCGGGGAGTTCCCGCCCTACCTGTGCGAGGACGGCAAGATCAAGCCGGAGTTCGACCCGCTGAGCGTCATCCGCTTCGACGAGCTCACCGACGCCCAGCGCGACACGCTGTTCGCCACCGGGAGCGACCGGGGCAACATCCAGCTCGGCTTCACCATGCTCACGGTGTTGTTCCTGCGCGAGCACAACCGGGTCGCCCGGCTGCTCGCCCGGCACTACCCGCGCTGGGACGACGAGCGGCTGTTCCAGACGACGCGCAACATCCTCATCGTGCTGCTGATCAAGCTGGTGGTCGAGGAGTACATCAACCACATCACCCCCTACCATTTCCGGTTCACCCTGGACCGGCGGCTGTCGGCGATGCTGGCCGGCGCGCCCTGGCACCGGCAGAACTGGGCCTCGGTGGAGTTCAACCTCGTCTACCGCTGGCACAGCCTGATCCCGTCGCACCTGTCGGTGGGCGGGAGCGACCTGCCGATGGCGCGGACCCTGCTCGGCGGCTCGCTCATCCCCGGCCCCGGGCTCGGCAAGCTCTTCGAGGACGCCTCGCTCCAGCGGGCCGGCCGCATCTGCCTGTTCAACACCGATCCCCTGCTGCGGGAGGTCGACGTGGCCAGCATCGCCGACTCCCGCGCGCTCGGCCTGGCCCCGTACAACAGCTACCGCGAGCACTGCCGCTTCCCCAGGGTGCGCACGTTCGCGCAGATCTCCGGCAACGAGCGGGTGACCGGCGCGCTGCGCGAGCTCTACCACGGCGTCGACGACCTCGACCTGTACGTCGGGTTGTTCGCCGAGGAGCCCGGATCCCCCGGCGCGATCCTGCCACCGCTGCTCACCAAGATCATCGCCATCGACGCCTTCTCCCAGGCGCTCACCAACCCCCTGCTGGCGCCACGGGTGTTCAACGCCGCCACCTTCTCCCCGTACGGCATGCGGATCATCACGACCACCCGCACGCTCTCGGATGTGCTGCACCGCAACACGCCGGAGGACCCGAGCCCCCGCTACGTCAGCATGTCCCGGCGGTCGCGGCCATGAGCGGGAAGGGCGATCCCGCCGCCGGGGCGTTGCGTGCGGCGGCACGTGAGCTGGTCGACGTCGCGGTCACGGTTCAGGAGGCGGCGGCGCACGCGACGGCCGCGCTCACCGACGGCGCGCTGCTGCGCGCCCTGCCGCGCACCCCGGCCGCGGGCCATCCGGCCTACCGCGCGCTGCTGCGGGCGACCACCAACGACCAGGGGCTCGGGTACGCGTTCACCGGCGGCCGGCTGGCCACCGTCGCGGCCAAGGCCGGCGCCGTGGCCGGGGCGGAGAGCCTGGCGGTGCGCGTGCTGGCCACCTCACTGCGGCTGCGCATCGCCGCCGTCGCCGTCGACCATCCCGAGCTGGCCGACGATCGCATGCTGGCCCGGCTCATCGACGCGGCCGCCGCCGACCGTGACCTGGAGGCCGTCCGCGCGCTGCGCGCCCTGCTCAAGGACCGTGGCGCGGTGCACGCGCTCAGCCAGCTCGCCCCGGTCTTCGGCGAGGTTCTGGCCCTGCGCGCGCTGCTGGACGAGAACCCGCTCAACGACGCCGCCGCCTGGCTCATCGCGACCGGGAAGGGCTACGCCACCGCCGACCCCCTCACCGGCCTGAGCAACAGGGCCGTGGCCGTCCTCGACACGGGCGAGGGCGCCGCGCGCCGGACCGAGCTGACCGGCGCCGAAGCCGCGCGGCTGAGCCGGCGGGGGTCGCTGCTCGGCTTCCTGCGCAACATCAGCACGGTCGGCACCACGGGCCGGATCCTCATCCAGAGCGTCGAGGGCCCTGACGGAGTGGTCCGCCACGTCCTCCAGGCGCCGGGCATGCGGGCCGGACGGCCCAGCAGCGACTCGCCCCAGGACCTGCTCGGCGCGTTCAGCAGCGCCGTGCTGGACAGCAGCCCCTTCAGCCGGGCGCTGGCCAGGGCCGTCGCCGACTACGGGCTGCCGGACGGCGCCGAGCTGGCGCTCGTGGGACACAGCGCGGGCGGCGCGGCGATCATGAACCTGGCGCAGGACGCCGAGTTCTGCGCCCGCTACACGGTCACCCACGCCATCGCCATCGGCTCGCCCGTCGACTTCAAGCGGCCCGCCGACCCGCGCACCTTCGTCGCCAGCGTCACCAACCAGCACGACATCATCCCCACCCTCGACGGGCAGGGCGCGGGCGGCTGCTTCGACCTGCATCCCGACTGGTACGTGGTCGACTACTTCGACGCCACCCACCTGTTCCCGCTCTGCCACAGCGTCGAGCACTATCTGGCCAACCTCACCGACGACCTGCCCGACGCCCGTGCGCACCTCGACCAGCGACTCACGCCCTTCGCCGGGCCGGTCGTGCGCTCGCAGGCCTACCAGCTGTTCGACCGCGTCCCCGACCTGTCGGATTTCCCCTTCCTGACCGTGCCGACCTACTCGGTGGACGGCCCGGCGGGAGCGGTCGAGCTGCCGATCAGGTGCCGGGACGGCAGCGCGCTCACGGCGTACTTCACCGTGGATCCGGCGGCGGCGGGCCGGCTGCTGGAGGGCACCGGCACGGGCTCCGCGCTGCGGGTCGGGGGCCGCGCCCTGGTCGCCGTGCACGCCGCCTGGAACCGGCGCACCAGCGCGGGCGGCTACCGCGAGCTGCACCTCGGCGTCGTCGTGCCGGGGCCGGTCGGCGGCAGGCTCCGGCGGTCCATCCTGGCCTGGCCCGACCTGCTGCGCGGCGCGGGCCGGCGGCGCTCGGGCAACCATCTGGTCGGCTCGGTGGTCGACACGGCCGCCGCCCTCGCGGTCGCGCCCCGGCTGTGGGGTGGCGAGCCGCACCAGACGCCGCTGGAGTTCAGGCTGACCAGGCGGTGCGCGCGCGTCACCGTCGGGTCTCCCGGCGACCACGTTCTCACCCTGCGGGGGCGGCTCGGTCCCTGGCTGCCCGTGCCGGACCGCGACCTGGTCGGCTACGCGGGCGGGGCCGGCGCCACGCTGCGCTCGTCCGTACGGACCCGCGGGCCGGCCCGGTTGCACCCCATGCCGCTGCTGCGGCTGACCGTCGACCCGGAGTCCGCGCACCCGCTGGCCGACCGGCTGCGCGAACTGGGGCTCGACGGCGCCCGGCCCCTGCTGTGCCTGGCGTCCACCCGTCGTCAGGCGCTCCGCGACGCCGCCGTCCCGGTGGCCGCCCGCTGCCCGGAGGCGTGATGTCAGCCGACCTCGCGGCGATCGCCGCCCACGCCGAAGCCCTCCGCGCGGACGCCGACGCCCTCACCGCCTGCGCCGACCGCCTCCGGGAGATCGAAGCCGGCCTGGCGGCCAGCGGCATCGCCCCCTCCTGGCTACGCGCATCGGTGAGCGCCCACCGCGCCGCCTGCACCGCCGCCGCCGCCGACCTGAACGCGGCAGCGGCCCGCCTGCACCAGTACAGCAACGCCCCTCGCCCCACCGCCCAGCCCTGAGGGGCTGAACGGCGGGGAGCTTGAGCAATGAGGGGCTGAACGGCGAGGGGCTTGAGCGGTGAAGGGCTGAACGGCGAGCAGCTGGGCGGCGGACCGCCCAGCCTTACCGCCGCACGGGTTTCCCCCTGTTCAGTCTGCTTGGTGTACGGCGCGGGCGGCGCTCAGGCCGGATTCCAGGGCGCCCTCTATCCAGGCGTGCCACAGTGAGCAGTGCTCGCCGGCGAAGTGCACGCGGCCCTCCGGGGCGATGATCGCGTCGTGCAGGTTGCTCTGCTGGTGTGGCTCGAACAGGGCGAAGGCCCCGGCCGCGTAGGGGTCGTTGTACCAGGCGTGGGTGACGCCGATCTCGAAGTGGTCGTGGATCTCGGGGTGGATCTTGGCGACGTCCTCCAGCGCCTGCTCGATCCGCTTCTGCGCGGACATCGCCCCCCACCGCAGCGCGTCCTGCCCCCAGGTGTAGCTCGCCAGCAGGATCGAGCGCTCGTCTCCGGCGGCGGGGTGCGAGGGGTAGCAGATGCGCCGGATCGGCAGGTCGGTGACCGTGGTGCCGCCGACGATGCCGTCGGTCTGCTCCCAGAAGGCCCGGCGTACCTGCAGGAGGATCTTGGTGGAGGCGTTGTAGTTGAGCTCGCGGATGGCGCGCTGCTTGCGCCGGGAGAAGGCGGGCCTGGTCTCGACGTCGCGCAGCACCGAGAACGGGATGGTGCAGATGGCGTAGTCGCCGGTGATCGTCGTCCGGCCGGAGCCCGTCCTGACGTGCAGGCTGACCGTGTGGTCGCCCTGTTCGATGGCCGTGACCTCGTGGCCGAACCGGATGTGCCGCCTGAGCTCGTGGTAGAAGGCGGTGGGCAGCAGGTCGGAGCCGCCCTCGATCTCCTGCATGTCCTCGAAGGCCCGCCCGATGATCTCGCGGAACTGCTCGATGACGGCGGCGTTGAGGTTGGACTCCCGGAAGCTCATGACGCCGTAAAGCTCGATGGCCCCTTCGGAGAACCCTCGCTCACGCAGGAAGCTGCGGATGGAGTAGCGGTCGTATTCGGCGCAGATGCGGTCGAGCGCGTTCTCTCCTTCCTGGGCGTACAGGTCGTGGATCTCCTGGGTGGCGGCGCGCCACAGGTCTTCGTAGGAGCGGCCGCGCTCGTGCTCGGCCAGCTCGAAGTCGATGATCTGCGGGTCGGCGTTGAGGGTGCCGATCGTGGTCCTGACGCCCTGGATGTACGCCAGCGTCCTGGGGTTGCCCATGACGAAGGGGCGCAGCTTCAGCCCGAACCGCGCGCAGTAGGCGAGGGTGAGGTCGTGCACGCGGGGGATGCGCATGGCGCCCGCCTCGGCGTACAGGCCGGGGGCGAAGTCTCGCAGGGTGAGCACCCGCCCGCCGACCCGCTGCTGGGCCTCCAGGACGACGGGGTCGTGGCCCTGGCGCATCAGCTCGTAGGCGGCGACCAGGCCGGCCATCCCGGCTCCGATGATCAGCACGCGCTTGCGCGGGCGTCCGCCGGGGCCGAGGCCGCGCTCGGCCGTCGCGATCAGGTCGGCCGGCACCCGGAGGTCGTGGTGGGGCCGGGGCACCCCGGTGGCGGGTGCGGCCGGCATCGCCTGGTTCTCGTCCAGAGGGTCACGCTCCTCGTGTAGTGATAACGGAAAGCGTTCCTAGTATCACTTTAAGTTAAAGCTTTGGCGAGGAGAAGGGCAAAACGATCAGATGAACGGCGGCAGCGCGCGGGAGATGGCGCGGGCGCTGGTGAGCACCAGCGGGGCGAGCGCGTGGGGTGAGGCGCTGCCGTGGTGCACGACGAGGGACACGGCGGCGACCACCTCGCCCTGGGCGTTCTGGATGGGCGCGGCGACCGAGAGGGCGTCCGTGGTGACCTGCCGGTCGCTGATCGCGTAACCGCGGGCGCGGGTGTCGGCGAGCGTGGCGCGCAGCTGGTGGGGTGTGGTCAGCGTACGGTCCGTGTAGCGCTTGATGGGCCGGGCCAGGACCTGTTCCAGCACGTCGGCGGGGGCGTAGGCGAGCAGGACGAGCCCGACGCCGGTGGCGGTGAGCGCGAATCGGCCGCCGACGCGGGTGAGCACCGGCACGGCCTTGCTGCCGGCGATGCGCTCGACGAAGACGACCTCGGGCCCTTCCCGTACGGCCATCTGCACGTTCTCGCGGGTCACCTGGGACAGGTCCTCCAGGAAGGGCAGGGCGCATTCGCGCAGGCCCTGGCCGCGCGGGGCGAGCGAGCCGATCTCCCACAGGCGCAGGCCGATGTGGTAGCAGCCGGAGACGTCACGTTCGAGCGCGCCCCAGGCGACCAGCTCGGAGGCCAGCCGGTGCGCGGTGGAGACGGGCAGGTGGGAGTAGCGGGATAGCTCGCTGAGGGTGAGCGAGCGCCGGTCGGGCGTGAACGCGCCGAGGAGCTGCAGCGCGCGTGCGACGACCGGGCCGGTGCGTTCGGCCGGGTGCCGGGGCGCGGGCACCTGCATGGGCGGCTCCTGGGGCGGGGTCAGAGGTCGAGGACCAGCTTGGGGCAGGCGGCGCGGGAGACGCAGATGAGCATGGTGTCGCCCACCGCCTGCTCCTCGGGGGTGAGGAGGGAGTCCCGATGGTCCACGGTACCTGCGAGTACGCCCGTCTCGCAGGTGCCGCAGGTCCCTTCGCGGCAGGAGGTGAGGACCTGGACGCCCGCCTCTTCCAGGACTTCGAGGATCGACCGGTCGGGTGGCACGGTGCAGGTGAGCCCGGTGCCGGCGAGCTCGACCTCGAAGGACCCCGTCAGCAGGGGGTCGCCCGCGTCCTTGGGGGTGAACCGCTCGACGTGCAGGGTGCCGGGGGGCCGTCCGGCGCAGTGTTTCTCGACGGCGTCCAGCAGCGGGGCGGGCCCGCAACAGTAGACGAGGGTGTCCGGTGTCACCTCCGCCAGGAGGCTCTCCAGGTCGAGCAGGCCGTGTTCGTCCTGGGGGCGCAGGTCGACCCGGTCGCCGTGGGTGGCGCGCAGCTCGCGGGTGAAGGCCATCGACGCCGCCGTGCGGCCTCCGTACAGCAGCCGCCATTCGGCGCCGGCGGCGTCGGCGGCGGCGATCATCGGCAGGATGGGGGTGATCCCGATCCCGCCCGCGATGAACAGGTAGCGGGGCGCCGGCTGGAGGGGGAAGTGGTTGCGCGGCCCCCGGACCGTGACCGTCGTCCCCGGGATGAGCTCGTGCACGAGCGCCGAGCCGCCCCGGCCGCCGGGCTCGCGCAGGACGGCGATCCGCCAGGCCGTGCGCTCGGCCGGATCGCCGCACAGCGAGTACTGGCGGACCACGTCGCCGGGCAGCACCAGGTCGATGTGCGCGCCGGGCGTCCAGGCGGGCAGCGCGCCGCCGGCCGGGTCGCGCAGGCCGAGGACCAGGACGCCCTCGGCCGCCCACTCGCGGGAGTGCACGACGAGTTCGAGGCTCATCGCCGGGCTCCCGTGCCCGACAGCTCCGCCGCGCCGTCCAGGGCGGGGGCGTCATGCCCGACGGGGTGGCCGAGCAGCCAGTCCCACACCTCGACGGGGCCTTCCGCGATGTACGCCGCGCCGCAGTGGCAGGTGCCGCGCAGCAGGTCGCTGCCCGGCAGCCACACCACGCGCAGCACGCCGGGGCCGGTGAGCATGCGGGTGGGTTCGACGTTCATCACGCCGTCCGGGCCGGGGCCGTGCTCGGCTCGACCAGCTTGGCCAGCATCCGCCGGGCGGCCAGCCCGCCGGTGTCGATGTTGATCGACAGCTCCTGGTAGCCCGCGGGCTCGCTCGCGATCACCTGCTCCAGCACGTCGAGCGCGGCGACGTCCTGCAGCACGACCGTACGGTTCTGCTCGGCGAGGAAGTCCGAGACGCCCTGGTCGTCGAGGGCGAAGTCCCGGGCGACGGCCCAGAAGTCGTGCGTGCTGTGCTCGGTCTCGGGGGTGATGGCGTAGACGACCTCGACGTGGAAGGCGTCCGGGTCGCTGCCGTCCGGGCGGGGCAGCACGCCGAGCGGCGCGATCCGCGAGTGCAGCTTGTACAGGCACGGCGGGGTGTACTCGATGTCCTGCCAGCGCATGATGCGGCCGGTCAGGCCGGTGGACTTGGCGTAGAAGGGCGGGCATTCGGCGTCGTCCATGTGCCTGCTGACGTAGACGATGCCGGCCTCGTCGTCGACCTCGGTGGTCGTCGGGGTGGCGGCCACCTCCGGGGTGCCGATGTAGCCGCCGTGCAGGTACGTCTCGTGCGACAGGTCGAGCAGGTTGTCCACCAGCAGCCCGAAGCGCGCCTTGAGCGGCTCCATGCCGGACACGGTGGTGTAGTCGGGCGCGGCCAGCCAGGGCGCCCTCGGCACGGCGGCGGCGTCGGCCTTGGCGGGGTCGCCGATCCACACCCAGACGAACGAGTCCTGCTCCACGACCGGGTAGCTCTTCAGCCGGGCGGTGCGCGGCACCCGGGTCTGGCCGGGGACGGCGACGCAACGGCCGTCGGCGCCGTAGGTGAAGCCGTGGTAGCCGCACACCACCTGGTCGTCGACCAGCCGGCTCGGCGCCTCGGACAGCGGGAAGCGTCGGTGCACGCAGCGGTCCGACATGGCGGTGACCTGCCCCCCGGTGGTGCGCCAGAACAGGATCGACTCGCCGCAGATGGTGCGGCTGAACAGCTCCTGGCCGATCTCGCGCCCGTACGCCGCGACGTACCACTGGTCGGTGGGAATAGACGACACAGGCGACTCCTTCGTACTCGTGACAGCCCTGGCGGGGAAGCCCTGCCACCTCGATGGTGACCTCGGTCACCCACGCGGCGGAACATCGCTTCCCGCATGCCGGAAAGCGAAAGCTGTCAGCAGGCCGGACACACCCCCTTTGGGAGACGAACATGACCGATCGTGCCGACCAGATCATCGACGCCCTGCGCAGCGGCCACGACCGGCTGGCGACCGTGGTGCGCGGCCTGTCAGCAGGCGACCTGACCCGGCGGTCCGGAGCGTCGGGCTGGGACGTGTCGCAGGTGCTCAGCCACCTCGGCAGCGGCGCGGAGATCTCGCTCGCCGCCCTGGAGTCCTCGCTGGCCGGCGGCGCCGCGCCGGACGGGGACTTCAACAAGGGGGTCTGGGCACGCTGGGACGCGATGTCCCCGGCCGAGCGGGCCGCGGGCTACCTGACCGCCGACGAGGCGCTGGTCGCACGCTTCGAGGGCCTCGACGCGCGGACGCGGAAGGAGCTGCGGATCGATCTCGGCTTCATGCCCGTGCCCTTGGACGTCGCGGCCGCGGCGCGCATGCGGCTCAGCGAGGCCGCCCTGCACGCCTGGGACGTCGACGTCACCTTCGACCCGGCGGCGACCCTCGCCCCCGCCGCGACGGAGCCGCTCCTCGACCAGGTGGGCATGCTCGTGAGCTTCGCCGCCAAGGCCGACGCCCTCGACGGCCGCCCGGTCGCCATCGCCGTCCGCCTCACCTCCCCCGACCGCTCCTTCGGGCTCGGCGTGGCCGACGCGGTGGCGCTCACCGACGTGCCCGGCCGGCCCGACGCCGTGCTCAGCGCCCCGGCCGAGTGGTGGGTGCGGCTCGTCTCCGGACGCCACTCCCCCGAGCACACGCCGGCCACGGTGACGCTCACGGGCGGCAAGCTCACCCTGGACGACCTGCGCGGAGTCTTTCCCGGCTACTGAGCACGACTTGACCTGGAGTGCGCTCCAGCGGGGAGGCTGTCCTCATGCACAACGCCATGACAACTCGCGCCATCGGAAGCCGCCAGGTGTCCGTCATCGGGCTCGGCGCCATGCCCATGTCCGTGGCCGGGCACATGCCCGATGCGGACCAGTCGATCCGCACCCTCCTCGCGGCCCTGGACGCGGGCGTGACCCTGATAGACACAGCTGACGCCTACACGCCCTCGCATGACGACGTCGGCCACAACGAGCGCCTGGTCGCCCAGGCCCTGGCCCAGTGGGACGGCGACGCCGCCACCGTGCTCGTCGCCACCAAGGGCGGGCACACCCGCACGCCCGGCGGCGGCTGGGACGTCGACGGCAGCCCGTCCTACCTCAAGCAGGCCTGTGACCGGTCGCTGAAGGCCCTCGGCGTGGAGAGCATCGGCCTCTACCAGCACCACCGTCCCGACCCGAAGGTGCCCTACGAGGAGACCATGGGCGCGCTCAAGGACCTGCACGACGCCGGCAAGATCGAGATGGCGGGCATCTCGAACGCCGACCCGGCGCAGATCCGGCTCGCCCACGACATCCTCGGCGACCGGCTGGTGAGCGTGCAGAACGAGTACTCTCCCCGGTTCCGGTCCAGCGAGCCCGAGATCGACGTCTGCGCCGAGCTGGGCCTGGCCTTCCTGCCCTGGTCCCCGCTCGGCGGCATCACCCGTGGCGGGGAGCTGCTGGAGCGGGTGGCCTTCACCGAGATCGCCGCCGCGCGCGGCGTGTCCCCGCAGCAGGTCTGCCTCGCCTGGGAGCTCGCCCGCAGCCCTGTGGTCATCCCCATCCCCGGCGCCAGCCGCCCGGAGTCCATCCTCGACTCCATCGGCGCCGCGACCCTGCGGCTCACCGAGGAGGAGCTCGCCCGCCTCGGCTGAGCGCTGATCAGCTGAGCGCTTCCTGGCCTCGGGGCTTCCCGGCCAGGAAGCGCTCCGGTCACGTGGTGGCCCAGTGCACGTGGCCGTCGGGGCGGATCAGGAGCGCGCGGATCTCGCGCCACCACTCGTCCGCGTCGTCGGCGAGGGCTCCCTTGTGTACGGTCGCGCCCAGGTCGCGGGCGTGGCCGGCGACCGCGCGGGGCATGCTGCCGGGGCCCGCGCCCAGGTCGAGCAGGACGTGGCGGGCCTCGTACAGGAGCTCGTAGACCGTGCCGCCGTCGCGGAGCGGCAGGTCGGGGACGCGGGCGCCGGTGAGCGGATGGGCGGCCGGGTCGGCCGGCGGGTAGGCGACGTTCAGCGCGGCCAGCCGGGCGGCGAGGTCCAGGGAGAGGGCCGGGTGCGCGGCGATCAGCTTGCCGAGCAGGGCGCGCAACGCCTGGCCCGCGGGGGTGAAAGCCGTCATCAGCGCCGTCTGCGCCTGGCTGCTCTCCAGCAGGTCCGCACCCACGGGGTGGCGTTCGGCGTGGTAGTCGTCGAGCAGGCTCTCCGGGGCGCGGCCCGAGACCACGGCGGCGAGCCGCCAGCCGAGGTTCATCGCGTCCTGGACGCCCACGTTGAGGCCGACGCCGCCGGCCGGGAAGTGCATGTGGGCGGCGTCGCCCGCGAGCACGACCCGGCCCGCCCGGTACGTCGCCGCCTGCCGGGAGGCGTTGCCGAACCTGGACAGCCAGAGCGGGTCCCGCATGCCCAGGTCGCGCCCGATCACCCGGACGACGGCGGCGCGCAGTTCGTCCAGGGTGAGCTCGGCGGCGGCGTCGACCGGGCCGGGCAGGAGGCCGACGATGCGGTGGTGACCGCCGGGCATCCCGACGACCATCACACCACCATCGGCGGTGTGGGCGGACAGCGGCCCTTGCGGCGGATCGTCCAGGGTCACGTCCCCGAGGAAGCCGTACACGGTGGCGTCGGTGCCGGGGAAGCCGATGCCCGCGGCCTGGCGTACGGTGCTGCCGGCCCCGTCACAGCCGGCGACGTAGCGGGCGCGGACCTCGTACGGGCCGTCGGGGCCGGTCACGGTCAGCTCGACGCCCTCGCCGTCCTGTGCCAGCGCGGTCACGGTGTGCCCGCGCCGCACCCGCGCGCCCAGCTCGGCCGCGCGCCGCTCCAGCAGCTCCTCGGTGCGCCGCTGCGGGAAGAACAGCGTGTACGGATGCCGCGTCGGCAGGGGGCGGAAGTCCAGTCGCGACTCCAGCAGCCCGAAGTGCCCGCTCGGCAGCATGACGCCCTCGTCCAGGAAGTCCCGCGCCATGCCGCGCATGGCCAGCACCTCGATCATGCGCGGGTGCAGGGTCAGCGCCTTGGAGTGCGGGCTGGGCGCCTCGGCGCGTTCGAGCACGAGCACGGGCACGCCCGCGCGGCGCAGCTCGGCCGCCAGCCACAGGCCCGCCGGACCGGCTCCGACGACGATCACATCTTCCATCGCGACCTCCGCGTTCTTGGTCAGTGACCAACAGTGTGTCCCAGATACTCTTGGTCGGCAACCAAGAGGAGGTTTTCCGGTGGCGAACGCGCGACGCCAGGGTGAGATCGTCACGACGGCGCTCGACCTGCTCGGTGAGAAGGGCGCGGACGGGGTGAGCCTGCGCGCGGTGGCCGAGCGGATGGGCGTGCGGCTGAACACCGTGTCCTGGCACGTCAAGACCAAGGGGCGGCTGCTGGAGCTGATGGCCGACGCGATCCTCGCCCGGGTGCCGCTGGAGGACCTGCCGCCCGGCCCGGCCGACCGGTTCCGCGAGCTGCTGCGCCGCTACCGGCGGGCGTTGCTGGGCTTCCGCGACGGCGCGCGGGTGGTGGCGGGGACGTACGCGGCGGAGCCGAACACGCTGCGCACAGGGGAGGCGATCGTGAGCGCCCTGCTGGAGTGCGGGCTCGACGAGCGGGAGGCGGCGTGGACGGCGTGGACCGCGGTCTACTTCACGCTCGGCCTGACGCAGGAGGAGCAGGGCGCGCCGGCCTCGGTCGGCGAGGTCCTGGACGCGGCGGTGACGCCCGCGGCCCATCCGGCGCTGTCCAGGGCGCTCGGCCACCTGGCCGGGGGGACGTTCGAGGAGCGCTTCGACTTCGGGCTGGACCTGATCACGCGGCGATCGGGCTAGGCCGAACCCGCGCTGTGCGGCGGACGGCCCGGCGGGGGCGCGACGGAGACGATGAGGACGGTGGCGGGCTCCTCGCGGGACCACAGCGAGTGCCGGGCCGCCGCGTCGAAGTGCAGCGCGTCCCCGGCGACCAGGGACACCTCCTCCTCGCCGATCCGGGCGACGATCCGGCCGCGCACGACGTACACCCACTCCTCGCCCGCGTGCACGGCGACGCGCTCGGGGCGGTCGGCGGTCAGCTCCAGCCGGACCGCCTCCAGCGCGGAGCGGGGGCCGAGGCCGGTCATCATCGCGTAGGGCCCGTCGGGGCCCTCGTGCACGGGCGCGGCGGCGCCGCGCACCACGTGGTGCTCACGCGGGCGCTCGTCGCCGACCAGCTCGCCCAGCGAGACGCCGTACGCGCGGGCGAGCTGGATCAGTGAGCCGATGGACGGCTGGCGCTCGCCCTTCTCCATCCGGGACAGGTGCGCGGCGGAGATGCCGGTCCAGTCGGCGAGCGTGGCCAGCGTCACCCCGCGCTCGCGGCGCAGCTCGCGCAGCCGGGCCGCGACCCGCTTCTCGGGGTCGTCCTGGTCCGCCTGCGCGCGAGTGGTCACGGGGCGATCCTAGTGGATGATCGTTGCCTCTGAGGCAAACAGATTCGCCTCAGAGGTTGACGGAATGGTGGTCCGGGTCACATCCTGGGCACACGTCGAAGGGAACGACACCATGACGATCTCCACCCCGCCTCCTGAGCTGGATCTCGACGAGGCCCCCACGTACGCATCGGCTCCCGTCGAGGAGCAGCGGCTGCACCGCAAGCGGCAGCTCGCCGCCGCCTTCCGGATCTTCGCCAGATACGGCTACGACGAGGGCGTCGCCGGGCACATCACCGCCCGCGACCCGGAGCTGACCGACCACTTCTGGGTGAACCCGTACTCCGTGCACTTCTCCAAGATCAAGGTGAGCGATCTGCTGCTCGTCGACGCTCAGGGCCGGATCGCGCACGGCGCCCGGCGCACGAACAAGGCGGCGTTCTGGATCCACTCCTCCGTCCACGACGCCCGCCCCGACGTGGTGGCCGTCGCGCACGCCCACACCATCCACGGCCGGGCCTGGGCGGCGCTGGACCGGCCGCTGGACCCGATCGTGCAGGAGGCGTGCGCGTTCTGGCGTGACCACGTGCTCTTCGACGAGTACCGGGGGCTGGTGCTGGAGCGCGACGAGGGCGAGCGGATCGCCGTCCGGCTCGGCTCCGCGCGGGCCGCCATCCTGCGGCACCACGGCCTGCTGACCGTCGGCCGCAGCGTGGAGGAGGCCGCCTGGTGGTTCATCTCGATGAACCGCGCCTGCGAGATGCAGCTCCTGGCCGAGGCGGCGGGCACCCCACGGATCATGACCGAGGAGGAGGCCGAGGTGGCGCACCGCCAGTTCGGCAGCGCCAACATGGCTCGCAACAACTTCCGGCTCCTGTCGTCGCTGATCTTCGAGGAGGAGCCCGATGTCCTCGACTGAGACATACGTGCTCGTACACGGCTCATGGGCCGGCGGCTGGATCTGGTCACGCCTGACCCCGCTGCTCGAAGCGGCCGGCCATCAGGTGCACGCGCCCACGCTGCCCGGCCTCGGAGAACGTGCCGGCGACCCGCGAGGCGCCGGGATCGGCCTGTCCGCGCACGTCGACGACCTGCTCGACCACCTGCGGCGCGAGAACCTGGAGCGGGTGACGCTGGTCGGCCACAGCTACGGCGGCATGGTGATCACCGGAGCGGCCGGGCGTGCTCCCGAGCGCGTGGCCGGGCTGGTCTACCTCGACGCCTTCGTGCCCGAGCCCGGCCAGTCCTGCTTCGACCTGATGCCCTGGCTGGCCGGGGTCTTCACCGAGCTGGCCGGGGACGGTGAACACGCCCAGCCGCTCGACCCCGCCGGGCTGGGCGTGGACGACCCCGACGACGCCGCGTGGCTGCGCGCCCACAGCACCCCGATGCCGCTGCGCACCCATCAGGAGCCGCTGCCCGGCCCGGGGCGTCCCGGCAACATGCCCGCCCTGTTCGTCCGCTGCCTGCGCTTCGAGGCGTTCGCCGAGACCGCCGGCACGTTCCGCGCCCTCGGCCTGCCCGTCGCCGAGCTGGACTCCCACCACTTCGCCCAGCTGAGCAGCCCGGCCGAGCTGGCGGACCTGCTGCTCGCCCGATCGGAGGCCCCGGCATGACCGCGCTGGACCGGGTCGACCCGCCCGCGCTCTGCCCGCCGGTGCAGGGCCTCTACGCCCACGTGGTGATCGCCCCCGCCGGGCGCACCGCGTACTTCTCCGGGCAGATCGCGCTGGACGCCGCCGGCGAGCTGGTCGGTCCTGGCGACCACGCCGCGCAGGCCCTGCAGGCGTTCCTGAACGTCAAGCTGGCCCTGGAGGGCGTCGGCGCCACCCCCGCCGACCTCGTCCGCCACAACATCTACGTCGTCGGCCACACCCCGGAGCTGGTGCCGGTCATCTTCGGCGCCGCCCAGCAGGCTTACGGCGACCCCTGGCCGCGGACCTCCAGCACCCTGCTCGGCGTGCAGACGCTCGGCCTGCCGGGCTGGCTCATCGAGGTGGAGGCCACCGCCCTGCTGCCGTGACCGTTTCCCCTCCGGGCCACCGGGTAGCCGGAGGAGGAGCAGCCGGTTCGCCCCTCAAGCCGGTCCCGCCGGGCATGGGGAGAGGGTGTGGGCGAGGTCCACGGGTGGTGCGAGCCGCGCTTCGGCGAGGTCCGCGACGCCTTCGCGCGCAACTTCGCCGACGGCCGGGAGCTCGGCGCGTCGGTGGCCGTCTACCAGGCGGGACGACCGGTCGTGGACCTGTGGGGAGGGCTGGCGGGCGACGGCGCCTGGCGGCGCGACACCATCGCCCTCCTGGCCTCGGCCACCAAGGGGCTGGTCGCCGCCGCGGCGATGGTGCTGGTCGACCGCGGCCTGCTCGACCTCGACACCCCGGTCGCGGAGTACTGGCCGGAGTTCGCCGCCGAGGGGAAGGCGGAGATCCCGCTGCGCTGGGTGCTCGGACACCGGTCCGGCGTGGTGGCCGTCGACCCGCCGCTCACCCTGGCCGACATCCAGCGACGCACCCCGGTGCGGGACGCCCTGGCCGCCGCCCGGCCGGCCTGGCAGCCGGGGCGGGGACACGGATATCACTGCCTGACCATGGGCTGGCTGGTCTGCGAAGTCATCCGGCGCGTCACGGGCCGGACCGTCGGGGAGTTCTTCGCCGAGGAGATCGCCCGCCCGCTCGGGCTCGACCTGCACATCAGCCTGCCACCCGGCAAGGACGGGCGACTGGCGGGACTCGTGCCGCCCACCGAACGGCAGCTCCTGCGAGGGCGCGGCCACCCGCAGCTGGAGGCGCTCAACCGGGCCATCGGCGATCCCGCCTCCCTGTTCCACCGCTCGACCTTCGGCAGCGTGGCGTTGACGGCGGAGCTGCTGACCAGCGCCGGAGCCTGCCAGGTGGAGATCCCCTCCTGCGGCGGGGCCGGGAACGCGGCCGGTCTCGCCCACCTTTACGCCGCGCTCGCCAGCGAGGTCGGCGGCGTCCGGCTGCTCCGCCCGGAGACCACGGCCGCCGCCGGCACGGTCGAAGCGGGCGGGACGGATCTCGTGCTCGGCTGTGACACCTACTACGGCACCGGGTTCATGCTGCCGGGCGGCCCGATGTGGCCCGGCGCGGACTCCCCCGCCGCCTTCGGCCACGCCGGCGTCACCGGGGCCTTCGCCTTCGCCGATCCCGGCAGCGGCCTCGCCTTCGCGTACGTGCCCAACCGGATGGCGGAGCTGATCGAGGGGGGCGGCGACCGGGTCCGCCGCCTCGTCGAGGCCACCTACCGCGCTCATTCGTAGACGGTCGGCTTCTTTCCTTCGCCGGGGAAGACCATGATCAGCAGCTGTACGGCTCCGTCCGGCGGATCGGAAACCTGGTGGACGAGCTCGCGGCCGCGCAGGTGGACCCGAACCCGGTAGGAACCAGGGCCGGCGGTCGTGAGTCCGGGCAGCGTGTTCCCGTCGGCGTCGATGAGGGCGAGCGTACCGGTCGGACTCTCGTAGCCGACTGCCGCCGCAGCCCCTCCGCCTCCTGCTCTCTGGCCACCGCCGGGCACAGCCGGGCCAGCGCCCCCGCCAGGGACGCGTGCGGCGCCTCCCGCACGGCAGGCGCGCCGACGTCGCCGCCATCGCGTACGGCCAGGCCGCACAGATGGTGTCCGAGCGCCAAAACCACCTGGTCAGGCACCCCGTCCCACTCCCGGATCCGGGCGTCGTGAACGACGGTGTGGCCGCGGACCTCGCACAGGAAGTCCTTCTCCGCCTCGGTCAGTCCGGTGACCGTGCCGTGTCCGAAGCCGGCGCAGTCGAGCTCGTGTTCCGCGCTCAGCTTGCCGGTGGGCGCCGATCGCACCGTGGCGAGCAGGAGCGCCGTCACCGTCAGGACCACCGCCGGCCGGCGGGCCGGGCCGCCTCGCCTGACGGGTGCGCGCCGGGGAGCGCGTGCGGCGAGCAGGATCAGGATCGGGGGCGCCAGGAAGTAGAGGTCCCACCCCATGCGCCCCGGCGATCGAGTTCGGGAGCCAGTGCCAGCAGCACCGCCGTACCCCAGAAAATCCGTGATCGTCTAGACACGACAGCGAACACTATGTCATCACATAGACGAAACTCACCGGATTAGCGATGAAAGAAGCGAGCGGCCATCGGACGATGGCCGCTCGCTGGGAGGGTGTCACATATCGCGGTTGGTGATTCGCACGCTGTCGGACGCGGCCGAGGCCTGTCCTTGCTGGTCGGCGGCAGCGGCAGTGGCGAAAGCCGACGCGAACCCAGCGCCCAGCACCCCCGCCGTCACCAACACCACGGCAATATGTCGCATTGTTCCTCCATTTATCCCCGTTAATGCTTAACAAGCGTGACATGACCGACCGGCTGGCAATGAGAGGCTGGGCTGCCACTTTTCACCGCATTCCTGCCACCGTCACCAGCGAACTCGGCAGGAGCGGCCACCGGCTGCGAGACGGCACCCGATACGCTCCTGAAAGTCCGATTTGGGAGGCCAGGAGCGTGTCGGGGGTTGTCGCGGCGTTCGGTGCTGTCGTGTCCGTGGTCGTTCTCGGCTACCTCATCGGGGTGGCGGGAGTGCTGCGAACCGCCGACGAACTGGTGCTCTCACGGCTGGCGTTCTACGTCGCGGCTCCCGCGCTGATGTTCGCCACCGTGTCGAGGGCCGACCTGGGCGTGCTGTTCTCCCCCGTGCTGGTGACCCAGGTGGTCGCGGTGGCCTGTGCCCAGCTGGTGTTCGTCCTGGTGGCCAGGCTGGTCTGGCGGCGGGACCTGCGGGAGACCACGATCGGCGCCCTCGCCTCCTCCTACGTCAACGCCGGCAACCTCGGCCTGCCCCTGTCGCTGTACGTGCTCGGCGACGGCGCCCTGATCGCCCCGATCCTGCTGTTCCAGCTGGTGCTGGTCACGCCCATCGGCCTGCTGATCCTGGACGAGGGCTCCCGGTCGGTGCGGACGGCGCTGACGAGTGCCGTCCGCAACCCGCTCTCCCTCGGCACCCTGCTCGGGCTCGCGTTCGCGCTCGGCGGGGTGAGCCTGCCGGTGGCGATCATGCGGCCGATCGACCTGCTCGGCGGCGCGGCCGTACCCGTCGCGCTGCTGGCGTACGGCCTCAGCCTGTACGGCTCCCGCCGGTCGCCCGCACCGCCCGAGGGGACCGGCGCAAGCCGGGAGATCGCCCTCGTGGTGCTGCTCAAGGCCGTCGTCCAGCCGGTGATCGCGTACGTGACCGCCCGCTTCGTCCTGGGCCTCGACGGGACGGTGCTGCTGGCCGCCACCCTCTTCGCCGCCCTGCCCACCGCGCAGAACGTCTATGTGTACGCGGTCACCTACGACACCGGCCGGCGGCTGGCGCGCAGCAGCGTCCTGCTGACCACGCTGCTGTCCATCCCGATCATGACGGCCATCGGCGCCCTCCTGGGATGAGCCCGTTCGTCCACATACCGGAAGGTGCGCCTGGGGGTCAGGCGGGTCGGTCACGAGCCGCGATGGCCAGGGCGATGAACTTCTGGAACTCCGCGAACCGCTCCTGGCTCATGGTCAGCCGGATCCCGTCGACGATCGTGTCCTCGCCGTACCTGCGGCCGAGGCGGACCTTGAACCCGTCACCGTGCGGCGTCGCGTGCACCCCGAGAAACGCCACGTGGAAGCGGCTGCTGTCCGACACGTCGCGGTGGAAGATCTCCAGGGTCCTGCCGTCCTGCACGAGGATGTGGTCGCCATGCTCGAATTCCGCTGCCATGCTGCCTCTTCCGCCGCTGATTCCTGCGCGCCCAGTGGCGGCACGATCCGTCGACGATTGTATTTCGGTACGGTCGTCCGGAGTCAGGTGGTGAAGACCTGAGCCAGCAGCAGGCCGATCATGGCGGCGGTGAGCCCGGCGGCGATGCTGCTGACGACGTTGACGGCGGCGAGGAAGCGGGGGCCTTCCTGGGTCAGGCGCAGGGTCTCGTAGCTGAAGGTGGAGTAGGTGGTGAGCGCCCCGCACAGGCCCGTGCCCAGCAGGGCGGTCAGGGCGGGGTCGGCCGGCAGGCCGATCAGGAACCCCAGCAGCAGCGACCCGGCCGCGTTCACCGCCAGCGTCCCCCACGGGAACGCCGAGTCGTGACGGGAGCGGATGAGCCGGTCGGTCAGATAGCGCAGCGGCGCGCCGACCGCGGCGCCCAGAGCGACGAGCAGCAGGGTCATTCGCCCTCCTGCTCCGCGGCCCGCAGCACCGCGCTCGCCCGGACGACGGCGACGGCCCTGCCGGTGAGGGCCGCTCCCGCCCACACCGCCAGCATCGCGGCGAGCAGCGTGGCGACCAGGTAGACCAGCGCGGTCCCGGCCCGGCCTGCGGCCATCGCCAGGTGGATGTCGACGACGTAGGTGGAGAAGGTGGTGTAACCGCCCAGCACGCCCACGCCCAGGAACGGGCGCAGCAGCCGCCGCCCGCTCCACAGCTCACCGACCAGCACCATGAGCACGCCGATCAGCAGGCATCCCGACACGTTGACCAGGAAGGTCGGCCAGGCGAACGTGCCGGGTGGATACGGCAGCGCCGTCGAGATCCCGTACCTGGCCAGCGAGCCGAGCACGCCACCGGCGGAGACGGCCGCGAGCACCGGCCAGGGGCTGGGCCGCTGCTCGGCCCGGTCGGCCGGCGGTCGCGGGTCAACCCCGGAATCCCGCATATGACCCCCTACCAGGATGAACTCCACACATCTGGCAGGGACCGTCGTCGGCGCACGACCGAGGTTCGCCCCGGCGAGCCGGGGAACGGCGGGCCCCACCGCCGCGCCCTCGTCCAGCACGAGAGCATCGCCTTTCACCCTACCGGCAGCATCCAACCCTCCGACCGGCCGGTTCTCACAAGCGGCGATCAGTCCTGTGCGGGCCCTATACACTTAACCAAGCGCTTGCTACGCTCCGCCCATGACGTCCACGGTTGTCTGGGGCACCGGCAACATCGGCCGCGCGGCCATCCGGGCCGTCGACGCCCACCCGGCGCTGAAACTCGCCGCTGTGCTCGTCCACGACCCCCGCAAGCTCGGCCGCGACGCGGGCGAGCTCGGCGAGCTCGGCCGCGATCTGGGGATCGCGGCCACCGGCGACGTGGACGCCGTGCTGGCCACGCGCCCGCGCGCCGTCGTGTACGCCGCGTCCGGCGACATCCGCCCCGACGACGCGCTCGCCGACATCGTCAGGGCGATCCGGGCCGGCGCCGTGGTCGTCACCCCTTCCCTGTACGCGCTCTACGACCAGCGCAACGCCCCGCCGCAGACGCGGGAGGCGGTGCTGGCCGCCGTCGCGGACGGCGGCGGCGCGCTGTTCGTCTCCGGCGTCGACCCCGGCTGGGGCAACGACGTGCTGCCCCTGCTGATCAGCGGGCTCGGCACCACCGTGGACGCGATCCGCTGCCAGGAGATCTTCGACTACACCACCTACGACCAGCCGGACTCCGTCCGCTACCTGGTCGGCATGGGTCAGCCGATGGACTACGAGCCGCCGATGATCGCGCCGACGGTGCCCACCATGGTGTGGGGCGGGCAGGTGCGGCTGATCGCCAGGGGGCTCGGCGTGGAGCTGGAGGAGCTGCGCGAGAGCGTGCACCGGCGCCCGCTCGACGCCACGGTGAGCACGCCGGCGATGGGCGAGTTCGAGGCGGGCACCCAGGGCGCGGTGCGGTTCGAGGTGCAGGGGATCGTCGCGGGCGAGCCCCGTATCGTCATCGAGCACGTCACCCGCATCCACCCCTCCTGCGCCCCCGACTGGCCGACGCCGCCGGACGGCGCGGGCGCGCACCGGGTGATCATCGAGGGCAACCCGCGCATCGAGGTCACCGTCGAGGCGGTCGACGAGGCCGGGAACCGATCCGCGGGCGGGAACGCGACCGCGGTCGCCCGGCTGGTGAGCGCCATCGACTGGCTCGTGGACGCCGAACCGGGGCTCTACGACGCGCTCGACGTCCCCCTGCGTCCCGGCAGGCTCGGAAGGAGACCGGCGTGAACATCGACATCCCCGAGGGCAAGGACGCGATCGAGTACGTGTGGGGCGAGATGATCCCCGGCATCGGGATCGCCGCCTCGAAGTTCTCCCTGTCGGTGTACGCCCACACGACCCTCGGGCTGCGCGAGTTCGAGGCGGCGCGGCTGCGGATCGCGCAGATCAACGGGTGCGAGTTCTGCCTCGACTGGCGGACCGAGCGGGACGGGCGGAAGGTCGAAGAGGGGTTCGCCGACGCGGTGACGCACTGGCGCACCACCGACGCCTTCGACGAGCGCACCCGGCTGGCCGCCGAGTACGCCGAGCGGTACGCCCTCGACCACCACGGGCTCGACGACGAGTTCTGGACGCGGATGACCACGCACTACACCCAGCGGGAGATCGTGGAGCTGAGCATGAGCCTCGGCTCCTGGCTGGCCTTCGGCCGGCTCAACCACGTACTGGGCCTCGACACGGTGTGCAGGCTGCCCAGCGGCGTCAACCGATAGCACGCGCCCGCGGCGGGGGCGGGCGATCGACACTTCACCAGTGAACCAAGGCGCGAGCACCAGGCACGACCCGTTCTCCTTCGCCGAGAGTGAGGAACACCATGAGGGACCAGCCCCCCGTCTCCAGAGCCGTCTCGCGCCGTGGGTTCATCGCCGGAACCGGCTCCGTCCTGGGCCTGGCGGCCCTCGCGGGGCCCGCCGCCGCCCAGGCCAGGAGGGCCGCCGCGGCCCCGCCGATCGCCAACGGGGCGCACGTCGCCGCGCTGGTGATCGGCACCGGTTACGGCGGCTCCGTCGCCGCCCTGCGTCTCGCCCAGGCGGGCGTGGACGTGCACATGATCGAGATGGGCATGGCCTGGGACACGCCCGGCTCCGACGGCAAGATCTTCTGCAACACACGCGAGCCGGACTACCGGTCCTACTGGCTGCGCACCAGGACCAAGGCGCCGCTCAACTACTTCCTCGGCTTCCCGATCGACAGGGACATCCCGCGCTACACCGGCATCCTGGACGCCGAGGACTTCAGCGGCATCACGGTCTACCAGGGCCGGGGCGTCGGCGGCGGCTCGCTGGTCAACGGCGGCATGGCGGTCACGCCCAAGCGGGAGAACTTCGCCTCCGTCCTGCCGTCGGTCGACGCCGAGGAGATGTACCGCGTCTACTACCCGCGCGCCAACGCCGGGCTGGGGGTCGGCGGCATCGACCCGGCGTGGTTCGACTCCACCGAGTGCTACCAGTACTCGCGGGTCGGGCGTAAGCACGCGGAGCGTTCGGGCTTCCCGTTCGTCTTCGTGCCCGACGTGTACGACTGGGACTACATGGAGCAGGAGGCGGCCGGGACCGTCACCCGGTCGGCCCTGGCCGGCGAGATCCTCTACGGCAACAACCACGGCAAGAAGTCCCTGCAGAGGACCTACCTCGCCCAGGCCAGGGCCACCGGCAAGGTGACCATCTCGGCCCTGCACCAGGTGACCTCGGTCGCCCCGGCGAGTGGCGGCGGTTACACGGTCGTCATCGGCCAGCTGAACACCACCGGCGACACCACGGCCACCAAGACCGTGACCGCGGACCGGGTGTTCTTCGCCGCCGGCAGCGTCGGGACCAGCAAGCTGCTGGTCAAGCTGCGGGCCACCGGCGCGCTGCCGGGCCTGAACAACGAGGTCGGCAAGGGCTGGGGCGACAACGGCAACGTCATGTGCGGCCGGGCCAACCACCTGTGGGACCCGACCGGCAGCCTCCAGTCGGCCATTCCCTGCTCCGGCATCGACAACTGGGCGGCCGGTGGCGCGTTCGCCGAGGTCGCGCCGCTGCCCACCGGCATCGAGACCTTCGCCTCGTTCTACCTGTCGATCACCAACAACCCGCACCGGGCCCAGTTCTCCTGGAACGCCTCGACGGGCAAGGTCGACCTGAACTGGCAGCTCGCCTGGAAGCAGCCGTCGATCGACATGGCCAGGACGATCTTCGACAAGATCAACGCGAAGGAGTGGACGATCTACCGGACGGACCTGTTCGGCGTCTACAAGATCTGGGGCGACCACCTCACCTATCACCCGCTCGGCGGCGCGGTGCTGAACAAGGCCACCGACAACTACGGCCGGCTGGCCGGCTATCCCGGCCTGTACGTCATCGACGGCTCGCTGATCCCCGGCAACACCACGGTCAACCCGTTCGTCACCATCACGGCGCTCGCCGAACGCAACATCGAGGAGATCATCGCCACCGATCTGTGACGGCGGCCAGGAGGGCGAGGGCTATTTGTCAGGAAATGAACGAAATTTTCTGACCCTCGCCTTCCTGTTCGGTTTTTCAGGGTACGTGGGTTGGCCGAGACAGGCCGCGGCACCGCGCCGCGACCGGAGACGAGGGGTAAATGGCTGACTCACGACAGGCGGCTCATCAGGAGCGGGCGGCCTCCGTGCCGCGGGTCACGGTGGCGTTGACCGTCAACGGCGTCGACCATGTGATCGACGTCGACTCACGGGTGACCCTGCTGGACGCACTGCGCGACACACTGGCTCTCACGGGCACCAAGAAAGGCTGTGACCAGGGCGCCTGCGGCGCCTGCACGGTGCTGTCGGACGGCAAGCGGATCCTGGCGTGCCTGACCCTGGCCGCGCAGTGCGCGGGCCGCTCGATCACCACCATCGAGGGCCTCTCCACCGGCGACGGCCCGCATCCGATGCAGGAGGCGTTCCTCCGCCACGACGCCTTCCAGTGCGGTTACTGCACCTCCGGGCAGATCATGTCGGCGGTGTGCCTGCAGGCCGAGGGGCGGGCGGGGTCGGACGCCGACATCCGCGAGTTCATGAGCGGCAACCTGTGCCGGTGCGGCGCCTATCCGCACATCGTCGCGGCGATCCGCGAGGTGGCGCAGGGCGCGGCGATCCGCGAGGTGGCGGCGGAGGCGGGTGGCGGCGATGCGTGAGTTCGCCTACGTCCGGGCCGACGACGTGGGGCAGGCGGTGGCGGTGATGACCGCCGATCCCGCCGCGGCCTATCTCGCGGGCGGCACCACCCAGCTGGATCTCATGAAGGACGGCGTGCTGGCGCCCGACCAGCTGATCGACATCACCCGGCTGCCGCTGGGCGGCATCAGCGCGGCCGACGGCACGCTCCGGGTGGGCGCGCTGACCACGATGGAGGAGCTGGCCGCCGACCGGACGGTGGCGGAGCGCCTGCCCTTCCTTCGTGAGGCGCTGCTGCTGGGCGCCTCCGTGCAGCTGCGGAACATGGCGACCATCGGCGGCAACCTGCTCCAGCGCACCCGCTGCCGCTACTTCCGCGACCCGACGGTCCCGGCGTGCAACAAACGCCGTCCGGGCACCGGCTGCGCCGCGGTGACAGGGGCCGCGCGCATGCACGCGATCCTGGGCGCGAGCGAGCACTGCATCGCCACGCACGCCTCCGACATGGCCGTGCCGCTGGTCGCGCTGGACGCGGTCGTGCACCTGCGGGGCCGGTCGGGCGAGCGCGCCGTCCCGCTGCGGGAGTTCTACCGTACGCCCGGCGACACCCCGGACGTGGAGAACGTGCTCGCGCACGGCGAGCTGATCACCGCCGTGGAGATCCCGCTGCTCCCGCCCGGCACCCGCTCCACCTACCTCAAGGTCCGCGATCGGGTCTCCTACGAGTTCGCCCTGGTGTCGGCGGGGGTGGCCCTGCGGCTGGAGGGCGAGGTGATCCAGGAGGCACGCGTCGCGCTCGGCGGCGTCGGGACGGTCCCGTGGCGAGCCCTCGATGCCGAGGAAATCCTGCGCGGCGCGCCGGCCGGCCCGGACGCCTTCGCGGCGGCGGCCGAGGCCACGGTGCGGGATCCGTTCACGGTGCCGGGCACCGTCTTCAAGGTCGAACTGGCCAAGCGCACCCTGGTGCGCGCACTGCGCGACGCGACAGGAGGAACGTCATGACGATGGTCGGGCGAGCCAGGCTGGTCGGCGCGGGAGTGAACCGGGTGGACGGCCCGATGAAGGTCACCGGCGCCGCGCACTATCCGAACGACGTGAGTTTCCCGAACCTGGCGCACGCCGCGCTCGTACGCAGCACCATCTCCGCGGGGCGGGTCCGCCGGCTGGACACCGGCGCGGCCCTGTCCGCGCCCGGCGTGCTGACCGTCATCACGCACGAGAACGCGCCGTCGCTCGATCCGGCCCAGGACACCTTCCTGTCCGCGCCGCCGCCGCCCCTGCAGGGGGACAGGATCCTGCACTACGGCCAGTACCTCGCGGTCGTGGTGGCCGACACCGCCGAGCAGGCGACGGCCGCGGCCGGGCTGATCTCGGCGGAGTACGAACGGGCCGAGCCGGTGACCGACATGGAGGACCCCCGGGCGGAGTGGATCGACGACCCGTGGGGCGCCGACACCCGGCGTGGCGACGCGCGGGCCGCGCTGGCCACCGCCGACGTCACCTTCGAGGCGACCTACACCACGGCGGAGAACACCAACAACCCGCTGGGCCTGTTCGCCACGGTGGCCGCCTGGGACGGCGACACCCTCACCGTGCACGACGCCACCCAGTGGCCCACCTCGCTCCGCACGGCCCTGTCCCGGGTCTTCCGGATCCCGGAGGGAGCGGTACGCGTCCTCGCGCCGTACGTAGGCGGCGGCTTCGGCGCCGGGCTGCGCCCCTGGCCGCACGTCATGCTGGCGGCGCTGGCCGCGCGCATGGTGCACCGGCCGGTGAAGCTGGTGCTGACCCGCCCGGAGATGTTCACCGGCATCGGCCACCGTCCGGCCACGGTGCAGCACGTCGCCATCGGGGCCACCCGTGACGGCCGGCTGGTCGCGATCGACCACGACAGCGTCTCCACGCTGCAGATGGAGGGCGACAACCTCGAAATGTGCGCCGCCGGCACGGCGGCGGCGTACGCGTGCCCGAACGTCTCCACCCGCGACCGGCAGGTGCGGCTGAACATCCCGTGGGTCAACTCGATGCGCGCGCCCGGCGAGGCGCAGGGGAACTTCGCGCTGGAGTCGGCCATGGACGAGCTGTCCTACGCTCTCGGTGTCGACCCACTCGACCTGCGGCTGCGCAACTACGCCGAGAACCACCCGGGGCTCGGCCTGCCGTGGTCGAGCAAGGCGCTGCGCGAGTGCTTCGAGGTGGGCGCCGAGCTGTTCGGCTGGTCGCGCCGCTCGCCCCGGCCGGGTACGACGCGCGACGGCGACTGGCTGGTCGGCTACGGCCTCGCCGGCATCTCCTACTTCTGGTATCAAGCGCCCTGCCAGGCGCGGGCGACCGTACGGAAGGACGGGACGGCGTGGGTGCGCAGCGCCGTGACCGACATCGGCACGGGCACCTACACCGTGATGACCCAGCTGTCGGCCGAACTGCTCGGCCTGGACCTGGAACGCGTCACCTTCGACCTCGGTGACACCGACCTGCCGCCGGGGGCTCAGGCGGGCGGGTCCGGCCTCACCGCGGCGCTGGGCAGCGCGGTGCACGCGGCCTGCCGCAACCTCCTGCGGGCGGTCCTGGAAACGGTCGCCCACGACCCCACCTCACCCCTCGCGGGGTGCGGCGTCGACGAGGTCACCGTCTCCGGCGGCCGTATCCATCGGATCGGGACGCCCGGGCGCGGCGAGTCCTACGCCGACATCCTCGCCGCGCACGGGCTGACGGAGCTGACCGCCGACGGCGCCAGCACCCCGGCCGACCCGCAGGAGCTCGGCCTGGCGCCCGCGGGCCCGTTCGGCGCCAGGTTCGTGGAGGTCCGCATCGATCCCGACCTCGGCCTGCTGCGGGTGGCCAGGGTGGTGTCGGTGATCGACGCGGGCCGGATCCTGAACGAGAAGACCGCCACCAGTCAGATCGTCGGCGGCACGGTCGGCGGCATCGGGATGGCCATGTTCGAGGAGACGGTCACCGACGCGGACACCGGGCGGATCGCCAACGCCACGTTCGGCGACTATCTGATCCCTGTGAACGCCGACATCCCCGACATGGAGGTGGTGTTCGTCGGCGAGCCTGACCGGTTCAACCCGATCGGGGTGAAGGGCGTCGGCGAGATCGGCCTCGTCGGCATGGCGGCGGCCATCGCCAACGCGGTCCATCACGCCACGGGCAGGCGGATCCGCTCGCTGCCCATCACGATCGACCAGCTCCTCTAGCCGCCTCTGGCCGGTCGGACGGTGGTGGGTGTCAGCTCCTTCCGGCGGGCGCGGGGGCGTCGAACAGCGCGGCGCTGGCCTCGACCAGCATGGCGCGGCCCTTGACCTCGGCCGCGACGTCGGGTCCGACGATGGCGTCCTGGCCGGGGAGCTGGCCGGCGCCGCCCTCGGGGCCGAGCGGGACGACGATCAGGGTAGGCCACCGCTCGTAGGCGGTGGGCTCACCCTCGCCGGTGATCAGCGCACGCAGGTTCGCGGCGAGGAGCTCGGCCTGCGCGCCGGCGAAGGCCGCCATGTTGCGGTCGGCGTCGGCGATGTCGCCGATGGCGTACACACGCTCCTGGCCCTTGACGCGCAGGTGCTCGTCGACCTGGACGTAGCCCTGCGGATCGCGGGCCTCGGCGAGCGAGCCGCGCAGGTAGTCGGTGTGGGGCTTGACGCCGAAGCAGCGGAACCAGACGTCGGCGGTCAGCTTGTCGCCTCCCTCGGTGGCGATCGCGATCGGAGCGGCGGTGGCCGGCGGAGCGCTCGGCAGCTCGCGCAGCGCGCTGCCGAGCTTGAGCTCGACACCGAGCTCGTCGAGCTGGCGGCGGAGCTCGTCCCGCAGGGCCTGGTCGTAGGGGCCGGGCAGGATGTCGGACGCCCTGTCGGCGATGGTGACGTGCTTGCCGGGGAAGGACGCCTTGATCTCACCGGCGAGTTCGAGCCCGACCGGGCCCGCGCCGATCAGCAGCACCCGCTGAGCGTCCACGATGCTCTGGTGTGCGTCCCGGAACTTGGCCTGGGCCGTCCCGGTGTCCGGGTCGTCGGTCTTGGCGGGGAAGGGATAGAACGACCCGGTGGCCAGGATCAGGTAGTCGGGCTCCAGCTCACGGCCCGAGGCCAGGGTGACCTTCAGCCCGTCGACCGCCACGGCCCGATCGCGCAGGAAGCGCCCTTCGGTCAGGAGCCGGTCGTAGGGCATGAAGATTCGATCGAGCCACTCGGGCTCCACCAGGGCACGCAACGCCGCGACGTTGTGCATGAAGGCCTCGGATGGGTCGACGAGCGTCACGTCGGCGACGTCGTCGAGCCCCTTGGCCAGCTTGAACCCGCCGTATCCGCCGCCCAGCACCACGACGCTCGGGCGGTGTCCAGCATGCTTCGCCATCAGTTTCTCCTCGCTAGTAATGAACGCGCCGCTAGGCTAATCCTACTTACTAGGAAAAACAAAGTGGCAGCGCTGCGGCTAGCATAGAGCCATGGCCACGCAGATCGAGACGGGCGCCTGCATACGCGCCGAGGAAGGGCTGACGCGCGCTTTCTCCCTGCTCGGCAAGCGCTGGAGCGGCGTCGTGCTCGGCACCCTCGGGCCCGGACCCGCCGGCTTCCGCGAGCTGTCCCGGGCGGTCGACGGGGTGAGCGACTCGGTGCTGTCGGACCGCCTGTCTGAGCTGACCAGAGCAGGCCTGATCGCTCGGACCGTGGACGAAGGACCTCCGGTCTCGGTCTCCTACGAGCTGACCGAGGCGGGCCGGGCCCTCATTCCGGCGCTGCACCAGCTCTCGGCCTGGGCCGAGGAGCACCTGCCCGCGCAGAGCTAGGCACCGCGGAGGCGGTGCCGCCGAAACGCTGGAGGAGCGGCCGGGTGCGGCGTATGGTCGCGCATGTGACGCCCTCACCTGTGCGCGGCGACGGAAGCGGCGCATGATCGACCCAGGCCCCCGCGTCGTCCTGGTGCCTGACCTGGGCGAGGACCTGGCCCGCGCCATGGCGCGGCTGGAGGAGTCGCTGCTGATCCTGCGGGCCGCCGAGGCGGACGGGGCGGTGCTGCCCGGTCCCCTGGCCGGCGGCGCGGCCCTGGGCGCGCTGCGGCGGCTGTGGCAGGCGCTGGCTCCCACCCAGGGCCGGCGCGCGGCGGCCGCCTGGCACGCGGGGCGGCTCTACTCCCCCGGCCGGGACGAGCTCGTCCCACTACGCCTGGTCGACGGGGGCGCGGTGCGCGAGGCCCTGGAGCCGGACGGCGCCGAGCTCGTCGCCGTGGCCGCCGGCATCAGCGGCCTGCTGGACCTGGCCGACACCGGCGACACCATCCTGCTGCGCGAGCGCCTGGCCGCCGCCGGCCTGGGCGCCGACGTCGTGCTCACCCCCGTGGAGGAGCGGGCCTACCGGGCCACGACGGACCGGTTCAACGCGATGTGGCCTCGTCCCTGACCTCCGCGGCCAGAGAGGTGTAGACGGTCACCTCGTCGGGGCTGATGAGACCGTCCTGGATGGCGCAGACGAGCAGCTTCTCCTTGGTGGGCGCGGGCCGGCCCGCCGCCGCGTACTTGATCCGGGCCCGGTCGATGTACTGCCGGACCGTGCGCTCCTTGATCCCCATCCGGGCCGCCACCGACGCCTTCGACATCGACTGGAACCAGAACAGCAGCGCGGCCCGCTCCTTGTCCGACAGCTGCGGCCGGTGCGGGCTCTCGTCCGTCGCGATCGCCTGCGCCATCGGCGGCGTCACGCTCGGCCTGTCGGCCGCCACCTCCAGGAGCGTCTCCAGGCAGGACTCCCGCGTGGCCCGCCCCTTGCCGATGAACGCCGAGGCCCCGGCGTCCAGCACCACGCGCACCGTCTCCGGCTCCTCGTGCTCAGAGAAGACGACCACCCGCTGCCCGCCCCCGCACAGCTCGGCGATCCGGTCGATGACCATGGTTCCGTTCAGGTTCAGGTCGAGCAGCAGCACATCGGCGTCCGTGCCCTGGACGGACTCGATGGTGGGCCCCTGGGCGACCAGCTCCACCGGCCCCGGCTGCCGGAACCACGACCTGACCCCGTCCACCACCACCTGGTGGTCCTCCACCAGGGCTACCGTCACCCGCCCTGCCAGATGCTGTTGACCCATACCTCCCCTTCCTGCCGCTGATAGGTGACGACGACCCCGCTGGACTCGTGCACGGGGCCCGCGCTGATGGGCAGGTCGTCGCTGTCGGCCACGACGGCCACGCTCACCATGGCGGACATCGCGGACACGGTGACCCGGGCCCGCGACCTGGCGCCGTCCAGTGCCTGGATCGGCGCTCTGAGCAGATCCTCCCGCACGCCCGCCGGCAGGGCCGGCAGGTTCGCGCCGAACGGCGGCGCCGTCACCAGGACCTTGCGCCGCTCGGCCGCGTCGATCCGCCGGCGCAACGTCGACACCAGTTCGTCGGGCAGGTCCTCCCGCTCGGTGATGAGGCGGCGCAGCCGCATGGCCCCGGCCGTGCAGTCCTCGCGTACGCGGGGATCGCCCGGATCGGCGCCGTCGGCGAGCTGCTCCAGCAGCGACTCCGCGACCTCGCGGATCGCGGCGTAGCGGCGTAGCCGGTCGGCGTGGATGGTCCGCGCCGAGGTGCGCCAGGCGTCGTCGGCGGCGAGCCTGCGGGCCAGCAGCACGGCGTCCTCCGCGCGGGAGCGCAGGGTGTGGCTGCCCGCCATGTAGCCGAGCTGCAGGGTGGCACTGCCGGCCATCACCACCAGGTACTTGGCGATCGAGACCCGGTCGAGCGTCCCGGTCACGGCCATCGCCGCCAGCATGATGCCCGCGTTCGCGCACAGGAACGCGATCACCTCGGCCCGCCAGCGCGGCCGGTTCCACAGCAGCACGACGCCGAGCCAGCCCACCGATCCCCAGCCCCAGTCGATCGGGCCGAGCAGATCCGCGGGACGGCAGGCCAGGATCACCGCGACGTCCACGGCCAGGGCGGCGACGACGAGCTCGCGTACTCTCGCCGGGCCGCGGGAGGAGCGCGTCAGCGCGAGCGCGGCGATCACCGCGATCGCGGTGTGGACGATCCAGGCGAGGGCCGCCAGCTCCGGCAGGCGGTAGTCCTGCCAGCCGGTGATCGTCATGGTGAGGTCGTAGCCGAGGTGCCAGGCCATGGTGATCACCAGGGCGCCGATGGCGGTGTAGCGGATGTAGCGCCGCGCCACCTGCTCGATGTCGTCGGTCATGGCCGCCACCACAGGCTCACTTTCGTGCCCTGGCAGCCGGAGGAGATCTCCGCGCCGCCGTTGGGCAGGGAGCGCATCGTGTCGAGGATGGAGCCGCGTACGCCGAACCTGTCGGGCGGTAACCGGTCCTGGTCGAACCCGCCGCCCTCGTCGGCGACCTCCACGCGGATCTCGCCGGCGTGGTGGCACGAGACCAGCTCGGCCTCGCGCACCCCGGCGTGCCGGGCGATGTTCGCCAGCGCCTCGGTGACGGCACGGGCGAACCGCTCGGCCACGTCGCCGGGCACCGTCGCCGGGATCAGGCTCCGGTGGACCTCCAGGCCCGTCGCGCGGCCGGCCACCTCCTCCAGCAGGGCGTCCAGGGCGATGGGGGCGGAGTCGGCGCGCGGCCTGTCGCGCAGCCGATCCAGCGCCGACAGGTCCGTGACCGCCTGGGCGCGCAGGGTCGCCGAGGGCCCGTCGTAGGTGCCGAGGCCGACCATCGTCAGCGTGTGCAGCGAGGTCTCATGGACGCTGCTGACCTGCCTCAGCTCGTCCTCGCGGCGCAGCCGTTCGACCATGAGCGCGATCTGGGCGCGCGCGCTGCTGTGGAGGAAGGCGTCGGCGGACGCGGCCGAGCGGCGCAGGAGCGTCATCAGCAGCACGATCGAGACGATCTGCACGAGATGGATCACCAGGGTGCCGTAGACGTCCTGCGCGGGCGAGGCGAGCCGCATCCCCACCAGGTACGCCCCCGCGACGGTCAGCGCGGCGGGGATCGCCACCCTGGGCGTCCAGGCGACCACGGCCAGGATGATGCTCATCGTGACCAGCCCCGCGATCCAGCTGGCCCCGCCTTCGAGCGCCTCCGCCGCCACCAGGTGGCGCTGCGCGAGGCAGAGCGCGACGGTGGTGACCACATCACCGGCCACCTGCCATCCGCGCAGCGGCCGCCGCCGCCAGGCCAGGCGCAGGAACAGGGCGGTCCACCCGAGTTCGAGCGCCAGCAGGGGCGCCAGCCACAGGACGGAGACCGGCGCGGCGGCGCCGAGGATCGCGGCGACGGCCATCACCAGGCCCGTCACACCGCGCACGCCCGTGGCGGTGCGCGTGACGGCCGACTCCACCTGCCTGGCCGCCGAGTCGTATCGGGTGGATCCGAGGTGCGTCACGTGCCGCCCGCCCGTGATGAGAGCACAGGAAGGGCCTCACGATAGCGCACCGGGTGAGAGTGAGCCCGCAGAAAGCTCCGGGCAAGTCGGCGGATGGAGTCATGGGGCGCATGGCGTATCCCTCGGGCCGTCTTTCGTACGGCATTCGCCGCATTTCTCACCCTGGCCGCCTCGACGGCCGCCCGGCATGACGGTCGATCGGCCGTCAGTCGCATCACCCCGGGGAAGCGTTCAATGGGCCCGTGTCGCGACGACGCGATACGGGCCCAGTGTCGTGACGACGCGACGAAAGGGGACCTCATGACCTTCATCGTGGTCACGATCCTGGCCAGCTGCCTGTCCGCGATGGCGGTGCACGGCCGGCGCAGGAGCTGGCCTCCCGGTCTGCCGGCCACGCGGCCCCGGCTGGTGGCGGTGGGCGGCACGTACGAGGGCTCGCACGGCCACCCTTCCGACGCGTACGTCATCCAGGAGCGGCTGATCGCGGCGGCCGCCGGCGTCGGCGGCGCGGAGCTCTCTCAGAGCGCCGCGGCCCTGGCGCTGGGCGCCGTGGTCGCCGCCCGGCCGCAGCACCCGGGCAGGCGGGAGGAGGACCTGACCGACTGCGCCCAGGTGGCGCACCACGCCGTGCGGACCGCCGCCATGAGCACGCCGGCCATGTCCGGCCTGGCCAGCACCCTGGACCTGATCATCCTCGATCCGGGTGAGCGCCCGTGCCTGCGCTACGCGCACGTCGGCGACGGCGCCATCTGGCACTGCGCCAAGGGCGCAGAGCCCCGGCTGCTCACCACGGCGCACCCCGCCGGCGACGGCTCGCCGCCGCACGCGGCCGGCCCGGCGTCCGGCCCCGGCCCCCAGGCCGGCACCGTGCCCCAGGTCGCCGTGCCCCAGGTCGGCACCGTGCCGCTGCGGCCGGGTGACCGCGTCGTCATCGTCACCGACGGCGTGATCCAGGCCCTCGGCCTCCCGCGGCTGACGGCGCTGGTCGCCGCGGGGGCCTCCCCCGCCGTCTGCCTGGACAGGTTGTACGACGAGATGGCGGCCGTCGAGCCGAAGGACGACGCCACGGTGATCATCGCGGACTTCGTGACCGTCTGACCCGTCAGCCGGTCACCAGGTCGAGCCGCTGGTACAGGCCGTACACGAAACGGGCGCGGTAGGCGGCGCCCTCGTGCGTGAAGTCGACCGCCCAGTGGTGCGGGGCCTGGCCTTCGCGGTGGGCGGCTCCGGGGAAACTCGCCTGGACGTCGGCGACGACGCACCGCCAGGCGGTCAGCTCCTCGAAGGTCACGGCGGCCGGGGCTCCGGGGCGGACGAACCACTGGTTCCACAGCCCGCCATCGGGGCCGAGCAAGGCTTCGTACTCCAACCCCGGCCAGGACGGCAGCGCCCAGCGAAGCACCTCGCAGGTCAGGCTGCCGAACGGCTGCGGCCCCCGGTGGGCCGGCGGGCCGAGGGCGGCCCGCAGCGGAGCCGCGCCCTTGCGGACGTGGATCATCCTGGTCCACTGGGTGTGCGAGGCGCGCAGCTCGGCCCGCGAGGCACCCATGGCCTCGATGCCGGCCGCCACCCTCTCGGCGTTGAGGTCGCGCATCCGATGCATCAAGGCCAGCTCGAACTGGCGAACCCCGAACTCCATGCCCACCAGCCTGCCAGTAACCCAGCGCCGGTCAGCCCGCCCGGCCGTGCGTGACGGGCAGCCCTGTGCCGGTCAGGCGCTCGGCCAGCTCCTCGGGAGCAGCCGTGGGGTCGCCGGGCAGGCGGTAGAACTCCTCCAGGACGGCACGGGCGAGGTCGTCGTCGGCCACGGCGGCGTCCCAGAGCACCTCGTCGCCGTCGGTCGTGACGGCGAAGGCGAAGAACGCGCAGCAGGCCTTCTCCCGGACGGTCAGGTCGCGGACCCACGCCTCGACGCCCTCGTCGGCGCGCAGCCGGAACCGGATGCCGTGCGCGGTCCGCTCCCGGCCGATGTAGGCGGTGTCGAAGAGCCGCCGGTATTCGGCCAGTCGCTCCGGCATGGTGTCGAGGGCGCTGCTCAGGTCGCACGCGATGGGGGTGGATGACGCTGGGATGTCCACGGCCGCTCTCCTCCTGGTCGGGCTTGTGGTGCCTGCACCCAGACCCTAAAGTCTGGACTCAGGTCAAGAGTCAAGGGATATGGCGAGTCTGGATCCGTTCAAGAGCCGAGGAGTGTGGCGCGTGAAGATCGGGCAGGTGGCCAGGGCGGCCGGGGTGAGCGTTGACACGGTCCGCTTCTACGAGCGGCGCGGCGTGCTGCCCGCCGCGCCGCGCAGGCCGTCGGGTTATCGCGTCTTCGACGGGTCCGCCGTGGACCGGATCCGCTCCGCCAAGGCCATGCAGGAGCTCGGCTTCACCTTGGAGGAGGTCGTCGACGCCCTGCGCGCGCACGACGCCGGCGACGCCACCTGTGACAGTGAGCGGTGGCGCCTGGAGGCGGTGGTGGACCGGCTCGACGCCAGGATCGCCGAGTTGACCAGCGCCCGCCGGGGCGCGCTGGAGAGCCTGGAGGACTGCCGGTCCGGCCGGTGCCGGCTCGTCGGCGGGTAGGCCGCCGTCTCAGTGGTGGTAGGCGTGGATGACGGCGTGGCCCTTGCCCCGGCCGATGATCCACTTGTTGACCGGGGTGGTGACCACGAACGCCACCGCGAAGGCGACGGCCAGCGCCCCCCAGAACAGGGCCGAGGTCAGCCCGGCCGTCATCGCGCCGGGGATGACCAGCATCACGCCGTTGTCCACGATCTCCATCACGATGATCGACACTGTGTCGGCGGCCAGCGCCAGCTTGACCGCCGAGCCCCAGCCGACCCCAGCCCTGCGCAGCGGGATCAGCGTGAGCAGATAGCCGAACATGAAGGCCAGGACGACGGCCAGGGCGATGGAGGGGGCGACGGACCAGCCCAGGGCCGTCGCGATCACCAGGCCGAGGACCTCGCCGATGGCGCACCCGGTGAGGCAGTGCAGGGTCGCCGAGGCGGCCATCCCCCACGTCGCCTTGCCGATGGTGTGCTGCTCGGCATGGCCACCATGGTGCTCGGACATGTCGCTTCCTCTCATGGACATAGCCCGAACTTATACCCATGGGGGGTATCTTGCAACGGACGCCCTACGAGGCGGCCCGGTCCGGCCGCACGCGGGCCAGTCGCGCGCGGAGGTAGCCGGTGACCGAGACGCCGCCGGTGAGACACCAGAGGGCGATCACCGGATCGCAGATCGCGCAGCCGAAGGAGGAGTGCTCCGCGAAGGGGATGATCGGGCTGCCCTTCAGGTGGTGCAGCACGTCCCAGCCGGTGTGCAGCAGCCAGCCGATCCCGATGAACGTCCACGACTCCAGGCCGCGATAGGCGCAGTAGGTGACGACGGCCGTGAAGGCGAACTCCCAGAGGCCGAGGCCCCCGCTGCTGAGGTAGGCCGCCCCCGCTCCGGCCACCATGACGGCGTTGAGGCGACGCCGGTGCGGCTCGCGGATGAGGGACATCAGTGACACGTAGGCGATGCCGATCAGAATCGGCGCGATGACGGTCATCGTCGGGACACGTCCTCAGAGTGGGGTGACAGCGTGCGGAAGGCGGCCTGTCCGGAAGGCCGCCTAGAGGCTAGCCAGCGCTCACGCCCTGCTCCTAGTGGCAGGATTGACAACTTCCCACGGGATCTCGCCATCAGCCTCCGAACAGGTGGAAGACCTTGATGTAGGGCCATCACCCGGTGGCGTGAACCCGGTGGCACGGTAGGTTCCGGCCATGCACACCGTCGCCGTCCTGGCGCTGGACCAGGTGATCCCCTTCGACCTGGCCACGCCCATCGAGGTCTTCACCCGCACCCGGCTCCCCGACGGCCGCCCCGGCTACCAGGTCCGCGTCTGCGCCGAGCGGCCGGAGGTCGACGCCGGTGCGTTCGCCCTGCGCGCGCCGTGGGACCTGGACGGCCTCAAGGACGCCGACACGATCATCGTGCCGGGGACCGCCGGCCCCATGTCCCCCCTGTCACCCGCCGTCGGCGACGCGCTCAGGGCGGCGGCCGCGCACGGCACCAGGATCGCCTCGATCTGCACGGGCACGTTCGTCCTGGCGGCCACCGGGCTGCTCACCGGCCTGCGCGCCACCACCCACTGGGCCGCCGCCGACCGGCTCGCCGCCGCCCACCCCGATCTCGACGTCGACCCCGACGTGCTGTACGTCGACAACGGGCAGTTCCTCACCTCCGCCGGCGCCGCGGCCGGGCTGGATCTGTGCCTGCACCTGATCCGCCGCGACTACGGCTCGGCCGTCGCCGCCGACGCGGCCCGCCTGTCGGTCATGCCGCTGGAGCGCGAGGGCGGCCAGGCCCAGTTCATCGTCCAGCGGCACCCGCCCACCCCCCGAGGCTCCACCCTCGAACCACTGCTCACCTGGATGAGGGAGAACCTGGCCCGCGACCTCACCCTCGCCGATCTCGCCGCGCACGCGGGCATGAGCACCCGCACCCTGATCCGCCGCTTCCGTGAGCAGACCGGCACGACGCCGCTGCGCTGGCTGCACCTGGCCCGGGTCCGCCAGGCGCAGCACCTGCTGGAGACCACCCGGCACTCCGTCGAGCGCGTCGGCGCCCAGGTGGGTTTCGGCTCGCTCACCACCTTCCGTGACCACTTCAAACGCACCACCGGCGTCAGCCCGCAGACCTATCGCCGCGCCTTCCGCCCGGCGGACGGCGCCTCCGCTGAGTGACGACGCGTTTACCCGGCCACCCCACTCGGCGCCGGAGCGTACCCGGCGGGCCGGGTGGTGAAGGTCCCGCGGCCCTGAGTGCGGCTACGCAGGCGGGTCGCGTAACCGAACAGCTCCGCGAGCGGCACGGTGGCGGTGATCACCACCATGCCGCCGGGCCCGGTCCGCGCGGCCGAGCCCGACACCCGGCCCCGCCGCGCCGCCAGGTCGCCCAGCACCCCGCCGACGGCGTCCTCCGGCACCGTGGCCGTGACCTCGACCACCGGTTCCAGCAGCACCATCGCGCAGGCGCGCAGTGCCTCACGCAGCGCGAACCGGCCGGCCGTCCGGAACGCCAGCTCCGAGGAGTCCTTGGCATGGGTCGCCCCGTCGGTCAGCGTGACGCGCAGCCCCGTCACCGGGTGGCCGCCCAGCGGGCCGTCGGCCAGCGCGTCCCGGCATCCGGCCTCCACCGCCCGGACGTACTCCCGGGGTACCCGGCCGCCGACGACGGTGGAGCCGAACGCGAAGCCCGTCGCGCCGTCTCCGTCCAGCGGCCGCACGTCGAGGACGACATGGGCGTACTGCCCGGCTCCGCCGTCCTGCTTGACGTGCCGGTACAGCAGCCCGCTCACCCCACGGACCACGGTCTCCCGCAGCGCGACCTGTGGCCGCCCCACGCCGACGTCGAGTCCGCGGTCGCGGCGGATCTTCTCCACCGCCACCTCCAGATGCAGCTCGCCCATCCCCGACAGCACCGTCTGACCGGTCTCGGAGTCCGTCCGGACGGCGAGCGACGGATCCTCCTCGACCAGCCGCGCCAGCGCCGTCGCCAGCCGCTCGGCGTCGGTGCTCCGGCGCGCCTCGACCGCCACGGACACCACCGGGTCGGCGACGACCGGCGGTTCGAGGAGCAGCGGCGCCGCCGGCGCGCACAGGGTGGCGCCGGGCCGGGCCGCCTTCAGCCCGACCACGGCGACGATGTCACCGGCCACCGCCCGCTCGACCTCGGTGTGCCGCTCCGCCCGCACGCGCAGGATCCGGCCGATCCGCTCGGTGCGCCCCGCGCCCGCGTCCAGCACCGTGTCTCCCTTCCGCGCCGTTCCCGAATACACCCGCAGGTACGTCAACCGCCCGGTCGCGGTGGCGTTGACCTTGACCACGAGCGCGGCGAACGGCGCCTCCGGATCGGCCGCCCGAGCCACCTCCACGCCGTCCTGGAGACCGCGTACAGGCGGCACGTCAAGCGGTGAGGGCAGGTAGGCCACGATCGCGTCGAGCAGCGGCTCGATGCCGCGGTCGCGGTAGGCGGAGCCGCACAGCACCACCACGCCCTCGCCCGTGCGAGTGAGGTCGCGCAGCGCGGCGGTGAGCGTCGGCGCGGAGATCTCCGGCTCCGCGCAGAACTCCTCCAGCGCCGCCGGGTGCAGCTCGGCGACCGTCTCCTCCAGCAGCCGGCGGCGCCGCCGGGCCTCCTCCAGCAGCGCGGCGGGCACCGGCCCCTCGGTCATGGAGTCGCCGGCCCAGACCAGCGACCGCATGGTCAGCAGGTCCACCACGCCGGTGAAGCCGTCCTCCCTGCCGATCGGGAGCTGGACCACCAGCGGCGTCACGTTCAGCCGCTCGCGGATGGACTCCACGGCCGTGTCGAGGTCGGCGCCGGCGCGGTCGAGCTTGTTGACGAAGGCGATCCGGGGCACCCCGTGCCGGTCGGCCCGCCGCCACACCGACTCACTCTGCGGCTCGACGCCCGCCACGGCGTCGAACACCGCGACGGCGCCGTCGAGCACCCGCAGCGAGCGCTCGACCTCGTCGGAGAAGTCGACGTGGCCGGGCGTGTCGATGAGGTTGATCCGGTGGCCGTCCCAGGCGCAGCTGACGACCGCGGCGAAGATGGTGATGCCGCGATCCCGCTCCTGGGAGTCGAAGTCGGTGACGGTCGTCCCCTCGTGGACCTCGCCGCGCTTGTAGGTGGCGCCGGTGAGGTAGAGGATCCGTTCGGTGACGGTGGTCTTACCCGCGTCGACGTGGGCGAGGATGCCCAGGTTGCGGAGGCCGGTCAGCGGTTCGGCGAGGTGATGGTGCGGGTTGGTGCGCATGGCCCGGAGCCCTTTCAAGGACGAGCTGAGGTCAGGACAGCGCGATTCCCGGACGTGACGGCCTGCTCGGCCCACGCGGAACGACCGCGTGGGGCATGCCGCGGGCAGGGGTCAGGCGTTCGCCGGGGACGTCCGGTGCCGGCCGCGCAGCGGGCACCGGGACGGCGAAGACACCAGGATCACCTCGAAGCGTGACCGGGGAACGGCGGCGGTGATGTCACGCACGGCTCGCTCCCCTCGCTCGTCATGGCGCGCGGGCTGCGCGCCGGTTCGGGGCGAGTGTACTGAAATGATCGCGGCCGGAGAACTGGTTTTATCAGATCCGCAACGCCCCCAGCAGGCGGTCCGCCTCCGCCGCGAGGCTGGGCAGCTCGGCCACCGGATCGTCGGCACGGGCCAGGAGCATTCCCCCTTCGCACAGGGCGCCGAAGACGAGCTGGGCGCGGGCCGGCAGGTTCCCCTCCGCGATCAGGCCGTCCGCCCGGGCCAGCCGCATGCCGTCGAGCAGCACCCGCAGCGTGTGGCCGTACTCGATCTCCCGGACCGTCTCCCAGCCCAGCACGGACGGCCCGTCCAGGATCACGATCTGCCGGAAGCCGGGGTCCAGGCAGTGCTCCAGGAAGGTGCGGCAGCCGTGGCGCAGGGCGGCCCAGGCGTCGCTCTGCTGGAAGGCGACCCGTTCCAGGGTGGCGGCGATCTCCTCCTGCTCCCGGACGAAGGCCGCCCGGAACAGCGCCGTCTTGCCGCCGAAGTGGTGGTAGACGGCTCCCTTGGTCACGCCGGCCGCCGCGGCGACCGCGTCGATCGAGGTGGCGGCGTAGCCGTCGGCGCCGAACAGCCGCTGCGCGGTGGTGATCAGCTGGGCCGTGGTCGTGTCGGAGCGCTCGGCCTGGGTGCGGCGGGTCATCGATCCCCCATTGACTTGCATACTCGCGGTATGTAACTTCGGAGACAAGTTACATACCATCAGTATGAAACCTTGAGGTGAGTCGTGTCATCACCACCCATCGCCATCTACGGGGCCACCGGCCACACCGGACGCCTGGTCGCCGCCGAGTTACGGGCCCGCGGCCGGGACGTCATCCTGGCCGGTCGGGACGGCGGAGCGCTCAAGGCGCTGGCCGACGAGCTCGGCGGGGTCCCGGCCCACCAGGCCGCCCTGGACGACCCGGACGCGCTACGGGCCCTGGCGGCGCGGGCGGCCGTGCTGGTCCACTGCGCCGGCCCCTTCACCGAGACCGGCCGGCCCGTCGCCCGCGCCGCCGCCGAGGCCGGCTGCCACTACGTCGACCACGGCCTGGAGCAGCACCACACCGCCTGGATGTTCGACGTCATGCGCGAGCCGGCCGAGAGCGCGGGCATCACCATGATCACGGCGATGAGCTTCTACGGCGGGCTGGGCGACCTGCTCGCCTCCGCCGTGGCCGGCGGCCTGACCGGCGTCGACCGGCTCGTCGTCGCCTACGCGGTGACCGGCTGGCGGCTGACCACCGGCGCCAGGAAGACCGCGGAGCTGCTGTTCGCCGACACCCGCCGGATCTCCTACACACAGGGCGGCTTCCAGGTCGGTTACGTCGAGCCGCGCAACGTCGTCTTCCCCTTCCCGCCGCCCCTCGGCCCGCGCACGATGATCGCCCCCCTGCCCTCCTCCGACGTCGTGACCATCCCCCGGCACGTGGCCGCCCGCGAGGTGGAGGCCCAGCTCACCTCGCGCACCTTCGAGGAGGAGCAGGCGTTCACCAGCGAGCACGTCGACGCCGGCACTCGGGCCGGGTCCGACTTCACCGTCGCCGTCCAGGCCATCACCGCGGACGGCAACCGCGCCGGGCAGGTCAGCGGGCACGATCTCTGGCGGGCCAGCGCCGTCGCGTCCGTGGAGGCCGCCGTCCGCCTGGCCGACGGCCAGGGCCCCGCGAGCGGCGGCGTCCTGAGCCCGGCTGAGGCCTTCCCCGCCGAGCCGTACCTGCGCGAGCTGGAACGGCTCGGGCTCTTCACCGTCAGACTCCCGGACGGGGCGCCGCGATGATCCTCGTCACGGGCGCGGCCGGCGGGCCGCAGGGGTCGACCGGCCGCGCGGTCGCGGGCCACCTGCTGGAGCGCGGCGAGGCGGTGCGGGCCTTCGTGCACGCCGACGACCACCGCGCCGAGGAGCTGCGGAAGCTCGGGGCCGAGGTGGTCGTGGGCGATCTGCGCGAGATCTCCTCTGTACGGCCGGCCGTACGCGGGGTGAGCCGGGCCTTCTTCACCTATCCGGTGACGGCCGGCCTGCTGGACGCCACGGGCGCCTTCGCGGCGGCGGCGCGGGAGGAGGGGGTGGCGCGCGTGGTCGAGGTGTCGCAGCTGGACGCCTCCCCCGACGCGCTCACCCCCCGGATGCGCCGGCACTGGGTGGCCGAGCAGGTCTTCGACTGGGCCGGGGTGGGCGCGGTGCACCTGCGGGCCGCGGTGTTCTTCGAGAACCTGGCCGCGGTGGCGGCCGCCGCGGGAGACCGCCGCGAGCTGGCCCTCCCGCTGGGCTCCAGGGACACGCTGATCCCGCTCGTCGCGGCGGCCGACGTCGCCAGGGTGGCGGCCGGGCTGCTGCTGGACCCCGGGCCCGCCGAGCCGGTGTGCCTGGTGACCGGGCAGATGGCGACCGTCGGCGAGGCGGCCGACGCCATGGGGGTGGCGTACGTCGATCTGCCGCCCGAGGAGTGGGAGGCGCGGGCGATGGAGATCTACCGCGACCCGTACACGGTGGAGCACCTGACCCACCTGTGGGCGATCTTCCGCCTCATCGGCGCCGGCCACCACCCGCTCTACGGGGTCACCGAGAGCATCGAACGCATCGGCGGACGGCCGCCGACGACCCTGCGGGAGTTCGTCCTCAGCCGGTAGACGCCTGGCTCTCCCGGCCCTGCGGCGGCGGGTCGCCCGCGCCGAGCTCCACGCAGCACGCGCCCGGCCTCGGCGCCAGGGTGGCGTCGAGCGTGGTGGCGCCCAGGCCGTCGAGGACGCCGGTCAGGAAGGCGTGGTTGATCGCGCAGACCAGGCCGGGATCCCTGGCGGCCATCGGATGGAACGGGCAGTTCTGCAGCCGCATCAGGGTCGGGGTGGCGCGCTCGGGCTCGAAGCCGTGCCGTTCGAGCAGCTGCCCGGCGCAGGTCAGGGCCCGCTCCGCGCCGAGCCGTCCGGGCTTGAGCCGGCCCCGCTCGGCCCGGCCGAGGTCGCGGCCGCGCTCGGCGGCCACCCGCAGCGCGGCGTCCCGGCCGCTCTCCGTGGCGTCCTGATCGCGTACGGCCTGCAGCAGGATGTCGGCGAGAAGGCCGTGCTCGCGCGGCGGGATGCTCACCTGGACGTCCAGGTCGGTCGGTTCGTACACCTTGGGAGCGCGCCCCACCCTGCGCAGCCCGGCCGGCTGGGCGTAGCCCGCCGACAGCAGGCCCACGTCGACCAGCTTGTCGAGGTGGAAGGCGGCGAGCTTGCGGGAGATGCCGACGCTCTGTGCCGCCTCGTCCCGCGTCACGGGCCGGCCCGAGCGCCGGATGAAGTCGTACATGCGGCGCCGCAGGTCGTCGCTGAGCGTCGCGACGGCTTCGATCGGAGAGGCGTCGTCCTGGGCCATACAGAGAGGTTAACACCTATTGTCATGGGCTGAACGAGCTTTCCTCCCCGGAGTATTGACGGGCTTCTCGTATTTCACTAAGACTTGTTAGCGAAATAGGAGGTGGCCCTTGTCCGGTCCGCTGCATCAGGCCAAGCGTCCGTCGACGATCCTCGCCGGGACGTACGGCCATCCGCTGCATCCCGTCCTGGTGACGGTGCCGATCGGCGCCTGGGTGACCAGCCTGGTCTTCGACGTCGCCTCCCATGTCGTCGACGACCCGGGTTTCCTGGTCAAGGGCTCGGTGTGGCTGATCGCGGTGGGCGTGGTCGGGGCCACCGCGGCGGCCATGCTCGGCTTCCTCGACTTCCTCGGCATCCAGCCCGGCACCGTGGCGTTCCGCACCGGGCTGGCGCACCTGAGCCTGAGCCTGCTGATCACCGTCGCGTACGGCGCGGCCTGGGCCTGGCGCGCCGCCGGCGGCCCGGGGTCCGAGCCCGTCGGCGCGGCCCAGCTCGCCCTGTCCGCGATCAGCCTGGCCGCGCTGGCGGTCTCGGGGTCGCTGGGCGGGAGACTCGCCTACCGCTTCGGCGTACGCGTCGCCGACGAGAAGACCCAGGCCGAGGGTTTCACCCCCTGACCGACCACCATCGCGTCATCAAGAGAGGCACTTCCATGGCCATCGCCGCACTCGTCACCTGGGTGCTCGCCGCACTCGGCGGGTTCTACATGCTGGGCGTCTGGATCTCCAAGGGCGGGCTCCGCCGCGAGGGGCGCGCCCCCACCCGCTTCCCCGCTCCGGTGCTCTTCGGGCACTTCCTGCTCGCCGCCACCGGCCTGATCGTCTGGATCGTCTACCTGGCCGTCGGCGCCCCCGCGCTGGCCTGGGCCGCGCTGGTCATCCTGTTGCCGGTCGCCCTGCTGGGCTTCGTCATGCTGGCCCGCTGGATCCCCGTCCACCGCGCCCGCGCCACGACGGCCGCGCCCGCCGAGCAGAGCATCCCCGTCGCGGTCGTCGTGGGCCACGGCCTGCTCGCCGTCGTCACGCTCGTCCTCGTCCTGCTCACCGCCCTCGGCATGGGCTGACGTAAGGAAGCATGGAGTCCATGGAGATCTGGATCAACCCGGACTGCTCGAAATGCCGCTCCGCCCTGTCGATCCTCGACGCCGAGGCCGCCGCCTACACCGTGCGCCGCTACCTCGACGACCCGCCTACCGGGAGCGAGATCCGCGAGGTGCTGGCCAGGCTCGGCCTCGAACCGTGGGACATCACCCGCACCGGCGAGCCGCGAGCCGTCGAGCTGGGCATCGACACCTGGCCGCGCGAGGACCGTGACCGCTGGATCGACGCGCTGGCGGCCGACCCGATCCTGATCCAGCGGCCGATCATCACGGCCGACGACGGGAGTGCGGTGGTCGGCCGCAGCGAGCAGGCCGTGCGCTCCCTGCTCCCCTGACCCCGGCGTCGCCCCGCCGGGCCAGGACGAGCAGGCCCTACGCCCCCTCGCCCCTGCGCCGCCTTACCGGGTCAGCGCCCTGAGGTCGGCGATGGCGGACCGCTCCTCGTCGTAGACGGCCTCCACGCGCTTACCGAGGTCGGCCAGGAGCGCGGTCGCGTCGCCGCCGGGGAAGGAGGCGTCGGCGGCGGCGCGTGCCCGCCAGAGCGTGGCGGCCGCTTCCGCCGTCCGCTCGGCGCCCGCGCTGCCCTCCTCCATGACGCTCTGCTTGATCCCCGCCGTCAGGTCGCGGATCCGGGCGAACTCCGGGACAGTCGCGCAGCCCCTCCCGCACGGCGCCCGCGAGCGCCGCCTCACCCAGCACGGCCTCACCCAGCACGTGCGTCACGTTCTTGTACGATCCGACCCGCGCCCGAGCGGCGTCGAGCCGATCCCGTGGGACGTGGATCCGCGGCGAGCTTGGCCCCGGCCGCCCGGACGCCGTCGGCGGTGTGCTGCTCGTACGGCACGCCGAGGCGGGTGAGGGTCTTGTCCATCCAGCTTTGGTAATACTGCCACTGGTTGCGGAACGCCAGGACCACGTGGCGGCTGTCGTGCTCCTGCTGGAACTCCCAGAGGATTTGACCTGCTCCCCGCCCCGAAGGGATGGGGATTTCCGTGCCGCTATGCGGCAGCTCGTGCCGCTTGCGTGGCCCGTGCTGTGGAACGGGGTGCTTGACGTTTCGCGGACCCGGGTGGGTCTCCACGCCCTGAGACGACCAGCCCGGCCGCCTGTCCTTTGGTCTTGATGTTCCTCGCCCCGACGATGTCGGCGTGCTCGGTGTGCCCGCAAGAAGTGCAGGAGAAGATCGCTTGGCTCTTGCGGCTCTTCTCCTCCACCTTCCCGCACGCAGGTTTCGGGCACGTCTGGGACGTGTACGCGGGGTTGATCTTATGGATGGTGCTGCCGGTGTAGCGGGCCTTGGCGCGCAGGGCGACTTCCAGGCCGTACCAGCCCTTGTCGAGAATCGCCTTGTTGAGCCCGGATTTCGCCGCCGCGCCGGTGCGGAGGAACCTGCCCGGCAGGTCGGGGTCGGGTTTCGGTTTGACGGCCGCGCTCATGCCTATGGTGTTCAGGTCTTCGATGACCACGTGCCCGTACCTGCGGGTGAGTCGGTGCGCGGCCTGGGCGTTGAAGTCAGCGCGCCGCCACCGGACCCGCCGCATGATCTCACCCATCGCGGACACGATCGTCTTGCGGCGCTTCGATCCCTTCTTCGTGCGGGCGAGCCGGCGTTGCAGCCGTAGATACCGTTGCGCTTCGCCGGGCGTGAGATACCCGAGGTCGTCGGCCCGGTCCTGTTTCGTCTCCGGTGGCGGCTCGCTGGAGGACACCCCGCCGGTTCCGGCGTGGCGGCGGTCGAAGAACTCTCCGTCCGATGTCACGGCGGCCGTGACGACCCCCCGGTCCACGCCCGCCCATTGAGGGCTCGCGTGTTCCGCATGCTCGGTGATCCCATCGTCGATGAGGAAGCTGATGAACCAGTGCTCGCCGTCCCGGGACACGGTCGCGGACTTGACGGTTCCCCCGAGCGGGCGCGACATCCGAAACCGCGCCCACCCGAACTTGGGCAGGAACACCCGCCCCCACCTACGGCCGATCCGCTCTACGGGGAGCTGTTTGGCGGTGGGGAACCGAAACGAGGGCCGCCACTTCGCCTTCGACTTCCAGCGCACCTTCCACGTGCCATGCTCGCGGCACGCCGCATCCAGGTCCTTGAGGGTCTGCTGGATCACCTGGGCGGGGGCGTCGGCGAGCCAGCCGCAGTACGGGTCCTTCTTGGCATCGGCGAGTTGTGCGCACTGCTCGGCATAGTTGATCCACTCCCCGCGCCTCAGGTATTCCCGGCGTTGTTCGAGACCGGTGTTCCACACGGCCCGGCAGATCCCGCCCAGCCTGTCGGCGAACGCCCGCTGCCCGAAGTCGAGCTCCAGGCGGTACTTCCGGCCCGCCAGCATGCATGAACACCCCCTCTCCCACGGGACGCTCACGTCTCACGGACTCGAACAAATTATCATCTGGTCTATAAGCCTGGAAGTGGAATATCGACGAGGCAGGCACGTGGTTTCCGCGATGCACGTCCATCTGGTCTTTGTCACCAGATATCGCACAAATGTATTCAACGACGCGATGCTGCACCGCTGCGAAGACATCATGATCGAGGTGTGTGACAGTTTCGAGGCCGAGCTCCGCGAGTTCATCGGCGAACACGACCACGTCCACCTGCTCGTCCACTACCCGCCCAAGGTCGCGATCAGCAAACTCGTCAACTCGCTGAAAGGCGTCTCCTCGCACTACCTTCGCAAGGAGTTCAGTGGCCACCTCAACCGCGCCATCATGCATGATCGCTTCTGGTCACCCAGCTACCTCGCCGCCTCCTGTGGCGAAGCGCCACCATCGATCATCAAGGCGTACATCGAACAGCAGCGCCGCCCCACCTGAGGTTCCGGATCCGCGCTCCGGGACACCCCGACAGCGGGCCAGCTATCCCCCAAAGGGAGACCGCATTCATCCCCGACCTGAAGCTGAAGGCCGAGGCCTTCTGCGGACCTTCGGTAACTCTCGCCCGTCTTGGCCATCCGCTCACGGATGCAAGCTTTAATACACAGCGGCGGCTGCCGGAAGGCAGCCGCCGCTGGTGATGGGCAGGTCAGGCTTAGTAGATGCGGTACTTCTTGCCGCAGTTGTCGAACTTGCCGGCCCAGCAGGTGTAGGTGTAGACCTTGCCGATCCCGTGGCCGCTCCAGGAGCCGACCTTCTTGCCGTCCCAGGCGTGGTTGAACTTGTGCCAGGAGCCGTTCTTGTAGACCTGGAACCAGACCCAGCCCTTCTTACCGCCGAACTTGTCCACCCCGTACCACTTCGTGAACACCTTGCCGTGGCTCTTCCACGTCTTGCCGTAGGTGTAGGCCTTGCGGTCGCTGGAGAAGAACTTCCCCCACTTGACGACGGTGGCGGTGCCTGCGGTGCTGGCGGTGGTGGTGGTGACGCCGGCCGTCTGCGTGGCGGCCTGAGCGGCGGGAGCGACGGCGAGGCCGGTGACGGCCATCGAACCGGCCAGAGCGGCGATCGCGAGAGTCTTGCGCATTTCGGGTTCCTCCCCCAGTGGGTGCTGCCGGTTTGTCCGACACCACGGAGATTACGAGCGTTCGGCCCGGCGATCTGCGCACTAGTCCACACACCGGATGTGCACTACTGCACACACCGGCGCCAAGGCGTTTTCCCCGCTACCAGCGGTGGCACAGTCCCTGCCATGGATGACTCCAGAGGTGGCGGCAGCGCTCAGGACCGAGGCGTAAGAGACCAAGGCGTGTGGGATCTGGTGGTCGTGGGTGGGGGGCCGGCGGGGGCGGCGGCGGCGCTCGGGGCGGTGCGGACGCGGCCCGGCCTGCGGGTGCTTCTGCTGGACAAGGCGGACTTCCCGCGTGACAAGGCCTGCGGTGACGGCATCGCCGCGCACGGGCGTGACGAGCTGGCCAGGTTGGGCGTTCCCGACCTGATCGACGACTACCGGCCCACGCCCCGCCTGTCGGTCGTCTCCCCCAGCGGAGTCCGGGTCTCGGCCGACGTGTCGCGGCCCAACCACGTGGTGCCCCGGATGGTGTTCGACGCCCGGCTGATCGAGGCCGCGCGGGCCGGCGGCGTTGAGGTGCGGCGGCACCGCGTCAAGGCGCTCGACCCGCACGGGCCGGAGGTCGTCGTCGACGGCCGGTTCAGGGCCCGTGCCGTGGTCGCCGCCGACGGCGCGAACTCGGCCGTGCGGCGGCTGATCGGCCTGCCCGTCACCGCCTCCCGGCACACCGCCATCGCCGTCCGGGGCTACGCCGACGTGCCGGAGGCCGACGACGTGCAGCTGATCGCCATGCAGAAGGCCGGCTGGCCGGCGTACGCGTGGTCGTTCCCCATCGGGGACGGCACCGCCAACGTCGGCTTCGGCATGCTGCTGCCCCGACTGCACGCCACCGGTTCACCCGGACGGCAGGTGCTGCACGGCAGGCTCGCCGAGCTGCTGCCCGACCGGCCCGCCCGCGACCTGCGCGCCCATCACCTGCCGCTCTCCACGGGCCGGCCGACGCCGGGCGCGGGACGGGTGATGCTCGCGGGCGACGCGGCGAGCCTGATCAACCCGCTGACCGGCGAGGGCATCTACTACGCGCTGCTGTCGGGGCGGCTCGCCGGGGAGTCCGCCGTCGAGGCCCCCGACGACCCGCTGCCGCTCTACCGGCGCAGGCTCCGCCGGGCGCTCGGCCGGCATCTGCGCACCACCGACGTGCTCGCCCGCCTGGCCCAGTCGACCGGCTTCATCGACGCGGCGATCGGCACCGCCGTACACCGCAAGGAGGTCTTCGACCTGCTGGTGGAGGTGGGGCTGGGCGCCGGCACGGTCCCCCCGCCGCTGGCGCTCGCGGTGGGCGCGCGATGGCTGCGCGACACGCTGGGCGGCACCAGGCGGTGAACGCGGCACCGCATCCGACACCGCTCCCAGCACCGCTCCCAGCACCGCGTCACGCGGTGAGGGAGGCGCCGTTGGCCAGGAGGAGGATCACGTCCACGCCTGCCACGGCGATGGCCGTACCGAACGGCAGCCGTGACGACCCGCGCGCCTGGAGCCCCGCGGCCGTGAGCGTGCAGGCGACGGCCAGGGCCGTCCAGCCGGCGAGGCCGGGCGGCGCGTGGCCGAAGACGAGCAGGCAGGTCGCGGCCAGCAGCGGCACGGGGATCAGCGCGCGCACGGTGGCCGCGCCGAGCCGCTGCGGCAGTCCGCGCACGCCGGTGGCCAGGTCCCCGTCGATGTCGGGCAGCACGTTGGCCAGGTGCGCGCCGACCCCCAGCAGCGCGGCGGCCAGGACCGCCCACCACGCGGGCCACGGCGCGCCCGGCAGCCCGAGCGTCACGAAGGCGGGCAGGCTGCCGAACCCGATCGCGTACGGCGCCCACGACAGGAGGGTGCCCTTCAGCCCGTAGTCGTAGGCCCAGGCCGCCAGCACCCCCACGAGGTGAACGGCGCCCGCCATCGGGCCGGAGGCGAGGGACAGCGGCACGCAGCACGCCAGCGCCACCACCGCGGCGACCCGGACGGCGCGCGCGCTCACCGTGCCGTCCACGATCGGCTTGCCGGCGCGGCCCGCCGTCGCGTCGCGGCGCGCGTCGACGGCGTCGTTGCACCAGCCGATCGACAACTGCCCGGCCAGGACGGCGGCGGCCACCAGGACGCACCCGGCGGCGTCCCGTCCGGCGGCGACGGCAAGGGCGGTGACCAGGGCGGTGACGGCCACGGTCGGGCCCGGGTGGCAGGCGCGCGCCAGCCCGGCGAGGGCGCGGGCCGACGCGGCGGGCGGCTGTCCGATGTCGGTCACAGGCTCGATCGTAGGCGGGGCAGGGGTTGCCGCGAATTACTCGCCATGCCGCCATGGCTTAACCGACCTTGCCGATGGGAAGCGTGCGGGGAGTGAGAGTTATCGGCTGAATGCACCGGGAGCCTCCATGACCCACATCGCCGCAGTCCGCTGCGCGTTCCCTCCTAACAGATACGCGCAGTCCGAGCTCACCGACCTGGCTGCGCGCGTGTGCCTCCCGGAGAACGCCGACCGGCGGCTGCTGGACCGTTTGCACGAAAGCGCCCGCGTCGACCACCGCAACCTGGCCCTGCCGATCGAGGAGTACGAGAAGCTGACCGGCTTCGGCGCGGCCAACGACGCCTTCGTCTCCACCGCGGTCGAGCTGGGCCGGGAGAGCGTCAGCGCCGCGCTGAAGGCCGCCGGGCTGACCCCGGGGGATGTCGACCTGATCATGTTCACCTCGGTGACGGGCATCGCCGCGCCGTCGATCGAGGCCCGGCTGGCGGCGGAGCTGGGCCTGCGGCCGGACGTGAAACGGCTGCCGATCTTCGGCCTGGGCTGCGTGGCGGGCGCGGCGGGGATCGCCCGGGTCCACGACTATCTACGCGGCTGGCCCGATCATGTGGCGGTGCTGCTGTCGGTGGAGCTGTGCTCGCTGACCGTGCAGCGCGGCGACTCCTCACCGGCCGGGCTGGTCGCCAGCGCGCTGTTCGGCGACGGCTCCGCGGCCGTGGTGTGCCACGGCGACGGCCGTGCTCCGGCGGACGAGGCGGAGCCGGCGGGCCCGGCGGTGGTGGCCACCCGCAGCCATCTCTATCCCGGCTCCGAGCACGTCATGGGCTGGCAGGTCGGTGACGGCGGATTCCGGGTGCTGCTGGATGCGAGCGTTCCCTCGGTCGTGCGACAGTATCTCGCGCAGGACGTGCACGACTTCCTGGCCGACCAGGGCCTGACGATCGAGGAGGTGGCGGCGTGGGTGTGCCATCCGGGCGGTCCGAAGGTCCTCGAAGCCGTGTCGGAGGTGCTGGACCTGCCGGCCGGGGCGCTGGACGTGACCTGGCGGTCGCTGGCCGACCACGGCAACCTGTCCTCGTCGTCCGTCCTGCATGTGCTGGGCGAGACGCTGGCCACGCGCATGCCGGAGCCCGGCGCCTGGGGGCTTCTCATCGCGATGGGCCCCGGTTTCTGTTCCGAACTCGTCCTGCTGCGCTGGTGACCGCCTCATGACCTGGTATCTCGTCCTCATCCTGCTCGTCGGCCTCGAACGCCTGGCCGAGCTCGTCGTCGCCCGCCGTAACGCCGCGTGGAGCATGGCGCGCGGCGGCGTGCTGACCGGCCAGGGCCACTATCCGTGGATGGTGGCGCTGCACACCGGCCTGCTGATCTGCGCGCCGCTGGAGGTGGCGCTCGCCGACCGGCCGTTCCTGCCCGCGCTCGGCTGGCCGATGCTCGTCCTGGTCGTCGCCGCCCAGGCGCTGCGCTGGTGGTGCATCACCACCCTCGGGCCACGCTGGAACACGCAGGTGATCGTGGTGCCCGGCCTGCCGCTGGTGACCGGCGGCCCCTACAAGCTGACCTGGCTGCGCCACCCCAACTACGTGGCGGTGGCCGTGGAGGGGATCGCGCTGCCGCTGACCCACACGGCCTGGATCACCGCACTGGCGTTCACGGTGCTGAACGCCGCGCTGATGGTGGTGCGCATCCGCTGCGAGAACGAGGCGCTCACCCTGGCCGCGGAACGACCGTGATCGACGTGCTCGTCGCGGGAGGCGGGCCCGCCGGCCTGGCGACCGCCATCCACGCGGCGCTGATCGGGATGGAGGCGGTCGTCGTCGAGCCGCGCGCCACCCCCGTGGACAAGGCGTGCGGCGAAGGCGTCATGCCCGGCGGCGTCGCGGCGCTGGCGGCGATGGGGGTGACGGTGCCGGGCCGCCCGCTGCGCGGCATCCACTATCTCGACGGCGAACGCGAAGCGCGGGCCACCTTCAGCCGCGCCACCGGCCTGGGCGTGCGGCGCACGCTCCTGCACGCCGCACTCGCCCGGCGCGCCGCCGAGCTCGGGGTCAAGACCGTCATCGGCCGGATCACCCAGGTGGCGCAGGACGGCGACGGCGTGCGAGCCGCCGGGCTGCGCGCGCGCTGGCTGGTCGCCGCCGACGGCCTGCACTCGCCGCTGCGCCGATCACTCGGGCTCGACCTGCCCGCGCGGGGAGTGCGCCGGTACGGCCAGCGCAGGCACTATCGGATGACGCCGTGGACCGACTTCGTCGAGGTGCACTGGTCGGGCGGCGGCGAGGCGTACGTCACGCCGGTCGGCCACGACCTGGTCGGGGTGGCGATCCTGAGCTCGGTGCGGCGCGGTTTCGAGGAGCACCTGGGCGCCTTCCACGGCCTGACGGAGCGGCTGCGCGGCCCGGCCGTCACCCCCGTGCGGGGCGCCGGGCCGCTGCGGCAGCACGTCCGGGCCCGCCGCTCGGGGCGGGTCCTGCTGGTGGGGGACGCCGCGGGGTACGTCGACGCGCTCACCGGTGAGGGCATCTCGCTCGCGGTGCGTTCGGCGGAGATCCTGGCCCGGTGCCTGCACGAGGACCGGCCGCAGGACTACGAGAGCGCCTGGCTGCGGCTGTCGCGGACGCACCGGCTGCTGACGGGCGCGCTGGTGCAGGCCGCCCGCCGTCCCGGCACGGCGCGGCTGGTGGTGCCCGCGGCGCGCACCCTGCCCCGGCTGTTCACCTCCATCGTCAGAATGCTGGCCTGACCGGCGTGCGGTCAGCCTCGATCCCGTGCGGCTCCGTCGACGATCTGGTCGATGTGCGCGGCCAGCTCGACGTCCTTGGCCGTCACCCCGCCCGCGCTGTGCGTGGACAGCCGGAAGCGGATGCCCGCGTCGGTGCGCTCGATGTCGGGATGGTGGTCGAGGGCGTTCGCCTCGTTCCGCACCGCCTTGCTCAGCCAGTCGAAGTTGGCCGGAATGATCGGGATGTCCCTGAGCAGGGTGTCGCCGTCGCGGCGCCAGCCCTCCAGGGCCACCAGCGCGGTGTCGATCTCGTCGTCGGTCAGCAGCTCGGCCATGGCGTCCCCCTCCCCTGCGTCGGTGTCGTGGTCCTCGCTGACGGCTACCACCACCGGCGGGTTTCACACGCGCGGCCCGCCCGGGTATGGCCATGGTCAACGGCGGCGCGCCACCGCATAGGAAAGGCGCAGGTGGGAAAGGAGCCTGGTCTGGGGCTCGAACGGGGTGATCGGAGGCTGTGATGGCTTCGACTCGGGGGATCTTCCGCCGCAAGCCGGTGGAGCAGATCGCGACGGAGCACGAGGGCGAGCTGTCACGGACCCTGGGGCTGTGGCAGCTCACCGCGATCGGCGTCGGCGGCATCATCGGCGCGGGCATCTTCGCCCTGGCCGGCGCGGTGGCCAACGAGACGGCGGGGCCGGCCGTGCTGGTGTCGTTCCTGATCGCCGGGGTGGCGAGCGCGGCGGCGGCGCTGTCGTACGCCGAGTTCGCCGGCATGATCCCGAAGGCCGGGTCCGCCTACACCTACGGCTACGCGGTGCTCGGCGAGATCGTGGGCTGGTTCATCGGCTGGGACCTCCTGCTGGAGTACACCGCCATCGTCGCGGTCGTGGCCATCGGCATCTCCGGCTATTTCGGCTTCCTCGTCCAGGAGCTGGGCTTCTCCCTGCCCGCCTGGATGCTCGGCGCGCCGGGCACCGGCGAGGGGCGGGTGGTGGACCTGTTCGCGGTGCTGTTGTGCCTGCTGATCGCCTTCCTGCTGAACCTGGGCATCCGGACGGCGGCCAGGTTCGAGACCATCGTGGTCGCCATCAAGGTAGCGGTGGTGCTGCTGGTCATCGTGGTGGGTTTCTTCTTCATCGACACGGCCAACTACACGCCGTTCTTCCCCTTCGGCATCGGCGGGGCGATCACCGGCGCGGCCACGGTGTTCTTCGCCGTCTTCGGCTACGACGCGATGAGCACCGCCGCCGAGGAGTCCAAGGACGCCATGCGGCACATGCCCAGGGCGATCATCTACTCGCTGGTCATCTCGATGATCCTGTACGTGCTCGCCACGCTGGTGCTCACCGGCATGCAGAACTACCGGGAGATCGACCCTGAGAGCGGGTTCTCCTCGGCGTTCGCGTCGGTCGGGCTGTCCGGGCTGGCCTCGGTGATCGCCGTGGGCGCCATCATCGGCATCCTGACCGTGATGTTCACGTTCATGCTCGGGGTGACCCGGGTCTGGTTCTCCATGAGCCGGGACGGGCTGCTGCCGCAGTGGTTCGCCAAGCTGCACCCCGTACGGCGGGTGCCCACCCGCGTCACCTGGATCGTCGGGGTCGCCTCGGCGGTGATCGCCGGGTTCCTGCCCATCCGGGAGGCCGCCGAGCTGACCAACATCGGGATCCTGCTGGCGTTCGTGGTGGTGTGCGTGGCCGTGATCGTGCTCCGCTACCGGCAGCCGGACGTCCCCCGGCAGTTCCGCCTGCCGGGGATGCCGGTGGTGCCCGGCATCGGAGTGATCTTCTCGCTCTGGCTGATCTCCTTCCTGTCGCCGAACACCTGGTTCCGCTTCGGCGTCTGGTTCCTGCTCGGCCTGATCGTCTACTTCGCCTACAGCCGCCGCCGCTCGCTGCTCAACACGTGACCTCGGCGGAACCGCTGCACGAGGCGAGCCCGGACGGATAGTGTCACTCCGGACACGAGGAGTGATGATGAGCAAGTTTGCGCGGGCCGTGGAGCTCAAGGCAGAGCTGGTCCACTTCGCCACGTCGGGCAGGTTCGGCGCCGAGCTGACCACGGTGCTGGACCGGTTCTACGCCGGCGACCACCCGGCCGACGAGGCCGCCGCGTTCCTGCCGGTCGACTACTTCGCCCACCAGCATCGGCTGCCCTCCGGCGAGACGGTCGTGGACCGGTTCGTGGCGGAGCGGGCGGGGCTCGACCGGGCGGACATCGAGCTGCTGCTGAGCTGGAAGACCGTGGTGGAGGGCGTCTTCGAGGCGCGGGCGGTCGACGGCGCGGCGGCGCTGCTGTTCAACCTCGTCGACGAGCTGGTCTACCGGGTGTTCTCCAACCTCGGCGACCGGGCCTTCGACACGCTCGCGCCGGGCATGCACGTCGTGGGCCGGCTGATCCCGCTCGGCGCGGACTGGCTGATCAGCGGCACCCCGGCGGTGCACCCCGCCGAGGCGCGCGACACGCTGGTGCCGGTGGCCGCGCAGGTCGCGCTGGAGCATCCGGCCTGGGTGTTCCGCAACCCCGTGCTGCTGGACGAGGCCAGGGCGCTGCAACGGGAGCAGCGGCGGTGCTTCATCGGCTACTTCGGCGCCGATCTGGCCGTCCTGATGGGCGACGACGTCGCCATGGCGATGCGGGGGTACCTGAGCCACCAGGCGGCCCGGCTCGGCGGCCCGCCGGCGGGTGACGCGCTGGAGCCGCCGGAGACGATGACGTCGGCCGAGACGGTGGCGCTCATCTTCGACGAGGTGGGCGGGCTCGGCTTCTACGCCGACTTCGGCAAGCTGGAGGAGCTGTTCGCCGATCCACGGCTGATCGTCAGGCGCGACTACCGCGAGCTGCTGTCCACCTACCTCCGGGGCGACGAGGTCTCCCCCGTGCCGATCCAGCGGCTGGTCGAGCGGCACCCCGGCGGCGCCGACGAGGTCTTCGCCGGGCTGCTCAACAGGAAGGGCTTCCGGTGGGAGCGCAGCGGCGAACTGCTGCTGCGCTCCCACAAGCCCGGCCATTACGACGCGCCGCCGCTGCCCACGGTGATCCCGATGACCGGCGCGATCACCGAGCACCTGGGCGCGCCGGCCGGTCAGCGGTCCCGGTAGTCGGCGGCGACGCCGATCAGCGAGATGAGGCCGGAGGCGTACTCCATCGCTTCGTCGTGTCCTTCGCTGAACGGCGGCTGGAAGCCCACTCCCTCCCACGCCCGGGTCTGCGGGTTCCACAGGTCGCCGCCGACCTCGAAGTCCCACCCGAAGACGCCGAAGTCGTACCAGAGCTCGTCGGCGGAGTTGCCCGCGGCCGAGTAGAGGACGTCGGTCACCGGGCCTGTCTGCTGCGGCCAGGTGACGGTGCCGCGCTCGGCGGCGATGGCCTCCTCGATGGTGCGGGCCGAGCGCAGGAAGTACGCCTCCTGCTGGGCCGTGGGGCGGGGCAGGGTGGCGCGGCCGTCGAGCTTGTAGGCGCCGGGAGGCCACATGAAGTAGCCGCCGTAGCTGTGCACGTTCATCGCGAACTTGATGTTGCGGTGGGTCTGCGCCAGCCAGATGACGTTGCGGCTCTCCGGCTCGGAGTGCTCGGCGGGGCCGGCGTAGGTGCCGCTCTGGCAGTTGGCGGAGGCGCCGAAGTAGCCGTCGTGCAGGGATCCGACGGCGTAGTTGCGGTTGACGTCCACGCCCCAGGTGTTGCGCAGCGCCGGGTCGGCCTGCTGGGCGGGGCAGTGGTTGGTCATGTTCTTACGCTGGGCGTTGAAGTCGTAGAAGCTGTAGTTGGCGCCGTCGGGGTTGACGGTCGGCACGATGAAGATGTCGGTGCGCTGCAGCAGCCTGCGCGTCGCCGGGTCGTGCCGGTAGTTGCGCAGCAGCCGCTCGGCGGCCTCGATGGTGACCAGCGGCGTCACCCACTCCCTGGCGTGCTCCTGGGCGTAGGCGAGCACGCCGGTGCGTGAGCCGTCGCGGTGCACGCCGACGCGCAGGGCCAGCACGCGCATCGGCTCGCGGGAGACGTCGGCCGGTGCCGAGAGGAAGTCGCTGAGCTGGGTGAGGGACACGGGCGCCAGGACGCCGGCTCCCGCGTCGCCCCGGTAGGTGGAGGCCGTGACGCCGGCCCCGGCGGTCGCGTTGATCGCCGCGACGACCTGGGCGGCGGTGCTGACCGGGGCGCCGGAGGCGTCGGTGGCCAGGCTGACGGTGATCTGCTTGCCGTTCACCGTGACCTGGAGCGCCCGGCCGGGCGTGCCGGGGGTGACGAGCTCGATGGCCAGGTCGTTGCCGCCTTCGGAGCCGTAGGCGGTGGAGGTGACGACGACGGCTGCGGCGGGCGGGGCGCCGAGGAGGGCTTGGGCGTGCCGCCGGTAGCCGTTGGTGAGGTTCGGCAGCTCGATGATGTCGGTGAGGGTGGGGAAGCGCTGGTGCAGGGCCTTGACGCGCTCGTTGAGCTGCGCCGGGGGCATGTACTGGCTGACGAAGTCCTTCTGGTAGCCGGGACGCCGATGGTCGGGCCGCTCACCGTCGGGCCACTCCTTGACGCGCGCCTCCGCCTTGCCGCCGCCGGCCGAGGTGATGGTGACCCATCCCGGCCGGCTCTCCGCCGGCACCGGCGTGCTGAGCTGGTGGCCAAGGTACGCCCCCGCGTCGACGTACGGCACCATCGCGGCCTGGCCGGTGGAGCCGCGGCCGCCCTTCCAGGTCACGTTGAGCGTGGCCGCCTCTCCGGCGCTGCTGGTCGCCTCGACGGACAGGAAGTAGCCCGAGCGTGACTTGAACCAGACGGCTCGTTCGACGACGATCCGGTCCTTCGTGGTGGTGCCCCGGGGCGTCTGCCGCTGCTGCGGCGTCTCGGACGCCAGGGTCGCGCCCAGCGGCCGGAGCGCGGCGAGCTGGCTGGGGGTGACGACCGCGTCGACCTGGATGCTCCCGTCCGGCTGTGTACGGACCCGCTCGGTGAGGTCGGCGCCGGCGGCCACCAGGCGTTCCAGCGCCGCCTGGTCGGGCACGGAGAGCGTGACCAGCGAGGCCGGCTCGGGGTCGGTCGGCCCGGAGGTTTCCGGGATGGACGGCTCTGCCATCAGGAACGTCGTGAGAATCAGCGTCAGGACCACTACACCCGCACGAAAGCCTCGCATCGGCTCCTCCTAGGGCACCGGTATGGAGATCATTGAAAGCCGACTCGACCCGACAAGCAAGGACCCGGGTCAAAAGACCTCACCGGTGCGGGCGGGCGGGCGCGGCGCCTCGGAAGGGGACACGCGCACCACCGAACCGCTGATCTGTCGCGGGTGGCGGATCAGGTTGAGGATCGGGCACACCCGCTACCGGTCCGCTGCCGGGCGCCTCGCGACGGGCCGGCAGGGCGGCGCGCTTGTGGGACGGATACTCGCGAAGGGTGCTCATGGCTTCTCTCTCATCGCAGGGTGACGGTGCCGCGCGGGGTGTCGAGGACGGCCCGCAGCTCCACCTCGGGGCCCTCCACGACGTCGAGCAGGACGCCGAGCGCGGTCAGCTCTCGCCGGAGCGCCTCCGGCTCCGGGTGGACGGCGGTGAGGGAGGTCAGGCCGAGACGCGGCAGCGGGGAGGCCGCCGGGTGGGCGGTGGCGCCCCAGTCGATGAGGAACGGCACCGGCCTGACGGCCGCCGGGTCCTCCCGCCGGGTGAGCCGCCACTCCAGCAGGGTGCCCGCGGGCGTGCGCCGTGACAGCGGCTGTACGTCGCCGGGGTCGTAGCCCTGCTCGCGGGCTCGCCGTACGGACTCGTCGAGGTCGTCCGGCCGCACCGCCCACGCGGCCAGCCGGGGGGTGTCGAGCGTCTCCAGCCCGAAGGCGCGCGGCCGGTTGCCCGGCTCCGCCGCCGGGTCCGGGCCGATGATCTCCAGGTAGGCGGCGGGCCCGAACCCCACCAGGTAGTTGGCCGTACCACCCGGATGGCTGCCACCGGCGACCGGGGTGACCCCGGTACGCTCCGCGAACTCGGCGACCCCCGCGAGGAGATCGGGGACCGCGTGGACGAGGTGGTCGAGACGCGCGTCGGTCATCGGGCTCCCTCAGTGCCGGGCTTACGGTTGATCATCGGGCTTCCTTCGTGTCGGGTTCGCCGAGGGAGAGCATGAGCCGGTTGGCCCAGTTGAAGAACGCGGCGGCGTGGATGGTGTCGCTGATGGCCAGGTCGTCGAGCCCTGCGGCGCGCAGAGCCGTGACGTGCTCGGCGCCGAACTCGGCCGGGGTGGCGGCGAGCGCCTGCGAGGCGTCGATGACGGCCCGCCACCTGCCGTCCTGCGGCGCGTCGACGCCCTCGTCCAGCAGCCGCTGTACGTCGTCGGGCCGCTTGGAGTAGTGGGCGGTGAAGCGCGCGTGCACCGAGGCGCAGAACACGCACCCGTTGCGCCGCGAGGTGGCGGTCGCGGCCAGCTCGCGCTCCGCGCGCGGCAGCCCGCCCGCGGTGTTGTGGAAGATGTCGTTGTCGGTCTGCGTCCGCGCGTGCAGGATCCGCGGGTCGCGGGCCAGCAGCAGGAAGTACGGCGAGGCGGCGCGGGCCTTGTCGACCAGCGCCTCGTAGTGCTCGTCCGTCAGCTCCTCCTCGGCCAGCGGCGTCAGCCACGGCCGCCAGCCGAGCCGGTCCTGGGTGAAGCCGCTCATGACGTGGATCCCTTCGGGGTCGCGCCGAGCACCCGCAGGCCGGCGACGAGTCGTACCTGAAAGCTGAGAAAGGCGATGAGCTGTGCGAGCGTCACGATCCCGGTGGTGCTCCAGCCCGCGTCGGCCAGCGCCGTCAGCGCCTTCCGGCTGGCCTCGCGTGGCCGGAACACGAGCAGGTGCGCGTGCTCGAACGCGGCGGCGAGCCGGACGCCCAGCAGGTCCGCGTGCCGCGCCTGGTAGCGCATGCCCTCGTCGCTCTCACCGGCGGGCGCCGCTTCGGGGTGGACCCCGTACGGCCCGGTGGTGCGGCCCGCCGCGATCTCGGCCTGGACCGGCTCGGCCAGGTGCGGCGCGAGCTGGGCCAGCCGATCGGCGTAGAAGGCCGCGACCGTGGCGTCCCCGTGCAAACCGGCGACGAAGGCCGCGACGGCGTCGCGCTCGACCAGGGTGACCTCGTCGTCGGAGTCGGGGGCGAAGAGCGCGTCGTAGCTGCGCTGGGCCTGTTCGCGGGTGTCGGGCCGCCGGTCGCGGAGCCGGTCGAGTGGCGAGTCCTGGGCGATGTCCGCCAGATGGTCGATGACGTCGATGATCATGTGGTGCTCCATTCGGTGGAGGGGGCGGGCCGTGGGGTCCAGCCGAGCGCGGGCGCGACCTCGGTCGCCAGCAGTTCGATCGAGCGGAGGACGAGCGGGTGCGGCGGGTCGACGGAGTGCGCCTGGAAGACCAGGTCGGTCACCCGTTCCAGCGTCGGGTCGGCCCGCAGGCTGTCGATGACGTCCTGTGGCGTGCCCACGTGCACGTCGAACGCGGCGATCCGCTGGTCGAGGCCGCTGTCGGGCAGCTCGAACGGCAGCCTGCCCCGGCCCAGGCCGAGCTCGGCGTACCGCAGCGCCTCGGCCCGGCTGTCGGCCACGAACGCGGTGCGCGAGGCCATGATCCGCGGGGTGGCGCCCGGCGGCAGGTTCTCGTGGTAGGCGTCCACGATGGGGCGCTGGATCCGCGCCAGCGTCGCCTGCGGGTCGTCCACGGGTCGCGGCTGGGTGCGCGACAGCATCAGCCCGTTGCCCGCCCGGCCCGCGCGGGCGCCGCCGCTGACCGAGAACGTCGCCTCCCAGATGGCGCCCAGCAGCCGGGGCGCCGACGGGTAGAGGCGGTTGCCCGCGCCCAGGTCCGCCCCGGACCAGGCCTTGACCAGCACGGCCAGGTGCTCGGCGTAGACGGCCGAGCGGTTCGCGCTGTCGTGGCCGAAGGGGGCGAACGACGCCGGCGTGCCGCCGCTGCCGACGCCCACCTCCAGCCGGCCCCCGGTCAGCAGGTCGAGCACCGCGGCGTCCTCGGCCACCCGCACCGGGTGTTCGAGGGGCAGCGTGATGATGCCGGTGCCGAGGCGGATGCGGGTGGTCGTGGCCGCGACGTGGGCGAGGAACACCAGGGGCGCGGGCAGGCCGCCCTCGGTGCCGTCGAAGTGGTGCTGCGCGACCCACGCCGAGTCGAACCCGGCGGCCTCCGCGTGCCGGATCTGCTCGGCGGCCAGCCGGTAGCGCTCCCCCGGCGGCACGTCGTCGAGCAGCCGGGTGAAGAAGCCCAGCCTCATCGCACCGGCTCCGGGATCGCCGCCAGCAGCTCGCGGGTGTAGTCGTGCTCTGGGGCGGTGAAGACTTGTGCTGTCGTTCCGGATTCCACGATTCGTCCTTCGCTCATGACGGAGACGGTGTGCGCGATCTGGCGGACCACCGCCAGATCGTGCGAGATGAACAGGTAGGTCAGCCCCAGGTCGCGCTGGAGCTGTTCGAGCAGGTCAAGGATCTGTGCCTGCACGGTGACGTCGAGGGCGGAGACCGCCTCGTCGAGCACCACCACCTCTGGTCCGGCGGCCAGGGCACGGGCGATGGCCACCCGCTGCCGCTGCCCGCCGGACAGCTCCCGCGGCTTGCGCGTGAGCAGGTCCTTCGGCAGCGCCACCCGGTCCATCAGGTCGCCGACGCGGGCGCGGCGCGCGGCCTGGTCGCCGAGCCGGAAGTTGCGCAGCGGTTCCTCCACGATCTCCGCGACGGACTGGCGGGGATCCAGCGATCCGTACGGGTTCTGGTAGACGAGTTGCACGTGGCGGCGGAACCACCGGCCGGTGCCGGCTCCGGCGATCTCCACCGTCCCCGACGTGGGCCGGGCGAGGCGCACCACCATCCGCGCCGTGGTGGTCTTACCCGATCCGGACTCGCCCACCAGCGCGTGCGTGGTGCCGTGCGCGACCTCGAAGGTGACGCCGTCCACGGCACGGTGCCCGCCCCGGAACTCCTTGACCAGGTCGCGCACCACGATCGCGGGTTCGCGGGCAGGCGGCTCGGCCGTCCTGAACGCGCGCACCGACAGGGCGGGCGCGTCGTGCAGCAGCCGTCTGGTGTAGGCGGCCTGCGGATCGGCCAGCACGGCCGCGCTCCGCCCCTGCTCCTCGATCCGGCCGTCCTTCATGACGACCAGCCGGTCCGAGCGGTCGGCGGCCACGCCCAGGTCGTGGGTCACCAGCAGCACGGCCGTGCCGAACTCGGCGCGCAGGTCGTCGATGAGGTCCAGGATGCGCCGCTGCACGGTGACGTCCAGGGCGCTGGTGGGCTCGTCCGCGATGATGAGGCTGGGCTCCAGGGCGATCGCGATGGCGATGAGCACCCGCTGGCGCATCCCGCCGGACAGCTCGTGCGGGTACCTGCGGGCCAGCGCCTCCGCCCCGGGCAGGCCGACGCGGGTGAGCAGGTCGGCGACCCGGCGGGAGATCGTCCGGCGGTCACCGCGCCGGTGGATGCGCAGCACCTCGCCGACCTGGGCGCCGATGGTCTGGACCGGGTCGAGCGAGTTCGCCGGGTCCTGCGGGACCAGGCCGATCCTGGCCCCTCGCACCGACTCCATCCGCCGCGAGGACCAGGTGGCCAGGTCGGTGTCGCCGAGCAGGATCCGGCCACGGTCGAGGGTCGCGTTCGGGGGCAGCAGCCCGATGAGGGCGTGCGCGGTGGTCGACTTTCCGGAGCCGGACTCGCCGACGACGGCGACGGTCTCCCCCGGCTCCACCGTGAAGGAGATCCCTTCGACCGCGCGCCTGCCGTCGTAGGAGACCGCGAGATCGCGTACGTCGAGCAGGCTCATGCCCTGTCCCTTCCGAGGCCGGCGCCGATCGACCGGCTGACGCGACCGGCCGCGAGCACCACCGAGACCACCACCGCGCCCGGCAGCGAGGTCAGCCACCAGGACGTGGCCAGATAGTCGCGTCCTTCGGAGATGAGCAGCCCCCATTCCGGGGTGGGCGGCTCCGCGCCGTACCCGAGGAAGCCGAGCGTCGAGATGGCCAGGATGGCCAGTCCGAACTGCAGGGCGGCGAGCGCGACGACGGGGCCGAGCGAGTTCGGCAGGACGTGCCGGCGCAGGACGGTCACGTACCGGCCGCCGCTGCCGAACGCGGCCTCGACGTAGTCGGTGCGCCGTACCCGCACCACTTCGGAGCGCGACAGCCTGGCGAACGCCGCGACCGAGCCGATCCCGACGGCGACGGCCACGTTGACCGTGCCGGGACCGAGCAGGATGATCACGGTCAGCGCCAGGAGCAGCCCGGGGACCGACAGCAGCACATCGACGAACCGCATGATCGCGTCGTCGAGCAGCCCGCCGGCGGACCCGGCCAGCAGCCCGAGCAGGGTGCCGAGGACCAGGCCCACCGCGACGGCGACGAACGCCCCCGACAGCGAGTGCACGGCCCCGTGCACGACCCTGGCGAACAGGTCGCGCCCCACGGCGTCGGTGCCGAACAGGTGCTGCCCGCTCGGCGCCTGGAGCTTCTCGGCCGGGACGCCGGCGATCGGGTCGTGGCCGGTGAACACGCCCGGCACGACGGCCCAGAGCAGGACGACGCCGATCACCAGCCAGGCGAGGACCAGCCCGGTCCCCGGCCTGTTCACGCCGCCGCCCGAAGGCGTGGGTCGAGCACCGGGAACAGCACGTCGACGATGAGGTTGACCAGCACGAACACGGTCGTGGCGAGCACCACCACGGCGAGCATCACCGGCGTGTCCTGCGCGTTGACGGCCTGCTCGGTCAGCCTGCCGACGCCGTTGCGGCCGAACACCGTCTCGGTCACGACGGAGCCCGCGATCAGCTCGCCGAACGTCAGCCCCGCCATGGTCAGCGTCGGCAGCACCGCGTTCCTGGCCACGTGCCGCCACAGGATCCACCACCGGGACGCGCCCTTGGCCGCGACCACCGGCACGAACGGCTGGGTGTGGACCTGGTCGATGCTGCGGGCGAGCACCTGGGCGATCGGCGCCGAGATGGGCACCGCGAGCGTCAGCACGGGCAGGATGAGCTGCTGCGTCCGGCTGCCCCCGATGACGGGCACCAGGCCGAGCCGGAACGAGAACACCTGGATCAGCAGGATGCCCAGCCAGAACACCGGCACGGACACGAACAGCGACGGCATGGACAGCAGGACGCCTCTGATCCACGAGGTCCTGCTGTAACCGGCCGCGAACGCGATCACCATCGCGATCAGCACCGCCAGCAGGAATCCGGCCGAGGCCAGCTCGGCCGTCTCCGGCAGTGCCTCGGCCAGCCGTTCGACCACGGGCGTGCCGGTGTCGATCGAGTAGCCGAAGCTGCCGCGGGCGAAGCCGAGCAGGGTGTGCAGGTAGGCCACGACGGGCGGGTCCCCGCCCGAGTAGTACGCGCGGATCTCCGCGATCTGCTGCGGCGACAGGCCGAGCTCGGGGTCCTGGAACTTGATCAGCACCGAGTCGCCCGGCAGCGACTGCAGCAGGACGTAGCCGACCGTGAAGGCGGCCCACAGGACGAGCGCCGCCTGCCCCACCCTGGACAGGAGATATCTGGTCATCGCGAGCCCTGCTGCGACTTCCAGGCCGAGTAGAACGCCGGCCTGGCCACCGCCTCGAACGCGACCCCGTGCACGTGCGGCGCCCCGCCGTAGACCTGCGGCTCCTCGAACAGCGGGATGGCGTACCCCTGCTCGATCACGTACCGCTGGATCTCGGCGACCTTGGCGTTGCGCGCGGCGGTGTCGGGCTCGGCCGACTCCTCCTCCAGCAGCCGGTCCAGCTTCTCGTCGTCGGAGAGGATGACGTCGCGGTTCTCGCTGTGGAAGTGGCTCTTGATCACGTCCTGGTCGGTACGGCCGACCATGGCGTGCGCGAGGGCGGTCTTCTCGGCGTCCTTGATGTCCACGGCCTGGGTGCCCGCGTCGGCGGGCCGGATCTCCAGCTTCACGCCGAGCTCGGCCCACTGCTGGCCAATCAGCTCCAGGGTCTGCTTCGACAGCGGCTGCGGGCCCGCGACGAACACGCCCAGCCGCAGTTGCGTGCCGTCCTTGACGCGGACGCCGTCGGCGCCACGCGCCCAACCGGCCTTGTCGAGCAGCGCGTTGGCCTTGGCCGGGTCGTAGGCGAGCTCCTTCGACAGGTCGACATAGCCCTGCGCGAGGTGGCTGAGCACCGAGGTGGCGAGGGGATAGCTGGGCGTGAACAGGGTGTCGACGACCTGTTTGGCGTCGGTCCCGGCCTGCAGCGCCTTGCGGACGTCGAGGTCCTTCAGGATGCTGTTGCCCGGCCGAAGGTACAGGCCGTTGTTGACGCCTCTGGTCGGCTCGGCGTAGATCGCGAAGCCGGCGCTCTTGACCGTCTCCTCGTCGTAGGCCTGCACGTAGCGCACGAAGTCGGCCTGGCCGGAGGTCAGCGCGCCGACGCGCACGTTGTCCTCGGGCGTCACGATGACCTTGATCTCGTCGAGGTAGGCGCGCCCCTGGTGCGCGGACGACGGCGGCGCCCAGTCGTAGTCCTCGCGGGCGGCCAGGTCGATCTGCTTGTCGATGACCTGGTTCTTGACCGTGAACGGCCCGGACCCGACGATGTTCTTCACCTGGCACTGCTGTTCGTACGGCAGCGAGATCGTCTTCTTCGAGACCAGGCCGGCGCCGATGACCGACGTCCCCTGGAGGAAGCCGGGCGAGGGCTTGTCGAAGAAGAACTTCACGGTCAGCCGGTCGACCACCTGACTGCGCTCGTAGTTGTTGACGAACTCGGCGACGGGCAGCTTCAGCTCGTCGTCGCCGAGGCCGTACACGTCGAAGTTGGCCGCCACGGCCTCGGCGTCGAGCGGGGTGCCGTCGCTGAAGGTGACGCCGTCACGCAGGTGGAAGGTGTACTCGGTGGCGTCCTCGTCGATCTCCCACTCGGTGGCGATCCATGGCTCGATCTCCAGCGTCTTCGGGTTCTGCCAGGTGAGCTTGTCGGTGATCTGGTTGAGGATGCCGCCGTTGGGATAGAAGCCGGCGGCCGGCAGGTAGAGGCAGGTCGGGGGCTGATGCTCCAGGTAGGTGAGCGTGCCGCCGTACACCGGTTTCCCGTCGGCGCTCGCCTGCCCGGCGACGGCCCCGCCGCCACCGCAGGCACCGAGGAGCCCCACGACGGCGAGCATGGCGACGCTCACCACGATCGGTGACCGCGGTCTGGAGGAAGACATGGGGAATGGCCCTTCTTGAAACGAGTGGAGGCGGACGTGCGGATATCCCGACACGTCACGCTGGAGAAAAGGTCAGCCGCGGGCGGTCCACCGGAAGCGCCACCAGCAGGCGGCCTCCTCCGGCTCGGCGTCGTCGTCGGGCAGGTCGTACCAGTGGGTGTCACCCGGGAACGGATCCGCTTCCGCGGCGGCGGGCTCGACGGGATCGACGGGCGGAACGCGCCGGAAAGCGGTCACGAGGACGGTCCTCACGGGTCGGCGACGTACGCGGGCGGCGGCGGTCGGGGAGAGCGTGAGCGGCATCGATCACGCCAGGCGGTGCGTCTTCCTGATCAACGACATCGCGCGCCGGCGACGTGACCGAAGTCCACGTGCGCGCGCCTGATGAGGTTGCGACCCTGGCTCATGCCGGAAACCTACTCCTCATGCCGCCATGAAGTCAACTTTTCCTACTGGCTTTGCATGGAATTGGGTGACCGGGAGGCATCACTTCCGGATAGTTACCGGGTGGATCTTTCGTACCCCGGACCCGGTGGCCGATAATCAGGGCCGTCTACTGTCGACGAATTGCTGAGACAATGGCCAATATCGTCCCTCTTCAGCCTTCCGACCCGACGGAGATCGGGGGGTTCTCACTGCTGGGAGTGCTGCGGGAGGGCGAACGCGCCCGCGTGTTCCTGGCCCGGGGCGCGGACGACGCCCAGGTGGAGATCGCCTGGATGCGTGCCGCATCGGCCGGATTCGAGACGACCGCGACCTCGCTGACCGACGTCAGCGCCCCCTCCCTGGCCCGGGTGATCGCCACCGGCGTGCTGGCGGACCGGCCGTACCTGGTGAGCGAGCACGTCACCGGCTCGCCACTGGAGGAGGTGGTGGCGCGGGCCGGCCCCTGGCACGGGCCCGCGCTGCACCGGCTGGGCATCGCGATGGCGTCGGCCCTGGTGGGGCTGCACCAGAGAGGCGTCACGCACGGCGACCTGCGTCCCGGCACCGTCCTCGTGGACGCGGACGGGATCACCGTGACCGGCTACGGCCTGTCCGGCCTCGGCACGGACGAGTCTGCGGACATGGAGACCCGGGAGCTCGGCCGGCTCGCCTACGCGGCTCCCGAACATCTGACCGGACAGACCTCGGGGCCGGCGGCGGACGTGTTCGCCTGGGCGGCCACGTTGCTGTTCGCCGCCACCGGCGTGCACGCCTTCGAGGGCGAGTCGATGGCCGCCACCGTCAACCGCCTCGCCCAGCACCAGCCCGGACTGGAGACGCTCGAAGCGCACCTGCGCCCGGTCGTGGCGGCCTGCCTGGCCAAGGAGCCCGCCCAGCGGCCCGAGGCCGGCGAGGTGCTGCTGCGGCTCGTCGGGCACTCGACCCAGACGGTCATGGGCGACCAGGCGCCGGCCGCGCCCCCGAAGCGGGCGGCCTGGCCCATGCTGGCCACCCTGGCCGCCGGAGGCGTGGCGGTGGCGGTGGCCGCCGCCGTGACCGGCCACCTCGTCGCCGACCGGGTGGTCGTGGCGCCCGCCGCCGTCGCCGTGGCGCCGTCGGTCTCGCTGCCCGACCTGTCGGTGACCGCGAGCGGCCCCGCCACCCTGCCCACGGCGACCGAGACGGTCCCGGCGACCGGCATCGGCCTGACGCTCCACGAGCACCCCGGCGACCCACTGCGGATCGTGGCCTACGGCAACGAGCGCGGCACCTGGCTGCGCATGGGCAAGGACGGCGAGTTCGCCGACGCGGGAGTGCAGGCCGAGGACGTGGCCGCGTCCCCCAATGGCGCCTGGTTCGCGCTGCTGACGAAGACCGAGGTGACACTGATCGCCCGCGTGAGCGGCGAGCGGTTCACCGTCCGGGTGCCGGAGCGGTCGGTCTCGCCGGTCTGGGACCGCGGATCGTCGCGGCTGCTGCTCACGCTGACCGGACCCGGCAAGGACCGCCCGCCGACCGGGTTCGCGGTGGTGGACGCGGTCACCCGCGACGTCCGCACGGTCGACACCGACGAGCGGCGGCACAAGGGCTCCGGCACGTTCGGCTGGATGCCGGCGGGCGACCAGGTGGCCGTCTCCTACGCGAGCGACTCGGGCAGCGGCCTGCGCATACGTGATCTGGAAGGACGACAGGTGCGAACGATGCCCTGGACCGGGGCGAGCATAGGCCGGGGCCTGCTCTCGCCGTCGGGCCGGCTGCTGATGACGGACTGCCCGAGCGGCGGGTCCCAGTGCGCGTGGGACGCCGCGACGGGCGCGCGGGTGGCCACGTACGTGAACTCGATCAAGAACGCCGAGAACTGGGGCTGGTACGACGACGACCACCTGATCATCCTTGACCCGAACAAGGAGCCGGTCGAGTTGCTCGCCGTGGACTTCCGTGACGGCCACCGCCGGCTCCTGGCCACGCTGACGACCGAGGACAACACCCCCGACCTGCGCCTCGCCCGAGCGGCCCGATGAACGCCACCCGCCCGGACGGGGAGACCGCCGAGCCGGAGACCGTGAACGTCCGATCCGCCGAATCCGAGACCGTGGACGTCCGATCGACCGGCCCGGAGAGCGTGGGCGGCTACCGGCTGACCGGCAGGCTGCGGGTGAGCTGCTGTGGGGTGGTCGACCATCTGGCGGTGGCGCCCTCCGGCAGGAAGGTGGTCCTGCGCCGCTACGGCAGGCCCGCCGACCGGCGACCCGCCGACCCGGACTGGGCCGAGCGGATGCGGCAGGCGGCCCCCGTGGGAACGGTCGCCGTGCTCGACTCGGGCGCCGACTTCGTGGTCACCGAGTACGTCGAAGGCGGCTCACTGGCCGACCAGTCCGCAGCACGGCCACCGACCGAGGGCGTAGGCGGGTCGATGGCCGAGCCGGCGCTGCGCCGCCTGGCGATCGCCACCGTGACGGCCCTGGCCGCCGTGCACCGTGCCGGGCTGGCGCCCGCCGGGATCCGGCCGAGCCGGGTCCTGCTGGGGCCGGACGGCCCGCGCTTACTGTGCGCGGTGCCCGAGGCGCACGACCAGGCCGGCGCATCGCACGACACCTCGCCCGAACCGGCCTGGACCGCCCCCGAGCAGCTACGCCCCGATGCCCACCCGGCCATCGATCCCACCCCCAGCCACCCGTCCCCCCAAGCCCGGACCACCGCCCAACGGACCACCGCGCAAGCCGAGGCCGCTCAAGCCAGGGCTGCCGCCCAGGCCGAGGCTGCCGGTCGGGCGGTCATGGCCGTGGACGTGTACCGCTGGGCCGTCACGGTCGCCTACGCCGCGGCGGGGCGTGACCCGTTCGCCGCTGACAGCGAAGGCCGGCGGCTGGCGCGGATGGCCGAGGGGGCCGCCAGCCTGGCCGCGGTGCCCCAGGGCGGGCTGCGCGACCTGCTGGCCGACTGCCTGGCGGACGACCCCGCCGCCCGGCCGACCGCCGAGGAGGCGCTGCTGCGCCTGGTCGAGGAGACCGGCCTGGCGGCCCCGCCGCCGGACCTCGCCGCCCCGCCGAAGCCGCCCGGGCGGCACCGGCGGGCGCTGCTGATCGCCGCGGCGGGCGTCACGATCGCCCTGGTCGCGGGCGGTACGTCCGCCGCGCTGACGTTGGCCTCGGCCCCCGAGCCCGCCGCCCGGCCCGCTCCCCGGCCCGCCGCCGCGGCCTCCCCCACGGCCGCGTGGACGCCTCGCTCTGCCTCGCCTCTGCCCACCCCGCCGGTCCAGGGCACCGAGCTGGCTCTGCCCGGCGGGCTCGGCACCGCCTACGAGCATCCCGCCGATCCGGTCCGGCTGACCTCGATCAGAGTGGCGGAGAGCCGCCGTTACGTACGCGATCCACGCACCGGCGCGTTCGCCGACATCGGCCCACACACCGTGATGGCCGAGCAGTCTCCCGACGGGCGCTGGCTGGCCTCCTTCAACACCATGTACGCGGCGACCGGCGATCACCTGGCCGTGTCCTTCGCCGACCGCCTGACCGGCGAGCGCTTCAGTGTGCCGGTCCTGCGCCCGCCGTACCAGAGCGTGGCGCTGTCCTGGTCCCGCGACAGCGGCCGGGTGCTGCTGACGGCGCAGCGGTTCGCCGAGGTGAACGGCGAGGACGCGCCGTTCACGGCCGGGTACGTGATCGTGGACGTGGCGGCGCGGACCGCGCGGTTCGTCCCGACCACCGACGGCGACGAGGTGGAGCAGGCCGCTCGGGCGTCGGAGGGCCGGCTGAAGCCCATCGAGTTCCACGCGGAGTACCGCTGGACACCGGACGGGCGGTCGGTGATCTCCAGCTTCCTGACCGCCGAGTGGGGGCAGGGGGTGCGCGTCCGCGACGCGAACTCCGGCCGGGTGACCCGCATGATGCACTGGACCGGGGAGGTCCAGGGCGTGGCCGACTGGTACTCCCCCTCGGGTGACAAGCTCATCACCGGCGGTTGCTCCAAGACCCTCGCCGCCTGCGTCTGGAAGGCGGCCGACGCCTCCCGCCTGCACACCGTGCCGCTCCTCAAGGGCGCGGGATTCGTCGGCTGGTACGACGAGAACCACCTGATCGTGGTCGTCTCGGTGGAGAAGGGGCAGCGCGGCGTGTTCGTGACGGACATGGCGGGCAAGCCCGTCCGGGTGCTGGCCATGCTCAAGGCGGCCGACGACGTGGTGGTCGACGTGCGCTACACCAGGGGATAGAAGTCGTGCCCGCCACCGAGCCGCGGCCCGAGGACCCCGGCACGATCGGCGGCTACCGGGTGCGCGGCAGGCTCGGCGCCGGCGGGCAGGGCGTGGTCTACCTGGCCGAGGCGCCGGACGGCCGGCCGGTGGCGGTCAAGGTGCTGCTCGCGGCCGACGAGGAGGCCGCGGCGCTGCTGCGCCGCGAGGCCGAGATCCTGCCGAAGATCGCCACCTTCTGCACGGCACAGGTGTTGGAGGTCGGTACGGCCGGCGACGCGCCGTACGTGGTCAGCGAGTACGTGGAGGGGCCCACCCTGCAGCAGGCGGTGGCCGCCCGTGGGCCGCTGCGCGGGCGCGAGCTGCACCGGCTGGCCGTGGGCACCATCACCGCGCTCGCCGCCATCCACCGCGCCGGGGTCGTGCACCGCGACTTCAAGCCGGGCAACGTGCTGCTCAGCCCGGAAGGGCCGCGCGTCATCGACTTCGGCATCGCCCGTCCCGCCGGCGTCGCCGACGTCCCCGGCGAGGACCTGATGGGCACCCCGCCGTACATGGCGCCCGAGCAGTTCCGTCTCGGGGTGGGCGGGCCCGCCGCCGACCTGTTCGCGTGGGGCTCCACCATGGTGTTCGCGGCCACGGGGACGCCCGCTTTCGGCACCGGCGCGCTGCCCGCGATCGTCAACCGGATCGTGAACTCCGAGCCCGACCTCGGCCCCCTCGACGACGACCTGCGCGAGGCGGTCGCCGCCTGCCTGGCCAAGGACCCGGCCGACCGGCCCGCCGCCCGGCAGGTGCTCCTGCGCCTGCTCGGCCGCCCGGCCGAGGCCGCCACCGACGCCACCTCCCCGCAGGAGCTGACCGCCGGAGTCACCCGGGCGTCCACCACCCGGCCCGGCCGGTGGCCGTCCACCCTCGTGCCGTTCGGCGAGCCGGGCCCGCGCAGGCGCCGCCTGGTGGTGATGGCCGCCGCCGTGGCGGCCGTGATCGTCGCGGCATCCGTCGCGCTCGCCGTGCTCAGGCCGTGGGCGGTCACCCTCGCCACCAGCGGGCCGCTGGCCACCGACACCCACGTGGTCAAGGTCCCGGAGCTGGGCGCGACGCTGCACGAGCATCCCTCCGACCCGCTGCGGGTGACCTCCTTCCTGCGCGGCAGCACGGAGCTGACCGACGGGCTGGCCTTCAGGGCCGGCCTGCGTGCCGTCGGCGGCGACACCTTCCGGCCGTTGACCAGCCGCATGCTGCCGCTGGTCTCCCCCAGCGGTGAGCGGACCGCCGCCATCCACGAGTCCCCCGGTCTGGCCGTGGAGAACGCGGGCGGGGTCCGGTTCACCGACCGTGACCTCGGCGGCGAGTTCTGGGTGCACGTGGTCGACCCGCCGCTCGCCCTGCGGCGGGCGACCTGGAGCGAGGAAGGCGATCGGCTGCTGGTGACCGTCTTCGACACCGCGGCCGAGGACCGCACGGTGGGCTTCGCCGTGGTGGACCCCGCCGAGCGCACCGCCACCGTGACCCGGCGGGGCGCGCCGGAGTCCGGCAAGGCCGACTACACGTGGGGGCCCGACGAGGACACCGTCGCCCGCGCCTCGGGCCCCGACCGGATCAGCGTGCACGCCCTGGACGGCGCTGTGCGCCGTACCATCGGCCAGGTCGCTCTGGCGGAGGACGAGGTCCCGCGCTTCTCCGGAGACGGCCGGCTGATCGCCCGGTGCCCCGGCAGGACCGACACCGCGTGCGTCCTCGACGCCGCCACCGGCCGGCGGCTGGCCACCGTGCCCCTCCCCGAGGGTGGGAAGGTCTGGTTCTGGTACGGCAGGGACCACCTGGCCGTCTACACCGAGAAGAGCGTCCCGCCCCGGACCCAGGCCATCGACCTCACCGGCAGGCCGGTGCGCGTCCTGGCCGAGTTCACCGGTGGCACGTCGTGGACCGTCCACTACGGCGTCCGCTGACTCCTTTTTTGGGTCTTGTTGCCGCGATGAGTCAGGGCTATCCTCAGGCACCAATCTCTTAGGAAACTTTCCTAAGAGATTCAGAGAGGGTGATCGGGTGTACAAACAACGCATCTTCGCCGCCATGTCCGCCACGGCGATGGCCGGCGCGCTGACCTTCGCACTGCCGATGTCCAGCGCCTCCGCCGAGGCGTGTGCCGCCGCGTGGAACTCCGGCGCCGTCTACACCAGTGGCGCCTCCGTCTCCCACAACGGCCGCAACTACTCGGCCCTGTGGTGGACGCAGGGCGAGGCTCCCGGAAGCGCGGCGGTCTGGTCGGACAAGGGCGGCTGCACCGGCGGCTCGACCTCGCCCACGTGCAACCACCCGAACTGGGCGGCGGGCACCTGGTATCCCGCCGGCTCCATCGTCCGCTTCACCGACGGCCGCTACTACCGGGCCGAACATGAGAACCCCGGCTACGACCCCACGATCAGCACCTGGTTCTGGGAGCCGTACACCTGCGGCGGGACCACCCCCACCGACCCGCCGGACCCGTCCGGGTTTCTGGTGAGCCAGGCGCAGTTCAACCAGATGTTCCCGAGCAGGAACGGCTTCTACACCTACAGCGGGCTGACCGCCGCCCTCAGCGCCTATCCCGGCTTCACCAAGACCGGCAGCGACACCGTACGCAAGCGGGAGGCCGCGGCCTTCCTCGCCAACGTCAGCCACGAGACCGGCGGCCTGGTCCACATCGTCGAGCAGAACACCGCCAACTACTCGCACTACTGCGACGCCGGCCAGCCCTTCGGCTGCCCCGCCGGCCAGTCCGCCTACTACGGTCGCGGGCCGATGCAGCTCAGCTGGAACTACAACTACAAGGCCGCCGGTGACGCCCTCGGCCTCGACCTGCTCCGCAACCCCTCCCTGGTGCAGAACGACGCCTCCGTGGCCTGGAAGACCGGCCTGTGGTACTGGAACACCCAGAGCGGCCCCGGCACCATGACCCCGCACAACGCCATGGTCAACGGCCCCGGCTTCGGTGAGACCATCCGCAGCATCAACGGCCGCATCGAGTGCAACGGTGGAAACCCCGCCCAGGTGCAGAGCCGCATCAACACCTACCAGCGGTTCGTGCAGATCCTCGGCACCACGCCGGGCGACAACCTGTCCTGCTGACGGGCCTGCCGGCAGGCCGGTGAGCCGAAGGCGCCGCGCGAGCTCACGCCCGCGCGGCGTCACCCCGCCGGGCGCCCGTGAAAGGCGAGCAGCCCGGCGGCGGCGTCACCGCTCGCGGGCTGCGGCGCGGGCGGTGGCGAGCGCGCCGTCGGCGGTCAGCCGGGAGAGCCAGTCCACCAGCAGCGCCCGTGACTCCGCCGGTTCACGGCCCATCAGCCGGTCCACCACCTCTTCCGGCCCCGCCTCAGGCATGCGCAGCCGCTCGGCCGACGGGTCCGCGACGGTCAGCGGGGCGCCGTCGTCGGCGCGCCCGGCAGCGACGCACCGCATCCAGGCCGCCACCCCGAGCGTCGCCCAGCGGGCCTCCGCGCCGTGGGCGAGGCGGTCGCGGATCACCGGGAGCAGCCGCTGGGGCAGCTTGTGCGTGCCGTCGGCGGCGATCTGCGTGATCGGGTGGCGCAGCGCCGGGTTGGCCAGGCGCGTCAGCAGCCGGGCGCCGTACTCGGCCAGGTCGACGCCGGGCGGCGGGGTGAGGGTGGGCGCGGCGTCGTGCTCCAGGTAGCGGCGGGCCACCTCGACCAGGTCGGGGCGGGCCATCGCCTGGTCGACGGTGCCGAGCCCGGCGAGCGCGCCGAGGTAGGCCAGCAGCGAGTGGACGCCGTTGAGCATGCGCAGCTTCATGGTCTCGTACGGCGCGACATCGGGGGTGACGATCGCCCCCGCCCGCTCCCAGGGCGGCCGGCCGGCAGCGAACCTGTCCTCGATCACCCACTGCCGGAACGGCTCGGTGCCCAGCGCCGCCCGGTCCTCCACACCGAGCAGCCGCGAGGCGGCAGCCCGGTCGGCGGCGGTGGCGGCGGGCACGATCCGGTCCACCATCGAGGACGGGAAGGCGACGTTCGGCTCGATCCAGGCGAGCAGGTCCTCCTCGCGGCCGAGGCGGCAGTGCTCCGCCACCAGCCCGGCCAGCAGCCGGCCGCCGCCCACCAGGTTGTCGCAGCTCATCACGGTCACCGGCCCCGCGTCGGCGGCGCGGCGGGCGCGCAGCCCGGCGACCAGCCGTCCCACGGCGGTGACCGGCGGCCGTCCCGCCAGGTCGGCGGCCACCTCGGGGTCGTCCGCGCGCAGCCGTCCCGTCGCGGGGTCGTGACGGTAGCCGGGCTCGGTCACCGTCATGGTGATCACCCGTACGTCCGGGTCGGCGATCCTGGCGATCCCCGCCTCCGGCCCGACCACGGCGGTCAGCACGCCGACCACCCGGATCGAGGCGTGCGCGCCGTCCCGTTCGAGCACCGAGTAGAGGTGGTCCTGCGGCGCGAGCGCCTCGGCGGCGGCCATGCTGCGCATGGTCACCCCGCACACGCCGAAGGCCGGGTCGCCGGCGTCCTCGGTGTAGACGGCCTGGTGGGCGCGGTGGAAGGCGCCGAGGCCCAGGTGGACGAGGCCGGTACGCAGGCCGTCCGGGCCGAGCGCGGGCCTGGCCTCCTCGGGCACGGCGGCCAGGGTCCGGCGCGAGAGCCGCATCAGTAGACCAGGTGCTTGCCGCCGTCGCCGATGAGGGTCTCCCCCGTCACCATGTCGGCCTCCAGCAGCGCGGTCACCATCCGGGCGATGTCCTCGGGCCGGGCGGTGCGCCGCAGCGGCACCCTGGCCTGCTCCTTGGCGGTCATCTCGGCGAAACCCTGCTCGCCCAGGCGGTCGACGTGCCAGCGGGTCTCCACCGTGCCCGGCGACACGGCGTTGACCCTGACCTCGGGCGCGAGCGCGACGGCCAGGCCGCGGGTGAGCTGGAGCAGAGCCGCCTTGCTCACGCCGTAGGCGAGTGAGGAGCCGAGGGCGCGGTGCCCGGAGATGGAGGCGACGTTGACGATCGCGCCGCGCGCGGCCCTCAGGTCGGGGGCGAAGGCGCGGGCGCAGTAGAAGGCGCCCATCAGATTGACGCCCATGACGTGCTCCCACACCTCGTCGGTGAGCGCCTCCAGGTCGGGGAAGGGCACCCAGCGGGTCGTCCCCGCGTTGCAGACCAGCAGGTCGGCCCGGCCGTAGCCGGCGCGTACCCGCTCGGCCAGGCGGCGGACGGCGGCGTCGTCGGACACGTCGGCGGCGACCGCCTCGGACGCGCAGCCCGAACTCCTCAGGCGGGCGGCGGTCGCCTCCGCCTCGTCGGCCGAGCGCGAGTAGTTGACCACGACCGCCGCCGCGCCCTTCCTGGCCAGCCGCTCCGCGACGGCGGCGCCGATGCCGGTGCCGCCGCCGGTGACCACGGCGACCGTCCCCTGGATGTCCATCTGTGCACGTCTCCTCAGGTCGCGATGTCCAGATCCTTGCTCTCGCGGGAGGCGTAGAACGCCACGAACGAGATCGCCGCGGTGCCGATCAGGAACGCCGCGACCAGCCACGGCTCGCCGCCCGACCGGGCCGCGAGCGTCGCCCCGATCAGCGGGGAGAACCCGGCGATGGCCGCGCCCACCTCGCGGGAGGCGGCGAACCCCGTGTACCGGACCCGCGCCCCGAACAACTCGGCGTAGAACACCGGCTGCACGGCCACCTGCGGCGCGAACCCGCCCGCGCCCATGATCATCATGGCCAGCCACACGACCCAGGGGACGCCGGTGTCGACCATGAGAAAGTACGGGTAGGCGAACGCGGCCACGAAGAGCACACTGAAGAGGTTGAGCGGGCGACGGCCCACCCGGTCCGACAGCGCGCCGTACACCGGCTGCAGCACGATCACGGTCAGCCCGAAGAAGATCACCCCGAGCAGCGCCGTGCGGTTGGTCAGCCCCAGCTCGGCGGTGGCGTACGCGACGCTAAACGTGGCGAGGATGTAGACCACGGCGGTGTCGCAGATGTGCGCGCCGACGCCGACGAGGAAGCTGCGCGGGTAGCGCGCGATCGTGTCCCTGATCGGCAGCTTGACGATCTCGCGACTGCGCTCCATCTCCAGGAACACCGGCGACTCGGCGACCCGCAGCCGCACGTACAGCGCGACCCCGATCAGCGCGAAGCTCACCAGGAACGGCACCCGCCAGCCCCAGGAGGTGACGTCCGGCTGGGGCAGCAGCTGGACGAGCAGGAACGCCGAGGTGCCGAGCACCAGGCCGATCTGCACGCCGGTCTGGGCGAAGGAGGCGTAGTAGCCGCGCCGGTTCTGCGGGGCGTGCTCGGCCAGCAGCGTCGCCGCGCCGCCGAACTCCGCGCCCGCCCCGAGTCCCTGGCAGACCCGCAGCAGCGTGAGCAGGATCGGCGCCCACACCCCGATCGCCGGGTAGGTGGGCAGCAGGCCGATCAGCCCCGTGGACACTCCCATGATCACCGTGGTGATGATCAGGGTGGAGCGGCGGCCGATCCTGTCTCCCAGGTGGCCGAACAGGACGCCGCCGAACGGCCGGACCACGAAACCGACGCCGAAGGTGGCGAAGGCGGCGATCGTGCCCGCGGCCGGATCGGCGTCGGTGAAGAAGAGCTGGTTGAAGACGAGAGCGGCGGCGGTTCCGTAGATGAAGAAGTCGTACCACTCCAGGGCGGTGCCGACGAGGGCGCCCGCGACGACGCGCTTGAGTTGGGGGGTGGCGGCCATCTAACCTCCTGGGGACGAATCGGCCCACGGAACGCCGAGCCGCGCGGCCAGCCCGCCCAACTCCGCCCACACCGCGTGCGGCACCGGGATCCCCTCCGCCAGCCGGGTGCGGCGCGCCTCCGCTTCGGGCTCCCCGGGCACGACCACGCCGGGGCCGGACTCGCGCAACGCCCGGCAGAAGGATTCGGCCTGGTCGACGTAGGCGTCCAGGGGGACGAACGCCGCCACGTCGAGCGCGGTGATCACGGTGCCGAACGTGCCGTCGTAGGCCGCGGAGCAGGACACGCCGGTGCCTGTGAGCAGCCCGCCGACCAGCTCGACGAGCACGCTCAGGCCGTAGCCCTTGTGCCCGCCGAACGGCAGCAGCGCCCCGCCCCGGTAGAAGTCGCCCGGGTCGGTCGAGGGGCGCCCGCCGGCGTCGACGAGCACTCCTTCGGGCGCGGCCTCGCCGGCGGCGCTCAGCAGGGCCAGCTTGCCCTCGGCCATGGCGGCGCTCGCCCAGTCCATGACCACCGCCTCGCCGCCGGCGCGCGGCGCGGCCCAGGCGATCGGGTTGGTGCCGAGCATCCTGCGGTGGGCGCCGCCGTAGGGGGCCACGGTGGGGTCCGCGTTGCCGACGATCTGCGCGATGAGACCCTGCCGGGCGAGCGTCTCGGCGTACTCGCCGAGCCTGCCGACGTGGTTGCACTCGCCGATGGCCACCACGCCCACGCCGTGGGCGCCCGCCAGCTCGGCCGCCTCGGCGGCGGCCAGCCGGGCGGCGGCCTGCCCGAAGCCGCGCCGCCCGGACACGACGGCGGTCCCGCCACGGCGGGACACCACCTGCGGGCGGGCGGCCGGCACGATCATCCCGGCCTCGATCATGTCGAGGTACGGCACCAGCCGCCGGACACCGTGGGAGCCGTGCCCGGCCAGGTCGGCGTCCACCAGGGACGCGGCGACCACCGCGGCCGTCTCAGGGGGCGTACCGGCCGCCTGGAGGATGTCGCGGGCCAGGTCACGTAGGTGGTCGGCGGTGCTGACGTGGGATGTCGAGGCCATGGCGAGCTGTCTCGTTAGGCGGTAACTGTCGCTCCGTGTGGGCGCATATGCCCGCTGCTTCTCCACTGAAACCAGGGCGTACCAGGTGGAACGGTCCTATCGAGCTCGGTCACGGGAGTGGACCGCCGGAGGCCATGACGTCGGCGAGGGTGATCTCGCGCAACAGGGTGTGCTCATGGTCGTGCAGCCGCGCCCAGATCTCTTCGAGGGGCGCGGCCGCCTTGGGGAACGGCCTGGCGGCCTGCTCGGCTCCCTCGGTGACGCGGATGACGTCGGCCAGGGAGATCTGCCCGGCCGGGCGGGCGAGCCAGTAGCCGCCCTCGGGACCGCGCTGACTGTGGATGAGCCCGGCCCGGCGGAGCTGGAGCAGGATGTTGTCGCAGAAGCGGCGCGGGATGTCCTGCGAGGTGGCGACCCATTCCGCGTGGACCGGGCCGCCTGCCTCCGCCAGGGCGAGCATGGCTCCCAGGGCGTACTGGGTGCGTGCGGAGATCCTCACAGGTGTCAGGCGGGGGTGGTCTCTTCCTCGGGCTTGCGGAGATCGGCCTCGACCGCCTCGACGGTCTCGTTGGCCTTGTCCCGGCGGTACTCGCGGATCGAGTAGGCCAGGGCGGCGGCCCACAGGACCGCGATGGCGAGGTAGGCAACGGTCTGGACGTTGCCGGGGGCGTCGATCCAGTCGCTGCGCAGCAGGGTGCGGACGTTGGTCAGGATGATGAGGCCGCCCACGGCCGAGCCGAGGATGCGCGGCGGGATGTGGCGCACCAGCCAGGCGGCGATCGGCGCGGCGATGACGCCGCCGACCAGCAGCACGGCGACCCAGGAGAAGTTGATGTTCTCCGAGCCGATGCCGACGAAGAAGCCGATGCTGGCCGCGATGGCGACGATGAACTCGCTGGCGTCGATGGAGCCGATCACCTTGCGCGGCGCCAGGCGGCCGCTGGCCAGGATGGCGGGGGTGCCGACCGGCCCCCAGCCGCCTCCGCCGGTGGCGTCGACGAAGCCGGCCACCAGTCCCAGCGGGCCGAGGAAGCGGCGGCGCAGCGGCTTGCCCAGGTTGCCGCGCGGCAGGCCGAAGGCGGTGAAGCGGACGAGGATGTAGACGCCCAGCGACAGCAGGATGATCGACATGACCGGGGCGGCGACCTCGGTCGACAGGTTGGACAGGAACGTCGCCCCGGCGAAGGCGCCGATCGCGCCCGGCACGCCGATCCTGGCGACCACCTTCCAGTCGATGTTGCCGAAGCGCCAGTGTGAGATGCCCGAGGCCAGCGTGGTGCCGATCTCGGCCAGGTGAACGGTGGCCGACGCGGCCGCGGCGTTGGTGCCGACGGCCAGCAGCAGCGTGGTCGAGGTGACGCCGTAGGCCATGCCTAGGCTGCCGTCGACGAGCTGGGCCACGAAGCCGACCAGCCCGAGCAGGATGAGCGCTCGCACGACCTCCCCTTTCCTATGATTCCTACTGTACAAGTAGGAATCTAATGGATACATACTGACAGTCAAGTCACGTTTACGTCTCGCGGCCCGGCAGCCGGGGCACGGCGGCCACCAGCGCCCGCGCGTAGGGGTGCCTCGGGTGGGCGAACACCTGCTCCACCTCGCCCTCCTCGACCACCCGGCCGTCCTTCATGACCAGCACCCGGTCGCTGACATGCCGTACGACGCCCAGGTCGTGGGAGATGAACAGCATGGCGGTGCCGTACTCGGCCTGGATGTCGGCGAGCAGGTCGAGCACCTGGGCCTGGATGGAGACGTCGAGCGCGGAGACCGGCTCGTCGCAGACGAGCACGTCCGGGCGGGGGCCGAGGGCCCTGGCGATGGCGACGCGCTGACGCTGCCCGCCGGACAGCTCCCTCGGACGCCGGGCGGCCGTCTCGGGGCCGAGCCCGACGCGGCCCAGCAGGTCGAGCACCCGGGCCCGGCGCTCGCCCCGAGGCAGGAACAGCGGCTCGGCGACCAGGCGGCCGACGGTGTGGCGGGGGTCGAAGGAGTCGAGCGGGTTCTGCGAGATGAGCTGGATCCTGGGCCGCAGCGGCCGGCGCCCGCGCTCCGGCACGCCGCTCCACGGGCGCCGGTGCAGGCTGACCCGGCCGACGTCCGGTTCGAGCAGCCCCAGGGCCAGCCTGGCCAGGGTGGTCTTGCCGGAGCCGGACTCGCCGACGACGCCGAGTGTCTCCCCCTCGTGCAGTGCGAAGGAGACGCCGTCCACCACCGCGCGCGGCCCGTACGACTTGGACAGCCCGGCACCGGCGAGCACCGGAGCGGACCCCCTCACCGGCCGCGCGGCACCCCCGACCAGGGGCGGACCGCCGGACAGGCGGGTGCCGCGGGAGGCGGCCGACGGGACGGCGGCCAGCAATGAGCGGGTGTACGGGTGCTCGGGCGCGGACAGCACCCGGCCGGTGGGCCCCTCCTCCACGATCCGGCCGTCCTTCATGACCAGGACGCGGTCGGCGATCGAGGCGACCACCGCGAGGTCATGGCTGATCAGTAGCAGCGCGGTCCCAGCGGCCTTGCGCTCCGCGAGCAGCCGCAGGATCTGCGCCTGTACGGTGACGTCCAGGGCCGTGGTGGGCTCGTCGGCGATGATCAGCTCGGGCTGGGCCGCGATGGCCGAGGCGATCAGCACCCGCTGCCGCAGCCCGCCGGACAGCTGGTGCGGATACTGCCGGACGCGGGCCGCCGGATCGGGCACGCCGACCGACTCCAGCAGCTCCAGCGTCCTTTCCGTACGGCGAGCGCGGGGCACCACGTCGTGCACCGCGAGCACCTCGCCGATCTCGGCGCCCACGGTCCGCAGCGGATCGAGCGAGACCAGCGCGTCCTGCAGCACCAGCCCGGCGAACCGGCCCCGCACCCGCCGCCAGTCCCCCGGCCCGAACCGGAGCGCGTCCCGCCCGCCGACCCGGAACGCCCCGGCCCGTACGGCCGAGCCGGGACCGGCGAGCCCGAGCAGCGACCGGGCGGTGACGCTCTTGCCCGACCCGGACTCCCCCACGATCGCCACACACTCCCCCGGCGCGACCGACAGCGAGACGCCGCGCACCACCTCGGTCCCGCCGAAGCTCACTCGCAGGTCCCGCACGGCCAGCAGCGTCCTGACGACGGGCGGCGCGGCGTGGACGGTCATGGCGTCCTTCCTTCGAAACGGCGCTGCAGCCGCCGCCCGGCCACGGTCAGGCAGACGACGGTCAGCGTGATCGCGATCCCCGGGAACAGCGCCTGCCACCAGGCGACCCGCAGGTAGTTGCGGGCCTCGGAGAGCATCGCGCCCCATTCGGCGGCCGGCGGCTGCGGCCCCATGCCGAGGAAGCTGAGCCCGGAGGCGGCGATGACGGCCGTGCCGAGCCCGATCGTCGCCAGCACCGGGATCGGCCCGAGCACGTTGGGCAGCACGTGCCCGGCGGTGATCGCAAGCCGGGAGCGGCCGAACGTGACGGCCTGCTCGACGTAGCCGGCGTGACGGACCACGAAGGTCTGGGCGCGGATCACCCGGGCGTAGTTCGGGATCTGCGCGACGGCGATGGCCAGGACGACGTTGACCGTGCCGGGCCCGGTGACGGCGATGACCAGCAGCGCGAGCAGCAGCTCCGGCAGGGTGGACAGCACGTCGAACGAGCGGGCCAGCGTCTCGTCCAGCCACTTGGGCGACAGCCCGGCGGCCAGGCCGAGCAGCACGCCCGCGGTCACGGCCAGCGCGGTGGCGGTGACGCCGATGGTGAGCGAGTGCCGGGCGCCGTGCACCACTCTGGACAGCACGTCCCGGCCGAGATGGTCGCTGCCGAACCAGTGGTCCGCGCCGGGCGGCGCGAGCGCGCGCAGCGGATCGGCCGCCAGCGGGTCCACGCCGGTGATCAGGCCGGGGGCAGCGACGGCCAGCGCGAGCAGTGCGAGGAAGGCCACGGGGACCAGGATTCGCACGTCAGCCCCCGATCCTCGGGTCGATGACGCGGTAGGCGAGGTCCAGCAGGGTGCTGATCGTGACGTACACGGCCGCCGACAGCAGCACGACGGCCATCACCACCGGCATGTCCCTGCCCGTCACAGCCTGCATCGCCACCTGTCCGAGTCCGGGCCGGCCGAACAGCACCTCGGTGATCACCGCGCCGCCGAGCAGCGCCCCGGTGAACCAGCCCGCCAGCGTGACGGCCGGGAGCAGGGCGTGCCGGAGCGCGTGCCGGGCGACCAGCGCCCGCTCGGTCAGCCCGCGCGCCCTGCCGGTGACGGCGAACGGCTGCTCCAGGGCCCGTTCCAGCCCGCCGCGCAGCACCTGCCCGAGCACTCCCGCGATGGGCAGGCCCAGCGCGAGCGCGGGCAGCACGAGTGCCTGCGGCCCGGCCGCGCCGGAGACCGGGAACCAGCCGAGCGTGAACGAGAACACCGTCAGCAGCAGGATGCCGATCAGGAAGGGCGGCACCGACACCGACACCAGCTCGGCCGCCGAGGCCACGCCGCGCAGCCACCGTCCTCGGCCCGCCGTGGCCAGCGCGATGACGCCGGCCAGGGTGACCCCGACGGCCGCCGCCGCGAGCGTGAGCTGGGCGGTCGGGCCCGCCTGGGAGGCCATGATCTCGCCCACCCCTCGGTCGAGCTGGTAGGAGCGGCCGAGATCACCGTGCAGCAGCCGCCAGAGATAGTCCAGGTACTGGACCACCTCCGGCCGGTCGAGCCCCCACTCGGCGATGATCTCCGCCCGGATGTCCGGGGTGTCGGCGCCGTCGCCCACCAGGATGTCGACGGTGTCGCCAGGAGCCAGCAACAGCGCCAGGTAGGACGCGGTGGCGGCCGCCCACATGACGGCCAGCCCGGCCCCCGCTCTCTTGGACAGTCGCTTGATCACGTGCCGATCCGGACGTCATAGGCGCTCGCCGGGGTGCCGGAGCCGGGGTCGAAGCCGAGCCCCTGGACGCTCTTCCTGGCGGCGATCTGGTCGGCGGGGACGTAGATCGGGAACACGATCGCCCGCTCGGTCACCACCGCCCGCTGGACCTTGGTGTAGAGCTCCGTCCGCCTGGCCTGGTCGGAGGTGGCGGCCGCCTGGCCGAGCCATTTCTCCACCTGAGGGTCGGAGAAGCGGGTGCGGTTGATCGCGCCGTCGCGCGGCAGGATGAGGTTGAGCGCCGCCCCGACGTCGGAGTCGCCGCGCGAGTTCTCGAAGATCTCGTACGCGTTGTCGTCCACGGCCTTCTGCGCCGTTCCCTGGTCCACGATCCGGACCTGGAAGTCGATCCCGGCGCGCTGCTTGACCTGGGCCTGGATGGCCTGGGCGAGGACGTCGCGGCGGTCCCTGACGAAGGGCGCGGCCGAGACGCTGCGCACGGTGAGCCGCCGGCCGTCCTTGACCCGGAAGCCCTCGGCGTCACGCTCCTGCCAGCCGGCCTCGTCGAGCAGGGCGTTGGCCTTGGCCGCGTCGCCGCCGAAGGTCTTCTCCAGCGAGGCGTCGTAGAACGGGCTCGCCTCACCGACCACACTCCACGCCCTGGTGGCGGTGCCCTGGTAGACGGCCTTGAGCACGGCGTCCAGGTCCACGGCCTCCCGGAACGCCTGCCGTACCCGCTGGTCGTCGAAGGGGGCGTGCTCGGTGTTGAAGTAGTAGGAGAAGGCGGTGCCGGAGTTGAGCGCGGTGGTGAGGGTCAGGCCGGGGTCCTGCTCGATCAGGTTGACCTCGGTGGCCGGGACGCCCTCGATGACCTGCACCTGGCCGGAGGTGAGCGCGCCCACGCGGACGGCGGCCTCGGGCAGGAACCGGTAGGTGATCTCGGACAGGTGCGCCGGGCCCTGGTGGCGGGAGCCGGCGGGCGGCCACGCGTAGGCGGGGTTACGGCGGTAGTGGATCTCCTGGCCCTGCACGTACCTGTCGAGGATGAACGGCCCGGTACCGACCAGGTCGGGGCCGCCGAACCTGACGTCCTCGGCCTCGCGCAGCGACTTCGGCGACACCTGCCCCGCCAGGGGCGAGGCGAGAAAGTCGAGGAACAGCCCGTCCGGCTCCTTCAGCGTGATCCGCACCGTGGTCGGCGACACCACCTCGGCCCGGTCGAACGCCCTCAGCTGGATGGCGGCCACCGCCGGGTTGTAGCCGGGCTCGCGGAACCGGTCGAGGTTGGCCTTGACCGCCGCCGCGTCGAACCTGGTTCCGTCGTGGAACGTCACGTCGTCGCGTAACGCGAAGGTGTAGGTGAGCTCGTCGTCCGAGACCTTCCAGGAGGTGGCGAGCCAGGGCCGGAACGAGCCGTCCCCGGCGCGGGACAGCAGCGCGTCGAACTGGTTGAAGACCAGCAGCCTGGCCTTGTTCTGGGCCCACTGGTGCGGGTTCAGGGTGATCGGCTGGGTCTCGATCGCCCAGGTGAGCGAGGTGCCGGCGGCCTGCTGGACGGGCTGCGCGCCGCAGGCCGCCGTCAGGAGCAGGGCGAGCAGGAGGACGCGTCTCATCGCCGGCCGTCCCAGGCCTTGGCCAGCAGTTCGTAGGAGCGCACCCGGTCGGCGTGGCGGTGCGTGATGGTGGTGATCAGCAGCTCGTCGGCGCCGGTCACCCGGCGCAGCACCCCGAGCCGCTCGGCCACGTCCTCGGGCGAGCCGACGAACTGCGTGTCGGTCCTGTCCCGCACCAGCTCCAGGTCCTCCTCGCTCCAGACGTGCGCGTCGGCCTCCGCCGGGCTGGGGTAGGGCGGGGCGCCCGCGCCGGTCCTGATGCCGCGCACCCACAGCCCGTACGGCTTGGCCAGATCGAGGGCCGTCGCCTCGTCCTCCGCCACCACCACGTCCGCCGACACGATCACGTACGGCTCCGCCAGCGTGCTCGACGGCTTGAACGCCTGGCGGTAGGCCTCGACCGCCTCCAGCACGCCGGCCGGGCTGACGTGGTAGTTCGCCGCGAAGGGCAGCCCGCGCTCGCCCGCGACCCGGGCGCTCTGCCCGCCGCTGCTGCCGAGGATCCATACGTCCACGTCGGCCCCTTCGCCGGGCACGGCGTGCGCCTGGTGGGTGCCGTGCAGGAAGGCGAGGACGTCGTCGATCTGCTCGGCGAAGTCCGGTGTCACCGCCCCCGGCTGCTGGAGCAGGCCGGCCTGGTAGGCCAGGTGGGGGCTCTTCAGGAGCCGCGACCAGTCGAACGCCTTGGGAATGAGCAGGCCGTCCACGATCCTCGGCGGCCGGGCGGGCGGCGGGGCGGCCTGCTGGGCGAGCTCGTTCCTGCGCTGCCCCGAGCGGCCGAGGCCGAGGTCCAGCCGCCCCGGATGGAGCGCGTCGACGATCCCGAACTGCTCGACCACCGACAGCGGCGTCTGATGCCCGAGCTGTACGGCGCCCGAGCCGACCCGGATCGTGCCGGTGGCCGCCGCCACCAGCGCGATCAGCACGGCGGGGGCCGAGCTCGCCACACCGGGGGTGAAGTGGTGCTCGGCCAGCCAGTAGCGGCGGTAGCCGTACTCCTCGGCCCGCTGGGCGAGGTCGACGGTGTTGCGGAGCGCGTCGGCCGCGGTGCCTCCGGAGGTGATGGGGGCGAGGTCGAGAACGGACAGCGTCATGAGGTTCCTCCGGGGAACGGCCTGCTGGGGATCTCCGCGCGCAGCACGGGCGCGATCTCGGCCTGGAACAGCTCCAGGGCGTCCCGGTGCTGTCCGGGAGTGAGCCCGTCGGCGTCGGCGTGCAGGTGCATCGCCTCATGCCCGAACCGCTTGTGGTAGCGCAGCACCTTGTCGATGATCTGCTGGGGGCTGCCGACCAGGAGGGAGCTGCGTTCGATGGCGTCCTCCAGGGTGGGGAACTCCGGCCGCAGCCCGAGCCTGGCGAACAGCGCCAGGCGGGCCTCGTGGATCGGGCGGTAGGTCTCGATCGCCTCCTGCGAGGAGCGGGTGGCGTAGTAGCCGGCGCTGCCCGCGCCGACCAGCGCCTCGGCGGGGTCGTGGCCGTGGTGGGCCCACCGCTCGCGGTAGTGCTCGATCAGCTCGGCGTACGGCTCGATGGGGTTGCTGACGTTGGCCGAGAACAGCGGGTCGCCGTACTTGGCGGCCAGCTCCACCGAGTCCTTGCTGGTGGCGCTGCCGTGCCAGACCCTGATCGGCCTCTGCAGCGGTCGCGGCCAGGTCTCCGCCTCGGTCAGCGACGGCCGGAACCGGCCCTCCCAGGTGACCCTGTCCTCCCGCCAGAGGCGCCGGAACAGCTCGTACCCCTCGCGGTTGCGCTCCCACTGGTCCTCGGCGGTGACGTGGAAGAGCTGCGCCTGGGCGGCGCCGTTGCCCTTGCCGATGATCAGCTCCAGCCTGCCGCCGGAGAGGTTGTCGAGCGTCGCGTAGTCCTCGAACGCGCGCACCGGGTCGAGCAGGCTCAGTGTGGTGACGGCGGTGAACAGGCGGATCCTGGACGTCCGGGCCGCGATGTGGCTGAGCACCACCGGCGGCGAGGAGGACAGGAACGGCCGCTCGTGCCGCTCCCCCACCCCGAACCCGTCGAAGCCCAGCTCCTCGGCCAGGACCGCGTTGTCGACGACCTCCCGCAGACGCTCGGCGTGCGGCCTCGCGTCATGATGCGCGATCAGGGTGATGGCCAGAAATTTCATCGAACCTCCGCATACCGACCGGCCGGGCGCGGCAGGCCGAGCAGCCCGCGCAACGTGCCGGACTCGTACGCGCTCCTGAACACGCCGCGCCTGCGCAGCTCGGCGGTCAGCCCTCGGGTGATCTGCTTCAGGTCGTACGGCACCGCGCCCGGCCGCAGCCGGTAGCCCTGGATGCCCGCCCGGCGCCACTCGATCAGCAGGTCGGCCAGCTCCTCCACGGTGCCGGTGAAGATCGCCGCGTCGGAGGCCAGTTCGGCGCCGTCCAGCTCGTCGAGCCGGGCCTTGCGCTCCGCCGCGTCCCCGCCGAGGAGGACCAGCAGGTCGGCGAAGATCTTCACCTCGCCGGACAGCTCCCTGACCTCGGCCACGATGCTCGCGGCCTGCTCGGCCGAGTGCGGCGTGACGTAGACCACGTCGGCGGCGTTCGCGGCGAACTCGTACGGGATCCTGGCGTGCGCGAGCGCCGTGACCACCGGCTGGCCCTGCGGCGGGCGCGGGGTGATCGACGGCCCCTTCACCGAGAAGAACCGCCCGGCGAAGTCGATGGAGTGGAGTCTGTCCCGGTCGATGAACCGGCCGGTGGGCACGTCGCGGATCTCCGCGTCGTCGTCCCAGCTGTCCCAGAGCCGCCGGGCCACCTCGACCGCGTCGGCGGCCTCCTCGAACAGCGCCCTGAAGTGCTCGCCGTCGACGCGGTCCAGGGGCGGGAACGGTCTGCGCCCGACGTGCTCGTCGTCCAGGCGGTCCAGGGGCGGGAAGTCTCTGCGCCCGAAGTGCCGCGCCTCGGTGCTTCTGGCCGAGACCTGCGGCCGCCAACCGGCCCGGCCGCCGCTGACGTGGTCGAGCGTGGCGATGCCGATCGCCACGTGGAACGGCTCGGTGTGCGTGACGGTGGCGGTCGGCACCAGCCCGATCGAGGTGGTGAGGGGCGCGAGCCGCGCCGCCAGCAGGACCGCGTCGAACCGGCCGCGCACCTGATCGAGGCGCTCGTCCGGCCCGTCGAGCAGCGTGGACTGCGGGCCCAGCGCGTCCTCGATGGTGACGAAATCGAGGAGGCCGCGCTCGGCCTCGGTGACCAGCCCCGCCCAGTAACGGGCGCTGAAGAGCCGCGCCGGCCGCGCGGCCGGCTCTCGCCACGCCGCCGGATGCCAGCCCGCGCCGTCCAGCGCGACGGCCAGGTGCAGCGGACGTTCACTCATGTCAGCTCCAGGTGCTCGCGTAGCGTGCGGCCGGTGTACTCGGTGCGGAAGACGCCGCGCTCTCGCAGCAGCGGCACCACCCGGTCGACGAACTCGTCCAGGCCGCCGGGTGTCAGGTGCGGCACGAGGATGAAGCCGTCCGCGGCGTCCGCCTGCACGTGCTCGTCGATCTGCCGCGCCACGCTCGCGGGGGTGCCGACGAACGTCTGCCGCCCGGTCACCTCGATCACCAGCTCGCGGACGGACAGGTGCTTCTCCTCGGCCAGCGCCCGCCACTTCGCGGCCACGGCCGCCCGGTCGCCGAGCGCGACCCGCCCCTGCGAGATCCCGTCGGACAGGTCCGGCTCGATGTCCGGCAGCGGGCCGTCCGGATCGACGGCCGACATGTCGCGCCCCCACACCTGCTCCAGGAAGGCGATCGCGGTCTGCGGCCCGACCTGCAGGCGGCGGATCTCCGCCGCCCGCTCGGCGGCCTCCTCCTCGGTGTCGCCCAGCGCGTACGTGGCCGCCGGCATGATCTTCAGCGTGGACGGCTCGCGGTCGTACCGGGCCAGGCGGCGCTTGACGTCGGCGTAGAAGGCCCGGCCGTCCTCCAGGGTGCCGTGCCGGCTGAAGATCACGTCCGCTGCGGAGGCGGCGAACTCCCGGCCCTCGTCGGAGTCACCGGCCTGGATGATCACCGGATGGCGCTGGGGGCTGCGGGGCAGGGTGAACCGGCCTTCGACGGTGAACTGCTCGCCCCGGTGCCGGAACGCGCCGACGTCACCCGTCCGTACGAACCGGCCGGAATCCTGGTCGGCGACCAGCGCGTCCGGCTGCCAGGAGTCCCACAGCGTCCGCGAGAGCCGGACGAACTCGCCGGCGCGCCGGTAGCGGTCGGCGCGGTCGAGGTAGCCGCCACGGCGGAAGTTCTCGCCGGTGAAGGCGTCGGAGCTGGTCACCACGTTCCACGCGGCCCGCCCCTCGCTCAGGTGGTCGAGCGTGGACAGCCGCCTGGCCAGCTCGTACGGCTCGTTGAAGGTGGCGTTGACCGTGCCGGCGAGGCCGAGCCGGTCGGTCACGGCGGCCAGCGCGCTCAGCACGGTGAGCGCCTCCGGCCGGCCCACCACGTCGAGGTCGTGGATGCGCCCTTTCAGCTCGCGCAGCCGCAGCCCTTCGGCCAGGAAGAAGAAGTCGAACGTGCCCCGCTCGGCCGTCCTGGCGAGATGGACGAACGAGGCGAAGTCGATCTGGCTGCCGGAGCGCGGGTCGGCCCAGACCGTGGTGTTGTTCACCCCTGGGAAGTGCGCGGCCAGGTGTACGCGCTTACGCGGCCGGGTCATCGGTCCCGCCGGGTCGTTGAGAGGTCTGATCGAGTGGGCGGCTGAAAACAGGCATGCCGAAATGAACGGACACCGAAGCTCCCTGGGAGAAGTCAGGCTTGGGCGACGAACCGGCCGAAGCGGCCGCTGTGGTAGAGGAGGGGGCGGGCCGGGCCGCGCACGTTCGCCTCGGCGACCAGCCCCACCACGAGGATGTGGTCACCCACCTCGCGGGTCTCGTACGGCAGGCAGACCAGGTGCGCCGACACGTCCTGTAGCAGCGGCGCGCCCAGCGGGCCGGGCCGCCACCGGGTGGGCTCGGCGAACCGGTCGATGCCCTTGCGGGCGAATCGCGCCGCCACGTCGGCCTGGTCGCCGGCCAGCATGTTGACCGCGAAATGGTCCGCCGCCCGCAGTGACGGCCAGGTGCTGGAGGAGCGGTCCACGTAGAAGGAGACCAGCGGCGGGTCCAGGCTGACGGAGCAGAACGACGTCGCGGTCAGCCCCACGGGAAGGCCCTCGCTGCGGGCGGTGATCACCACCACCCCGGCGGGATGGACGGCCAGCGCCCGCCGGAAGCCGTCGGCGTCCACCGTGCGGTCGGGCGCCAGGGGATCGGAAACCGTGTCCGTCATGACTCCGTCGCCTCCGGCTCGGCGTCGTCGTCGGGGAGGTCGTACCAGTGCGTCTCGGCGGGGAATGGGTCAGAGGTCATGATCACGAGATTGCTCCTCACAGGAGAGACACCTCGCCCGCGGTCAGCGCACGCGGGAGGGAGGACGTCGGTGAGAGCGTGAGCGCCGTCGGCCACGCCAGGAGAAGTCGGAGGGAAGGAACGTCTTCGTGATCAACGACACTGCGCGCTGACGACGTGACCGAAGTCCACGTGCGCGCGCTTGGTCAGGTTGATGCCCTGGCTCATACCTGGAACGTACGCTCCGCTCCCCTTAAAGTCAACATTTCCTACTGGCTTTACATGAAAAGCTCACGACTGGGCCGCGGGCACCGGAATCGCGGGGAAGGGGTTGTCCGGCAGCAGGATGCACCTGCGCGCCTGCTCCGGCTTCATCGCGGCGTCGAAGTGGAGCAGTGCCGCGCCGATCCCGGCGGCCCCGACCAGGTAACCGGTGTCCGCCGACACCTCGCCGGGCCGTAGCCGGCGGTAGGCCTGGTACCAGCGCATGCCCCGCCCGTCGTAACCGGTGGCGCGGCCGATGAGGTGGGTGGCGAGGGTCTCGGCGTAGGTCGCGTACAGGGGACGCCCGGTCGCCGCCCACAGCCCGACGAACAGCTCCAGCAGGCCCGCGGCGCCACAGCACTGGCAGGCCACGTTCCAGAACCCGGCCGTCTGCCGGTGCGGGGCGCCGCTCTCCATGATGCCGCGCGCCAGCCGCTCCACCCAGTCGAGGTGACCGGGGTCGCCGGTCGCCCGGTGCAGCTCGTAGAACATCCGGGCCACCCCGGCCGAACCGGAGCAGAACCCCAGATAGTGCAGTCCTCTGCCCTGCGGCACGTGGTGCGGGACGACGGCGCACCGGCCGGCCACGACGCCGACCTCACGGACGAAGCCCGCCCCCCGCAGCGCGGCGTTGAGGAAACGCCCCTCACCCGTGCGCGCGTACAGGCGGGCCAGCAGGAAGGCGGTGCCCGCCGTGCCGGACAGGAACCCGGGCGTGACGGCGTCCTCGGGCAGCCCCGGGCAGTCGCCGAAGCGGTGGCCGGGCACCGCGAGGTCGGCGATCCGCTCCCCCGCGGCCAGCGCGACCTCCTCGTAGGCGGGCACGCCGAGCACCGTGGCGGCCCGCAGCAGGCCGAGCACGATCCCGCCGTCACCGCTCTGCGCGGGGTCGCCGGTCCAGCCGGGACCGCCCCCGAACGGGCGGGCCGCCTGGACGATCCGGTCCGCGGCGGCCACCGCCGCCTGCTCGAACCGCTCGTCGCCGAGGGCCCAGCCCGCCTCGGTGAGCGCGACGACGACGCCGGAGAGGCCGTGGTAGAGGGACAGGTCCGTCTGGTCCTGCCAGGTGGCGGCGAGGTAGCGGGCCCCGGCGCGGGCGTCCTCCAGGTAGGCCTCGTGGCCGGTCGCGGCGGCGAGGTCGAGGAAGAACAGCACGATGCCGGCCGCCCCGGCGTACAGGGAGGCGGGTTCGGTGTCGACGGCCGCCCTCCCCCTGGGGTCGGGGTTGGCTCGCCAGTGCCGCCCGCGTTCGTCGTCGGCCGCGGCGGAACGAATCCATCGCCCGGCCATGATCGCGGCGGTCATCGGTGTCTCGACGTGGTCGCTCGGTGAGCGGGTTCTGTCCAAACCCATGCTTTGAAGCATCCCACATAGTTGGTAGGTAATGAGGTGATACTTGCCAGTCCTTAGGAGGGATGATCGTGCCCCTGCCGGACTTCCTCATCGCAGGCGCGCCCAAAGCCGGGACGACGGCCCTGCACGCCGCTCTGCACCGCCATCCGCAGCTGTACATGTCACCGGTCAAGGAGCCCAAGTTCTTCCTCACCGACGGCCCGCCGCCGGCCAGAGGCGGGCCGGGCGACGCCAGGACCTACCGCGAGCACGTCTGGCGGCGCGAGGACTACGAGGCGCTGTTCGCCGCCGCGCCCGCCCGCACCCTGAAGGGCGAGGCGACCCCCTTCTACCTGTACGACCTGAACGCGCAACGCCGTATCCGGACGACGATACCGGAGGTGAGGATCATCGCGATCCTGCGTGACCCGGTCGAGCGGGCCCACTCGAACTGGACCCACCTGTGGTCGGCCGGGCTGGAGCCGATCGACGACATGGTGCGGGCCTGCGCCGAGGAGAGCGAGCGGATCTCCGCCGGCTGGGCGCACTTCTGGCACTACACGGCCCTGGGCCGCTACGGCGGGCAGCTCGCTCACCTGTTCACGCTGTTCCCCCGGGAGCAGGTGCTGATCTTCCGCTACCGCGACCTGGTGGACCGGCCGGCCGAGACGCTGGACCGGATCTGCGCGTTCCTCGGCGTACGGCAGGGCCTGGTCACCCAGGTGCCGAGGGAGAACGTGACGGCCCACCCGGACGCGAGCCCGCGCCACGCCCTGCTGTCGTCGTTCCGGCGGCGCCTGCCCGCCACGCTGGCCGCGCCCATCGAGACGCTGCTCCAGCACCGGGGCGAGTCGCGCCGGCCGCTGACCTGGGAGCAGCGCAGCCGGCTGCTGCCCTACTTCGCCGACGACATCGCCCTGCTGGGGCAGGTCACCGGCGACGACTTCGGCGACTGGCTCGGGCCCAAGTCCCGCTCCGGCGGACTGGTCGGCACCCGGCCGCCGAGCCAGCGCCAGTCCAGGAACGGCCGGGCGGCGTCGCTCTGATCAGCGCAGCCCGGGTGCGGACTCAGGTGCGGAGTTCGGTGCGGAGCTCGTGGGTCCCGTCGGCGCGGGTGTACTCGTAGTAGAGCCGGGTGCCGCCCGCCGGCAGGTCGACGAGGTCGAGATAGCGCAGGCCGCCGCCCTGGTGCGGCGACGCCGCCGCCGGGGCGTCGCCGTACGGGGTGAGCGAGCCGGGCTCGGCTCCCACCGCGACGCCGGTGCGCTCCTCGTAGTTCTCCGCCGCGCTGGCCCGCCCGTCGTAGAACGCCAGCACGCGTTCGCCGTCGAACCGGACGGCGCTGACGCGGGTGCCCCGCGCGTCCCACTGGCCGGGGCGGCCGCTCAGCGCCGTGCCCTGCCAGGTCCACTCCAGGCCGTCGGCGCTGGTGGCGTAGTCGGTCACCATCTGGTCGGCCTCGTCGGGGTCGTCCAGCGGATGGCAGGAGGCCCACAGGTGCCAGACCTCGCCGCGCCGTACGATCACCGGATCCTTCACCCCCGTCTTCGGGGCGCCGGGCAGGACGATCCGGCGCGCGGCCGGATCGAACCCGGCGGGGTCGCCGGCCTCCAGCACCTCCACCCGCCAGTGCTTGGTGCCCGGGGTGGCGCAGCTGAGGTAGAGCCGCCAGCGGCCCTGCGGCAGGCGCACCAGCGCGGGGCGCTCCAGGGACTCGGCGTCCATCTGCTCGCGGGTGATCGTGGCCAGCGTCTCGAAGCGCTCGCCGTCGCGGGAGCGGGCGATCACCACCGCGTAGCCCCGCCCCTCCCCCACCGGGCGGCGCAACCGGTAGGCGAGGTGGATCCACCCGTCCCCGGCGACGGCACTGGGCGCGCCCGCCCAGTGCCCCTCCCCGGTGACCGGGGGCAGGACCGCGACGGCCGCACGGTCGGGATCGGGCAGCAGGCCGCCGAGAACGTCCTCATTGATCGACATGGACGCGAGATTAGGCCACGACGGGGAGCCAGGCATGCCTGGTCACCTTCCTTTTAGAATTCCATGTAATGCCTATGGACATTACCGGAAATCCGTGGCCGGCACGGCTAGCCGGCGTCCTGCCCCTGCTCTTGCTCTCGCTCCTGCTCCTGCTCTTGCTCCTGCGCCTGTTCGCCGCCCCCGGCGACGTCCAGGAGGTACGCCCCCGCGTCGGGCAGGGTGATGCCGAAGCTGTCCTCGGCGACCGGCTCGCCTTCGGCCGTGACCGCCTTGAACCGGGTCTCGCGGGTCGGGCCGTCACCCGTGATGTGGCCGCACAGGTGGCCGGTCCGGTCGTACACCGCCCAGCGGCCCGGCCCCACCTGGGGCAGCGCCGAGGGATTGTCCTTGAGCCACTGCGCGTTGGCGCCGTGCCCGACCCGCACATCGTCGTTGTTGCGGACACTGCTCATGTCGCCTGTCACTCTCGGATAGGGAGTGTTCCCCGGCAGGGGACCACATCTCCGAGCCTATCCGCTCGCCGGTCCCCTGCTAGTCGGACAGCCCGTTGCGCAGCTTGGTGAGCACGGCGCGCAGGATCCGCGACACGTGCATCTGGGAGATGCCGAACTCGGCGGCGATCTCGGCCTGGGTCATGTTGCCGTAGAAGCGCATCAGCAGGATGTTCTTCTCCCTGGTCGGCAGGGCGTCGATGAGCGGCTTGACGGAGTGCTTGTCGAGCAGCACGTCGAGCGAGCCGTCCTGCGCCGGGAGGAAGTCACCCAGCTCGGCCGCGTCCTCGCCGTCGCCGACGGGCGCGTCCAGGGACAGCGCGCTGTAGGCCGTGGACGCCTCCAGTGTGAGCAGCACCTCCTCTTCCGAGATGCCCATCTTGGCCGCCAGCTCGGCGACGGTCGGCGAGTGGCCAAGCGTCTGGGTCAGCTCGGCGGTGGCCTTGTTGAGCTCGATCCGCCGCTCCTGGTAGACGCGCGGCACCCTGATGGCCCACGTACGGTCCCTGAAGTGACGCTTGACCTCGCCGATCATGGTGATCATCGCGTAGCCGCGGAACTCGTGGCCGAGCTCGGCGTCGAAGCCGTTGACGGCCTTCATCAGCCCGACGTACGCGGCCTGGCGCAGGTCCTCGACGGGCTCGCCACGGTAGCGGTAGCGGCGGGTGACGTCGGACACGAGCCCGTCGTACATCTCCACCAGGCGTTCACGGATACGTGCCTTCAGAAGCTCGGAGGTCTGCGGCTTGACCATCTCGGCCAGAAGCTCTTCGGCGTTCATCTGCTCGAGTGCGATATCCAGGACGGCCATGTGATGCTCCAAAATTCGCCGGCGGCCCGCCCATGGAAAAAGCCCAGGCAGAGGCACGCCACGTACACGTGAGGCAAGAAGCCCTCTGCTGGACTTCGAGATCAATTTTGCCCCACAGAACGGCCAACGAACCTGCAAAAGGTCACAAAAAAGTCACGGACCCTCTTCGCGCTGGTCAGCGCACCGCCCTTGTACCGGAACCAAGCGCTGGACATGGTTCCCACCCGTGACCGTCAAGGGCGGCGCGCCCCGAGCGGCGGCGGGCGGACCGGCTGCGACGTTGCCGCTGGCAGATCTTCACCCGCCCGACAGGTGCAGGAGCTCAGCATGGTGGATCTCGGATTCGTCGGCCCCAGCCGCCCGGCCCAGGACTACCGTTTCGTCAAGGTGACCGACGGCGACACCCCTACGATCGAGATGTCGATCCGCATGGTGTCCATCGACACCCCGGAAAGTCAGCTCGGCGGCAGCCCGCCCACCGCCCAGGCCACCCTCGACCGGGCCAGGACCCGCCTGAGCGACGGCACGTACGACGCGCTGCCGGAGGACCTGCGCGAGCATCTCATCGCCCGCCTCACCCCTGACGCCGCCCAGCGGCACCTGACCGCCGGCAAGCTGGCCGCCGAAGCCCACAAGAGCATGGTCAGCACCCGGCTCACCCGCCGGGACGGCTCACAGCGCAAGATGGCGGTCATCGCCACCGGCGAACTGGTGGAACGGAACGGCCGGCTGCTCGCCTACACCGCGCCCTGGTTCACCGGCTCGGACGCCGACCCGCTGCCGCCGCGCGACCACCCCGACCGCAGGACGTTCAACCTCGACATGGTCGCCCTCGGCTGGGCCGCCACCTTCGTCATCTACCCCTCCATCCCGCGCGCCTCGGACCTGAACCTGCTCATCGACGAGGCCGACACGGCGTGGCGGGAGCAGCGCGGCGCCTGGCACCAGTTCGGCTCCGACCTGCTGCTCGGCTATGAGTACCGGGCCTGCCTCAAGCTCGGCGACCGGACCCTGGACGATCCCGCGGACGCCATCGCGGCCGCCTACCAGCGGGTGTGCGTGGACATGCGCACGCTGACCGAGGTCGGCCTGTTCGGCTACCACCAGGTGCCTCCGGCGCAGCGGCTGTGGATCTGGGCCACCGACCTGGAACAGGCCCGCAAGGACCTGCCGCTCACCTGACCCCGCGCCGCGAGCGGCGGCTCACACCGCTCGCGGCGCACGCAGGGTCGCGGCCTGGGCCGTCACCTGGACGCGAGCGTGCCGTGCGGGTCGAGCACGTACTTGCGCGCCGCGCCCTCGTCGAACTCGTGGTAGCCGCGCGGAGCGTCGTCCAGCGAGATCGGCGTGGCGTTGACCGCCTTGGCGATCTGCACCCGGTCATGCAGGATCGCCTGCATGAGCTGACGGTTGTACCGCATGACCGGGCACTGGCCGGTGACGAAACTGAGCGACTTGGCCCAGCCGAGGCCGATCTTGATCGACAGCGAGCCGTGCTGGGCCGCCTCGTCCGCCGCGCCGGGGTCGCCGGTCACGTACAGGCCCGGAATGCCGAGCCCGCCACCCGCCCGGGTGACGTCCATCACCGTGTTGAGCACGGTCGCGGGCCGCTCCGTCTCCGCCTCCTTGCCGTGGCCACGGGCCTCGAAGCCGACGGCGTCCACGGCGCAGTCCACCTCGGGTTCGCCGAGGATCTGCTCGATCTGGTCCTTCGGCTCGCCCAGGGCCACGTTGACGGTCTCGCAGCCGAAGCTGTGGGCCTGGTCCAGGCGTTCCTTGTTCAGGTCGCCGACGATCACGACGGCGGCGCCGAGCAGGAACGCCGAGCACGCCGCGGCGAGCCCGACCGGGCCGGCCCCGGCGATGTAGACGGTCGAGCCCGGCTTCACCCCGGCGCTCACACAGCCGTGGAACCCCGTCGGGAAGATGTCCGCGAGCATGGCCAGGTCGAGGATCTTCTCCATCGCCCGGTCCCTGTCCGGGAACTTCAGCAGATTCCAGTCGGCGTACGGCACCAGGACGTAATCGGCCTGGCCGCCTACCCAGCCGCCCATGTCGACGTAACCGTAGGCCGAGCCGGGCCGGTCCGGGTTGACGTTCTCGCAGACGCCGGTCTTGCCCTCCTTGCAGTTGCGGCAGCGGCCGCAGGCGATGTTGAACGGCACGGACACGAGGTCGCCGGTCTTGATGTACTCCACGTCGGGACCGGTGTCGACCACCTCGCCGGTGATCTCGTGACCGAGGACGAGGCCCGTCGGGGCCGTGGTGCGGCCGCGGACCATGTGCTGGTCGCTGCCGCAGATGTTGGTCGCGACCGATTTGAGGATCGCCGCGTGGGGCAGTTTGCGGCCCACGTTGGCCGGGTTCACGCCCGGGCCGTCCTTGAGCTCGTAGTCGGGGTAGTCGGTCTCGCGTACCTCGACTCTGCCTGGACCCTCGTAGGAGACTCCTCTGTTACCGGGCATGACGGTGCCCTCTCCCTTGTACGCGGTGTGAATGCTGGGTCGTCACGTGGTCATCGATCACCTCCCGTGTCCGGGGCGCCAGCGGCGGACGCCGTGCCCCAGACGCTCCCGGAGCTCGTCGTGGTGCGGACGCCGGGCCGCCGGCACCTCCCCCGCCGCCGCCTCCTCGGCCGTCTCGCCGCGCGACTCGCGGGCGCCGGCGATCTCACCGGCGGTGCCCTGCTCGGCCTCCTCCGGCACCTCGCGCGCCGGGCGCGCCACCAGGTCGTACACGAATACGGCCAGCACGGCGCCGACGACGGGACCGATGATGTAGACGCCGAACTGCGCCCACGGCGTGTCACCGCCGAACACGCTGGTCGTCAGGTACGGGCCGAAGGTGCGGGCCGGGTTGACCGCGCCGCCCGTCATCGGGCCGATCACGAAGATCTCACCCGCGACGGCGATGCCGATCATCCACCCCGCCCAGCCGGTCGGCGCCCGGCGGTCCACCGCCATCGCCATGATCGTGAGCATCAGCAGGAACGTTCCCATCACCTCCAGCAGGATGCCCTGCCCATAACTCACGCCCTCGCCGAGAGCGGTGAGCCCGGTGCCGAGGTCCGCCGCCCGGCGGCCGAAGCCGCCCACGATGAGCAGACCGCCGGCGAACGCGCCGACAAGCTGCGCCACGATGTACGGCAGCACCTCCGACCACGGGAACCTGCGGCCCGCCGCCAGCGCGATGGTGACGGCCGGATTGATGTGCGCGCCCGAGGTGGTGCCGAAGGCGTAGATGACGATCGCGACGACCACGGCGAACGACAGCGAGATGAAGCCGAGCCCGGCGTAGGTGAGCTCACCGTCGCCCATGAGCAACGCGGCCACCACGGAGCCGGCTCCGAAGATCACCAGCAGCATTGTTCCGATGGCTTCCGCGACGAGACGCCGCGGAAGGTCTCCGACCATCGCTACCCCCAGATGACGATGGTTCCCAATACCCCAACCTCTGTACCTACCCACCTTTTTGGACGGTTCACCCGCAACGCCGGTGAACCTCATCCAGCCGCTGGGTGAGACCGGCCCTGTCGAGGTGTTCGAGCAGCGGAACGGCGACCCTGCGGGTGGTGTCGAGCGCGCGTCTGGCCTGGCTGACCGTGAACGGTTGCGGCAACCGGCGCAACAGCTCGGCCGCCCGCGCGTCGGCCCCCGGCAGCAGCACGATCCCCTCGCCCACCCGCAGCAGACTCCCGGCCCGCACCGCGGCGGCCAGCTCCCTCGGCCCCAGCCCCAGCTCCGCCAGCCGCCCCGCCTCCGGCGCCTGGAACGGCCGCGCCGCGAGCTCCTGTCTCACCCGCTCCACCGCTCGCCTCACCGACGCCGGCAACCCCGCCGCCCCCGCCACGATCCGCCCGCCGACGAGCGCCAGCGGCGGCCGCACCAACGCCCCGACCAGCCGCCGATCAGGCAGCCCCAGCTCATGCCGAGCCGCCTCGACCGGCATCCCGGGCTCCAGCGGATGACCGCCCCCGTACTCCCGCACCACCTCCACCAGCCGCCGGCCCAGTTCCTCCCAGTACGCCGGATCGGCGTACCACTCCCCTGCCACCCCGGGCCCCCCGGGCGCCACCCCCATGGCCCGCAGATCAGCGGCACGCAACAGCCGATGAACACGCAACGCGAACGCCACGTCCGGCCCACCCGGCGTGGCAGCGGGGGCAGAGGACGCGGCGGGCGTGAGGGGTGCGGCAGGTGCGGGGGGTGCGGCGGGCTTCGGCAGGGCTGTTTCGAGCAGCGCGGCTCGCTCCCTGGCGGCGCCCCGACGGCGGAGAGCCGGTGGGTGAACGTCGAGGACGAGCGCACCGGCGAGGACGCGGACCTCGGAGCGGTCGCGGCCGGGGTCACGACCGGGGTCGCGCAGCAGCAGCACGTCGCCGAGGTGCAGCGGCACCGGCCGGCCCAGGCGCAGCCGTACGACGCGCCCGCCGAGCGGCCGTGCCTCGGCCGTCACCGCCGCCGACCCCACGTGGACGGTCAACCGCCGAGGCAACCCGGCGGCCTCCTGAAGCGCCCCGACGGGCTGGACGCGTACGTCCACCAGGTCCGTGTACGTCCACCCGCCTGGCGTGACAAGCGCCTGCCCCCGGTCGGGGAGGTCGTGGCCGCGCAGGTTGACCGCCACCCGGGCGACCCCGGACACCGTGTCCCGCGCCTCCTTCAGCGACTCCAGGCCCCTCACCCGCACCGGCTCACCGGCGAGCAGCAGCTCATCACCCACCGAGACCGTCCCGGCGGGCAATGTGCCGGTCACCACCGTCCCGCTGCCGGTCACACTGAACGCCCGGTCGATCCACAGCCGGACCGCCGCCCCCGGATCCGGCCGAGGCAGCCCAGCCACCAGTCCGTCCAACGCCCGCCGCAGCTCAGGCAGCCCCTGACCGGTACGCCCGCTGACGGCAACCGCCACCACCCCACCGACCTCCCCACCAAGGACGGCATCCGGACGGCTGCGAGCCCGCCCACCGAGGGCCGTGGTCAGGCGGGTGCGGGACCGCTCGATCGCTGGGGCCGGGTCGGCGAGGTCGGATCGGGTCACCACCAGCAGGCAGTGGCGTACGCCGAGGGCCTCCAGGGCCACCAGGTGCTCCTCCGACTGCGGCATCCACCCCTCGTCGGCCGCCACCACGAACATCACGGCCGGCACCGGCCCGACCCCCGCCAGCATCGTGCCGAGGAAGCGCTCATGTCCTGGTACGTCCACGAACGCGAGCCGTTCCCCCGATGGCAGCACCGTCCACGCGTACCCGAGCTCGATGGTGAGGCCGCGCCGGCGTTCCTCCTCCAGCCGGTCGGGCTCCATGCCGGTGAGTGCCCGTACCAGGGTGGACTTGCCGTGGTCGACGTGACCCGCGGTGGCCACGACGTGCATCAGCCCGGCACCTCCGCGACCCGCAGCACGGCGCGTGCCACGTCGTCGTCGCGTTCGGGCGGGACGGTGCGCAGGTCCAGCAGCAGGCGGGCGCCCTCGATCCGGCCGGCGACCGGCGGGTCGCCCGTCCGCAGCGGGACGGCGAACCGTTCGGGCAGGCTCACGGCGGCGCTCGGCAGCCGCACGCCGGGCGCGCCGCCGCCCCCGACGGCGGCCTCGCTCGGCACCCCCAGCGCGTCGACCCCGGCGCGGGCCAGTCGACCGGCCAGGGCGGCGGCGCGCTCCGACAGTGCGGCCGGATCGGCGTGCAGCGCCTGCCGGACCGGCGGGACGGGGCCGCGCAGCGTCGCCTCCAGCGCGGCGAGCGTGAGCTTGTCGACCCGCAGCGCGCGGGCGAGCGGGTGCCGGCGGCAGCGTTCGACCAGGTCGCCCCGGCCCAGGAGGAGTCCCGCCTGCGGCCCGCCGAGCAGCTTGTCGCCGCTGGCCGTCACCAGGTCAGCGCCCGCCTCGATCATGGAGGTGGCGTCGGGTTCGGCGGGCAGCAGCGGCTCACGGGCCAGCAGGCCGGAGCCGATGTCCACGACGACGGGCACGCCGAGCCCGATCAGCTCCGGAACCTCGGCCGAGCCGGTGAAGCCCTCGATCCGGAAGTTCGACGGGTGGACCTTGAGCACGAACCCGGTCTCCGGCCCGACCGCGCCGGCGTAGTCGCGGACGGAGGTGCGGTTGGTGGTGCCCACCTCGCGCAGCCGCGCCCCGGTAGAGGCGAGCAGGTCGGGGATGCGGAACCCGTCACCGATCTCCACCAGCTCGCCCCGGCTGATCACGATCTCCCGCCCGGCGGCGAGGGCGGTGGCGATCAGGACGAGAGCGGCGGCGTTGTTGTTGACGACGTGCACGTCCTCGGCGGCGGGCACGGCACCGGCGAGCGCCTCCAGCGTGCCCCGGCCCCGCCGCGCCCTGGCGCCCGTCACGAGGTCGAACTCCACGTCGGCGGGCCCGGCGGCGGCGGTGATCGCCTCGACGGCCGCCGCCGACAGCGGTGCCCGGCCGAGGTTGGTGTGGATCAGCACGCCCGTGGCGTTGACGACCGGACGCAGGCTCGCCGCGCGGGCCGGGAGCGCCGTCACCGCCGCGTCGGCCACCTCCTCGGGGCCTATCTCGCCCTGCCGTGCCCGCTCCTGCGCCGCTGCCACCGCTGCCTTGACCACCGACCTGCCCAGCCGCCCGCCCGCCTCGACCAGGCGCGCGTCGGCGAGCACGGCGTCGGTGCGGGGCACCAGCCTGCGTCGGTCCTCCATATTCCGAACGTAACCGGAGGCGGACGGGAATCGAACCCGCCAGGCCGAGGACCTCGGCCTCGTCGGTTTTGAAGACCGCGGGGGCCACCAGGCGCCCAGACACCTCCACGGCAGAACCTACCCACCACCGGGTGGGTGACCCGCCGTCATGGGCGCGGGAGCCGGTGAGTGGGTGACCTGCCGTCATGGGCGCGGGAGCCGGTGGGTAGATGGCCCGCCGTCATGGGAGAGAAGCCACCCAACGCTGGGTAGGTGGCCCACCGTGATGAGCGCCACGGCACCCGCGAATCCGGTCAGGCTGACGCAGTACGCCCACGGAGGCGGCTGCGCCTGCAAGATCCCGCCCGGCGAGCTGGAGTCCATCGTCGCCGACCTCATCACCGGGGCCGATCCCCCCATATCTCCGTACCCCCGTTCTCCTGGCGAGTTGGTGGTGGGTCTGGAGGATGGGGACGACGCCGCCGTGGTGCGGATCGACGGGGGCCGGGCGGTCGTGCTCACCGCCGACTTCTTCACGCCGGTGGTGGACGACCCGTACGACTGGGGGCGGATCGCGGCGGCCAACGCCCTGTCCGACGTGTACGCGGTCGGCGGGGAGCCCTTGGTGGCGGTGAACCTGCTCGGGTGGCCCCGCGAGCGGCTGCCGCTCGAACTGGTGAGGGAGGTGCTGCGCGGTGGCCTGGACGTGGCGCGGGAGGCGGGCTGCCACGTCTCCGGCGGTCACAGCGTGGACGACCCGGAGCCGAAGTACGGCATGGCGGTCACCGGGCTGGCCGACCCGGCACGGCTGCTGCGCATCGACGCCGCCCGGCCGGGGCTGCCGATCTCGCTGACGAAGCCGCTGGGCATCGGGGTGCTGAACTCGCGGCACAAGGCCACGGGCCAGGTCTTCCCGCAGGCGGTGACGGCGATGACCACGCTGAACCGCGACGCCTCGCGCGCCGCGCTGGCCGCCGGGGTGGCGTGCGCGACGGACGTGACCGGGTTCGGCCTGCTCGGCCACCTGTACAAGCTCGCCCGTGCCGGTGGGGTGACGGCGGTGGTGGACGTGGCGGCGGTGCCGTACCTGGAGGGCGCCCGGGAAGCGCTGCGCGACGGCTACGTGAGCGGCGGCACTCGCCGTAACCTCGGCTGGGTGCGGCCCTGGCTCGACCCGGGCGGCTTCGGCGAGGACGAGCAGCTGCTGCTCGCCGACGCCCAGACCTCGGGCGGCCTCCTGATCGCCGGCGAGCTCCCGGGCGCGCCGGTCATCGGCGAACTGATCCCCCTGAACGGCCCCCGCCTACTCCTTCGCTGACGCCTCTTCGAGGCGCCGTCGCTGGGGGACGACGGTGTACTTGGGGTCGGCGGCCGAGGCGCGCCCCGCTTCGAGGATGCCGAAGCGGGTGCACAGCGAGCCCGCCGTGAGGGCGAGGCCGGACAGGGCGGTGAGCGCGCGGCTGCGCCCGGCGACCACCGCGAGCAGCCCGCCGCCCGCCGTCAGGACGCGCGCGGCCCGCATGAGCCGACCGGCCCGTCCCATCCTGTACGGCTCGCCGACGAACCCGAGCCGGCGTTCCATCGCCTGGCCCGCGACCGTCTCCATGCCCGCCCCGAGCGCGGCCACGGCGCGGGCGGGACCGGCGTGGGCCCGGGGCGTGCCGAGCATGCCGACCGCCCCGGCGGCGGCCATGGCGCTGCCCGCGAACAGGAACGGCAGCTCCCGGTACCCCTCGTGCCAGGCGGGCACGGCGGTGTCGGCGACCAGGACGGCGGTGTAGGTGGCGGTCAGCGGCCCGGTCACCCCGGTGACCAGAAGCGCCGCGTCGCCGGCGGCCGGCAGGACGCCGCTCAGGTGCCCGACCGGCAGCGTGCCGCTCAGGTCCCCGGCCAGCGCGGCGGCCGACAGCCCGCCCTGGGCGGCCAGGATCCACGAGCCGACGCTCATCGGCGAGGTGGGCTTGAAGACCCGCAGCATGTTGAGGAACCGTTCGGGCCTGCCCAGTTCGGCGGCGAGCAACGCGGTTCCGAAGACCGCCCCGGCCGCCGCCGCGACGCGGGCGGTGCGGGCCAGGCGGTCGTGGCCGGTCAGCCGGGCCATGACGGCCATCGAGGACGAGACTCCCGACAAACCCCCCAGATACAGATATGTCGGCATATGCGGTTCGTGCCAGATGGGAGCCTTGATCACCGGGCGGCCATAGTAGGACCGGAACTCCGCCTCCGGCACCATCGCCCGTTCCCGCGTCACCGCCCCTCCCCCGTGCCCAGAAAGGCGAGGGCCACGGCGCCCACCGCCGACAGCGCGGCCGCGCCCGCCCAGCGCCACATGGCGGGCAGGTCGCGGGTGGTCACCACGGGATCCGGTGGCAGGCCGTACACCTCGGGCTCGTCCAGCAGCAGGAAGAACGCCCCCGCCCCGCCCACGCCGTCGCCGGGACTCTCGCCGTACAGGCGGGCCTCGTCGTTGCCGTCGGCGCGCAGCCGGGTGACCCGCTCCTCGGCGCGCTCCCGCAGCTCGTCGAGCGGCCCGAACTGGATCGAGTCGGTGGGGCACGCCTTGGCGCAGGCCGGTTCGAGGCCGCCGAGCTGCCGGTCGTAGCACATCGTGCACTTCCAGGCCCGCCCGTCGTCCTCCCGCCGGTCGATGACGCCGTACGGGCAGGCGGGCACGCAGTAGCCGCACCCGTTGCAGACGTCGGGCTGCACCACCACCGTGTCGAACTCGGTCCGGAACAGCGCACCGGTCGGGCAGACGTCCAGGCAGGCGGCGTGCGTACAGTGCTTGCAGACGTCGGAGGACATCAGCCACCTATCCACGCCGTCGTCACCGCCGGCGGCCACCGGCCGGGACTGCTCGATGAACGCGACGTGCCGCCAGGTGCTCGCCCCCAGCATGCCGGTGTTGTCGTAGGAGGTCGCCTCGAAGACGAAACCGTCGTCGGGGAGCCCGTTCCACTCCTTGCAGGCCACCTCGCACGCCTTGCACCCGATGCAGACGCTCGTGTCGGTGAAGAAGCCCATCCGCTCAGCCATGGCGGTACCTCTCCAGCAGGTCGAGCGCCGCCCGGCCCCTCGGCCGGCGGCCCGGCCGCACGTCACAGGTCATTGCCTTGCCCTCCTGGATGTAGACGTTCGGGTCGAGCACCAGCGGCATCAGGTCGTTGGCGACGTCGCCGGTGACCAGGCCGCCGCCGCCCCACCCCCAGTGGTACGGCAGGCCGACCTGGTGCACGATCCCGCCCCCGACGCGCAGCGGCCGCATCCGCCCGGTGACCAGCACCCTGGCCTCCACCACGGCACGGCTGGTCACGATCGTGGCCCAGCCGCCGTTGTCCAGCCCCAGCTCGCCGGCGAGCTGCGGCGACACCTCGCAGAACAGCTCGGGCTGCAACTCGGCAAGGTAGGCGAGCGGCCGGCTCATCGCGCCCGCCGTGTGGTGCTCGGTCAGCCTGTACGTCGTCAGCACGTACGGGAAGCGTCCCCCGGGCTCGTTGTACGGACTCTCCGGCCGGTGGTAGGTGCGGCGCGCGGGGTTGGCCTGCTGGGCGTACAGGGGATTGCCGACCGGGGACTCGTGCGGCTCGTAGTGGGCGGGCAGCGGGCCGTCGACGAGCCCCGCCGGGACGTACAGCCAGCCCTTGCCGTCGGACTGCATGATGAACGGGTCGGTGCCGGCGAGCGCGTCCTGGGCGCGGGCGCCCTCGGGCGGCACGTAACCGGGCGGCTTGCCGAGCTCGCAGTCGGGCACGTCTTGCCCGGTCCACTCGCCGCGCTCGGCGTCCCACCACACGTACGCCTTGCGCTCGCTCCACGGGCGGCCCTCGGGGTCGGCGGAGGCCCGGTTGTAGAGGATGCGCCGGTTGGCCGGCCACGCCCAGCCCCATTCGGGCGCCACTGCGCTCTGCTCGCGGCCGGGGCGGCGGCGGGCGGCCTGGTTGACCTCGTCGGCGTACACCCCGCAGTAGATCCAGCAGCCGCAGGTCGTGGAGCCGTCGGGCCGGAGCTGGGTGGAGGTGGACAGGGCCCGCCCGTCCGGGCCGACGCCGTTGATCTCGCGGAGCACGGCCTCGGCCGAGGGCTCCCGGTGCACGCCGTGCTCCGGGTAGTCCCAGGTCAGCTCGCGCACCGGCCGGTCGATCTCGTCGTCGGCCAGCCGCCGCCTGATCAGCTTGCCGAGGTGGTAGTAGAACCACAGCTCGCTGCGGCACTCGCCGGGCGGGTCGAGCGCCTTCTCCCGCCACTGGAGCAGCCGCTGGGTGTTGGTGAACGTGCCTTCCTTCTCCACGTGGCTCGCGGCGGGCAGGAAGAACACCTCGGTGCCGATGTCCTCGGTGCGCAGCTCGCCCGTCTCCAGCTCCGGGCCGTCCTGCCAGAACGTGGCGGTCTCCACCAGGGTCAGGTCGCGGACGACGAGCCAGTCGAGGTTCGCCAGGCCGAGGCGCTGCGCCCGGCCGCCGGAGGAGCCGACGGCGGGGTTCTCCCCCACCACGAAGTAGCCCTTCACGGTGCCGTCGATCTGGCCCATCACGGTGGTGTAGTGGCCGTGGTCGCCGGTCAGGCGTGGCAGGTGGCCGAAGCAGAAGTCGTTCGCCTCGGTGGCGGCCTCGCCCCACCACGCCTTGAGCAGGCTCACCAGGTAGGCGCGCCGGTTGCCCCAGAAGCCCGTGGTGCCGCCCTCCAGCTCCAGGTAGTGGTCCAGGCCGCCGTGCCGCTCGGCGTGCGGCATGTCCAGGTAGCCCGGCAGGATGTTGAACAGCGTCGGGATGTCGGTCGAGCCCTGGATGCTGGCGTGGCCGCGCAGCGCCAGGATGCCGCCGCCGGGCCGCCCCATGTTGCCGAGCAGGAGCTGAAGGATCGAGGCGGTGCGGATGTACTGCGCGCCCACGGTGTGCTGGGTCCAGCCGACCGAGTAGACCCAGGCGGTGGTGCGCTCGCGGCCGGAGTTCGCGGTGACGGCGTCGGCCAGCTCGGCGAAGCCGTCGCGCGGGATGCCGCAGAGCCGCTCGACCAGCTCCGGGGTGTAGCGGGCGAAGTGCCGCTTCAGGATCTGGTAGACACAGCGCGGGTGGGTCAGCGTCGGGTCCGTGCGCGGGCTGGGGTGCGCGGCGGGCCCGCCCGCCCCGTACGTGTCCGATCCGGCCACCGCGGCATCCTGGCGGCCTCCCTCGGCCTGCTCGGCCGACGGCTGCTCGCCCGTGGACTCGTACGCCCAGCTCCGCGGATCGTAGGTGGCCGTCTCCGGGTCCCAGCCGGAGAACAGGCCGTCGAGGTCCTCGGTGTCGCGGAAGTCCGCGGACACGATCGTGGCGGCGTTCGTGTAGGCCAGCACGTACTCACGGAAGTCCAGCTCGTTCGCCAGCACGTGATTGATCAGCGCGCCGAGCAGCACGATGTCACTGCCCGCGCGGATCGGCAGGTGCCGGTCGGCCATCGCGCTGGTGCGGGTGAACCGCGGGTCGACGTGGAACACCCTGGCCCCGCGCGCCTTCGCCTCCATCACCCACTGGAACCCCACCGGGTGGCATTCGGCCATGTTGGAGCCCTGGATGACGATGCAGTCCGCCCCTGCCAGGTCCTGCTGGAAGGTCGTCGCGCCGCCACGCCCGAAGCTGGTCCCCAGACCGGGGACGGTGGAGGAGTGTCAAATACGCGCCTGGTTCTCCACCTGGATGGCGCCGAGGGCGGTGTAGAGCTTCTTCATCAGGTAGTTCTCTTCGTCGTCGAGCGTCGCCCCGCCCAGACTGGCGATGCCCATCGTGCGGCGCACGACCTTGCCCTCGTGGGTCTCCTCCCAGGTGTCCCGCCGGGTGCGCACCACCCGGTCGGCGATCATCTCCATCGCGGTGTCCAGGTCGAGCCGCTCCCAGCCGGTGCCGTACGGCCTGCGGTAGAGCACCTGGGTCTGGCGGCCCGGATGGGTGACGAGCTGCTTGCTCGCCGAGCCCTTGGGACACAGCCGCCCCCGGGAGATCGGCGAGTCGGGGTCGCCCTCGATCTGGGTGACCTTGCCGTCCTGGACGTAGACGAGCTGCCCGCAGCCGACCGCGCAGTAGGGGCAGATGGAGCGGGCCACGGTGGCGGCGTCCTCGGTACGGGGGCGCAGCGCGTCGGTGCGGGCCGACCGTGCGGCGTCGCTCCTGCCGTCCTCGCCCCTGAGCTGCCGAATCACCGGCCAGCGGGCCAGCCATCCCCTTCCTGGCATAGTGCGACCTCTGCCCCGTTCTGGGCGCTCTACTCACCACCGGCAAGCGCTCGGCTAGATTCGCCGACCGGGTCCGAACCCTGAGCGAAGAAGGAGACCATGAAACACGAGTACGAGGCCACGTTCCTGTCCGTCGACGTCGTCGATCTCCGGGCCAGGCTGACCGCCCTGGGCGCCGTCCAGGCATTCCCCCGCACTCTCCTCACCCGCAGGATCTTCGAGAACGACGCCCTCCGCAGCGGCCGGTGGCTCCGCCTGCGCGACGAAGGAACCCGTACCACTCTCACGCTCAAGCACGTCACGGACGCCACCGTCATCGACGGCACCACCGAGATCGAGACCGAGGTCGGCGACCCGCACGCCATGGCCGAGATCCTCCACGGTCTCGGCCTGCGCGAGGTCCGCTACCAGGAGAACTACCGCGAGGAGTGGCGCCTCGGCGACATCGCCTTCGACATCGACACCTGGCCCGGCCTGCCGACCTTCGTCGAGATCGAAGGCCCGGACGAGGCGGCGGTCCGCCGGGCCGCGTCGCTCCTCGGCTTCGACTACTCCGAGGCCCGGTTCGGCAGCGTCGACGAGATCTACAAGAGCGAGATGGGCCGCGACATCCTCGCCGAACCCACCCTCCTCTTCTCCCCTCGCGAACGCGGCGGAGCCGGGTGAGCGGTCATCGTGGCGCGATCGGGGCCTGGCGGTAGCGGCCCCAGGCGACGACGAGCGAGAGCGCCACGAGCACGAAGTTGAACGGCGTGTCCGCCGCCTCCCCGCGTGAGACATGGAAGACGATCGCGGAGCCCTGCAGCGCGACCAGCCCGAGCGCCGCCAGGACGGTCAGGCCGGGCCTGATGCGCGTGAGCGAGGGAAGCAGGACGCCGAGCCCGCCGAGGACGTCGAACACCGAGGTCCCGTAGAACAAGATCGGCGGGACCTCGCCCACCCAGGCGAACGACTCGGCGACCTGCGCGAGAGGCGTGGCCATCTTCCACACGCCGCCACCGACCAAGGTCAGTGCCAGTAACGCCTGGATGACCCAGAGTCCGATGTTGAGGCCCTTACGCGTGGCCTGGGGTTGTGAGACAGCAGCCATGACGCCCTTTCTCGCCGGCCCGGCGGCCGGCCACCGCCACGAATATAGCCAAATTGACCACTAATGAACAGCCTGACCAGAAGTAGACGCTTAGCTTATTACCGCGAAGCGAGGGCCAACTTTTCGGGTAGGGTTGGCAGGCGTGGAGGAGCCAGAGGCAGGCAACGTCGACCCGCGAGTCCAGCGGACCCGCCGCGATGTCGTCGATGCCGCCACGTCGCTGTTCAAGTCCGAGGGCTGGGCGGCGGTGACCCACGCGGAGGTCGCTCGCCGCGCGGGCTACTCCAAAGCGACCGTCTACACGCACTGGCCGACCCGCCTGGACCTCGTCCGCGCCTCGGTCGGCCAGATCTGCGGCACCGCCGAGCACCCCCGGCCGACCGGCGACCTGCGCGCCGACCTGGTCCGGGAGCTGCTCGACTTCGCCGACGACCTGTCCCAGGGCCACCTGACCCGGGTCCTCGGCGGGGTCCTCGAACGCGCCGGGAACGATCCGGCGGTGGGCGAGATGCGTCAGCAGCTCTGGGCGGAGGGGACGCGTTCCATGGAGGCGATCCTGCGTTCCCACCTGCCGGCGGAGTCGGTCGAGCCCTGCCTGGCGCTGCTCACCGGCGGCGTGTTCGTCCGGGTCGCCCTGCAGGCCTGCCCGGCGACCGAGGAGTTCGTCGAAGACCTCGTCGAAAGGGCTCTGGCCGCATCCGGGCCGTGACATCCGGCGGAAGGCCCTGGCCGGCATCCTCGATCTGTCGCTCCATGCCCAGGATGCTGGACATGTCCGAGTATGCAGGGACATATCCGCAGACGCGGCTTGACATGATCGCGCCGTGAGCGATAGACGCATCACTGGTGTCGTCGAAAAGCACCGTGCCCGCCTTATCCACTCTGGCGATCCTGCTGCCGCTGGCTCCCACCGCCATCGTGCCCAAGCCCGCGAACGTCGTCGCCGGCGTTGTCATCGCCGCGCTGCTGGTGGCGCCCGTCGTGGTGCTGCGCCGCCGCCGGTGGACGTCGCGGCTGGGCGCCGCCCTGCTCACCATGCTCGCCGTGGCCGCCGCCACGCCGCCGGTCACCGGGCTCGGCAGCCCGAGCGAGACGGAGATTCAGATTCAGCTCGCGCTCCAGTACGCCTCCGGCGGACCGCCCGGCTTCGACGCCGGGGCCTACGGCGGAGCGCTGCGCTTCCTGCCCTGGGACGGCAACGACCTGCTGCTGATCGCCGTCGCCTGCCTCGCCACGGCGGCGCTGCTGCTGGCGCTCGGCCGGGCCACCCACCCGAAGGAGCGGCCCGAGCCTCTCCCGCTGCGCTGGCGGTGGCCGCTGCTCATGTGGGGCATCGCCCTGGCACTGGTGAGCGTTCCTCACGTGACGCTCCTGGCGGCCCTCGCCGACGGGACAGCCGGGCAGTCCATCATGATCATCGACGGCAACTGCTTCCGCGGCCTGGGGGCCATCCTGTTCGGTCCTGTGATGGCGTTCCAGATCCTGGTCCCACAGCCGATCACGGTCGCGGTGGGCTTCGGGCTGTGGGCACTGCTGGCCCGCACCGGCCACCGGCCGCTGGGCAGGGTGGTGGGCTGGCTGACGGTGGTGCCCCTGGTGCTCGGGGACATGATGATGAACTGGATGCCGGTGCTCGGATGCGCACGATCCTCGGACGAGACGGCCAGTCCGATCACGCTCCCGTGGGCCCTGCACACACTCCTCCCCATCGTCCTGATCGTGCTGGCAGTACGGCTACGCCGAGCCATCGCCTCAAAGAAGGAAATAACACCTATCAGGGCCTGAGGCTGACACGCCTATCTGCACCGTTCCTGCAGATAGGCGTGGGGTACGCGGGTGGTTGGTCGGTTAACTGAGCAAGCCTCGTCGATACCCCTCGCCGACGGCGGCGGCGCGGTCGCGGACGCCGAGCTTGTCGTAGATGTGCAGCAGGTGGGTCTTGATGCTGGCCTCGCTGATGAAGAGTTTGGCGGCCGCCTGGCGATTGGAGGCGCCGTCAGCGACGAGGGCGAGGACCTGCAGTTCGCGATCGGTGAGGGCAGCCTTGACCGGTCGGCGTACCTGGCCCATCAGGCGGCCGGCGACCGAGGGGGACAGGACCGGCTCGCCCGCGGCGGCGGCGCGGACGGCGCGCAGGAGTTCGTCGGTGGGGGCGTCTTTGAGGAGGTAGCCGGTGGCACCGGCTTCGATGGCGGGCAGGACGTCGGAGTCGCCGTCGAAGGTGGTCAGGACGAGGACCTTGATGTGCGGGTGAGAGTGGCGCAGGGCGGTGATGGCGGTGACGCCGTCCATTTCGGGCATGCGCAGGTCCATGAGGACAATGTCGACCTTGAGTGCGGCGGCGCGGTCGATGCCTTCGCGGCCGTTGGCGGCTTCGCCGGCGACCTCGATGTCGGGTTCGGCGTCGAAGGCGGCGCGCAGGCCGTCGCGGACGATGGGGTGGTCGTCGACGAGGAGGAGGCGGATCACCGGGGGTTTCCTTGGAGCGCGGGGACGGTGGCGCTGACGGCGGTGCCCTCGCCGGGCGTGCTCTCGATTTCGAGGGAGCCGCGGGCGCCGCGCAGGCGTTGTCTCATGCTGCTGAGGCCGAATCCTTTGCCGTCGGGGTTGTGGATGCCGGTGCCGTTGTCGCGGATGTCGAGCAGGACGACAGGTCCGGTGTAGGAGAGGGTGAGGCCGGCGCGAGTGGCGCCCGCGTGTTTGGCGACGTTGGCGAGGGCTTCCTGGGCGACGCGGAAGAGGGTGACCTCGATGGCGGGGCTGAGGGGGATGCGGTCGCCGGTCACTTCGACGTGGAGATCGACGCCGGTGCTCTGGCTCCAGTTGCGGGCCAGGGTGGTCATGGCTTCGGGGAGGTGGGCGTCTTCGAGCTGGTGGGGCTGGAGGGCGGCGACGGAGCGACGGGCTTCGGTGAGGCTTTCCTGGGCGAGGGTGAGCGCGAGTTCGAGGTGGGTGTCGGAGTCCTCGACGCGTTGGGCGGCACGTAGCTGGGTGATGATGCCGGTGAGGCCTTGGGCGAGGGTGTCGTGGATCTCGCGTGCCATGCGCTGGCGTTCGTCGAGGATGCCGGCCTGGTGGGCCTGGGTGAGGAGCTGGGCGTGGAGGTCGGCGTTCTCCTCCAGGGCGGTCTGGAGGTCGTTGACTACTTTGCGGTATTTGCGCTGCCGGTCCTCGATCTTGATGCCTGCGATGGAGCCGCCGCCGATGGCCACGGTCTGCACGGCGATGATCGCCAGGTAGAAGACGATGAGTTGGGTGGTGGCCTGGGCCCAGTCGAGCGTCGAGCCGTACAGGACGAAGGAGGTGGTGGCGACGGCGGCGAAGGTCCACTTGGAGGGAGCGAAGTTGGCGGCGAGGAAGAAGCCGGAGATGCAGTAGATGATGAAGATGGGGTCGTGGAAGGCGAGCAGCGCGGCGGTGGCCAGGACGCCGGCAAAGTGAACGGTGACGACGACCCGGCGTCCGCGCAGGACCGCAGGCAGAAGGGTGTGGGCGCCGAGAATCCAGGCGAGGGCCAGGGCGGTGAGCGCGAGAGTACGGGGGATCCCGCCTTCGGGCTGGTCGGGTGAGGCCAGGCTGATGGCCAGGGAAGCGGCGAGGGTGATGTAGGGGACGATCTCGACGGCGCGCTCGAAGCGTTGCTCCCAGGCCGAAGGCGGAAAGGGATCGTTCATCCGGAGCGTGCTCCTCCTCGCGGGGTATGGACAGCTTTCACCTGGTGGCGGCCAATGAGGGCGAGTTTAGGCGCATGGGGATCAGGATGGCGTAGCCGTACATGAGCAGCCCTAGGGCGATCATGAAGATGACGGTGGGCCATTGCCAGACCGGCGGGAGATGAAGGGCGAGGAACCAGCCGCGGTCCTCGATGCCGACGATCTTCATGACCATGGGCACGACTCCTTGGGGGAACAGAGGCAGCCAGGCGATGGTGTAGCTGATCGTGACGCCGATGCGGTGCTGGATGGGCAGGTCTGCGGTGGTGGGCTTGTCAGCCTGGGGTGCCGGGCCGTGCTTCATGAGGTTGAGCAGATCGATCCCATGGTTCTCGAGTCTGCGGTAGGCGATCCGGCCCAGTCCCCAGACACTGAGGGCGCCGGTCAGCACGCCGGTGGCGATGCCGGCCCAGGGGTTGAGGAGGATGGCGCCGGCGGCGGGCAGGGCGGTGGCGGGGACCGCGAGGAGCACGAGCCAGGCAAGGCTGGTTTCGGCGCTTTCGTCGGCGCCGGTGCTGAGCGGGTTGCCGCCGCGCTTGTGGGGGTCGGTGCCGGGGACGAGCGAGGTGACGGCGAGCAGGACGATGACCCCGGCGCCGCCGCCGAGGAGGGCGGGGAGCAGGCCGAGTACCCACGGCCAGGCCCAGGTCTGGCCGCTGACGAGGGTGCCGGCCAGGGAGAGGAGCACTGCGGCTGGGCCGACGACGAGGAACCAGGCCAGTTGGCGTCCGCGTACGTCGGCGCGTTCCGCGCCGGGGGTCATGAGGGTGAGCCAGAGGGCGGTCCCGTCGGCGCCGTAGAGGTTGGCCGAGGACGCGGCGGCCATCACGATCACGATGAGTCCCGTGAAGGGAACCATGATCCAGGCGTCGATGGTGAGGAGCAGGAGGGGGGTGACGATGGCGTAGGAGAAGGCAGTGGCGAGCAGCTGGATGCGGACGAGGTCGCGCCACCAGGCGCGCAGTTCCTTGGCGGCGGCGACGCGGACGCCGCTGGTGCTGGGGAAGGGGCGGGGCGTGCCGCGGCGGAGCGGCACACCGCCGCGTGCGGCCGAGACGACGCGCCGCGCCAGCAGGCCGGACCATGCGGCCAGGAGGAGGGCGATCACGCCGGCGTTGGCGGCGAGGATGGCGAGGGCGAGAGGCCAGGGGGCTTCGATGGCGGCCACGCCCCATCCGGAGGGCAGGACTCGGACGAGGACCTGGGACCAGCCGGCGGTGTCGGTGCCGCCCAGAGCCACGACGGGTGCCCAGCCGTTGCTGCACAGCGCGATGGCGGTGCCGGTCACGATGCCGACGGCGGCCGCGGTGGCGCGGGATCTGACGAACAGCCCGATGAGGGCCACGATGACGCGGGAGATCATCACCATGGTGATGAGCGTGATGACGGCCGCCACCAGGCCGATGAGCACCCCGGCCGGGCCGAAACGCCAGCCGTACACGGGCAGGGACAGCAGGGCGATGAGATTGACCACAGGTGCGGGACCCGCGAAGGCGCCGGCGAGCAGTGCCGCCGCGATCCGGCCTGGCGCGGCTGGGATCATGGAGAAGTATTCGGGGCGCAGGGCCTCGCTGCCGCCCCCGATCAAGATGGGGCCGAAGATCCAGCCGGACAGCCACACGGCCAGGGTGAGGGGCAGGTAGGCGGGCCACAGGACGGCAACGGCGATCGTTGCGAAGGCCAGGATCAGCCCGAACGAGACGCCGGCGTAGAGGTTGGAGGCGTTGTCGCCACGCAGGGAGTTGCGCGTGAGCGCCAGCCGCATGCGAATCATGGGGTGCGCTAGGCCGTGAGCCATGCCAGCCCCTCCGTTCCTCCGGTGCGGGCGCCGACGAGGTCGACGAAGGCATCCTCCAGGGTTCCGGCTCCGCGGACGTCGGCCAGCGTCCCGGCGGCCACGACGCGGCCGTCGGAGATGACGCCCACGTGGTCGCAGAGCTGCTCGACGAGGGCCATGACGTGACTGGAGATGATCACGGAGCCGCCACTGCCCGCGAACCTGCGCAGGATGGTCCTGATCGTGGCCGCGGAGACGGGGTCGACGGCCTCGAAGGGCTCGTCCAGGACGAGCAGGCGGGGCGCGTGCAGGAGAGCGACGGCCAGCCCGATCTTCTTACGCATGCCAGTGGAGTATTCGATGACCAGGGTCCGCTCCGCGGAGTCGAGTTCGAGGATCTGGAGGAGTTCGTCGGTACGCTCGGCGACGACGGCGGGCCGCATGCCGCGCAGCAGGCCGAGGTAGGTGAGGACCTCGCGGCCGGTGAGCCGTTCCGGCATGGCGTTGCCGTCGGGCAGCACGCCGATCAGTCCCTTGGCCTGGACGGTGTCACGCCAGACGTCCACGCCGAAGATCTCGGCGCTGCCGGCGTCAGGGCGGAGCAGGCCGACGGCCATGGCCAGAGTGGTGGTCTTGCCGGCGCCGTTGGGGCCGACCAGGCCGTAGAAGGACCCGGCGGGGACGGTGAGGTGGATGTCGTCGACGGCCAGGTGGTCGCCGAAGGCTTTGCGGAGTCCGATGGTGCGGAGGGCGGGCTCCCGGTGTGTTGGCATGCCTTGAGAATCGCGCGAGGACGGGCATGGCGGATCGGCCGGCCGGAGAGCAGGATGGTGGATTCCGGCATCAACCGATCGGTTGATGCCGGGAGAGCGACTGGTCCCTGGTGCGGGTCCCAGCGCCCCTGTCCACCTGCACATGGTCGGCGGCCGACCGCCCGTACGGCCAGGGTCGTACACACCGCGGCGGACCCGGTGCTGTGGGGACCTTTCCGAGCGGTGCCCTGCGACGTAGACTTCGTGAAGTACGTACTTGATGATCCTTGCGGAGTTGACGCCCGTGAAGTCTTCGGAGAGCGAGTTCGTCGATCGGATGGGGCTGGTCATGGAGCGCCTGGGCGCCACGCGCTCCATGGGCCGCCTCTGGGCGTGGCTGATGATCTGCGACCCTCCCGACCCCTCGCTCACCGACCTGGCGGCGGAGCTCGGCCTGAGCAAGACCGCCGTCAGCACGGTCGCCAGGCAGCTGGAGGCGGCCGGCATCATCGAACGTGTTCCCACGGCCACCCGCGAGCACCGCTACCGCGAGATCGGCGGCGGGTGGGCTCAGATCCTGCAGGTCCAGCTCGGGCTGCTGAAGCAGAGCCTGGATACGCTGGAGTACGGGCTGTCGCTCCTCGGCGAGGACCGCGTCCACCAGCGCGTCCGGCTGGAGGAGACCCGGGACTTCTTCGCCTTCACCGTGCAGGACGGGGACGAGATGCTCCACCGCTGGCAGGAGTACCGCGAAAGATCATCCTGACGTACGTTTCCATCAAGGGATCTACGACAAGGAGAGGCGATGGCCGACATCGTCGAAATGTACGACATCCCCGTACAACACTTCTGGCTGCACGGACCCCGATCGGGCCCTGCGGTGGAGTTCGCGGCCGACGCCGGAATGTGGAACGTCTACGGTTACCCGGAGCTGCACGAGGTGCTCGGTGACCCGGCGACATTCTCCTCCGACACCATGCGGGTGGTTCCCGAGTCCATGATGCCCCCCAAGGACGAGTTCTCCCTGGACGGCTTCATCACCCAGATCGACCCGCCGGAGCACGGCAAGCTACGCAAGCTGGTCAGCGCCGCCTTCACCCGCAGGGTCGTCGCGGATCTCGAGCCCAGAATCGCCGCGGTCACCCACGAACTGCTCGACGCGGCGCGTGACCGGGAGCGGTTCGAGCTCGTCAGCGACCTGGCCTATCCTCTGCCCGTCATCGTCATCGCCGAGCTGCTGGGGATCCCCAGCAGCGACCGCGCCCTGTTCAAGCGGTGGGCCGACGCGCTGTTCCAGCGGGACGCCAAGGTCTCGATCAAGCAGTCGGCGGAGGAGCGGGAGGCGGAGACCCAGGCGGTGATGAAGCCGTGGAAGGAGATGTCCGACTACCTCGCGCATCATGCCACGGAGCGCCGCCGGCAGCCGCGCGCCGACCTGCTCACCCGGCTGGTCGAGGCCGAGGTGGACGGTGACCACCTGCCCGAGGGCCAGGTGGTCAACTTCGCGATCCTGCTGCTGCTCGCGGGGCACATCACCACGACGATGCTGCTCGGCAACACGGTGTTGTGCCTCGACGCCTATCCCGAGCAGCAGGACCGGGCGCGTGCCGACCGCGCCTCGATCCCGGCCGTCATCGAGGAGTCGCTGCGGCTGTTCACGCCGTTCGCCGCGCTGGGCCGCGCCACCACGCGCGAGGTCGAGCTGGGCGGTGTGACCATTCCGGCCGATCAGCTGGTCATGTGCTGGGTGGCGGCGGCCAACCGGGATCCCCGGCAGTTCCCCGACCCCGAGGCCTTCGACCCGCATCGCGACCCCAACCCGCATCTCGCCTTCGGGCGCGGCATCCACTTCTGCCTGGGCGCCCCCTTGGCCCGGCTGGAGGGACGGGTCGCGCTGAACATCCTGCTCGACCGCTTCGATCGCCTCCGTACGGATCCGGAGGACCCGGTGCAGTTCATCCCCACGCCGACCCTGAGCGGCGTACGGCGACTCTCACTCATCCAGAGCTGAGACGGGCGGGGCGCTGCGGAACCTCACAGCGCCCCGCTCCGCATGCGGCGTACCGCTGCCCATCGCGGTCATTCGCGCACTCGGCCGGTGACTGGCCTACCCTGACCGTATGGCTCATGCGAAGACGTCCTTCGTCTGCTTGCCTTGCCGCGCCTCGTACAAGCAGGCTTACCCCGGCCTTGGTCACCACGACCGGATCTGCCCGCGCTGCGCCGAGCCGCTGATCCATGTCGGGTCCGCCTTCGCGGCCCCACCTCGGCGCGACACCGCGGCCTGGCGGGTGCTCTCCCTGTTGCTGCACGCGGGTATTCGCTTCCACAAGAGTTGTTGTGACGGGCCCGGCTACCGTCCGCGCACCCTCAGTGAGGTACGCGCCCGGATGGCGTACGCTCGCACGACCGGAGAGCCGTTCGCCAAGGCTCTGGTCCGTTACGAACTGCCCGCTTAGGCGGCGAGCCGTCACCCTGGCCCCGCCACCCGTCGACACCGGCCGGCGCTTCGCGTCCGAGGCGACCCTGACGGGATTCGCCCGATGGGAGACGATCATCGTGTCCCAGATCGCCGACCTGGAGGATTTCGCCCGCCGGCCGCCCGGCGAGTTCGCCTACTTCGGGGTGACGGCCCCGCGAACCGCAGAGGGCAGGGCAACAGACAGCGGCTGGTACAACTTCGACCCGGCCACCTACCAGGAATGCGGCCTGGCCGGGACGTTCGGCGGCTGGGACAAGTCCGATCGCGACAGCCCACGCGTCAAGTAACAGCAAGATCGTGATCGGTAGCATCCATCGGGCATCCCGGCGTCACCTTCCATAGAGGGCGGGCAGGTCGACCAGGAGGAGGTCGTCGCGATGGCCGGCAAGCTGCACCAGGTCCGGGTAGAAGCCGTGCAGGGAGTACAGGGCCAGGGTGGTGGTGGCGGTGTCGTACCCCTGATCAGTGAGCAGGTCGCGGATGCGCTCCAGACGTTCGAGGTCACCGGTCCCCCGGCGGGCGACGGTCGCCTTGGCCTCCCCCAGGAGCGCGATCCTCGCCCGGGGGGCCTGCGGGCGCTCGCCAGCGGCCAGGGCGATGACATCGACCTCGTGCTTCGTCCGAGCGACCGGGTCGGCGACCTCGGTGGTGCCGACCGGGCCGGGCAGTCCACCGGGCAGCAAGGTATGGGCGTAACGGCGGGTGAAGTCGCGGGCCAGGTCCTCGAAGTGCGGCCCGAGGATCTTGGAGTTGAAGGTCGGGGCGGCCTGCTGCCACACCTGCTCGGCGAAGCCCTGCTCCACGGCGGCGGCCTGCGGGAGGGTGATGAGCTGGTTGAAGCGGATGACCGGGTCGGCGAGGGTGATGACCGGATGCCGGGCGCGCAGGATGTCCTGCTCTCGCCGGATGTAGCCGGTCGACTCCAGCACACCCAGCGGATGGGCGACGGCGTTGCGCGGGCGTTCCAGGGCGGCGCCGATCTTGCTGGGGGTGGTGGCGCCCTGCGCGATCGCGGTGAGGATGTCGTAGTAGAGAGTGTGCTGCGTGATCCTCGGGTCCTCGCGCAGCAGGTACTCGGTCTCGGTACGCGAGTACACCGCTCTGCCCGGGTCGAGCAGCGTCCGGGTGAGCCAGGTGTCGAACCCGTCGTCCGGATGCGGCCGGCCGGCCACCGGCCGGTAGCCGGGCGCCCCGCCGAGGACCGCGTGCACCTTAAGCGCGGTCAGCGGATCGCTGATCTGCCAGAAGGCCCGGCTGTTCCGGTAGTCGAAGGCCCCGAGCCGTAGATCCACCACGGCACGGCCGCGCAGCGGCTTGGTCCCCGAGAGCAGTTCGTGCATGACACTCATCGCGGAGCCGCACAGGATCAGCCGCGGCCCCGGCCCGGTAGCAGTGCGGGTACCGCGCTGGCGCTCGTCGTAGAGCTGCTGGAGCAGTCCCGGGATCTCGGGCGAGTGCTGGAGCAGGTACGGCAGCTCGTCGATCACCAGGAGCGGGTGAGGCGAACGGGCGGCCACCTCAAGGGCGTTGGACAGGACGTCACGCCAGTCCGTCAGGCGCAGGCTCCCCGGCCGCAGACCGGCGTGAGTGGCGACCGCGTCACTGAACCGCCGAATCGCGGGCAGCCGCCCCTCCTCCCGGACCGCGGTCACGTACAGGCCGCCGACCTGCTCGGAGAGAGCCTGGAGGAGGTACGACTTCCCGTGCCGCCGACGACCGGACACGATCCCGAGCCGCATCGCGGGATCCGGGTCGGTGAGGAACTCCGCGAGCAGACCCCACTCCCGGTCGCGGTCGACCACGTCGTCCGGCTTGGCCAGCAGACTCGTCTTCATCAGGTCTCCACACATCCACTACGACGGAATGTGTCTAACTCTACTTCGACGGAATCCGTACAACAGGGCCTGGCACATCAGCGCCGCCGCAGTACCGTCCTCTTCTAGCGATCTACGGCTTCCGGTGGCTCGGCGGCAGCTCGTGCAGGGAGGAAGTTCTGCCGACCGGCCCTCCGACGGACGCGCTGTTCGCTCCTACCGTTTCCTCGCTCAGCCGGCTGTGTGGGCGGTGCCCGGCCCCGGCTGCTGTTGCCAGGGCTCTCCGGTGCCATCGGCGGCGAGGTGTCGTTCGTAGGCGGCCACCTTGCCGTTGATGAGATCGAGACAGTCGTGCAGTTGCGCGAGTTGCGCGATGACGTGGCGCTGATGCTCGCGCAGCATCTCGAGCCGTTCCGCTTCGTTGCCGCTGCCCTCGCGGACGAGCTCGGCCAGCCGGCTGATCGTCGCCAGCGGCATGCCGGAGGCCCCGAACTTCACGCAGTTGCCCAGCCACTCGACATCCCAGGGGGTGTACACCCGCCGGCCGCTCTCGTCGCGCCGCACCTCACCGGCGAGCAGCCCCGCACGCTCGTACAACCGCAGCGCGTGCACGCTCAACCCGGTGCGCCTGGCCACCTCGCCGATACGCAGAACTTCAGCCGTCATCGGCGAATCGTAACCGGTTGACCTAGACCTCGGTCTAGCACCTAGCGTCTGCGACATGACCAGCGACACGACACAGGGCACCGGGCAGAGCGCATTCGGCACGGGCAGGACCGCCACCGAAGTCCTCGCCGGGAGCGATCTCACCGGCAGGACCGCGGTTGTCACCGGTGGCTACTCCGGCCTGGGTCTTGCGGCCACCCGCGCGCTCGCCGGCGCCGGGGCGCGAGTCGTCGTCCCGGCTCGCCGTCCCGATTCGGCGGAACACGTACTCGCCGATATCCCAGGTGTGGAGGTCGACCGGCTCGACCTCGCCGACTTGAATTCCGTACGAGCGTTCGCCGAACGGTTCCGGCATCGGCACGCCACCCTCGACATCCTGATCGCCAACGCCGGGATCATGGCCTGCCCCGAAACTCGGGTGGGGCCCGGCTGGGAGGCACAGTTCGCCACCAACCACCTCGGCCACTACGCGCTGACGCAACTGCTGTGGCCCACCCTCACGGCCGCCGGTGCGGCCCGCGTCGTCTCGGTCGCCTCCGGGTACGGCGCGGACCAGCGCATCCGGTGGAACGACCCGCAGTTCAGCCGCGGCTATGACAAGTGGGCCGCTTACGCCCAGTCCAAGCTCGCCAATATCCTGTTCGCCCGCCACCTGGATCGACTGGGCGGGCCGTACGGGGTCCGCGCTTTCTCGGTCAACCCCGGCTACATCCTCACCCCGCTGCAGCGGCACCTCACCGTCGATGAGATGGTCGCTGCCGGCTGGATCGACGCTGAGGGCAACCCGGCGCCCGGTCTGTTCACGACACCCGAGCAAGGGGCGGCGACGCTGGTCTGGGCCGCCACATCGCGGGAGCTCGACGGGCGCGGTGGCGACTACTGCGCTGACTGTCGCATCCTCGACGGCGGCCCGGCAGACGATCGCGAGGCCTCCCGTCTCTGGACGCTCTCGGCCAACCTGACGGGCCTCGACCTCGTCCACTGATCCCCGGGCAGCGGGTCACCTCCGGTCAGGGTTCCGCATGCCGCCGATGGTCCGGGGAGCGGCGGAGCTCGCCCCCGATGCCGCGTAGTACACGCGCCGGTCAGAAACCCAGCGTTGCGCGCTCTGAGGGATCTTCGTAGTGTGAGCCTCCTCACCGATGATCGGAGTCTCGATGTACGAGCCGGAGCGACGCGTACCGACCAGTGGTCCGGGTGGAAAATGAGTCCCGAGATCGGACCTTGGCCGGGGCCTGGTGACACGGCGGGGGCGAACGGATCCGGAAATGACGGGTTCGACATCGACCGCAGGGGCGTGCGGGCCGTTTCCGGCAAGCTCATCGAACTAGCGCACGACGGACTCGAAAAACCCCTGCACACGTATGCTCAACTCCCCGTGGGCTTCCCCTGGAAGTTTCCTCACGAACTCGCCAGGTGTCTCTACGAAGCCGGCCTGTCGGCGGTCGGGTTCTGGAAAAATCTGAACGAGGAGATCGGTACGGCCGGAGTCCTGATCGAACGAGCCTGTACCAGATATGATCTTGTAGATAATCCCCGGCTCGGCGACATGCCCTTCATGGAAGCGGGCTCCCGAGGGGTGCGGCCTCCCGACCGGCTCGGCGAGCGGCCTCCCATTCTTTGGAATGGTTATGGTGCGGGAAATCACTACCCCAACGGTACTTTCCCGCTGCCGTCGGTGGTCAATGACGGCGTCGATCGGGTGAGCGCGGAAATGGCGGCGACGAGCTTCTATCGGCCCTCTGCCGAGTGGGATCAAGGTATCCCGACGTTCCTCGATCTGCTGACCGGCTCTCTGGTCGAATTGGCGAACACCCTGCCGCTGCGGGCGCAGGACCTGCACGACGCTCCTTGGCGCGGTGAGGCAGCCGACCTGGCGCAGCGCGCACTGCGGCAGACCTACGAGAATTTCCACTATCTGGCCACCTGGGCTGACACCCTGGATGCCGCGTGCAAGCGGTTCCTGGAAGTCGTCGACTGGTACGCCAAGAACTTCCACGAGGTCGTGGACCCGTATCGTCCCTATGGGGATGAGCTCCTTGCTTTCGGCGCCACGGCGGACAGCTGGACCAAGAACTTCTACGCTACGGCGGACCCGCATCGTCCCTACGGGGTTGAGCTCCTTACCACGGCGGACAGCCGGGCCAGGGCCTTTCTCGGGACGGCGAACTCCCTGTTCCTCGAGGTTCTTGACATGATTCCCCAGCCCCTCACGCAGAACCTGCCGGGCCTGATGGTGGTCGACGAGGATCTCACATCGGTCCGCTGGGAGATCAAGTATGACAAGGAGCACGGCCCAGTTCTCTGGCATGAGCGCGGGCGCTTGGAGGAGAACGAACGGCTCCTCCAAGACCTGAAGGCGGCGGAGCGGACGTACGGCTAGGTTCATCCACCACCTGGCCTCACCCTGCGGGTCGCGCTTCCGTGGACGGATCGGTGCGCGGGGCCCTCAGTACTGATCTCGCAGTCGGCGAGCGGATGCCGCGATTCACCCCCTGAGGCTCAGGCAGGACGTGGACTCCGCCGCCCGGCCGGCATCCCTCGTGCTCGACCCCATCGACCTCCTCGCGCTCACGTCCGGTCGGCGAGCAGCCGGTCGGCGTGGTGGGTGATCGGTTACGGACGTTCGAAAATTCATATAACGGTGCTACTTCATTCTCGTCAACGCTGATGATCACTGGCTACTCTTGATCTCCGATCACCGTACATGAGGATTTTTCGGATTCTTCCGGCTTCCTCAGCCGTCCAGCTCAGGACGGTTCGTTCCCCGGAGGACCAGTGAGACCACGGTCTTCAATGGCGGGCACTGTTGTACTCGCCATCACCGCGACGGCCATGCTCGCCGTCGGGTCACCAGCTCAAGCCGCCACCGATGACCCCGCCGTGGCCAAGAACCTCACAGCCGAGGTACAGCAGGGTGAGAAGGTGCGCGCGATCATCGAGATCGAGCGTGGCCAGAACCTGGCGGACGTGGCCAAGACCGCCGAAGCGGCCTCGAGCAAGACCAAGGTCATCAGCAAGGCCGGCTCCGACGGGTTCATCGTCGCCACCGTGGACAAGCCGACCCTGGCCGAGCTCCGGACCGACAGCCGGGTCAAGGCCATCTACAAGGACGAGGTGAGCAAGCCGACGCTCGACGTCAGCACCAGGCTGATCGGATCGGACAGGGCCAACCGAATGGGCTGGACCGGCAAGGGATCCACCATCGCCATCCTCGACACCGGCATCGACCGGGATCACCCGTTCTTCGCCGGCCGGATCGTGGGCGAGGCCTGCTTCTCCAGCTCCGACCCCGACCCGGACTACCTGGGCGAGGTGGTGTGCCCCAACGGCCAGCCGTCCCAGATCGGCGCCGGCGCTGCCGACGCCGAGACGGCGAAGTGCGTCGTGAACGGCGTGAACAAGTGCTACCACGGCAGCCACGTCGCCGGCATCGCGGCCGGGAAGAAGGCCGGAACCGCGCCCTCCAACGGCGTCGCGCCCGAAGCGGGCATCCTGCCGATCCAGGTGTCCACCCGCTTCAACGGCGCCGTCTGCGAACAGCAGGAGCTTCCCGCGCCCTGCATTCTCAGCTTCACGTCCGACCAGATGCGCGCGCTGCAACATGTCGAAGAGGTGCGCGCGGGGCTGAACGTCGTGGCGGTCAACATGAGCATCGGCGGCGGTCCGAGGTACCAGGTCCACTGTAACGGTGCTCCTCTCGAGGCGGAGATCCTCCGGCTCAAGAGCGCCGGCGTGGCCACCGTCATCTCCTCGGGCAACGACGGGCACGACAACGGCATCGTCCGCCCCGCCTGCATCTCAGCGGCGGTCGCCGTCGGCGCGACCGACGACCACGACGCCCCCGCCGTGTTCGGCAACCGCGGCCCCCTGATCGACCTGTTCGCGCCCGGCGTGGCCATCAACTCCGCCCTGACCGGCAATACCTTCGGCGTCCTGAACGGCACCTCCATGGCCGCCCCCCACGTCGCGGGAGCCCTGGCACTGCTCCGGCAGGCCTACCCGGACCTGACGGGCGACCAGCTCGTCGAGAAGCTGCAGACCACCGGCAAGGGCATCGCCTACGCCAGCGGCGACACCACGGTGACCACCAAGCGCATCGACCTTCTCGCCGCCCTCCCGCCCGTGCCGACCGCCTCTCCCAGGCCGACCGGCACCCCGGCCACGACCCCGGCGGCCACCCCCACGCCCACCCCGACCCCGACTCCGACCCGGACGCACCGTACGGATGAGCGCTTCGACCCCCAGCCTGTCCCGGACACCTGCAAGCGGGGCAAGGCCACCAAGCCGCTGAGCGCCAAGCAGTGGGCTGCCGAGATGCACCGTAAGAAGGGGTCGCTCAGCGACAAGACCCTGCTGTGCTACCTGTCGCTCGCCCAGAACGGCAGCAAGGTCTTCCCCGAGCTGACCGACGCCGGTTCGCTCGGCAAGGCGTACAAGGTCCTCGCTCCCAAGAGCAAGACCGCCAAGGCGCTGCTCGACCGTGAGCTGCTGGGCGCCTGGCTCAACTACGCCCACGGCGTCTACAACAGCTCCGCCAAGGTCCACGGCAGCACCACGCTGAAGCAGGCCGTCGGCACCGCCGAGAAGCACCGCACCAAGAAGGGCACCTCCGCCCAGCTCAAGAAGGTTGCCGTCTACCTGTACAGGCACGTCAACAAGTGATCAGGTACGCGTAGTACCGCGGCAGCCGGCCGCGCATACCGGTGAGACACGGAGGACCCCGGGCAGTCGCCCGGGGTCCTTTGTCAGCTGCCCCCGGCACCTGGCGACCTGTGGGGGCTCTTCCGCACGTGGATACGGACGGCGAGGGACGCCCAGACCGGCCGGTCGATCGGTAGGCGTGCCTCCAAGGGCGGCGGAAGGCGACGCGGGTGAGGAGGTCCGCCAGGGTCTTCTGCTCGTCGGGGCTGAGATCGCCGAAGCTCTCGGGTCGCTGGGATCACCTCAGTGATCGCTGAGAACCTCGGCCCCAAGGAAGCGAGCCCCGCCTACGACGACCGGCAGGCGAGGTTTCCGCATGTCAGAGAGCTATTTAGAGCGACCGGCAGTAGGCGTCACTTGAGGCGTCGGGTAGTGGGGCGGCTATCCCAGCGGTACTGCTGCGTGGTCGCGCGGCGAATGAGCATGCGGAGCGTGACGATGGCAGCGGCGAGGTAGGGGTAGAAGTCCACCACCGCGCCGTCCTTCTCGGTGCACCGCAGCAGCTTGCCGTAGTCGTTCATCCACGCGTGCGTGCGCTCCACCACCCAGCGCTTGCCGGCCTGGATCGGGGCGGGAACGCCCTTGCGGGCGATCTCGCCGGTGAAGCCGAGGGAGCCGCGGTCGAGGTTGACCTTGACATCCTCCGGGAGCGATCCGACCTGGGCTTTCGCTGCTTCGAGTGTCGGGGTGAGCAGGGGCGAATTGTGCCGGCCGGCCTTCTGGCCACCGCAGGGGGCCTTGGTGATACAGCCGTCCACCGAGAGTTCATTGCGCGCGAGGCCGATCATGCGGTCGTACGCCTGAAGCGCCAGGGCGTGCAGTTGCTCGGCTGGCCCCAGCTGAGTTCAGTGTTTGACGCGGCGTCGGATGGCGCGGTCCGAGCACTGGGCGCTGGCGATCCGCTCGTAGCCGGAGCCGTGCACGAGGGTGGCGATGACGTGCTCAAGACAATCCGGTCGGGGATGCGCGGGTTGTGGCAGCCCAGCGGGTGGGTGTCCACGTGCTCGGGCAGCAGCGCCGCGAATTGGTCCCACAGGGGTTCGAGCAGGCATGATGGCAGGACAGGCACGAGACCTCCGGTGATCACTGAGCGTAGAGAACTCCATGATCATTCGGGCTCGTGCCTGCTCTTCATCCGGGGCACCTTCCGAGCCACACGGTCGGAGAGCTCGCATGGCGTCTCAGCCCGCTGGGCATAATGCTTGAAGCTGGGAGGTGAGCACCATGACCGGAAGGCACAGCTCCAACAGCGACACGCCGATGGGGATGGGAGGCCAGCGCAGTGGGGCGGCTGACGTTCCGAGCCCCCTCGTGGACGAGTTCGCCCCAAGGTTGCGAGGGCAGCTCATCCGGTCCGGGGACCCGGGCTATGAGTCGGCACGAAGGCTCTGGAACGGTGTGATCGACAGGCGCCCGGCACTGGTGGCGCGGTGCGACGGCGACGAAGACGTGGTCGCCGCAGTGAACTTCGCCCGCGACAACAAGCTGTTGCTCGCGGTGCGCGGGGGCGGGCACGGTGTGGCCGGCCATGCGCTCTGCGACGGCGGACTGGTCATCGATCTGTCGGAGATGACAGGGGTCGATGTCGACCCCGAGGCATGCACGGTGCGTGCACAGGGTGGCTGCACGCTGGGAGACCTCGACCGCGAGACCCAGCGCCATGGGCTCGCCACTCCCATGGGGGTGGTATCGGCGACGGGGATCGCCGGTCTCACCCTCTCAGGGGGGATGGGCTGGCTTCGGCGCAAGTACGGGCTGAGCTGCGACAACCTCGTGTCCGCGAAGGTGGTCACCGCCGACGGGAACCTGCTGGCCGTCAGCGCGAGCGAGAACGAAGATCTGTTCTGGGCGATCCGCGGCGGCGGCGGCAACTTCGGCGTCGTGACATCCTTCGAGTACCGCCTGCATCCCGTAGGCCCGGAGGTTTTCTTCTGCAACGTGTACTACCCGGCGAACCGCGCCAGAGAAGTACTGCAGTCCTGCGAACGATACGTGTCCGGGGCGCCCGATCAGGTGGGTCCGCTCGGAGTGCTCGGCCAGGTTCCAGAAACCGAGGAGTTTCCGCCGGAGTCGCACGGAGAGCCCTACGTGGCACTTCTCGCCCTGTTCCCCGGCAACCCGGCGGAGGGGGAGCGAGCCCTGCAGCCGCTCCGGGAAGTCACCGAGCCGATCTGCGACCTCAGCGGCGCCACCACCTACACGGAGGCGCAGAAAGTCCTGGACGACGACTACCCGGACGGCGGGCGCTACTACTGGACGTCCGTGAACGCGCCCGGGCTCAGCGACGAGCTGATCGAGCGTCTGGCCGAACACGCCGCTGCGGCGCCGTCACCGGACTCGACCATCGACGTCTGGTATCAGGGCGGCGCGATGGCACAGGTGGGCGAGGAGGAGACCGCCTTCGCCAACCGCAGCGCTTCCTACCTGCTCGGAATCGAGGGGAACTGGGAGGAGGAGACCGACTCGGCCGAGAACGTGACCTGGGTACGCGACACCTTCGCCGACCTGCGCTCCTTCTCCGCCGGGGGCATCTACCTCAACTTCCCCGGCTTCCTCGAGGAGGGCGAGCCGCTCCTGCGTGAGGGCTACGGCGGGAATTACGAACGGCTCTCGGCAGTCAAGGCGAAATACGACCCCGCAAACCTCTTCCACCTCAATGCGAACATCAAGCCGAAGAGCTGACGGGCACAGCTGTCCTGCACAGCCGCCGAGTATAGAGAACTCCATGGTCGCGTAGGCCTTTGCCCGTTCTGCCGCCACTCCCGAGCGCACCCGCGCGCACGCCCTACTGCCGGTCACTCTTAGCCAGGTGCCGGCTGACGACCAGGCGCTGGATCTGGTTCGCGCCCTCGAAGATCTGCATGATCTCCGGCGCCCTGCCCGTCTACCTGAGGACGTGCTTGCTGCTCAACGTCGTGAGCGCGCCCGCGTCCGCAGTGAGAAGGGCGTCCGCTGGGGCGGACGGCCTCTCGAACCCGCAGCCTGAAACTTCACCCAACCCGGTGATCGTTTCCGGTAACAGCCTGCCCCTCACGCAGTAACATCCCCGCCGGCGTCCCGTGGGCTGTGATGGCCGGCTTCCGACGCGATCCCCGGCACCTTTTGCATGAGCTTCGACATAAGCCCTGAATTGCTGCACAACGGGATCGGAGCGGCTGGGCGCTGGGTTCGGCCCCTGCGAGTCCTCGGCATCCCACGCAATCCGCCCGGAGGCCAGGGCGCATGGGTCACAGCCGGTGAGCAAGCCAGGTGGCGGGGTGCAGCGTGACGGCGAGGGACGAGCCGATGGCCGGCACAGGCGGTGACGGACCGTCAGCGGGAGGGTCGGCGAGAGGCGGCGGCAGGGGCTATGGGGCGGGGCACGGACGTGGGGGATGCGGTGAAGTTCGATCTTGGGTCACGGTAACAGCCACATCCACCTTTGACCAGATATAAGCGGAAGCTCTGACTCTTTCGACGATACTTCTTGACATTTTACCGAAAATGGCGCGTACTTCGATCGAATGTCGATCTCACTACCCCCCACCGCATCACCGATCATGACGCGACCGGCCCGGGTCCAGACCCACGTCGCGCGCGCAAGCACTGTCCCGAGCACCCGCAAGTCGCCCTCACGCAAGCGTCACCGATTGGGGAACCATGACCGAGGTAGGCAGAGGCATGGCGAAAAGCCTGCTCTCCCGGCGTGTCTTCACCACGTCCGCGACGGCTGCCGCGCTGGCAGCATTGGTCACAGCGAATCAAACCGCGGCGTCGACCCATGCCGGTACGGCCGGCACGACCATGGGCTCGGTCCGCCGCATCACCCTGTACGCCGAGCGGCTGGAGAACGGCCAGCTGGGCTACGGCCTGGAGCCCGGCGAGGCCACGATTCCCGGGCCGCTCATCGAGATGGTCGAGGGCGACACGCTTGAGATCGAGCTGGTCAACAACCTGGACGTGACGGCGAGCCTGCACGCCCACGGGGTGAACTACGACGTGGCCAGCGACGGTACGAGACTGAACGACAGCGTGGTCGAGCCCGGGGGCCGGCGCACCTACATCTGGCGCACCCACGCGCAGGGCAGGCGCGGGGGCGGCGCCGGCATCGAGCCCGGCAGCGCGGGCTACTGGCACTACCACGATCACGTGGTGGGGACCGCTCACGGCACGATCGGCATCCGGCAGGGGCTGTACGGCCCGCTGGTGGTCCGGCGGAAGAAGGACGTCAGGCCGGACAAGACGTTCACCGTCGTCTTCAACGACATGATGATCAACAATCGCCCCGCGCACGACGCGCCGGAGTTCGTCGCCAAGGTCGGCGAGCGGGTGGAGTGGATCGTGATCACCCACGGCGATTTCTACCACACGTTCCACATCCACGGGCACCGCTGGGCCGACAACCGCACCGGCATGCTGGAGAGCCTCGAGGACCCGAGCCGGATCATCGACACCAAGATCACCGGGCCCGCCGAGTCGTTCGGCTTCCAGCTGATCGCGGGCGAGCGTGTCGGCCCGGGGGCGTGGATGTACCACTGCCACGTCCAGAGCCACTCCGACATGGGGATGGCCGGCATCTTCACGGTGACGGACGCGGACGGGAACGTGCCGGGTCGACCGGGTGGCGGTCACTCGGGCGGTGCCCACTCGGGCCACTGACGGCCCGGCCCCCGCCCTCCGAGACCGGATCCGGTCGCCCCATGCCGTACGAGCACGGCCCCACGCAGACGTCGACACCCCTGGCTGCAGCCGACCTCCGAACTCACCCGCATATGGTCCGCACCCCCCTCGATCCCAAGGAGCAATGATGGGTCGAACAGGCTATTTACCGCCCCGACCACCCGCCTGGCGACGCGTACTGATCATGATGTCGAGTGCCGTCTTGATCCTCGGACTGGCGACCCCGACCGCCGTGTCGGCCCAGGCACAGGCCCCCGCCCCGGCCGCCAAGAAGCCCGCCGTCAACGTGCTGGTCTTCAGCGGTCAGGCCGCGCAGCAGGACGACCCGGTGCGGGCGGCCGCGACGGCGATCAGGGAGCTGAGCAAGAAGAACGGGTTCTCCGTCGAGGAGGCACAGGATCCGGCGGTCTTCACCGCCGACAACCTGGCTCGGTTCCGCGGCGTGGTGTTCCTGTCCGCCAAGGGCGTGAGTCTGGACGAATCGCAGCTCGCCGCCTTCCAGGCGTACATCAGGGGCGGCGGCGGGTTCGTCGGCATCCGCGACGCCGCCCGCGCGCAGGTGGACTCGGCCTGGTTCACCGAACTGATCGGCACCCGTCCCGTCGGCGCCCTCCCCATCGCGGAGAAGGTGACGGAGAGCGCGGCGAGCGCGGAGAACCCGCCGAACGAGACCAAGGACAAGGTCTTCGACGGGGACAACGACACCAAGTGGCTGGCCCGGACACCGACCGCGTGGGTGCAGGGCAAGCTGGACAAGCCCGTCGCGGTGGCGCACTACGCGCTGACGTCGGCCAACGACTTCGCCGGCCGGGACCCGAAGGACTGGACCCTCCAGGGCTCGCAGAACGGGACGACCTGGACGGATCTCGACACACGCAGCGGGGAGACCTTCCCCCAGCGATTCCAGAGCAAGGAATACAAGTTCGAGAACACCACGGCGTACCAGTACTACCGGCTCAACGTCACCGCGAACAGCGGTGAGCCCCTGACCCAGCTCGCCGAGCTGCGGCTGTTCGGGCCCGACTCCGCGCCTCCCCCCGCGGCGAAGGAGCAGAAGGCCGTCGTGGACATCCTCGACCGCCGGCATCCGGCGAACGAGGGACTTCCGCTCACCCTGTCGCGGACCGACAAGTGGCTGAGCTGGAACCCCAATCCGGTGGGCAAGGTCCACACGATCGCGCAGGTCGAGGAGTGGACCTACAACCCGAGCATGAACGGCAACGGCCCGTTCCATCCGGTCTCCTGGTGCCGTGACTACGACGGCGGCCGGTCCTTCTACACCGGCATGGGCGGCACCGCGGCGAGCTACAGCGACAAGCAGTTCCGCACGCACCTCGCCGGCGCCATCCGGTGGGCGACCGGCATCGTCCGGGGCGACTGCCAGGCGACCATCGCGGCCAACTACACCACGGAACGGCTGACCGCGCCGAACACGCAGGGCCAGCTCGACCAGATCGGCGAGCCGCACGGCCTGACCATCGCACCGAACGGCAAGGTGTTCTACATCGGCAAGGCGGCCTGCGCCACCGGCCCGATCCCCGACTGGAACGACCCGAAGGTGGGCCTCGGCTGCGGCACCATCCACCAGTGGGACCCGAGGACCAAGCAGGTCAAGCTGCTGACCACGCTGCCTGTCATGGGCAACCGCGGCAGCAGCAGCGACGAGCTGGTCAAGAACGAGGAGGGCCTGGTCGGCATCACCCTCGACCCGGACTTCGCGGAGAACGGCTGGATCTATGCGTACTGGATGCCGCACGCGTCGATCGACCGGAACAGGCGCATCGGCAAGCGGACGGTCTCCCGGTTCGACTACGACTCGCGGACCCAGACGATCGACCAGAGCAGCCGCAAGGACCTCCTGCAGTGGGACACCCAGATCCACAGCTGCTGCCACGCGGGCGGCGGCATGACCTTCGACGAGGACGGCAACCTCTACATCGGCACCGGTGACAGCAACTCCTCCGGCGGATCCGGCGGTTACTCCGGGAACAACTGGACCCAGGACTACAAGGGCACCTCGTTCCAGGACGCCCGCCGCACCTCGGGCAACACCAACGACCTCAACGGCAAGATCCTCCGCATCCACCCGGAGCCCGACGGCACCTACACGATCCCCAAGGGCAACCTGTTCACCGGTGAGGAAGAGGGCGGCGGCAAGACCCGCGCGGAGATCTGGGTGATGGGCGTCCGCAACATCGCGCGGCTGGAGTGGGACAAGAAAAACGACTGGATCACGGCCGGCTGGGTCGGTCCGGACGCCGGCGGACCGAGCGAGACATGGGGACCGGCGAAATACGAGACCGTGACGGTTCTCACCTCCGCCGGCAACCAGGGCTGGCCGTACTGCATGGGCGACAAGCAGCCCTACCGCGACCGCAGCAACGGCGACGCCACCCAGCCCGCCGAGTGGTACGACTGCGACAACCTGAAGAACACCTCGCCGCGCAACACCGGCCTCGTCGACATCCCGCCGGCGCGCGACAACATGATCTGGTACTCGCCGCAGGGCGGCGGCCCGGTCTACCCGAAGCGGCAGGACGGCAGCGGTCTCCCGACGTACAAGCAGGGCGAGGAGACCTTCACCATGCCCTACCTCAAGGGCGGCGGCCAGGCGGTCATGTCGGGCCCGACCTACCACCGCTCCCAGACCGACACCGCCAGCGGGGTCGCGTGGCCGGAGTACTGGGACAACAAGTGGTTCATCGGTGACGAGTCCAACAGCAACAACCGCATCGCCGTGACCGTGAACCCGGAGACCGCCCGGGACGCGGGCCGGCCGGCGTTCGCCGAGGACCTGCGGAACATCATCCCGGGCGGCGGCGGCGCCAACCAGCTCCAGTCGTGGATGGACGCGAAGTTCGGCCCCGACGGCGCGCTCTACATGCTCGACTACGGCAGCGGCTTCTTCAGCCTGCACGCGAACCAGAAGCTGGTCCGCGTCACCTACAAGGGCGGCCCGGCGACGCCGAACCCGGAGGCCGCCGTGGCGCGTCCCGCCCGGCAGAACGCCGAGCCCAGGACGATGACGTTCTCCAGCGCCAAGGCCGGCGGCATGGCGTGGGAGTGGGACTTCGGCGACGGCAGCGAGCCGTCGAAGGAGGCCGCCCCGACGCACACCTACGCCGCCTTCGGCACCTACCAGGCGACGCTGAAGGTCACCTACGCCGACGGCGAGCAGGTCACCGGGAAGATCCCGGTCACGGTCGGCTGCGCCGCGCCCGACGCCCGGCCGACGGTGCAGCTGCTCGACGCCTTCACCGGCGTGCGTAACAAGGCGACCGGCGGCGGCTGCACGATCAACGACCTGATCGACGACGAGCGCGGCTGGAAGAACCACAACAAGTTCGTCAAGCACCTCGACACCGTCGTGAGTCAGCTCCTGGAGGACGGCGTCATCACCGCCCAGGAGGCGGAGGCGCTGCGCACCGCCGGCGCCGAGTCGGAGATCGGGAAGGTGAACGGGTACCAGCCCATCTTCGACGGCACGGCGTCGTCGCTGCAGGGCTGGAGCCAGGCCCCGTCCGGGCAGTTCACCCTCCAGCCGGACGGCACGATCCGCAGCTCCGGCGGCCTGGGCATGCTGTGGTACTCCGACAAGGCGTACGCGGACTTCTCGGTCCGGCTGCAGTTCCGTGACAGCTCGCCCGACCCGCATCGCGCCAACAGCGGCGTCTTCGTCCGGTTCCCCGACCCGAGGACCCCGCTGGAGCAGCGTCCCGCCGGAAGCTGCGGCACGGTCGGCGCAGCGCGCACGTCACCCGCGTGGGTCGCGATCTTCTGTGGCCACGAGATCCAGATCTACGACGGCGACACGGGCGAGCCGCAGAAGACGGGCTCCGTCTACAACTTCTCGCCCAACGGCCTGAGCCGGGCCGGGGTGACCCCGAAGGGCCGGTGGAACGACTACGAGGTCCGGGTGGTCGGCCAGCACTACACGATCATCCGCAACGGCACCGTGATCCACGAGTTCGACAACACGCCGGGCAAGGCGTCGTCGCGCGCCGGTGACCCGCCCACGGACCTGCGCCAGTTCATCAGCGGGTTCGTCGGGCTGCAGAACCACGGCGGCAACGACGTGATCGACTTCCGCAACATCCGCGTGCGCGAACTCTAGGACGGTACGCCGGCCGGGTGCCGGGCCGGGGAGCGTTCCCCGTGCCCGGCACTCCACCCCAGCTCGGAAAGGTGCAGACACATGCATGTCGGATCTCTCCCCTCCCTCGTGATCAGAGTCTTACGGCGGGCGTCCGGAGCGGTGACGGCGCCGCGCCTCGCCATGGCGCTGCTCGCCGTGGCGCTTCCCGCGCTCTTCCTGTCGTCGGTCCAGGCCACCGCGCAGCCCCGTACGCAGCTCACCGCCGCGCAGGCGGCGGACCAGGTGCTCACCTGGACCGCCGACAACAGCATGACCGCGTACAAGTCGGCGCCGGAATCGGCGACGGCGGGTCCCGCCACCATCGTCTTCGAGAACAGCGCGGCCACCGGCAACACCAGCGGCATGACACACACGCTGACGTTCGACACCTCCACCCCCGGCTACAACCACGACGTCAGCCTCAACATCGTCGCCAGCCCCTTCGACGCCGACGGCGGCCGGCACATCGCCCAGGTGAACCTCACGCCGGGCAAGTACCGCTATTCCTGCGCGATCCCCGGGCACCCCGAGATGACCGGAGAACTCGTCGTCACCGAAGGCGAGGGCGAGGACACGACCGCACCGCAGGTCTCCGCGCAGGTGGCGGGCGACCAGGACGCGGACGGCAACTACGTGGGCGCGGCGACGGTCACGATCACGGCGAGCGACACCGAGTCCGGGGTGGACACCGTGGAGTACGCGCTCGACGGCGGGGAGTTCGCGGCCTACTCGGCCCCGGTGTCGGTCAACCGGCCCGGCGCGCACACGGTGAGCTTCCGGGCCACCGACAAGGCGGGCAACACCTCGCCCGTGGACTCGGTGGAGTTCACGGTGGCGGCTCCGCAGGAGGAGGACACCACCCCGCCCGAGATCACCGGGAAGGTGACCGGTGACCAGGACGAGGACGGCAGCTACGTGGGCGCGGCGACGGTCACGGTCACCGCGAGCGACGCCGGCTCCGGGGTGGACACCGTGGAGTACTCGCTCGACGGCCAGCCATTCGCGGCGTACACGCAGCCGCTGTCGGTCGACCAGCCCGGCGCGCACACGGTGAGCTTCCGGGCCACCGACAAGGCGGGCAACACCTCGCCCGTGGACTCGGTGGAGTTCACGGTGGCGGCCTCGCAGGGGAAGGACAAGACCCCTCCGCAGGTCTCGGCGCAGCTGTCGGGCCAGCAGGACTCGGCGGGCAACTACGTCGGCTCGGCGACCGTCATGATCTCGGTGAGCGACACCGAGTCGGGGGTCGACACGGTGGAGTACTCACTCGACGGCGGGGCCTACACCGAGTACCCGTCCCCCGTGTCGGTCAACCAGGCGGGCGCGCACACCCTGTCGTACCGGGCCACCGACAAGGCCGGGAACACCTCGCCCGTGGCGACGCTGAGGTTCACCGTGGTGGCTCCGGAGGACGACACCACGCTGCCGCAGGTGTCGGCCGCGATCACCGGCACCCAGGACTGGGCCTGGAACTACGTCGGCTCGGCAACGGTGAAGCTGACGGCGAGCGACGTCGGCTCAGGTCTGGACACCGTGGAGTACTCCCTCGACGGCCAGCCGTTCGCGGCGTACACGAAGCCGCTGTCGGTCAACCAGCCCGGCGCGCACACCCTGTCGTACCGGGCCACCGACAAGGCCGGGAACATGTCGGTGGGCACGGCCAAGTTCATGATCGTGGAAGCCGGCGGCGAGTAGCACCCGCCGCCGGGCAGGGGTGACGGCCACCCCGAGAGGCGAGTTCGTCAGCGGCCTCCGTCCCAGGACGGGGGCCGCTCACGCGTCAGGCCGCCCGGGTTCTCGCACGTCAGAGGTCACTTGGCCAGATGCCGGCTGATCACCAGCCGCTGGATCTGGTTCGTGCCCTCGAAGATCTGCATGATCTTCGCCTCGCGCATGTACCGCTCGACCCGGAACTCCCGCGTGTACCCGTACCCCCCGAAGACCTGCACCGCGTCCGTGGTCACCTTCATCGCGGTGTCCGTGGCCACCAGCTTCGCCACACTGGCCTGCCGGCTGTAAGGCAGCCCAGCATCCCGCCGTCGAGCCGCATCCACATAGGTAGCCCGCGCACAGTCCACCCCAGCCGCCATATCAGCCAGCAGAAACCCCAGCCCCTGATGGTCGATGATCTTCTTCCCGAAGGTCTGCCGCTCCATGGCATAAGCGACGGCCTCGTCCAAAGCAGCCTGAGCCAACCCGGTAGCACAAGCGGCGATCCCCAACCGCCCGGAGTCCAGAGCGCTGAACGCGATCTGCAACCCCTGCCCTTCCTCCCCCAGCAGCCGATCATCCTCCAGCACGACCCCGTCATAGTGTGCACTGGTAGTGGGCACCCCGTGCAGCCCCATCTTCTCCTCAGGCCGCCCAAAGGTCAGCCCTTCAGCCGCCCCAGGCCCCAAGAAGCAGGAGATCCCCCGGCTCCCGTCCCCAGTCCGCACGAACAAGGCATAGAAGTCAGCCTTCCCCCCATGGGTGATCCACGCCTTGTTCCCCGTGACCCGGTAACCCCCCTCGACCTTCGAAGCCTTACAGGTCAGAGCAGCGGCGTCCGACCCGGCCTGCGGCTCCGACAGGCTGTACCCCCCGACAAACTCCCCGGCCAGCATGGCAGGCAGCCACCGCTCCCGCTGCGAAGGGCTCCCATAGGTGGCCACCGGAAAACAGGCCAGCGTATGCACACTGGTAGCCACCGCCACGGCCGCCCACCGCGCCGCCAGCTCCTCGATCACCTGCAGGTACACCTCGTACGGCTGCCCACCCCCGCCGAACTCCTCCGGATACGGCAACCCGAGCAGCCCAGCCTGCCCCAAGGTCGCGAACAGCCCCTCAGGATAGGTCTCGGCCCGCTCGTGCTCATCGACCCGCCGCCCCAGCTCCTTGTCGGCGATCTCGCGGGTCAGCTCGATGAGGTCCTCGGCGTCCTGGCCGGGCAGCAGGCGGTCAACGGTCACGTTCGCTCCTCAGGAGGCGGGGTGCACGGCGGGCTCGTCCAGCCGGGCCAGCGAAGCCCGGCACTGCTCACGCCACTCGGCGACGCGCGCCAGCTTGATGTCCTCGTACCCCCGGATCATCTCCGGCAGCGAGGCCAGCGAGCCGACGGCATCGGCGGTGTCAGGATCCAGCCGGACCAGCGCGTCACGCATCAACTCACGATATTCGGTGATCAAAGCCCGTTCGACCCGCCGTACCCCCGCGTACCCGAACACGTCGAGCGCCGTGCCGCGCAGCACGCGAGCCGCACGCAACCCACGAAAGAGCACCCCCGCCGACCGGCGCAGCTTGATCTTGCGCTTCATCCCCAGCGCCCGCAGCACCGGCGGGTGCAGCAGCACCGACACCACGGCGTCCGCGCCGAACTCCCGCTCCCGCACGGCCTTTTCCTGCGGGTCCAGGTGCAGCCGCGCGACCTCGTACTCGTCCTTGTACGCCATCAGCCGGTGCAGGCTCCTGGCGTAGGCGAGCGCGATCCGCTCCCCGGCCTCCTGGCCGGCGCGCGACGTGGCGACCGCCGTCACGTGGTTCACCTCTTCAGCGTACGTGCGCGCGTACGCGGCGTTCTGGTAGCCGGTCAGGTCGGCGACCCGGAGGGCCACCGCCTCCTCCAACCCAGCGGGTTCGAGATGCGCCGGGGCAGGAGTCGCCGTAGAGAGCACAGCGGCGAGGTCCACCACGGCGGCGCGCCCCCAGCGGAAGGCGGCGAGGTTCCGCTCGACGGCGGCCTGGTTGAGCCGGATCGCCCGCTCGATGGCGTCGGCCGAGATCGGCAGGCAGCCGTGCTGGTAAGCGGCGCCGACGAGCAGCATGTTGGCGGGCATGTGGTCGGCGAACAGCGCCTCGGACAGGCCGTGGGCGTCGAGGTAGAGGTTCTCGCCGGAACGGGTGGCGGACTCGACCCGGACGATCGCGTCGGCGGGCGAGCCGGGCAGGGCGGCGCGGCCGGTCACCATCGCGGCGGTGGGCACGATCGAGGTGTTGACGACGGCGACCGTCCGGCCAGGCGAGGCGACGGCCAGGTTCCCGTCGGCGGCGGCCCCGAGCACGTCGAACCCGATCAGCACGTCGGCGGTGCCGCGCGAGGCCCGCACCGAGCCGTCGACCGGCCGCCGCGAGACGCGTACGTCGCTGACCACCGGCCCGCCCTTCTGCGCGAGCCCCGTCTGCTCCAGCCCGGCCACATGCAGGCCGTCGAGGTGGGCGGCCATCTGCAGGATCTGCGAGACGGTGACGACGCCGGTGCCGCCGATGCCGGGCATCCTGATGAGCACCGACTCGCCGCCGACCCGGCTGACCGGCTCGGGCAGCGCGACGGTCAACTCCATGGGCAGCTCGGGCACCGGCCGCACCTGCCGGGTGCCGGGCTCGACGAGCAGGAACGACGGGCAGTCGCCCTTGAGGCAGCTCAGGTCGGTGTTGCAGGACGCCTGGTGGATCCGGGTCTTGCGCCCGAACTCGGTCTCCACCGGCTGCACCGACAGACACGTGGACTTCTCCCCGCAATCGCCGCAGCCCTCGCAGACCCGCTCGTTCACCACGACCTTGGCCACCGGCGTGGGCAGTTTGCCGCGCTTGCGCAGCCGTCGCTCCTCGGCGGCGCAGCGGTCGTCGTGGATGAGCACGGTGACGCCGTCCAGCGCGGCGAGGTCCCGCTCGGCTTCGGCGAGGTCGTCGCGGTGCCGCACGGTGGCGATCTCCGCGAGCCTGACCCCTCGGTACGTCTCCGGCTCCGGCGTCGTGACGATGATCCGCCGTACTCCCTCCACCTCCACCGCCCGCGTCAGCGCGGGCACGTCCAGGCGGCCCTCGGCGCGCTGGCCGCCGGTCATCGCGACCGCGTCGTTGTAGAGCAGCTTGTACGTCATCCGCACGCCGGCGGCGACGGCGGCCCGGATGGCGAGGGAGCCGGAGTGGTGGAAGGTGCCGTCGCCGAGGTTCTGCACGAAGTGGCGGTCCTCGGTGAAGCTCGCCAGGCCGATCCACTGGGCTCCCTCGCCGCCCATCTGAGTGATGCCGACCTGGGTGCCGCGCCCGCCGCCGTCCAGCGCGATCATCGCATGGCAGCCGATCCCGACGCCGACCAGCGTGCTGTCGTCGGCGCGGGTGGAGGCGTTGTGCGGGCAGCCGGAACAGAAGTACGGGGTCCGCGCGGCGACCATCGGCAGCATGCGGCGGGCGGGCCTGACAGCTGACTCGGCGGACGACAGATGGACGGCCTGGCGGGGCAGGCGGTCGGCGCCGACGCAGGCGGCCAGCGCCGTGGCCACGTCCTCGGCGCCGAGGGTGCCGCGTGCGGTGAGCAGCTCGCGGCCCGTCACGACGGGGGTGTGCGCGCGGCCGTACAGGGCCTGCTTGAGCTGCCCTTCGAGGAAGGGCACCTTGTCCTCCACGACGAGCACCCGCTCCAGGTCGCCGGTCATGGCGGCCAGCTCGGCGGGGTCGAGCGGGAACGGCATGGCGAGCTTGATCAGCCGCAGCCCGAGCGCGTTCATCGCGGCCTCGTCCACGCCGAGGTCGGCCAGCGCCCGCTGGACCACGGCGAAGCCGGTGCCGGAGGCGAGGATGCCCAGAGTGGCCTCCGGCGCGGTGGAGACCACCCGGTTGAGCCCGTGCGCGCGGGCGTAGGCGCGGGCCAGGTCGAGCCTGCGGGTGAGCATGTCGTGCTCGGCGTCCAGCGAGGCCGGGCCGACCAGCACGGGGGACTTGCCCCGGTCGGCGCGGCCGGGGACCGGGACGCCGTCGGACAGCGGGCCGAGGTCCACGGTGGCGGACGCGTCGGCGATGTCGGCGACGATCTTCAGGCCGGTCCACAGGCCGGTGGCGCGGGACAGGGCCACCGCGTGCAGCCCGTACTCGATGATCTCCGCCACCGAGCCGGGCGCCAGCAGCGGCATGGACAGGCTCTGCACCATCGGCTCGCACGAGCTCGGCACGGTGGAGGACTTGCTGCCGGGGTCGTCGCCGATCCAGGCCACGGCGCCGCCGAGGGCGGAGGTGCCGGCCACGTTGCCGTGCCGGATGGCGTCGGCGGCCCGGTCCAGGCCCGGATTCTTGCCGTACCAGAAGCCCGTCACCCCCTCGTGGCGCTTGCCGGGAAGCTGACCGAGCAGCTGGGTGCCGGCCACGGCGGTGGCGGCGAGCTCCTCGTTCAGACCGGGCCGGAACACGACTCCCGCCGGGTCGAGGAAGCGCGCGGCCCGGCCCATCTCCATGTCGACCCCGCCCAGCGGGGAGCCCTGGTAGCCACTGACGAAGACGCGGGTGTCGAGTCCGCGTCGCTCGTCGAGGCGGCGCTGCTCCAAGGTCAGGCGGACCAGGGCCTGGATGCCGGACATCAGCACGCGGCCGTCGGCGGCGGTGTACCTGTCGTCCAGCGACACGGGGGTCGTGCTCACGCCGGAACCTCCTGGGCTTCGTGGTGTGACCCATAGCACAGCAACGTCGGACGATGGTGCGCAAGTATCCGACGACCAGATCGGACAAAGACGCAAAAAGTTATAGTTACGACTAGGAATAGCCGAGGTTGTTTGCGTCTGATGGGATGGTTCCGGCATGCCCGAGGTGGATGAGATCGATCATCATGTGCTGCGTCTGCTGCGTGAGGACGGGCGCAGGACCTTCTCCGAGATGGCCGACAAGGTGGGGCTGTCCGTGGCCGCCGTCAAACGGCGGGTCGACCGGTTGCGCGACATCGGCGTGATCACCGGCTTCACGGTCCAGATCGACTACGCCAGGCTCGGCTGGGGCATCGAGGCCTTCACCGAGCTGCGCTATCCCGGCACCACGCCGGTCAGCGACATCGTCCGCACCACGGTCGGCGTGCCGGAGGTGCAGGAGGTGTTCACCATCGCGGGCGATCCGGACGCGATGATCCACGTACGGGCGCGCGACCTCGGCCATCTGCAGCAGGTCATCGACCGGCTGCGCCGCGCCGGGGACGTCACGGGCACCAAGACGCTCCTGGTGCTCGGCTCCTGGACCCACGAGACGGTGCCGGAGGCCTGAACGGCACGTTCGGACTCCGTGATGCAACAGAGACATCCCTCCCTCTCCTGCATTTCCGGATTTATCCGTACGTTCAGGGAACGCGCGCACTTTGACCCGGGTCACCCCCCAATGGTTCCGAGGAGCAATCATGCGTTCCCGCTTCCGCAAGGGCGTGCTCGGCGTGGTCGTCGCCGCCATGACGCTGTCCTGCGTCGCCTTCACCGGCACGGCCAACGCCCACCCGCGCCACCACAAGGACCCCGTCCGGGACCTGGTCCAGGCCGTCTCGGGCAAGAACGTCAACAAGCACCTCAAGGTGTTACAGGCGATCGCGAAGGTCAACGACGACACCCGGGTGTCCGGCACCCGGGGCTTCGACCTCTCCCGCGACTACGTGGCCTGGAAACTGCGGGCGGCCGGTTACCAGGTGACCGTCCAGCCGTTCGAGTTCCTGTTCGAGGGCTATCGGACCCCGCCGGTGCTCCAGAGCGCCGGTGCCGACCCGAAGACGTACACCTACGGGTTCTTCAGCGACTACGTGGCCATGGGCGACTCACCGGCCGGCTCGGTGAGCGGTCAGACGCAGGCCGTGGACGTGGTGCTGCCGCCCGGCGTGCCCAACAGCTCCACCTCCGGCTGCGAGGCGAGCGACTTCGACGGCTTCGTCGCCGGCCGCATCGCCCTCATGCAGCGCGGCACCTGCAACTTCCGCGTCAAGGTGGACAACGCCATGGCGGCGGGAGCCGCGGGCGCGATCGTGTTCAACGAGGGCCAGGAGGGCCGCACCGAGGTCGACCTGAACCCGGTGCTCGGCGGCCCCGGCGTGACGATCCCGTCGTTCTTCACCAGCTTCGCCGTCGGCCAGGAGCTCGCCGCCACGGCGGGCGGCTCCGTCACGATGAACTGGGACCCGGTCTCCGAGACCAGGACCACGTACAACGTGATCGCCGAGACCAGGAGGGGCGACCCGGGGAACGTCGTCATGGTCGGCGCGCACCTGGACAGCGTCCAGGAGGGGCCGGGCATCAACGACAACGGCTCGGGCAGCGCCGGCATCCTGGAGGTCGCGCTCAAGTTCGCCAAGGCCAAGCCGAAGAACCAGGTGCGTTTCGCCTTCTGGGGCGCCGAGGAGTTCGGCCTGCTGGGCTCGCAGCACTACGTGGACGCGCTGCCGGCCGAGGAGCGGGAGAAGATCACCCTCTACCTCAACTTCGACATGATCGCCTCGCCGAACTACACCTTCGGCGTCTACGACGGCGACGGTGACGCCTTCGGCACGGCGGGGCCGGAGGGGTCGGCGCAGATCGAGGAGGACTTCGAGAAGTTCTACGCCGGGCGCGGCCTGCCGTTCACCGCGACCGCGTTCACCGGCCGCTCGGACTACGGGCCGTTCATCGCCGCCGGCATCCCGGCGGGCGGCCTGTTCACCGGCGCCGAGGTGCTCAAGACCGAGGAGGAGGCCGCGATCTTCGGCGGCACCGCGGGCATCCCCCTCGACCCGTGCTACCACAGCGCCTGCGACACCATCGAGAACGTCAGCGCCCAGGCACTGGACGTGAACTCCGACGCCATCGCGACCCTGGTGGCGACGTACGCCTTCGACACCGGCACGATCGGCGCCACCGCCCCCACCCCGGCCGCCGCCCGCACGGCGGCCCCCCACCGGCACGGCCCCGCCGAGTCCCGCAACTAGCCGGCCCACCGGCGCCCGCCCCTCACGGCGCGGGCGCCCCGGCCTGCCGGGGCACGGGCGGGCGTCTTGGGCGGGGTGGCTTGGTGCGGGGGCCGGGGTTCTTGGGCAAGGTGGAAGGATGCGCCTGGCTACCTGGAACGTGAATTCGGTGAAGGCCCGGCTGCCCCGGCTGCTCGCCTGGCTGGCCGAGGCGGAGCCGGACGTCGTCTGCCTGCAGGAGACCAAGTGCGCCGCCGCGAGCTTCCCCGCCCAGGAGGTCGGCGAGCTCGGCTACGCCACGGCGGCCCACGGCGACGGCCGCTGGAACGGCGTCGCGGTGCTGTCGAGGGTGGGACTGAGCGAGGTGTCGCGGGGCTTCCCCGGCGAGCCGGCGTTCGACGCGGTGCTGGGCGCGGTGCCCGGCACGGTGGGCGACGCGGCGGGCGGCGCGGTGCGCGGCGCGGTGCGCGGCGCGGTGGGCGCGGCCGATGCCTCCCCCGAGGCGCGTGCGATCGGGGCGAGCTGCGGCGGGCTCAGGGTGTGGTCGCTGTACGCGCCGAACGGGCGGACCGTCGACTCGCCGCACTACGGCTACAAGCTCGCCTGGTTCGCGGCGTTCACCCGGGCGGTGGAGGCGGAGCTGAGGCAGGGGCGGGCGCTGGTGGCCTGCGGCGACTACAACGTGGCGCCGACCGACGCGGACGTGTGGGACCCGAGCCTGTTCGCCGGGTCCACCCACGTCACGCCCGCCGAACGCCAGGCGCTGGCCGACCTGCGGGCGCTGGGATTGCGCGACGTGGTGCCCACGCCGATGAAGGGGCCGCACCCGTTCACCTACTGGGACTACCGCGCGGGCATGTTCCACCAGAACATGGGGATGCGGATCGACCTGGTGTACGCCGGCGCGGGCGTCGCGGACCGCGTACGGTCGGCGTACGTGGACCGCGAGGCCCGCAAGGGAAAGGGCCCGTCGGACCACGCCCCGATCGTCGTGGATCTCGGCCCGGAAAGCTGACGCCGCACGCCGGGCGGTCGACTTGCGGCGCGACGTCCGTACGCGACCTCGGTCTTGGCGCCGCACGCCGGGTCGCGGCGTGCGGCGCGACGTCCTTACGCCTCCTTGGCCTTCGCGTAGTCGGCGGCGCCGCCCGCGAAGTCGAACACCAGGGCCGCCTCGTCGCCCACCACCCAGGCGTCGTGTCCGGGCGGAGCGACGAAGACCTCACCCGGGCCGATCTCCGCTTCGGTGCCGTCGTTCATCCGGATGTGCAGCCGCCCCTTGACGACCATCCCGTTGTGGTGGACCTCGCAGGACTCGGTGCCCGCGATCGGCTTGACCGACTCCGACCAGCGCCAGCCCGGCTCGAACGTGGCGACGCCGAAGTGCAGCCCGCTGAGCTCGCACACGTCGAGGTGGCCCATCGGGAAGTCTCTGCGCTCATCCGGCTTGTCGATGCTCTTGACTTCGATCATGACGTCCCCCCTCCGTCAGCTCAGTCTCTCACCGGGGAGAATGCCTCACAAGGAAAGAACGCCCAAGTCAGGACCGGTGCGATGGACATCGCGATGATCAGTGACGACGTGACCGGAACTTGTCCAGGAAGCGCCTGGCCTTCTGCTTGTTCTGTGGGTCGCGGGCCATCCGCTTGGCCTTCTCGACCGTCTGCCTGCCTTGAGGGCTGCGCATGTACGCGCGCACCCGATCCATGAGCTTCATGTGGCTCCCCTACCCAGGACAGTGACAAGAACGCGGCCTTGTCGTGAGGCCCTGAGGCAAGACCTGTGGCAAATGGGGAGCATACTAGAAGGAGTGAAACCCAGAAAAGCCGCGGCCCGGCGTCCCCTGCCCGGAAGTCCCTTCAACGTTCCCGAGGTGCCACCCCCACCATTGCCAATTTTCGTCGTGCAGGACAAGGTCAGCCACGACAAGTACGGGCTCGGCCATGTCGTAGGAGTCGAGGAGGACATCGCGGTGCTCGTCGACTTCGGCACCGAGATCCACCGCATCATCGCGCCGTACCCCAGGCTCTTCAAGCTTTGAAGGCCTGGCGGTCCTGGGCCCCGAGACCTCGGCGGGCGCGCACGCGGGAGTGACGGCGAGCATCCGTCAGGAGCTCGTCGGCCCCTTCGCGGTCCCGGGTCCCGTCATGACACCGGGAACGCGGGCGTGCGCGCCGGCCCGGTCATGGGCTGCGCCCTGTGCAGGATGAGGACGGCGACGTCGTCCGGCGGGGCCGCTCCGGTGAACGCGCGCAGGTCAGCGTGGAGCGTGTCAGCCAGCCGCGTGGGCGGGACGCCGACCCACTCGTGCAACCGCTCCTCCAGCGGATAGAAGGATCTGCCCGGTCCACGGGCCTCGGTGACGCCGTCGGTGCACAGCAGCAGCGTCGCCCTCGGCGGGAAGGCGAACCACGCGCTGGTCCGCGGCTCGGGAGTCAGCCTGGCCAGACCCAGCGGCACTCCGGGCTCTCCGAGGCTCACCTGTCCGGCGCGGCCGTCGTAGATGAGATACGGCTCGATGTGCCCGCAGTTGACCGCCTGGACGCCCTGGCCCTGGCCGATGTGGAGAACGAGCGCGGTGACGAAGCGCTCGGGCTCACCGGTGTGCCGGGCGTAGGTGTTGTGCCTGATGACGGCATTCTCCAGGGCGTCCACGACGCCCATGAGGGTCCTCTCCCGGTAGGCCGCCTCCCTGAACGCGCCGACGACGGCGAGGGCCTCCCCGATCGCGGGCAGTCCTTTGCCCTGCACGTCGGCGATGAGCACCCTGGTGCCGTACGGAGAGGCGGCCACCTCGTACATGTCGCCGCCGACCATGGTGTCCTCCTCCACCGGCTGGTAGATGCCGTCCACGATCACCTGCCCGGTGCGCAGCGGCAGCGGGCTCATGATCGCGCGTTGCAGCGCCGCGGCGGCGGAGCGCAGCCGGTGGACCTCCTCCTCGCGGTTGATCCGGTAGCGGCAGCCGAGGACGCTCAGCGCTCCGAACGCGGCGGTGAAGCCGACCGCGCCCAGGTTCTCGCCGAGTCCGCCGCCGAGGAAGACGGCGGAGGCGGACACCGTCAGGAGCACCCAGACCGAGGCGACGGCCGTCTGCGGCGTCGTGCCCAGCGCCGCGACGATCGCCGGCAGGAAGATCAGCAGTGGCACCAGTCCCACGGCCGTGCCCAGCAGGGCGTCGAACCCGGCCACGAGCGCGGTGACGGCGACGAGCGTGACGGCGAACAGCCAGGTCGGCAGGATGACCCGCCCGCGTTCGCGCTGCCTACTCCGCCACACCGCTACCTCCGGAATCCACCTTCTACCGGGGGGTTCGCGTAGCCGGAACCGGACACGCCCACTTGACGGCACTTTGCCCTGGACGCTTCGCCTTGACACTCATTGACGCTGGCGCAGGCAGCGGCTACGGTCGTCGTACAACTAAAAGGAAACTTTCCTAAGAGTTGAACCGCACGTCCTCCCATCCCACCCCCCACCCACCGGATGCCGGAGCAGCCATGAAGAGAACCATCCTGAGCAAGGCCCTCGCAGGACTGGCGGCGTTACTGCTGCCCCTCACCGCGGCGGTCGCCATCCCAGCCGGCGCGTACGGCGCCACCTCCACCTCGAGCAGCACCGTGGCGGCCCTCGCCGACTGGGCGCCGAACACCGCCTACACGGTGGGCACGCGCGTCACCTACCAAGGCATCGAGTACGAATGCCGCCAGAGCCACACCTCGCTGACCGGCTGGGAGCCGCCGAACGTCCTGGCGCTCTGGCTGCCCACGAGCGGCGGCGGCGTCGACACGACCGCGCCCTCGGTGCCGGGCAACCTGCGCTCGACCGGCGTCACCTCCGGCAGCGTCTCTCTGGCCTGGAACGCCTCGACCGACAACGTCGGCGTCACCGGCTACGAGATCTACCGCGGCGCCACCCTCGTCACCACGGTCACCGGCACCACCCACACCGACACCGGCCTGAGCGCGAGCACCGCCTACACCTACACGGTCCGCGCCCGCGACGCCGCCGGCAACCGCTCCGCCAACAGCGCCGAGGTCAGGGCCACCACCTCGGGCGGCGGCGGGAACGACACCGCCGCGCCGTCGGTGCCCGGCAACCTGCGCTCGACCGGCGTCACCTCCAGCAGTGTCTCCCTCGCCTGGAACGCCTCCACCGACAACATCGGCGTCACCGGCTACGAGATCTACCGCGGCGGCACCCTCATCGAGACCGTCACCGGCACCACCCACACCGACACCGGTCTGAGCGCGAGCACCGCCTACACCTACACGGTCCGCGCCCGCGACGCCGCCGGCAACCGCTCCGCCAACAGCGCCGAGGTCAGGGCCACCACCTCGGGCGGCGGCGGTGGCGGCGGTGACAAGGTCCTGGGCTACTTCGTCCAGTGGGGCGTCTACCAGCGCGGCTACCACGTCAAGAACATCGACACCAGCGGCTCCGCGGCCAAGCTGACCCACATCAACTACGCCTTCGGCAACGTGACGAACGGCCAGTGCGCGATCGGCGACAGCTACGCCGACTACGACCGCTTCTACAGCGCGGCCGAGAGCGTGGACGGCGTCGCCGACACCTGGGACGCGGGCGCGCTGCGCGGCACCTTCAACCAGCTCCGCAAGCTCAAGCAGAAGCACCCGCACATCAAGGTGCTGTTCTCCTTCGGCGGCTGGACCTGGTCCGGCGGCTTCGGCCAGGCCGCGCAGAACCCGGCCGCCTTCGCCGAGTCCTGCTACCGCCTGGTGGAGGACCCGCGCTGGGCGGACGTGTTCGACGGCATCGACATCGACTGGGAGTACCCGAACGCCTGTGGTCTGAGCTGCGACAGCAGCGGCCCGGCGGCGTACCGGAACCTGATGTCGGCGCTGCGTTCCCGCTTCGGCTCCGGCAACCTGGTCACCTCGGCCATCACCGCCGACGGCACCAACGGCGGCAAGATCGACGCGGCCGACTACGCCGGCGCCGCGCAGTATCTCGACTGGTACAACGTCATGACGTACGACTACTTCGGCGCCTTCGCGGCGCAGGGCCCCACCGCCCCGCACTCGCCGCTCACCAGCTACAACGGCATCCCGACGCCGGGCTTCTACTCCGACAACGCCATCCAGAAACTCAAGAGCAAGGGCGTCCCGGCGAGCAAGCTGCTGCTCGGCATCGGCTTCTACGGCCGCGGCTGGACCGGCGTGTCCCAGTCCGCGCCGGGCGGCACGGCGACGGGGGCGGCGCCCGGCACCTACGAGGCGGGCATCGAGGACTACAAGGTGCTCAAGACCCGCTGCCCCGCCACCGGCACCGTCGCGGGCACCGCCTATGCCCACTGCGGCAACCAGTGGTGGAGCTATGACACGCCGAGCACGATCGGCGGCAAGATGGGCTACTCGAAGAACCAGGGCCTCGGCGGCGCGTTCTTCTGGGAGCTCAGCGGTGACACCTCCAATGGAGAGTTGATCACCGCGATGAGGAACGGCCTGGGATGACCTCCCGGTAGCAGCCTCGACGGCCGCCCTGCCCGCGCATCCGCGGGCAGGGCGGCCGTTATCATGCACACTGAGTACGTTCGGGCTGGATAAGGCCTTGGGTCCGCTATAACCTTGAGAATGCCTTTCTATTAATATCTATGCGTATTCTTCCCTTATGGGTATTTTTGGGCATTCACCCCGATCCCGTGCCAGAAGCGAGGAGACCTAGGGCGTGCGGCGCGACACCGTCGCCGCCACCACCCCAGGACGCGACGTCGCCGATGACCTGCACACCCTGCTGATCGAGGCCATCAACGACTCCGGGGCGCACATCGGCTCCCTCTACCTGCTCGACGAGGAGGGGAGGGTGCTGTTGATGGACGCCTCCCTGGGCTTTCCGACCATGATCGCCCGAGCGTGGGCCAGGATCAGGCTGACCGGCCCGGTCCCGGCGGCCGTCGCGGTGCGTGAGCGGCGCCTGGTGTGGCTGGCCAACCAGGAGGAGCTGGCACGCACGTTCCCCGGCGCCGCGCTGGCGCTGCCGTACCACTTCTCCGTCGCGGCGGCCCCGATCCACAGCGGTCCCACCGACTGGGGAGCGCTGCTGCTGCTGTGGCCTCCCGAGAAGACCTCCGAGCTCACCCAGCACAAGCTCGACATCATTCAGCGAACCTGTCGCCAGATGAGCCTGGTCCTGGGGGAGGCGGCCAGGGAAGGGAAACCGATGACACCCCGCCACCGACCGCGCATACTGTCGCCCTATCGCGGCGCGCAGGAGGACCTCGACGCGGGCATGGCCGCGCTCGACTGCCTCAACGGCCTGCCCGAGGGCTACTTCGCGATGGACATCGACGGCCGCATCACCTTCCTCACCCCGCCGGCGGCGGACCTTCTCGACGGCGAGGCGTCCGAGCTGCTGGGCAAGCGCCCCTGGGAATGGCTGCCCTGGCTGAACCGGCCGGTCTGCGAGGACCGCTACCGCGCCGCGGTCATCAGCCACGAGACCACCTCGTTCATGGCGGAACGCCCCGACGGGCAGTGGCTGGCCTTCCAGCTCTATCCCGCCCCTTTCGGGGTCAGCGTCCGCGTCACCCCCAGCACCATGGCCAGGGACCCGGACCATCTGATGCCGGACGTGCCCATAAACGCGGGCCGGCCCGCGACCGGGCCCGCGCTGTACGACATGCTGCATCTCACCACCTCCCTCAGCCAGGCGGCCACCGTCCAGGACGTGGTCGACCTGGTCGCCGACCATGTGATGCCCGTCTTCAACGTCCAGGCGATGGCGGTCCTGCGGGCCGAGGGCGGGCGCATGCGGATCATCGGCTCACGCAACTACGCGCAGGAGACCATCGACGACTTCGACGGCCGGCCGGTGACCTCACCGACGCCCAGCGCGCACGCCCTCCAATCCGGCGTGCCGATGTTCTTCGCCACCTGGCACGAGCTCGAACAGGTCTATCCCGAGACCATCCGCTACGACAACATGTCCGCCTGGGCGTTCATGCCGCTGATCGCCTCCGGCCGGCCCGTGGGCGCATGGGTGCTCGCCTTCGACCATCCTCACCACTTCACCCTCGACGAGCGCGCCCACCTCACCGGACTGGCGGGGCTGCTCGCCCAGGCGCTCGAACGCGCCCGTCTGTACGACGCCAAGCACCAGCTCGCGCAGTGCCTGCAGAGCAGCCTGCTCCCTCGCCGGCTGCCCGAGTTGCCCGGCCTGGACGTGGCCGCCCGCTACCTGCCCGCCACGCGCGGCATGGACATCGGCGGCGACTTCTACGACCTCATCGACCTGGGCGACTCCATGGCCGCGGCCGTCATCGGCGACGTCCAGGGGCACGACACGACGGCCGCCGCCCTCATGGGGCAGGTGCGTTCGGCCATCCACGCCTACGCCAGGGCGGGCGCGTCGCCCGGTGACGTCCTCCGGCACACCAACCGGCTGCTCATCGACCTGTCCCCGAACCGGTTCACCAGCTGCCTGTACGTCAGCCTGGACCTGCGCCGGGGTGTCGCCTGCATGGCCAGCGCCGGCCACCTCCCTCCCCTGCTGCACCCACCCGGCGCGCCCGCCCGCATCGTCGAGTCACCCTCGGGCCTGCTGCTCGGCATCGACCCCGACGCCGAGTACCTCACCACGGAGCACACCCTGGCTCCCGGCAGCGTCCTGGCCCTCTACACCGACGGGCTCATCGAGACCCCGGGCATCGATCTCGGCGACGCCATCGTCGCGCTCGCCGCCGAGCTCGGCCGGCACGCGGACCAGCCACTGCAGTCGATGGCCGAGGCCCTCATCGCCCCCTCGGCTGCCGTCCACCACCGCACGGACGACATCGCCATGCTCCTGCTGCGCACATCCCTCCTGCCGGAGGACTGACCCCCTGCTTCCGGACGACTGACCCCTACTTCACCTTCTCGCCGTAGACCTCCGCATGAACGGCCCGGCAGGCCGGGTCCTCCTCCGCCGCGCGTTCCAGGCGCTCGGTCAGGAGGTCGGCGGCTTCGGCGAGCAGAGCCAGGCGCTCCGGCCCCAGGGTCTCCAGGACGAGGCGGCGTACGGACTCCTCCCGGACCGCCCGCGCGCGGGCGGCGGCCTCGCGGCCCTCGGCGGTGAGCGAGAGGTCCCAGCCGCGCGCGTCCTCGCTGCAGGCCACGCGTTCGAGCAGCCCGCGCGCGCTCATCCGGGCCACCTGGTGGGACAGGCGGCTCTTCTCCCACTGCAGCGCATAGCGCAGCTCCAGCGCGCGCATGCGGGTGCCGGGCGCGTCCAGGAGCGCGTCCAGGATCTGGTGGTCGGCCTCGGACAGGCCGGTGGCGCGGGTGAGCTCGCGGGCGAGGTGGGCGGCGAGCTGCCCGTGGACAGTGGTGTGGCGCCGCCACGCGTCCAGCTCTGCGTGGCGTCCTCGCGCGTCCAACTCTGCGTGGCGTTCTCCCGCGTCCAGCTCTGCGTGGCGTGGGCTCGCCGGTCGCTGCTCGGTCATCTTCGCAGCGTACGTCACGAAAGGTTGATACGTCACCCAAGAGGTTGACATGTCATCCAAAATGGCTATGGTTGACACATCTACCAGTTGTCTGGAAGGCCCCCTCATGCCTGACTATGGTCACGATCTACGCTTCGGGTCGTTCATCACCCCGCAGAACGAACGGCCCCAGCTGGCCGTCGAGCTCGCCGTCCTGAGCGAGCAGGCCGGCCTGGATCTCGTCACCTTCCAGGACCATCCGTACCAGCCCGGCTTCCTGGACACCTGGACGCTCCTGAGCTGGGTCGCGGCCCGGACCGAGCGCGTCCACCTGTCCGGCAATGTGATCAACCTGCCGCTGCGTCCTCCCGCCGTGCTGGCCCGGTCGGTGGCCAGTCTCGACCTGCTGTCGGGCGGGCGGATCGAGCTCGGCCTGGGAGCGGGCGCGTTCTGGGACGCGGTCGAGGCGATGGGCGGTCGCCGGCTCACCCCCGGCCAGGCGGTGGAGGCGCTGAGCGAGGCCATGGACGTGATCCGCGGGGTGTGGGACGCCGATGAGCGCGGCGTGCTGAAGGTCGACGGGACCTACTACTCCGTCCATGGCGCCAAGCGCGGGCCCTCCCCCGCGCACGACGTACCCATCTGGCTCGGCGCCTACAAGCCGCGCATGCTGCGCCTGATCGGCACGAAGGCCGACGGCTGGCTGCCCAGCCTCGGCTATGCCCAGCCGGAGGACATCGGCGCGGGTAACAAGATCATCGACGAGGCGGCCGTGGCGGCGGGGCGCGATCCGCGCGACATCCGCCGGCTGCTCAACGTCACCGGCGGCGCGCTCCAGGGTCCGGTCGCCACCTGGGCGGAGCAGTTGCTGCCGCTCGCGCTGGAGGACGGCGTCTCCACCTTCATCATCGGCTCGGACGGCCCGCGGGTCATCCAGGCCTTCGCCCAGGAGGTCGCCCCGGCGCTGCGCGAACTCGTCGCCGCCGAACGCGGCACCACCAGCGACACGACCGGCACCCCGACCGGCACCCCGGCCGGCACCCCGGCCGGCGCCGGGACCGGCACTGGGACCGGCGCTGCGCGCTCGCCCCGCGCGCTCGCGTTGCGCAGTCCCGGCATCGACTACGACGCGCTGCCCGCGTCGCTGGCCGCCGTCGCGGTCGAGCCCGGCGACCGGGCGTACGACAGCGTGGCCTCGTCGTACATCTGGGCCGGCTCCCCCGGTCTGGTGCTGCGCGTCACCACGCCGGAGCAGGTGGCCGAGGCCGTGACGTTCGCCCGCGCGCAGGACGTGCCGCTGGCGGTGCGCAGCGGCGGGCACGGCATCAGCGGGCGCTCCACCAACGACGGCGGGATCGTCATCGACGTCGGCGCGATCAACGGCGTCGAGGTGATCGACCGCGAGCGGCGGCTGGTCCGCGTCGGCGCGGGCGCCCGCTGGGGCGACGTCGCGCAGGCGCTCGCACCGCACGGGCTGGCGATCAGCTCCGGCGACTACGGGGACGTGGGCGTCGGCGGCCTGGCGACGGCGGGCGGGCAGGGCTTCCTGGCCCGCTCCTACGGGCTGACCCTCGACCACGTACGGGCCGCCGAGGTGGTCCTGGCCGACGGCCGGATCGTGCACGCCGACGCCGGCGAGCATCCGGACCTGTTCTGGGCCCTGCGCGGCGCGGGCGGCAACATGGGCGTCGTCACCTCCTTCGACATCGAGGCCGCGGAGGTGGGCGACGTCGTGTTCGCCGCCTTCGTGCACGACGCCGCCGACACCGCCGGGTTCCTGGAGAAGTGGGGACGCCTGGTCGAGGAGAGCCCGAGGAAGCTGACCGCCTTCCTGACGGTCTTCCCGGGCCAGGCGGACGCCGCCGTCCTGGCGCAGACGCTCGTCACCTGGGCGGGCGACGACACCGACGCCGCTGTGTCGGCGCTGGAGCCGTTCCTGGAGCTGGGCCCGGTGCTGCAGCAGCAGGCCCAGCTCACCCCCTACGCGGCGCTCGTCGAGCCGCACCGCAACCAGCATCACGGCCAGTCACGGATGTACACCCACTCCGCGCTGGTCGAGCACCTCGACAGCGCCACCACGACACTGGTGGCCGACATGTTCGCCAGGGGCGAGATCAGCATGTTCCAGGTGCGCTCGGTCGGTGGCGCGGTCAACGACACCGCCCCGGACGCCACCGCCTACGCCCACCGCACCCAGAACTTCTCCCTGAACGTGCTGCTGCGCGCCTCCCGCCGGGCCGACGCCCAGCGGTCGTGGGAGCGGCTCGACGTGGCCGCCATCTACCTCAGCTTCGAGTCCTACCCCGACGACACGCTGCTGACCAAGGCGTTCCCGCCGCGCACACTGGACCGGCTGCGGCGGATCAAGGGCGTCTACGACCCGCACAACGTCTTCCGGCACAACTTCCCGATCGCCCCAGTTGTAGGACAACAAGCGATTTCGGATGATGGCACCCATGACCAAGCCTCTTGACCGTATTGCCGGAATCCGTCTGTCGTCCGTACGCCTGCCGCTGAGCACCCCCGTCAGCGACGCGAAGGTGCTCACCGGGCGGCAGCGGCCGATGACCGAGATCGTGTTCCTGTTCGCCGAGATCGGCACCGAGGGCGGCCTGGAGGGCATCGGCTTCGCCTACTCCAAGCGGGCCGGCGGTCCCGGTCAGTACGCGCACGCCTGTGAGATCGCCCGTGAACTCATCGGCGAGGACGTCAACGACATCCCCCGGTTGTGGGAGAAGCTGGTCTGGGCGGGCGCGTCCGTCGGCCGCAGCGGGCTGGCCGTCCAGGCGATCGCCGCCTTCGACACGGCGCTGTGGGACCTGAAGGCCAAGCGGGCGGGGTTGCCGCTGGCCAAGCTGCTGGGCGCGCACCGCGACTCGGTGCGCTGTTACAACACCTCGGGCGGGTTCCTGCACGCGCCGATCGGTGAGGTGCTGGAGAACGCCTCGGCGGCGCTGGAGCGGGGCATCGGCGGCGTCAAGATCAAGGTCGGCCAGCCGGACACCCGGGCGGACCTGGCCCGCGTCCGCGCGGTGCGCGAGCACCTGGGCGACGGGGTGCCGCTGATGGTGGACGCCAACCAGCAGTGGGACCGGCCCACCGCGGCGCGGATGGGCCGGGCCCTGGAGGAGTACGGGCTGACCTGGATCGAGGAGCCGCTGGACGCCTACGACAGCGCCGGGCACGCCGAGCTGGCCGCCGCCCTGGACACGCCGGTGGCCACCGGCGAGATGCTGACCAGCGTGGCCGAGCACGCCGAGCTGATCCGGGCGGGCGGCGCGGACATCATCCAGCCCGACGCGCCCCGGATCGGCGGCATCACGCCGTTCCTGCGGCTGGCGGCGCTGGCCGAGCACCACCGGTTGCAGCTCGCCCCGCACTTCGCCATGGAGATCCACCTGCACCTGGCGGCGGCGTACGGGCTGGAGCCCTGGGTGGAGCACTTCGAGTGGCTGGAGCCGCTGTTCCAGGAGCGGCTGGAGATCCGCGACGGCCGGATGCTGGTGCCGGACCGGCCCGGTCTCGGCTTCACGCTGAGCGAGCAGGCCGCTCAGTGGACCGTCGAGCGGCGCGAGCTGACCGGCTGACCTCGCCTCACCAGGCGACCTCCAGCGACGCCAGGCCGTACACGATGCTGAACGAGCGGAACTCGGGCTCGGCGCCGGTCGTGCGCAGGCCGGGGAAGCGGTCGAGCAGCGCGGGGAAGGCGATGCGCATCTCCATGCGGGCCAGCGGCGCGCCCAGGCAGTGGTGCACGCCGTGCCCGAAGGCCACGTGACCGGGCTCGCCCCGGGTAATGTCGAGCCTCTCCGGGTCGGGCAGCAGCGCCGGGTCCCGGTTGGCGGCGGGCAGCGCGCAGGCCACCAGGTCTCCGGCCGCCAGCTTCTGACCGCCGAGCTCCACCTCGGTGGTGGTCACCTTGAAGGTGCCGGAGTGGACGATGCTGAGCCAGCGCAGGAGCTCCTCCAGCGCGGCGTCGATCCGCTCGGGCTCCTTCCTGAGCAGCTCCAGCTGCTCGGGGTGGCGCAACAGGGCCAGCGTGCCCAGCGAGAGCATGTTGGAGGTGGTCTCGTGCCCGGCGAGCAGCAGCAGGGAGCCGATACCGACGAGCTCGTCGGCCGACACGTCGTCGCGGTGCTCGCGGACCAGCATGCCGAGCAGGTCGTCGCCGGGCTCGACCAGCTGGCGGGCGACCAGCTCACCCATGTAGGCGCGCGACTCCAGCTGCGTCCGCACGCGCTCCTCGATCGGCACCGACATGTCGATCATGCGGGAGGTGCGGTGCTGGAAGCCGGCCCGATCCTCGTACGGCACGCCCAGCAGCTCGCAGATGACCAGCGACGGGATCGGCAGCGCGAAGGAGCTGACCAGGTCCGCGGGCGAGCCGGCGGACTGCATCGCGTCCAGGTGATCGGTCACGATGTCCCTGATCCGGGGCTCCAGCCGGCGCATCCGGCGGATCGTGAACTCGGGCGTCAGCAGCCGGCGCAGCCGGGTGTGCTCGGGCGGGTCGGTGGAGAGCAGATTGCCCGCCCGCATGGCGGCGACCTCCTTCTCTGTCATCTTCGGCGCCCCGGGCAGCGCCATCATGTCCCGCCTGGCGATCTTGAACCGTTCGGCGTCGCCCAGCACCTCGCGCACGTCGGCGTGGCGGGTGACCAGCCACGCGTCGACCCCGAACGGCGTGCTGATGCGGCGGACTCGCTCCTCGTCCCGCATGGCCGCCAGCTCGGGTACGGGGTCGAATCCGTCCCTGCGCATGTAGATCGGGTACATCGATGACTCGCTCACGTGACCCCCTGGATGGCTTCGTCGTCCACCTCCACTCTGATCCATGGACCGGCGGCCCGCCAGGGGCGGTGATCTTTTCGGCCCTCAGCCGGCGCTGTAACGGGCGTGCCTGGCGGCGGCGGTCAGCGCCGCCGCCCTGGCGGCCTCGGTGGGCGTGAAGGGCAGTCCGGGCCGCCTGATCAACAGGGCGCGGTCCGGGTTCACGGAGATCACCATGGTGGTGTTGAGCTCGGCGCCCTCGTCCACGGTGTCACCGGGACGCCGCCATTCGATCTCGGAGACGCGCAGCAGCTCGGCCAGGGCCTCGGGCAGCCGGTCAGGGTCCGCGCCGACCCGCTGCGCCAGCACCAGCGCCTGCACCGCAGGGTCGGTCAGGTCCTTGACCTGCGCGGGCACGATGATGACGTCATACCCGCCCGCCTCGGACAGGGCGGCGCTCAGCACGCCGGGCGCCAGGTCTCGTGGGGCCTCGACGACGAACTCGTCCAGGGCGTCGCAACCGGCCGGGGTGATGGCGCTGCTCCCGGTCGGCGCGATGTGCAGCGCCAGGATGTCGCAGCGCAGCCGGCCGAACGCGGCGGCCACCGCGGCCAGGCGGCCGGGACGCTCCACCACCCGCATCCGGACGCGCCACAGGGCCATCGGAGACCCGGCGTCGTCCGCGACCGGAAGAGCCGGCCCCTGCCGGGACTTCCTCCCGGGCAGGCCGAGCCGCTTGTGGATCGCGGTGCCGGTGATCAGGGCCACCCCGAGCCCGACCAGCACCAGCGGGCCCGGCTGCTGGTGCCCGAGAAGGGTGGCCAGGAGATGGGCCACGCCCACCGCGAAGAACAGCGCGGCCAGCTCCAGGATCTCCCTGCGCCAGGACCGCGCGTGATGCTGGAGGTGCCGCCCGCCGGTACGTTCGTGAACCGTCCTGTGTGCATCGCTCATGCGACCACCTTGGCTACGGAGTGTTACCGGAAGGCGGCGGATGTGATTGCGGCGGCATTAAACGGTCCGCACCATCCGGCCACCCGTGACGGTCAGCCGGCCGGCACGATGACGCGCCAGGCCGCCGGGTGCCGGGTCCAGGTGCGGCGGGGCGCGGGCGGGGAGAGTTCGCCGTCGGCGTTGGCCGGGACCGGCTCGCCCTCGACGGTGATCGTGCTGCCCCGGACGGTGAGGACATCGGCGCGTTCGGGGTGTTCGCCACGCCGCAGCAGCATCCCGAAGCCCAGCCGCGCCAGCGGGGACACCGCGTAGGAGACGAAGACGTCGGCCAGGCCGTCGTCCGGGCGGGCGTGCGGGGCCAGCGGGGTCCCGCCGCCGATGGAGACTCCGTTGCCGACGCCCACCATGAGCACGCGCCTGCGGCCGTCACTGATGAGCTCGTTGTCCACCCGCACGCGCAGCCGCCAGCCCTTGGTGCGCGCCCCCGCGAGCATGGCGCCCACCGCGTACGCGGCCCGGCGCAGCACGGGCTTGAGCGCTGCGGCCTGCTCCGAGGCTCGGGCGCCGACGCCGACGTGCACGGCGTTGACGACGATCCCGCCCTCGCCGTCCACGAGGAGGTCCAGCGCCCGCTCCCGGCCACGGGCGACGACCTGAGCCGCCTCGCGGGGGTCGAGCGGGATGCCGAGAGCGCGCGCCAGGTCGTTGCCGGTGCCCAGCGGCACCAGCCCGATCGGACGGGTGGTGAGCTCGTCCCTGGCCAGCAGCGCCGCCGCCACGGCGTGCACCGTGCCGTCACCGCCGAGGACCACCGGGATCCGATCGGGGTGGTCGCCGAGGATCCGGCCGAGGTCGCCGGGCTCCCCCACGTCACGGGACAGCACGTCGGCTTCGTCGGCCAGGGTGGCCAGGACCGTTTCGCGGGTCTGCCCGTCGGCACCGCCCGCCGCCGGGTTGCCGATCACCAGAAGCCTGCGCGCCGCGCCGGGAGGAGTCATGGCCGCTAGGTGCCCTGGATCACGCCGCCCTAACGGACCGGCGGGCTCACTCCGTGAAGCCGAAACGTTCGAGTATCGGCCTGGGGTCGGGGTACACGCACAGCCGCGCGGTGCCGGACGCCCCCTCGATGATCTTCCGGATGCCGAGGCTGTCGAGCAGTGGCCAGTCCGGCGACCAGCCCGGCCTGATCATGCGCGTGACGCAGCCCGGCCAGTCGTCGTCCACGGGGTCGGCGGCCACGGGCCCGGCCGGCAGAAACACGCCGGTGGCGGCGATGGCGAATGCGGCGATGGCATGTTTGTACATGGCGTTCTCCTGCTGGAGTCGATCATCTCGGGCAGGTTGATCGATACCCCGAGTGACGTATCGATTACGCCAAGCTTTTGATAATGGTTACTGAGGTAGAGTAGAGGGACCGAGGATCTCTTGTGCGCCGGCATTCGGCCGGCGTCGCCCCCGGCGATAGACGCTCTGGCTCCGGTTTCCGTGAGCCTCGACAGGCCGGCGATCACGATACTGTCTCTCATTCCCGCCCCGACGTCCCGCCAGCTCCCGACCACGGTTCACCTGGCGGGCGAGATCGACATCTTCTCCAGCCACGCCCTGCGCCGACGCCTTCTGCGCACGCTGAAGCACAGCACGGACCAGCTGGTGCTGGACCTGTCCAGCCTGTCGTTCTGTGACACCGCCGGGCTCGGTGTGCTGGTCGGCATCCAGAGCCGGGCCAGGTCGCAGGGCATCACCGTCACCCTCGCCGCGCCGCGTCCGTACATGTCGCGACTGCTGCGCGTGACCGGGCTGGACCGCAGCTTCACGATGGCGTGACAGACCATGAGATAATGGGGTGCGTACCTCGCCCTCTCGGCCGTCCGGCCGAGAGGGTTTTTTCATGCCCGGATTCCTGAGGAGCGCTCGATGAGACTCGGTCTGACCTGCCCCAGCTTCACCTGGCCCGGGGGCGACGCCGCCATCGCCGGCCGGTTCGCGGACGTCGCCCGCGGTGCCGACGAGGCGGGGCTGCACAGCCTGTGGGTGATGGACCACTTCTTCCAGATCCCCAACTTCGGCGCCGCCGAGGAGCCGATGCTGGAGGCGTACGGCGCGCTGTCCTACGCCGCCGCCCTGACCAGCCGGGTGCGGCTGGGCGCCCTGGTGACCGGGGCCGTCCACCGTCCGCCCGGCCTGCTGGTGAAGCAGGTGAGCACGCTGGACGCACTCTCCGGCGGCCGCGCGGTGCTCGGTCTCGGCGCCGCCTGGCACGAGGAGGAGGCCCGTGGCCTGGGGTTGCCGTTCCCGCCGCTGGCCGAGCGGTTCGAGCGACTGGAGGAGACGCTGCGGATCGCCGTGCGGATGTTCGGCCAGCAGGACGGGCCGTACGAAGGCCGGCACTACAGATTGTCGCGCACGCTCAACTCGCCGCAGGCCCGCCCGCCGATCCTGATCGGCGGCAGCGGGGAGACCAAGACGCTCCGGCTGGTCGCCCAGTACGCCGACGCCTGCAACCTGCTGCACGGCGCCGACGTCACGCGCAAGCTGGGCGTGCTGCGGGCCCACTGCGAACGGCTCGGCAGGCCGTACGAGGAGATCGAGAAGACGCTGCACCTGCGCGTCCCCGACGGGCAGAGCGTCGACGAGAGCGTCCAGATCTGCGGCGAGCTCGCCACGGAGGGCATCGACCACGTCATCGCCGCCGTCCCGGACGCCTCCTCCGGCGCCGCGCTCGCGCACCTGGCCGCGCTCGCCGAGCAGATCTCCGGCATCACCCCGGCGGGGCGGTGAACCCTGGAGGCGGCCAGGGCTCTCGACTTCACCGCCCCGGACGTCGTGCAATCAACGAGCAAGCCGCGTGCAATGACCGATCGCTACAACTGCCTTCTGAGATCCGTCGAGCCGGAGAGCGGGAGCAGCGGTGAGCGTGGGGCAGAGCATGCTGATGGCATTGCTGATCACCGGCGGCACGACGCTGATCCTGGCGTGCGTCGGACTGCCGTTCCTGATCCGGTCGCGGAACGCGCGACGGCTGCTGGTCACCGGCCTGCCGGCGCAGGCGGTGATCGAGACGATGACCGACACCGGCATGACCGTCAACGGCCGGCCGATCGTCGGCTTCGGCCTCACCGTGCGCATCGCCGACACCCCGCCCTACCACGTCTTCCACCGCCAGTCCCGGCCCCGCGTCCCGATGGGGACGGTGGCGCCCGGAGCCGTGGTGCCGGTCAAGGTCGACCCCGCACACCACGACCGGGTCCGCATCGACTGGGCAGCCTGCCGCCCGGTCCGCAGGTGACCAGGCTCCAGGGGCGGGCTGTCGGAGTTCACGGCCAGCTCCTCTCTGGTGGATCGTGAACGGCGTATGAATTCTGCCGTACGGTCACCGTACTGACGCTCTTGACCGCCCTTTTACGTCCGATAATCCAAATCCTGGGATATTTGGCGAAATGGGGTGCAATGAAGCGGTGGATCGGCGTCGCTCTGGCAGCTGTTCTGGTCGGGGTGGTGGTGGTCGCCGTCCTCGCCGGGACCCGGGGGGCCGAGACCGTCCAGCCGACGGTGGTGCGGGGGGTCATCGGGTCGGAGAAGGAACCGTTCTTCGACGATCCGCGCGTGCGGGCCGCCTTCGCCGCGCATGGACTGCGGGTCGAGGTGGACACCGCGGGGTCGCGGCAGATCGCCACCGGCGTGGACCTGAGCCGGTACGGGTTCGCCTTCCCCTCCAGCGTGCCCGCGGCGGAGAAGATCAAGCGCGACCGCAAGGCCACCACGACGTACTCGCCGTTCTACTCACCGATGGCCGTGGCCACCTTCGAGCCGATCGCCGAACTGCTCACCAAGGCCGGCGTGCTGAACGATTCCGGCAAAGGGTATAAAACCCTCGATATAAAGAAATATCTGGAATTGGTGGCTAAGGGCACTCGCTGGGATCAACTTCCTGGTAATTCGTCTTATCCCGCTAGAAAGCGGGTCCTGCTCACCACCACCGACATCCGTACCTCCAACTCCGCCGCGATGTACCTGTCCGCCATCGCGTACGTCGCCAACCGCGAGAACGTGATCGGCTCCGACGCGGAGATCGCCGAGATCGCGCCCACCCTCGCCCCGGCCGTGCTGGACCAGGGCTTCGCCGAGTCCACCAGCGAGGCGTCGTTCGAGGACTATCTGGCGCTGGGCGCGGGCAAGACGCCGATGCTCGTCGTCTACGAGGCGCAGTACCTGTCCCGCGTCTTCGCCGGCGACGGCGCGATCCGGCCGGACATGCGGCTGGTCTACCCCTCGCCGACCGTGCACAGCAAGCACACGCTGGTCCCGCTCACCGACGCCGGCACCCGGGTCGGCGAGCTGCTCACCAAGGACCCCGAGCTGCTCGGACTCGCGGCACAGCACGGCTTCCGCACCACCGACCCGCGCGCGTTCGCCGACCTGGTCGCCAGGACCAAGGCGCCGGCGGCGGCCGACCTGGTCGACGTCATCGAACCACCCACCTACGAGCGGCTGGAGAAGCTGATCACCACGATCGGCTCCGAGCCCTGAACACCAAGGAGTTCCCACCGTGTCAGATCCGGTGCTGCCGCCACCTGTGTCAGATCCGGCGCCGCCTGTGTCCGATCTGGTGCTGACGCCACCCGCGCCGGTCACGCCGGTGCCCGCCGAGAAGGCGGCCACCATGATGCCGCTGTCCGACGAGCGCGCGGCCGAGCTGGCCGCCACGGCGCAGGGCTTCGCCGGTGAGCTGGGCGCGCTCGATCCGCGCTCGCCGGAGTTCGCGCGCAAGGTGCACGACATCTCCTCGATGGGCGACACCGAGATCAAGGCCGCCTCCCAGGTGGCCAACCGCATGCTCAAGCGACCGGTCGCCGCCCTGCACGCGGCCACGGGCGACGGCGCGGACGCGCAGGCCAAGGTGGCCGGCGACCTCGTGGCGCTGCGCCGTACCGTGGTGGACCTGGACCCGAAGCAGGCCGCGAGCGGGACCCGCAAGCTGCTGGGGCTCATCCCCTTCGGCGACCGGCTGCGCGACTACTTCGCCCGCTACCGGTCGGCGCAGCAGCACCTCGACGACATCATCCGCTCGCTCAGGTCCGGCCAGGACGAGCTGCTGCGCGACAACGCGGCCATCGAGGGCGAGAAGGCCGGGCTGTGGGAGACGATGACCCGCCTGCAGGAGTACGCGGTGATGGCGCAGGCGATCGACGCGGCCCTGGAGGAGCGGATCGCGCTGGCCGACGAGGAGCGGGCGACCGCGCTGCGCTCCGACGCGCTGTTCACGGTACGGCAGAAGCACCAGGACATCCTCACCCAGCTCGCGGTGTCGGCCCAGGGCTATCTGGCGCTCGACCTCGTACGCAAGAACAACCTGGAGCTGAGCAAGGGCGTGGACCGGGCCACCACGACCACGGTGGCGGCGCTGCGCACGGCGGTGACGGTGGCGCAGGCGCTGGCCAACCAGAAGCTGGTGCTCGACCAGATCACCGCCCTGAACGCCACCACCAGCGACCTGATCCTGGCCACCAGCGAGATGCTGCGCACCCAGGCCGGAACGATCCAGAACCAGGCGGCCACCACCACCGTCGACATGGACACGCTGCGCAAGGCGTTCGACAACGTCTACGCCACCATGGACATGATCGACACGTTCAAGGCCAAGGCCGTGGAGAGCATGGCGATCACCGTCGACAGCCTGACGGCCGAGCTCGACCATGCGAAGACCTATCTGGAGCGAGCCCAGGAGCCGCAGCGATGAGGCGGGTGCTGGCGGTCCTCTCGCTGCTGCTGGTCGCCGCCTGCGGGGCGGAGGCCGAGCCGGTCGACGCCCCGGACCTGCTCAGGGTGCTGGCGGGCAGCGAGATCAAGGACCTGGAGCCGCTGCTGCGGCGGGCCGAGACCGAGGCCGGGGTGAAGGTGAAGCTCACCTACACCGGCACGCTCGACGGCGCGGAGCAGGTGGCGAGCGGCAGGGCGGACGGCGAGCTGGACGCGATCTGGTTCTCCTCCAACCGTTACCTGTCGCTGATCGACGGCGCCCAGGCCAAGCTGTCCACCCAGACCAAGGTGATGATCTCCCCCGTGGTGCTCGGCCTCAAGCCGGCCAAGGCCGCCGAGCTCGGCTGGGACCAAGGGCCGGTGTCCTGGTCGGACATCGCGGCCGCCGCTCGGGCGGGCACGTTCACGTTCGGCATGACCAACCCCGCCTCCTCCAACTCGGGCTTCTCCGCGCTGGTCGGGGTGGCCGCGGCACTGTCCAAGGCGGACCGGGCGCTCAGCGCCGAGCAGGTCGGCGCGGTGACGCCGGCGCTCAAGGGCTTCTTCTCCGCGCAGCGGCTGACGGCGGGCTCGTCGGGCTGGCTGGCCGACGCCTACGCCCGCGACCCGGCCGTGGACGGCCTGATCAACTACGAGTCGGTGCTGCTGGGCCTGCGCGATCCGCTCACGCTCGTCCACCCGAGCGACGGCGTGGTCAGCGCCGACTACCCGCTCACCCTGCTCGCCTCCGCCCCGGAGGAGAAGAAGGTCCTGTACGGCAAACTGGCGGCGTGGTTGCGCACCCCGGCCGTACAGCGGGAGATCATGACCACGACCCACCGGCGGCCGATCGTCCCCGAGGTGCGGCCGGACTCCCGTTTCGGCACGACCCAGCTCATCGAGCTGCCGTTCCCCAACCGGCGCGGCACGGCCGACGAGCTGATCAAGAGCTATCTGAACCAGTTGCGGGTGCCGCCCGGCACGACGTTCGTGCTGGACACCTCCGGCTCGATGCAGGGCGATCGGATCGACGCGCTGCGGCAGGCGCTCGTCGCGCTGACCGGCGCGGACACCTCCATGTCCGGCACGTTCAGCCGGTTCAGCAACAGGGAGTCCGTCACGATGCTCCCGTTCAACAGCACCCCGGGCGCCCCCGTCCCGTTCGCCGTCCCCGCCGGGAACCCCGAGGAGGTGCTCGCCCGGATCAGGCGGTTCGCCGAGAGCCTGGAGGCCAAGGGCGGCACGGCGATCTACGACAGCCTGATGGCGGCCTACGACCGGCCCCTCACGCCGGGCCGCTACAGCTCGATCGTGCTGATGAGCGACGGTGAGAACGCCAACGGCTCCGGCTACGACGACTTCGCGGCGCACTACCGCGCGTTGCCGGAGGAACGCCGCCGCGTCCCCACGTTCGTGGTGCTCTTCGGCGAGAGCGACGTCGAGGAGATGAGCAAGGTCGCCGCGCTGACCGGCGGCGCGGTGTTCGACGCGCGATCCACCTCGCTGAGCGAGGTGTTCAAGGAGATCCGTGGCTATCAGTGACCGGGTACTGCGCTACCTGGGCTCCACGAAGAACATCGCGGGCTCCGCGCTGGGCCTGCTCGGGCTGGGCGCCCACTTCCTCGGTCTGGCGGGGGCGTACTGGCCGGTGGTGGTGGCGGGGCTGTACGGCGTGGGCGCCCTCCTCGCCCCGCCGGAGCGGGTCCGGCTGACGATCTCGCACGCGGAGGTGGAGGTCCGGCAGCTGCGCGCCGACCTCGACACGCTGCTGCGCCGGATCGACGGCCGCTTTCCCGCCGACGTGCACGCCGCGGTGCACGGGCTGGCGGAGGTGCTCGGCGGCGTGCTCGGCCGGGCCGAGCAGCTGACCTCCTCACCCGACGAGCTGCACGTCGTCTCGCAGACGATCCGCAGCTACCTGCCGGCCAGCCTGGAGTCGTACGCGAACCTGCCGCGCGGCTACGCGCTGACCCGGCGGGCGGACCGGGAACGCAGCGCCCACGAGGAGCTGCTCGCCCAGCTCGCTCTCCTGGACGCGCAGCTGCGCAAGGTGGCCGACGCCATCCACCGGGGCGACGAGCAGGCCCTGCGCGACCAGGGCCGCTTCCTCCAGGACAGATTCGGCGGCTCCGACCTGGATCTCTAGCAGCCACCCGGTTACCCGCGATCGCCGGTACGTACACCGTCCGGCACGGGTGGAGCCACCGGTCCAGCCGTGCTCGGCCGCGCGTGATGGCGTAGGCCAGGAACACCCCGATCCGGCGAAGTGTCACTGGAGTATCAGTCGGTGAACACGAACTCGGCGCCGGCGGCCAGCGCCACCTCGGGGCCGAAGAGCCTGGCCGGGGTGAACGCGCCGGGGCGGCCCTCGCCCTTGGCCAGGCGCTGGGCCACCTCGGTGACGGCGCCGACCGTGAACGTCATGCCCTCGCCGGTGCGCAGCCAGCCCTCACGTACGCGACCGGACGGCCACTCGACCCGGGCGCGGCCCCAGGACGATCGGCGCGGGCGCTCCTTGGCCGTGGTCGTCGTGACACGGGCGAGCCGCCGAATGGCGAAGCCGGCCAGGCCGGGCAGACGCAGCACGCCGCCGATCGCCGGCAGCGTCGCTCGGACGGCCGGGTTGGTCGGGGCGAGAGCCGAGGCGCCGATCACCGACGGGGCGCCGCTGGCCCGCCAGGCCGCGAAGAGCTCGCCGCCGCCCCAGGAAGCGGTGGTGACCACGTCGCCTTCGGGGGTGGTCAATCGCTCGGCGGCACGGCCGGCCTGGGCGCGTACCATCCGGCCCTGCCGCACCTCGCGGCCGCCGTCGAGCAACGCCTGCACGATGGTGGCGGCCAGGGCTTCGCCGAGGGCGCCGGGTTCGATCGCGACCGACGCGATGGCGTCGACGCGTACTCGCGACGGCTTTTCCTCGGCCGTCAGCAGATGCAGCAGGATGCTCTCGGTCGCGAGCACGCCGAAGCCCGCCCCGGAGACCAGTGTGCGACCGGTGGCCGCCGCCTCCCGGTCCATGCCGTGGAGCAGCTCGAACGCGCTCAGTTCGTTGGAGACGTCGACGTAGTGGGTGCCTGGCGGGCAGGCCCGCGCGACCTGTGGCGCCGTGACCGCGAACGGGCCCACCGTGTTGATCACCACGGTCGGCGCCTCGGTGGCCAGCCGCGCGCAGACCTCGTCGAGCGAGCCGGTCACCGCGCGGGCGTCCGGACCCACCTGGGTCAGCCGCTCCCGATCGCGGCCGACCACCACCACCTCGGCGCCCGCCTGCTGCAGGCGCTGCACCGCTTCCCGGCCAACCCGTCCGGTCGCGCCGAGCACCCAGATCTCACCCGTCATATTCGCCCCCATCAGTCATGGCACGTCGTGTCATCACTATCGCATAGCCTGACACGACGTGTCATCACTAGAATGGGCCGCATGGGTCGATGGCAGCCGGGTGCGCGCGAACGGCTCGAGCAGGCCGCGCTCGATCTCTTCCTCAAGCAGGGCTTCACCGAGACCACCGTGCCGCAGATCACGGCGCGGGCCGGGCTCACGACCCGTACGTTCTTCCGGTACTTCGCCGACAAGCGTGAGGTGCTGTTCGCCGGCGAGGAGTCGGTGCCCGAGCTGGTGGCCCGGTTCATGGCCGAGGCCCCGCCGTCACTCGGCCCGATGGAGCTGATCACCGAGGGCCTGGCCCCCACCGCGGCCGAGATCTTCAAGGGCCGCGGCCTCGACTACCTGCTACGCCGACGGGCCGCGATCGACGCCGAACCAGCCCTGCATGAGCGCGAGCTGCGCAAGTTCTCGCTCATGTCGGAGGCCCTGGAGCAGGGCTTCCGCGACCGCGGCGTCGACGACCTGACCGCCCGGCTCGCGGCCGAGATCGCCGTGACCACGTTCCGGATAGCGGTGACCCGCTGGCTCGACCAGCACGGCGACCCCGACCTCCCGGCCACCATCGACCAGACCCTGACGGCGATGAGACACCTGACGAATACGCCGTCGACTTAACGGACATCCCGCTCGAAACTGCTCCGGTACGGCCTGCTCCTCCGGCCGCTGCTCGCCCTGGCCGCCGCCGTAGCGTTCCTGCACCGCGTCCGCGCCCTTGGCGATCCGCTCGTCGTACTTGCCTCCCGTCCGCTCGCTCGCGAGCCGCTCCGCGCGGTCTTCTTGGCCGATGGCGAGCAAGCACTCCTTTATCCGCAAATATCCGAAAAATAGGGAAACGTGAGTCGTAAAATTTTCAACGTTGCTGAATCGTGACAGTCCTGCTATCGGCGGACCCCGTAACAACCGCGTCACACCACACAGAAAAGCTCTGAAGAGCGGCCGGAAACGAGAGAAGCCGAGGCTCCACACGATGTCCACTCAAAGGAAGTACACCCGTACCAAAAAGACCATTTCCCGCGTCCTCGCCCTCGGCGCGCTCGTTTATCTGGTCATCACCTTCGCCACCCAGGGCGCCGAGTCGGCGGGCCAGGTGTCCAGCGTCATCGCCGCCATCTCCCTGCTGCTGACCAGCCTCGGCCTGGTCAGGTTCGGCTCCGAGACACCGGCGCGCAAGTCCGCGCGAAAGGCTCTCGCCAGGAAGGCCGCCCACGCGCCTTTCCTTCCCACCCCCATCGGGAAAGCGGAAAAGAGCCGCCATTTCGGCAACGTCATCATTCCGCTCGGATGGCTGATGATCGACGGATGCGGTGAAATGCCCACCATAACCGGATGGCAGGCGATAAAGGACCTGTGCACCTGCGTGCCCGACGACCTGCCACTCACTCTTTTCGCCTTGCCGACCGGAAATCCGCACGGTCCCGGCTGGGTCACCCCCGGCCGGCTCGTGGTCATCTGCGGCATCGGCATGGTCTGCCCCGCCTGACGCCACACCATGACGGTGACCGGCCCCCTCGGGGGACCGGTCACCGGAGGCCGGCTCAGGTCAGACGGAGATCCGGCCCGCCCCGGCCCCCGCGGTCACGATCGACTTGACGCTGGAGGCGCCGTCGAGCGAGTAGGAGTACGGGATGGAGGCGACGCTGCCGCCCGTCTCGCCGGAGCCGGAGTTGACGAAGTGGTTCGCGCGGGCGACCAGGCTCCCCGGTCCGGAGTCACCCTCACCCAGATGGAAGGGGTCCTCGGTGTTCTCGAAGTAGTTGCCCTCGACCAGGACACCGGCGCCTTGCGTGGAGGCCACGCCGTAGCCGCCGACGCTGGAGTAGAGGTTGTTGTAGACGTGCACGGGGTTGCCGAAACGAACGCGCGGGTGGCGCTGGTTGGTGCCGTCGAACCAGTTGTGGTGGTACGTCACCCGCAGGTGCCCGCGGTCCTCGCTGCCGTTGTCGTCGTCGTGGCCCAGCAGCATGGTCTTGTCGTGGTCGAAGACCCTGTTCCAGGAGATGGTGACGTAGTCGCTGGCGCGCTTGACGTCCACGGTGCCGTCGTAGCCGTCACTGAAGCTGTTGTGGTCGATCCACACGCGGGTGGAGTACTGCACGTTGATGGCGTCGTCGTCCCAGCCCTGGAAGTTCAGGTTGCGAACGATCACGTTGGAGGCCTCGGAGATGTTCAGCCCGCAGCCCGAGATCGTCGCGCCCGCATTGCCCAGCAGGGTCTTGTTGGAGCCGACGCGGATCAGGCCGGAGCAGGAGATGGTGCCGGACACCCGGACCACGGCCGCGTTCGTCCCGGACAGTGCGCTGGTCAGCGCGGAGGCGCTGGAGACCGTGACCGGGGAGGCGTTGCCGCCGCCCGAGGTGCCGCCGCCCTGCGTGGCCCAGCCGACCAGGCCGGTCGGGTCACCCGGCGGATCCGTGGGCGGGTCGGTCGGCGGGTCGGTCGGCTGGGAGCCGGTGGGGACGAGCCGCCACTGCTTGGTCGCCACCGAGTCGCAGGAGTTCGTCTGCGCCAGGGCGCCCGCGGACGTCGAGTTGTCCTTGATGTTGAGGCACTTGCCACCGTTGGCGTTGACGACCCGGTAGGTGGATCCCGACTCGGTGAGGCCCCACCTCTGTGAGGCCGCCCCCGAGCAGCTCTCCTGCTGCACGGCCTTACCCGCACCGGTGCCGGCGTCCTTCACACCCGCACACTTGCCGCTGTGAGCGGGTTTGAGCAGATAGCCGCCACCGTCGGCGACCACGTCGAAGGTCTGCGCCGCGCCGCCGCACCCGCTCTGCGTGAGCTGTAACCCGTCGGCGGAGCCGCCTCCTGGCACGGTGAGGCACAGGCCGCTGCCGTTGTTCACCACGGTGTACGATCCCGGCGCCGGAGCCGCCGAGGCGGCCGAGGCGACGGAGACGCCGGCCACCGCCGTCCCCGTCATGGCGATGGCGGCGGCGACCGCCGCGACCGTTCTGCCGCTGATTCTCTGTCGCACGATGTGAGCTCCTTGCTGGTCCGGGCAGGCTGTTCAGCCTGCGACATGGCGTCCTTCCAGCGAGCATCCGTTCACGTAGATGAATGGCATACGTGAGAGCGAACAAGAAGCACCATAGGTAAGCGCTTTCCCGGTGTCAAAGAGCTGTGAAAGTTTCATGACTCTTCAGCGTGAAAGGCGTCCTCTCGGTTGCCTCACCTCATGCGTTACGCCGAACGGCGCGGGCCGGGGGCGGCGGGCCGGGGAGTCCGCCGGTGAGGGTGTCCTCCGGGCGCAGCGGCACGTTCGCCTCCTTGATGTAGTAGGTGCGCAGGCGCGCCGAGTCGCGCAGCAGCCGGTGGAGATAGCGCCCGAGCAGCGCCACCGCCGCCACCGTGAGACCGGTGAGCAGCAGCTGGGTCGCCGCGAGCGCGCTGCCGCCCACCAGCCCGGCGTATCCGAGCACCGCGAGCACCAGCGCCAGGCAGCCGCCCAGCGCCCCCGCCGCGTAGACGGCGGCGAGCGGACGCCAGGAGAAGCCGAAGAACAGCTCGAAGGAGTGGGCCGCCAGCCGGGCCACCCGGAGCTTGGACCGGCCCGCCGTACGGGGCCGGTGGGTGACCGGCGTGACCGCGTATCGGGCGCCGACCAGGGGCACCGCCGGGATGAACCAGGGCAGCCGCAGCTCCGTGATCGTCTGGGCCAGGCCGGTGCGGACCAGCCTGAAGGTGGAGGCGCCGCGCGGCATGTCGATGCCGAACAGCCGCCGGGCCGCCCAGTGCAGACCGGCCGAGCCGCCCCGGCGGAGGAGCGGGTCGCGCCTGCCCCGCCGCTCGCCGAACACCACGTCGTAGCCCTCCCCCGCCTTGTCGAGCAGGGCCCAGATCTCCGCCGGCGGCACCTGGAGGTCCGCGTCGCACTGGACCGTCCAGGGCCGGCCCGCGTAGCGGAACCCGGCGGCCATCACGGCGTCGATGCCGAAGTTGCGGGTGAAGGACAGATAGCGCACCCTCGGGTCCGTCTCGGCCAGCCTGCGGATCCGGTCGAGGGAGTCGTCGGTGCTGCCGTCGTCGACGAAGAGGATCTCCAGCTCGCCCACCTCCTTCAGCGCCTCGACGAGCTCGCCGTGGGCGGTCTCGACCTGCGCTCCCTCGTTGTAGCAGGGCACCAGCACGGTCAGCCCCGCCGGCTCGGTGGTCACATGCGTCTCCTCAGGGCGAGTCCCAGTACGAATCCCTGCGCGCCCAGCGCGTACACCGCTCCGGCGGCCCCGGCGAGCGGGATGGTGAGCGCTCCCAGCGCGGCCACCGCAGCCCAGGCGAGGATCGCGGCCTTGGCGCTGTCGCGCAGGCCGCTCTTGCCGGAGTTCTCCAGTACGAAGATGCCGAAGCTCGCCAGGGTGTTGGCGGGCAGCAGGGACGCCAGCAGAACGGCCAGGACGATCAGCGAGCGGGTGCCGGCCACGCCCGCGGCGAGCGCCGCCCCCGCGAGGACCAGCCAGAGGGCGCTGGTCAGGATGGCCACGTTCGCGACGCGCATGCCGAGCGTCCGCGCCCGCGCGGAACCGCCCGAGGTCATCCACAGCGCCAGCCGGGGCTGGTAGATCCGCTGCACCGTGTAGACGACGGACGCGGCGAAGCCCCAGCCGAGGATCATCAGGTAGAGGTCGCCGCTCTGGCCGGCGTTCGAGGAGAGCGACAGCTCCACGAAGAGCGTCCCGATGATGGCGTTGCTCATGACGTCGGCGGCGCCCATCAGCACCACCGTGCCGGCCAGCAGGCCGCGCAGCGCCCGGCGGGAGCCGTGGGCGCGCGGCAGCCCGCGCAGCAGGACGAGGTTGAGCGCGGTGACCAGGACCAGCAGCCCGGCGAGGTAGCCGGTGGGCCGGAGGTTCGCGGTGAACGCCAGCCCGGCCAGCGCGATCATGCCCAGGCCGAGGAGTGAGAAGTGGGCGGTGTCGTAGGTGTAGCGGCCGAGGGCCCGGTGGACCGCCACACCCAGCGAGCCGCAGCCGAGGGCGATGTAGTAGGCGATGGCCAGCAGGTAGATGGTGGCGGTGGAGCCGGGCGCGAGGACGAGCCCGGCGGCGGCGGCCACGGTGAAGGGCAGCGGCACGTACGCGACGACCGCGCGGAGCAGACCCGCGAGCTGGTCACGGGTGCGGAAGGCGCGCGGGATGAGGGTGAGCGCCGCCTTCTCCGGCCCCGACTGCACCACCATGCAGAGCCAGCCCACGGCTCCGGCGGCTGCGGCGTAGGCGTTGAAGTCCGCCCGGCTCCAGGCCGCGACCAGGACGCCCGAGGACCCGTACAGCAGCAGCCTGAAGGTGGCGCGGCCGCCCAGCAGCGTGAGCAGGCGGCGGGCGCCGATGCGGTGGGAGGCGACGGCGGTCATGTCGCGTCCAGGTCGTCAGCGACGGTCCGGCGTAACGGGCGCTCGCCCGTCTCCAGGTAGGCGAGCAGGGCCTGGCGGATGCGTTCGTCGCCGAAGCGGGCGCGCACCCCCGGCACGGACGGCCCCTTGTCCACCCCGAACAGGGCGCGGAACAGGGCTCTGACCTGGTCGGTGGTGAACGACTCCGGCAGGGTGAGCAGGTCTTCGACCGCTTCCCTGGCGGGCGGCGGCGCCTCGGCGGCCTCCAGCCAGGTCGTGGAGCGGCCCGCGGTGGCGAGCCAGTGGCGCAGGTGGCCGACGCGTTCGGCCACGAAGGGCTCGTCGCGCCCCAGCCTGGCCAGGGCGAGAGCCGGGTCGTAGCAGGTGGCGTGCAGGGCGGCGCACACCTGGGAGAACGCGGGCGAGACGTCGAGGGGGACGTCGCTCACCCGTTCGACGGCGGTTCGCGACTCGGCCGAGGCGGCGGCGCCCGCGACGAGCGCGTCGAACCCCTTGTACCAGCGGGCGAGCGTGGCCCGGTCCGGCGCGGCCGGGATCTCCCCGGCGCTCTGGCGCACCCAGCGGACCATGGGTGCGGGCAGGTAGGCCGCCAGCGGGTCGCCGTCCACGGGCGCGAGCCGTGGCCGGCCGGGGGTGGGAGGCGGGCCGGGTCTGAAGACGGCGCCGCAGGACCGGCAGGAGTAGCGGACCGGGCGCAGGCGCCGGGCGATCAGGGCGGGGTGCGGGTGGCCGCACTGCACGCAGGTCATGGGCTCGTCCACGGGGGTCACAGGGGCACGGCCAGCGCGGAGGAGGGGACGAGGTCGGCGCCGAGGGCGCTCTTGGCCTCGGCCTGCCCCTTGCCGAGGACGAGTCCGGTCTTGCCGGAGGCGATCGCCCATTCCACCATGCGGACGTAACCGTCGAAGTAGAGGTGCTTGCGGCCGCCGTCCTCGGGCAACCGCGCGCCCCAGCTCAGGCAGATGGGCCAGTCAGGGTGGTCGAGGATCAGGGAGAGCCCGATCAGCCGGCCCGCGTCGCGGTAGCCGATGGCCACGACCTCGTCGCCGCCGACGAGGGCTTCCAGGTAGGGCAGCGGCAGCGGGGCGAGCGGGAAGAGCCTGCTGCGGTGCTTGAGGTCGTTCTCGGCGCGCAGCTCGGCCGCCTCCGCCCCGCCGACGAGGTCGCGGGCCGGTCCGACCTGGATGGACAGGCTCGGATCGGCGGTGAACTTCCTGGCCCGCCGCCGCAGGGAGTCGCTGCGGGCGCGGTCGAGCAGGGCGTACCACTCCCCGACGCCGCTCCAGGGGGTCGCGAGCCTGGCCAGCGGCGCGGTGGGGAGGGGCACCCGGACCCGGCCGGGCAGCAGCTCCGGCTCGCCGGGCGACACCTCCCGCCACACGGCGCTCCGCCAGCCCGCCCCCAGCTCGCGGCGCAGGCCGCGCAGGCAGTCGCGCAGCAGCTCCCGGCGCTGTTCGGGGGCCGGGTCGCCGGCGAACCACCAGCCCTTCTGGGAGCGGTTCGCCGGGGCGTGCACGTCCAGGACGCCCGCGCGGTCACGGCGTCCGGCGTAGCCGCCCCGGTGCGGCCTGATGCCGCGCAAGGACACCGACACCGCGCCGACGGCGGTGCCCGCCTGTCTCAGCACGGTGAGCAGCAGCGGCGCCTGGGCGGCCCAGGCGTAGGCGCGCAGCAGGTCGTAACGCCAGGTCGCGCACTGGCGGGCAGCGCCGCGCAGCTCTTCCCAGTCGGCGGGCTCGGGGTCGTGGCGGGGGTCGAGGATCTGCAGGCTGAGGCTCATCCCATCGCCCACCGGGGCACGGCGACGAGCTTCATCGGGACGTACTCGAAGCCCAGCGAGAGCTTGACGTCGATCATCCCCCGGCCACCGAACAATCGCTTCCCTCCCTGGCCGACGGCGCCGGCGACGATGCGCGCGTAGCTGTCGAAGTAGAGGTCCTTGCGGCCGCCCTCCTCGGGCCGCAGTGCCGCCCAAGGGCCGTAGATCGGCGAGGTGGGGTGCTCGAAGACGATCGCGAAGCCGAGCAGCCGGTCCGCCGAGTGGTAGGAGATGACGGACACGTCCTCGCGGGCGAGCAGAGCGGCGAAGTAGGCCACTGGGAGATCCGGCCGCGGGTCGAAGCGGGACGCCAGCCGGGCCGTGTGCGTGCGGTTGAGCTCGGCCAGTTCGGCGGGGTCGAGGTCGAGCCGGGCCCGGCCCTCGGTCACGACCAGGTCGGCCGCGGCGGCGATCTTCCTGGTCTGGCGGCGCAGCGTCGACCTGCGGTTCCTGCTCAGCGAGCCGATCCACCCCTCCACCGAGGCCCAGGGCAGTGACATGACGGTGCCGCCCGGCGACTGCCGCATGATCGCGCCCCGGCGGGCGACCAGGGACACCTGAGGCTCGGCCACCATGCGATAGAGCGCTCCGGCCACTCCCAGGCCGAGGTGCCGCCGGGCCGCCCGCTCGAACCGCCTGAGCAGCTCACGGCGGGTGGCGTGGGACACCTCATCGCCGAAGTGCCAGGTAGGTCCGTTGGAGTGGCCGGGCAGGCGGACGTCCAGCACGAGCGGCTCCCGGCGCGGGCGCGGCATCCGGCCGGAGCCCGGGGGGCGCAGGCCGATGTAGACGGCGCCGACCACCCCGGCGACGCGGTCGCCGTCGTGGAAGACGGCCAGCAGCGGGCGGGCCCACGAGCCTTCGGACGACGCGGCGATCACGTCGTAGGCCCAGATGGCGGACAGGCCCTCGGCGTTCCGGAAGTCTTCCCAACCGGGCGGCTCGGGGTCCTGGCAGGGGTCCAGAAGGGACACTTTCACGGGGTAACCCTCGATGGAGAAATCATCACAACATGGACACAGAGTCTCACAGAGTGATGATCTTCCCAGAAGACTCATGCTGTGATCAACCACGGCGCCTGACCATGGCACCCATCACCTTGCACACACCAACCGTCAAGAGGTGGCAATGAAGGTCGGAGTGACCGGCGGAAACGGATTCATTGGCCGATACGTGTGCGAAGAACTCGCCACCCGAGGCCACGTTCCGCTCGTGTTCGATCACCGGGGACGCGCGGACGGCGAACTGCCCTGGGAAGTCATGCGCGGCGACATCCGCGACGCCACCGCCATGACGGAGCTCGCGGCCCACTGCGACGCGATCATCCACCTGGCGGCCGTGCTCGGCACGCAGGAGACCATCACCAACCCGCGGCCCGCCGCCGAGACCAACCTCATCGGCGGCCTCAACTTCCTCGAAGCCGTCGCGCAGTACGACCTGCCGGGCGTCTACATCTGCGTCGGCAACCACTGGATGGACAACAGCTACTCCATCTCCAAGACGGCCGTGGAGCGGTTCGTCCGCATGTTCAACGCCCACCGCGGCACCAGGGTGAACAACGTCCGCGTGGTGAACGCCTACGGCCCCCGCCAGCAGGCCGCGCCGCCGTTCGCCTCCGGCAAGGTCCGCAAGATCACCCCGGCGGTCGTCTGCCGCGCGCTGAGCGGCATGCCGGTCGAGCTGTACGGCGGAGGCACGCAGGTCTCGGACATGGTCTGGGTGGCCGACGTGGCCCGCACCCTGGTGGCCTCGCTGGAGACGGCGGCGGCCGGAAAGGCCCTCGACCACGTCGTCGAGGTCGGCCCCACCACCTCGTCCACCATCCGGGAGGTCGCCGAGCTGATCATCAACCTCTGCGCGGCGCGCGGCTATCCGCGTGTGCCCATCGCCGACCTGCCGATGCGCCCCGGCGAGACGCCCGACACCGCCGTCACCGCGAACACCGGAACCCTCCTGTCCGTGGGCATCGAGCCGAGCTCGCTGGTCTCGCTCGCCGACGGCATGGCCAAGACGGTGGACTGGTTCATCGAGACCCGCGGCGTTCACTGGAGCGCTCCGGAGACGGTGACGACCGCGTGAGGCGACTGGTCGTCCTGGGCGGCTCGGACGGCACGATCAGCTCCTTCCGCGCCGCCCGGCGGCTCGGGCTCGGCACCGTCTGCGTCGACATGCGCGCCGACGCCCCCGGCGTCGGGGAGGCGGACGAGTTCCTGCACCTGAGCACCCGCGACGTGGACGCGGTCAGCGCGGCCCTGTGTGGCCGCGACGACCTGGCGGGACTGCTCGCCCCCGGCAGCGACATCAACCTCCCGGCCCTGGTCGAGGTGGCGGGACGGCTCGGGCTGCCCTGCGGGCTGCCCCCGGCCGCGCTGCGGGCCTCGGTGGACAAGGCGTACTTCCGCGAGGTCTGCGAGCGGCTCGGCCTCGGCGGGCCCGGCTACGTCAGCGGCTCCGCCGGTCGAGTTCTGCGCGCGGCCGGACGGCTGAACTTCCCGGTCATCGTCAAACCGGTGGACTCCGGCAGCTCCAGGGGCATCACCGTGTGCGCCACCGCCGGTGAGCTCGGCCCCGCCGTCGAGGCCGCGGCTGCCGCCTCCCCCTCGGCCACGGTGATCGCCGAGGAGCTGGTGACCGGCCAGGACCTGTGCGGGGAGGCGTTCCTCCAGGACGGCGAGGTCGCCCTGCTCGGGCTCAGTGACCGGGTGGTCGAGGCCCCGCAGGTCGTCGCCGTCGGCCACGACATGGCCCCCCGCGACCCGGCGCTGGCCAAGGAGGTCACGCGGCAGCTCGAACTCGTCTGCGCCGAGGTCGGCTACACCGACGGCCCGCTGAACCTCGACCTGTTCGTCACCGGCGACGGCGTCGTGCTGATCGAGATGGGCGCGCGGATCGGCGGCAACGGCATGGGCGAGGCGCTCGGCCTGATGTACGGCGTGGACACCGTGGCCGCCGCCGTCCTGCTCGCCACCGGTGAACGCCCCGACCTCACGCCCCGCTGGACCAGGCACGCCTCCGTCCGCATGCTGCGCGCCGGCCGCGCGGGCACGCTGGTGTCCCTGGACGGCCTGCCGGAGGCGCTGGCGCTGCCCGGCGTGGCCGACGTGCTGGTCACCGCCTCGCCGGGCGAGCGGGTCGTGCCCTACACCGAGTGCCGGGCCAAGCTCGGGTACGTGCTCGCGTCGGGCGCGTCGGCCGACGCGGTGGCGCGGGTGCTGGCCCGGGTCGAGGAGCTGGTCACGGTCGGCGTCGATGCCGGTTAGGTTCACCGCGGCCGACTGGGGGTCGATGCCGGTCAGGTTCTCCGCGGCCCGCTGGGAGCGGGCCTACCGCGGAGTCGTCCGGACGGCTTTCGGCCGGGTGCCGTTCTACCGCGACCAGTGGGCGGCGGCGGGCCGGGCGCTGGACGAGCCGGAGCCCACCCCCTCCGCCGCGCTGGCCGGCCAGCTGCACCGCCTGTGCCCGTTCGCGCGGCCCTTCGACGCCTCCCGGGAGCCGTCGCTGTGGATCGGCGACGGGCGGGAGCTGCGGGACGCGCTCGCCCTGACGGGCGCGCCGCGCCGGACCCCGGTGCTGGAGGTGCGCGCCGCCGTGCTCGACCGGCGGGCTCTCACCCCGGCCGGTCCCCGCTACGGGGTGCTGCTGGCACCGGACGCCCGGGTCGTCGACGAGGACCGGCGCCGCGCGCTGAACGCCGCCGCGCACGACCTGGCGAAGCGGGCCGGGCGGGCGATCGTGGTGGGCGAACGGCCCGCCCTCGACGCGATCCTGCCGGAGCTCGACCCGGTCCGGGTGCACGCCGTCGAGCGCATGACCGTGGCGCTCGCCGTACGGGATGCCCGGCCCGGAGTCGTGCATGACCCGCACCTCGGCTACTTCGCCGGGACCCACCCCGTCTGCGGCCGGACCCACCTGCTGTGGCGGCGCTTCCACGCCCGCCCGGCGGGGCGGGCGACGGCCGTCACGGCACTGCGCCGGCGACGGCCCATGCTGGTCGGCGTCGTCCCGGACGGCGCGGACACCCCCGACGCGACGGAAACACTGATCACGGCCGTCTGCCCCGAGCACGGCACACCGATTCTCTCCACACACTGACTGGGATGCGCATGCTGTCCACTTCGTCCTCGTTCTGGCGGGACAACCGCGTCGCGCTGCCGCTGGGGGTCCTGGCGGTGGCACTGGCCGCCCTGGTCAGGTTCGTGATCCCCTACGAGCAGGAGATCACCTCGCTCTGGATGCTGCTGGTCAAGCTGACTCCGCAGCTCGCCGCGCTCGCCTGCGTCGCCTGGCTGGACGTGGCGTGGGCGCGGCGGCTGCGGCTGCACCTGGTGGCGCTGCCCGCGATCTTCCTGGCTTTCCTCTGCTACTTCGTGCCCGCGACGTTCATGACCGCCCTCGACATGGCCGACGGCACGGCGGAGTTCGAGGACCTCTATCTGCACGTGGTCGTGTTCGTGCCGTTCATCATGATCGCGCTCGCACTGGCCTACCGGGTCGGCGGCGGCTCGCGCGAAGGCGTGCTGCGAGTCGGCGCGGCCATGACGATCCTGCAGATGTCGGGCCTGGAGGACCTGGTGGCGGTGATGCTGAACAGCAGGCTGGACGGGATCCCGGAGGTGTGGGACTGGGCGCACCACATCACGGTCCGGCTGGGGCACGTGGCGACGCGGAACGAGGCCTACGCCTTCATCGCGGCGCACGTGGTGCTGGCGGTGCTGACGCTGGCGGTGCCGAGGCGGCTGTTCGCCGCCCTCGGCCGCCGGCTCCGGCCGGGGCGCCCGGCCGGATGATCTAGCCCCACACCTCGCGGGCGGTCTCCACGATCAGGGCCAGCTTGGCGAACTGCTGGTCGGCGGTGAGCTGGTTGCCCTCGACGGTGGAGGAGAAACCGCACTGCGGCGACAGGCAGAGCTGGTCCAGGTCGACGTACTTGGCGGCCTCGTCGATGCGGCGCTTGAGCGCGTCCTTCGACTCCAGCTCGCCGTGCTTGGTGGTGACCAGGCCGAGCACCACCATCTTGCCCTCGGGCACGTAGCGCAGCGGCTCGAAGCCGCCGGAGCGCTCGTCGTCGAACTCCAGGAAGAAGCCGTCCACCGCGAGCTCGCCGAACAGCGCCTCGGCGACGAAGTCGTAGCCGCCCGAGGCCGCCCAGGAGGAGCGGAAGTTGCCGCGGCACATGTGGGTGGTGATCGTCATGCCCTCGGGCTTGGCGGCGAGCGCGGCGTTGATCTGCTTGATGTAGCGCAGGTGCATGTGCTCGGCGTCGTCACCGCGCTCGGTGAGCTCGGCCCGCTGGGAGGGGTCGTTGAGGTAGGCCAGGCTGGTGTCGTCGAACTGCAGGTAGGTGCAGCCCAGCTCGCCGATCTTGCGCACCTGCTCGGCGTAGGCGGCGCTCAGGTCGGTCCAGAACTCCTCGACGTCCGGGTAGACGGCCGGGTCGATGGCTGCGGGGCCGCCCCGGTAGTGGACCATGCTGGGCGAGGGGATGGTCAGCTTGGGCACGGCCGTGGTCACGGCGTCACGCAGGAACGCGAAGTCGGCGCCGAAGATCGGCTCGCTGACCTTGATCTTGTCGTGCACACGCAACGCGGCGGGGGTGAACTCGATGTCGCCCTGCTCGTTGTGGAAACGGACCGTGATGTGCTCGTCGGTCGCCGTGCCGATGCCGCCCAGCTGGTGAATGAAGTCCATGTGCCAGGAGGTCCGGCGGAACTCGCCGTCGGTGGCCGACTGCAGGCCGATCTCCTCCTGCCTGCGCACGACCTCACGAACGGCCTCGTTCTCGACCTCGCGCAGCGCGTCACCGGTGAGGGTCTCCCTGGCCTCCAGCAAGGTAGCGGGGCGCAGCAGGCTGCCGACGTGGTCCGCGCGGAACGGGGGTGTGGTGCGCATGCGACTCTCCTTGAGCGAACGTCAATATCAAGTTTGTCCGGTGGGCGGCATTTCCACCGAGGATCTTAGGCCGTGCCGCCGGCTGCCCCGTAGCGAGCCCTGATCTGGGCCTTGAGCAGCTTGCCCGCCGCGTTCCTGGGTAACTCGGGGACGAGCTCCACGTGCTTCGGGATCTTGTAACGGGCGAGCCGGCCGTCCAGATGGGCCACCAGCTCGTCAGGCCGTTCGGTCCGGCCCGGCCGCAGCACGACGAGGGCCTTGCCGACCTCGCCCCACCGGTCGTCGGGGACGCCGATCACGGCGCACTCGGCCACCGCGGGGTGGCCGTACAGGACGCTCTCCACCTCGGCGGGGTAGATGTTCTCCCCACCGGAGATGATCATGTCATTGATCCGGTCGGAGATGCGGACGAAGCCGTCCTCGTCGGCGACGCCGACGTCGCCGGAGCGCAGCCACCCGTCACTCGACAGTACCTTGCCCGTCTCCCCGGGCCGCTGCCAGTAGCCCGGCGTCACGTTCGGGCCCTGGACGTGGACCTCGCCCGGCTCGCCGGGAGCCGCGGCGGATCCGTCGGTGGCGACCAGCTTGACGTCGGAGAAGAAGCACGGCACGCCCGCCGAGCCCGCCTTGGCCACGGAGTGCTCGGCCCCCAGGAACAGGGCGCCCGGCGCCGTCTCGGTCAGGCCGTACCCCTGCAGGAAGGTCAGCCCGCGATCCTGGTAGGTCCGGATCAGCGGCTCGGGGACCGGCGCGCCGCCGCAGAGCAGGTGGCGCAGGCTGGACAGGTCGGCGTCCGGCCACCGCGGCGACTGGGCGAGGAAGGTGAACATGGCGGGCACCCCGAACATCACGGTGACCCGCTCCGCCTCGATCAGGTCGAAGGTGGCGTCAACGTCGAAAGACCGCTCCAGGATGGCCCTGCCGCCCTTGAGCACGGTCGGGATCAGCGTCTGGGCCAGGGCCGCGATGTGGAACAGCGGCGCGCTGACCAGCGTCACCTCGTCGTGCGCGAGGGGGACGTCGACCAGCAGGTTGAAGGTGTTCCAGATCAGGTTGCCGTGGGTGAGCACGGCGCCCTTGGGCCGGCCGGTGGTGCCCGAGGTGTACATGATCAGGCACGGGTCGTCGTGGGTCACCGGCTCGTCGATCGGTTCCGGGGAGCCCGAGGCGAGCAGGTCCTCGTACGCGCTCGCCAGGACGTGGCGGCCCGGCAGGCCGGCGCCGTCGTGCCCGTCACCCAGCACGATGACCTCCGCGCCGGCGTCCTCGACGATGTAGCGCAGCTCGGGTGCGGCCAGGCGAGTGTTGAGCGGGACGAACATCGCCCCCAGCGCTCCGGCGGCGAAGAAGGTCTCCACCAGCGCCGGATGGTTGGCTCCCAGGTAGGCGACCCGGTCGCCGGGCCGCACCCCGAGCTTCGCGAGGGCGTGGGCCAGCCGGTTGGTCCTGATGTGCAGGTCGCGGTAGGTCCGGTGCAGGCCGCAGTGCGTCAGCGCCACCTTGTCCGGCGACATCCGCGTCCTGCGGGCCGGCCACGAGCCCAGCCCCTGATTCCGCATCCGCACTCCTCCACGGTCTTCGCCATCAAATTAGGCCACTTGGCGACGGCTGTCACCGTTCTGCCCAACTTTGCTGGCATGCGTCCGGAACCGCGTCGAGGATGCGGGCCGTGATCGCCGCCGCCTCCGGCTGGAACCGCTCGTGCAGCACATGGCAGACCCGCTGCGCCTTCTCTGCCGGCCAGTCGTGCGGCAGGTAGCGGAGCGGCAGCCGGGGGTCGGTCCTGATGATCTGCAGCCACTCGGTGAGCAGCGTCAGCGAGCGGGCCAGGTCGTCCGGCGCGGCGAGCTCGGGACGGGCCCGGTCCCACCGCCGCAGGAACGCCTCGTAACGCCGCCCCAGCCCGGACAGGTCGTAGGCGTCGCCGATCAGCGCGTGCATGTCGGTGGGGTGCCTGGGCTCGGCCGAGAACACCTTCACCCCGGCGCCGATCCCGTCGATCACCTTGGCCGGGTCGACGTCACCCGGCGCGATCCACAACCCGTTCTGCAACGGCCCGAACCCGGCCCAGATCAGCCGGGAGCGCAGCTCGTGCCGCTGCCGCTGCCAGGACTCCGGCAGCGAGAAGCCGACGAGCGTCCACCGGTCCTCGCCGGCGTCGTTGACGACCCCGCTGTGCCAGATGCGCCGCTCACCGTCCTTGAGCACCTCGGTGCTCATCGGGGTGAGCCCGAAGTACATCCGCCGCCCGGCCCGCTGGCGGCGCAACAGCCCCCGGTTGACCATCCGGGTCAGCGTGGAGCGGGTCGCGTCCTCGGAGATCCCGACCCTGGTGAAAGCCTCGATGAAGCTGCCGGAGGACACGCAGATCCCCCGGCCGTACACGTGGTCGCCGAGAAAGGTCAAGATCACCGACTGGGGACGCAGGCCGCTCTCCCGCTCCTGTGCCGCCACGTCTCGCTCCCGTACGCATGTTGGGCAATCTCTTGACAGCCGTAATGTACCTGCCTATGTTCAGGGCCACATCGCGGGGTCCAGGAGGTCCAGATGCGCAGGCTTCTCCCATCTCTGGCATGCCTCGTGCTGGCCCTGGCGGCCTGCGGCGGCGACGGCGACGGCGACGGCGGCACGAGCTCCACCGCCGACGACCCGATCAAGGTCGGCCTCATCGTCTCCCTGACCGGCAACTACACGCCGCTGGGCAGCGAGGACAAGAAGGCCGTGGAGCTGGCCGTCGAGCAGGTCAACGGCCAGGGCGGACTGCTCGGCCGCAAGGTGGAGCTGGTCACCCGCGACGACAAGACCGCCCCCGACCAGGGCATCGTGGCCTACAACCAGATCAAGGGCGAGATCGACGCCCTCATCGGCCCGGTCTTCTCCAACTCCGCGCTGGCCATCGAGCCCATCGCGCAGCGCGACAAGATGCCCTATCTGTCACTGGCCCCCGCCCAGGAGCAGGTCGAGCCGATCAAGTCCTACGTCTTCGTCACCCCGGCGCTGTCCAGCATGTACGCCGAGCGCTACCTGCAGTACATCCAGGCCGAGGGCATCAAGACGGTGGCCGTCGCCTGGGACTCCAAGAGCGCCTACTCGGTGTCCGGCCACAAGGCCATGGTCGCGCTGGCGCCCAAGTACGGCGTGACGATCGCCGTCGACGAGGCGTACGAAACCAGCACCTCCGACTTCAGCCCGCTGTTCACCCACGTCCGCGAGTCGGCGGCCGAGGCACTGGTCTTCTGGGGCTCCGGCGCGCCCGGCGTCACCGCCGCCAAGCAGTACGCCGCCTCCGGCCTGAAGACGCCGCTGTTCCTGACCGCCTCCCAGGCGAGCAAGCTGTGGCTGGAGCCGATGGGCGCGGCCGCCGAGGGCATGACCGTGCAGAGCGCCATCGGGGTGGTGGGCGAGCATCTGCCCGACGGCAAGCAGAAACAGATCATCGAGCAGATGGCCACCCCGTACGAGCAGAAGCACGGCTACGGCCCGCCGCAGTTCGCCCAGGACGGCTACAGCGCGAGCCTGCTGCTGTTCGAGGCGATCAGGAAGGCCGGCAGCACCGACAAGGTCAAGATCCAGCAGGCTCTGGAGAGCATGGACCTGATCACGCCGAACGGCCGGTTCCGCTACTCCCCCACCGACCACTCCGGGCTGTCTCCCGACTACATCTCGGTCAACACGGTGAAGGACGGCAAGTTCGTGCCCACCGACTGGGCCAAGGAGCAGCTCGCTAAGACCGTCACGGCGGAGTAGAGGTGCTGACGGTCACCGGGATCTCACGCTCGTTCGGCGGCGTCTACGCCGTCCACGACGTCACGCTCGGCGTCGCCGAGGGCGAGGTCTGCGGCGTCATCGGGCCCAACGGAGCCGGCAAGTCCACCCTGTTCAACCTCATCACCGGCCATCTGGCGGCCGACCAGGGCGAGATCTCCTTCCTCGGCCGCAGGGTCGAACGGCTCGCGCCGCACCGGCGCGCCCGGCTCGGCATGTCCATCGTGTTCCAGGCGGCCAGGGTCTTCCGCGGCATGACGGTCCGGGAGAACGTCATGGTCGGCATGCACGGCCGTACCAGCGCCGGCTTCGTGTCGGCGGCGCTGCGGCTGCCGCGCCACCACCGCGACGAGCGCGAGATCGCGCGGGAGGCGGACGCGGCCCTCGTCCGGGTCGGGCTGGCCGATTGGGCCGATCGCCCCGCCGACCTGCTGCCGATCGGGCAGCAGCGCGCCCTGCAGCTCGCCCGCGCGCTGTGCGCGCGGCCCCGGCTGCTGCTCCTCGACGAGCCCGCCTCCGGTCTGCGCGGCGGCGAGCGTGAGCACCTCGCCGCGCTGGTGGAGGAGCTGCGCGCGGACGGGCTGACCATCCTGCTCATCGAGCACGACGTCGCCTTCGTGACCCGGCTCGCCGACCGCGTCGTCGTCCTGGACCTCGGCCAGGTGATCGCCGACGGCTCCCCCGCCGAGGTCCGCGCGGACCCGCTCGTGCTCGCGGCCTACCTCGGACAGGCCTCATGATCGACGTCACCGACCTGGTCGTCTCCTACGGTACGGCCACCGCGCTCGACCACGTCACCCTCTCGGTAGGGCAGGGTGAGATGGTGGCGCTGCTCGGGCCGAACGGGGCGGGGAAGTCCACGCTGGCCAACACGCTGGCAGGCATCCTCGCCCCGGTTTCGGGGACCGTCCGGATCGGGGGCAGGCTGGCGATGATCCCCGAGGGCCGCCAGCTCTTTCCCGACATGTCGGTCGCCGACAACCTGGCCCTGGGCGGCTGGCGCTCCGGGCAGCGCGACCCCGCCGCCGTCTACGAGCTGCTGCCGCGCCTGGCGGAGCTGTCCGGCAGGAAGGCGGGCGTGCTGTCGGGCGGGGAGCAGCAGATGGTGGCCTTCGGCCGGGCCATGATGGCGCGCCCGGAGGCGCTCGTGGTCGACGAGCTGTCGCTCGGGCTCGCCCCCAACGTCACCGCCGACCTGGCCGCGCACCTGGCCGAGCTCAACCGGGAGCACGGGCTGACCGTGCTGCTCATCGAGCAGAACGCCCGCCTGGCCTTCGAGCTGTGCCACCGGGCCTACGTGCTGGAGTCCGGGCGGCTGGTGGCCGAGGGAGACAGCGCCGAGCTGGCCGAGGACCCACGGGTGGCCAGCGCCTACCTGGGTGGGGCGATCACATGAGCGCGTTCCTGACCTACCTGCTCAACGGCCTGGCGGTCGGGTGCGCCATCGCGCTCATCGCCAGCGGCCTGGTCGTCATCCACCGGGTCACCGGCGTGGTGAACTTCGCCCAGGGGACGTTCGCCGTGGTGGCCGGGCTGTGCACCTCCTCGCTGCTCGGCATGGGGTGGCCGCACGGCCTCAGCGAGGTCGCCGCCGTCCTGGCGGGCGCGGTGGCGGGCCTGCTCACCGGCCTGGTCGCCATCGGCAAGCGCGGCACCAGCCCGCTGTCGGCGCTCATCGTCACGCTCGGCGTGGGCGTGCTGGCGTACGCCGTCGAGATCGTGCTGTGGGGGGACCAGCCGCGCTCGGCCCCCGGCCTGGCCGGCTCGGTGACCATCGCGGGGGCCCGGATCCAAACCCAGCACCTGCTGGTCATCGGCGTCACGGCGGCGACGTTCGTGCTGATCGCGCTCTTCTTCGGCCGCACCTACCTGGGCAAGGCGCTGACCGCGTGCGCCTCCAACCCCTACGCCGCCCGGGTGGTCGGCATCGACACCCGGCGGATGGGGCTGCTCGCCTTCGCCATCGGCGGCCTGCTCGGCGGGCTCGCCGGGGTGCTCATCACCCCCCTGCGGCCGATCTCCTTCGACACCGACGTCCTGCTCATCGTCAACGGCTTCGCCGCCGCCGTCTTCGGCGCGCTCACCCGCCCGGTCATCACCCTCATCGGCGCGCTGCTGCTCGGCGTGGCCGAGACCATGGCGGCGGGCTACGGCTACGGCTCCCATCAACTGGAGGTCGCGCTCGGGCTCATGATCATCGTGATGATCGTCCAGGCGAGCCGTCACTCCACCATCCACCAGGAGACAGTTTGAGAAGACTCGCGGGCGGGCTCCTCGTCGCTGTCGCCACGCTCGCGCTGCCCGCCGTGCTCGACGACAGCGCGCTGGCCGTCTACATCCTGCTCGGCCTGGCCGCCATGGTCACCGTCGGGGTGTCCCTGCTCATGGGCTACGCCGGGCAGGTCTCGCTCGGCCAGGGCGCCTTCTACGCCATCGGCGCCTACACCGCCGCCCTGCTCACCCTGGGCGGCGTGCCCCCGCTCGCCGGGCTGATCGCCGCCCCGCTGGTGGCCGCCGCGTCCGCGCTGGTCATCGGTACGCCGCTGCTGCGGCTGCGCGGCCACCATCTGGCCTTCGCGACCCTGGCCATGCAGCTCATCCTGCTGTCGGTGGCGGGGCAGATGGAGTTCACCGGGGGTGACATCGGGCTGCAGGCCATCCCGCAGTTCGGCATCGGGTCGTGGGAGATGAGCGGTGCCGCCGCGTACGCCTATCTGACCTGGGCGGGGCTGGCTCTGGTGATGCTGGTGACGTACAACGTGAGCACCTCACGGCCCGGCCGTGCGCTGCGTGCGCTGGCCACCAGCGAGACCGCCGCCGCCTCCTCCGGCATCCCCGTCGGCCGCTACAAGCTCGCCGTCTTCGCCCTGTCCGCCGCCTTCGCCGGGCTGGCGGGCGGCATCTACTGCTTCTACACCGGCTATGTGGCGCCCGGCTCGTTCCCGGTGCTGATCTCGATCCAGTACATCGTCATGGCCGTCGTCGGCGGGCTCGGCACCATCTGGGGAGCCGTCGTCGGAGCCACCGCGATCACGCTGCTCCTGCAGGCGCTGAACATCGTCGGCGCGCTGCCCGGCATGCCCAGCTACGCGCCCAGCGTGCTGTCGTACGCCGTCTACGCGCTGGTGCTCATCATCGTCGTCCTCTTCCTGCCCCAGGGGCTGCTACCCGCCCTCACCCGTCGTCTGCCTGCTCGGGTGCGGGCCAGGAGCTAACCCTGTGCCTGGACGACGCCCGCGTAGACCCAGCGGCCCTCCAGGCGCAGGAAGCGGCTGTGTTCCTCCAGCTCGCCCGGCCGGCCGCGCTCGGTGTAGTGGGCGCGGAACCGTACGGCGCCCTCGGTGTGGATCACGCTGCCGCCGGTGCTCCCTAGGATCTCCAGCCGGGTCCAGCGCAGCCGCCGATCCGGCTCCAGGTGGGCCGGGCGGTCGGCCGGGTGCCAGGTGCGCAGCAGGTAGGCGGTGTCGCCGGTGGCGAAGGCGGTGAAGCGGGAGCGCATGAGCAGCTCGGCCGTGGGGGCGGAGGCCTCGCCTCGGTGGAAGCGGCCGCAGCAGTCCTGGTAGGGGGCGGGCAGGCCGCAGGGGCACGAGGCGGGAGCAGCGGGCATGCACCCATTGTGCCTGGCTTCCCTTCGTGCCAGGACGCGCTTGCTTCGCGCTCGTGCTCAGACGCTTGCCGGGCGGGCTCGCTGGAGACGCGTCGTGAGGTCGGTGAGCGTCGGCCCGAGCGGGGCGTTCAGGGTGAGCGCGGCGTCGGCGTCGCCCCGGGTCGGGCCCTGGTTGACGATGGCGATCGGGATGCCGAGCGCGGCGGCCTTGTCCACGAACCGCAGCCCGGACCGGACCGTCAGCGACGAGCCGAGGACGAGCAGCGCCCGCGCGCCCGCCACGAGCGCGAAACACTCGTCCACGCGCGGCCTGGGCACGTTCTCGCCAAAGAAGATCACGTCCGGTTTGAGCAGGCCGCCGCAGCTCTCGCAGTCCACCACCCGGAAACCCTCGACCTGCTCGTCGTCGAGCACGGCGTCGCCGTCCGGGTTGATCCGCCCGCTGGCGTCCCAGTCCGCGTTGACCGCGCGCAGGCGGCGCTCCAGATCCGTGCGCGGGGTGCGCTCCCGGCACGACAGGCAGACCACCCGGTCCAGGCCGCCGTGCAGCTCGACGACCCGCCGCGCCCCGGCCGCCTGGTGCAGGCCGTCGACGTTCTGGGTGACGATCCCGGCGATCAGTCCGAGCCGCTCCAGCTCGGCCACCGCCCGGTGACCGTCGTTCGGCCGCGCTGAGCCGATCTGCCGCCAGCCGACGTGGCTGCGCGCCCAGTAACGCTGCCGCGCCCGCGCGCTGCCGACGAACCGCTGGTACGTCATCGGCTCGGCCTTGCGTGCCCGTCCCGTCGGACCCCGGTAGTCCGGGATGCCGGACTCGGTCGACAGGCCCGCCCCGCTGAGCACCGACACCCCGCCACCGGCCACCAACTCGGCCAGCAGCCTCCTCGCGCTCTCACTCACCACTTCATGGTGCCATTCGGACCCGCCCCATCAGACCCGCCTCTGCCGCTCAGCCCAGCTCGACCAGGAGGGTCAGGCAGCTTTCGACGCCGCTGCGGCACGCCTCGACGCAGATGGGGCCGCGCCCGCGCAGATCGCACTCCCCGGCCGAGCGGATGCAGAGCTCGACACAGGCGCGGAGCTGCGCGCGGATGAGGTCGTCGTCGTACGCGCCGGGCTGGGACAGCATGCGGGCCGTCGCCTCACAGAGATCGGCGCAGTCCAGGCTTGTCCTGATGGACGTGCGCAGCGAGGTCATCCGCTCCTCGCTGAGGCTGGCGTCGGCGCACGCCGTGCAGGCCTGCGCGCAGTCGAACAGCGTCCGCACCGCCTCCGCGATCACTGCGCGGTCCGGCCTCTGCTCTCCCGGAAGGGCGTGGAGCATCTCACGTATCAGCATGTCAGAGCTCCTTTTCGTCGTTATCTTCCGGTGCCCGCCGAGGCAGCGGTTCACACCCGCTCAGGCGCATCGGATCGGGTCTCGCGCATCAGCCCCTCCTCCAGCACGGCGGACAGGAGCAGCTCGCGGTAGCCGCCGTCGCGGAAGAGCACGGTCAGCCGGTCCTGCTCCCGGCGGATGACCTCTCCCGGCCCCCAAACGGTGTGCTCGACCTGGGCGTGCATCGGGAAGGGCCCCTCCTCGACGCCGTTCGACCCGGCCGCCGTCCCGGCGTGGCAGGTGTCGCAGTTGCCGCACGGTTCGGGGAGCCGCTCGCCGAAGTAGCCGAGCAGGAACACGCGGCGGCAGTCCCGCGTCTCGGCGTAGCGGCGCATCATCTCCAGGCGGGTGCGCTCGATGTCCCGGTGCTGCTCGGCCACCGCCCGCGCGGCCCGCGCCGCCTCGGCCGGCTCCTGACCCGACCACGTGACCGTACGGGTGCCGAGCCGGACCGCGCCCGCCTTCTCCAGCAGGTTCAGCAGCGAGGTCAGCCGCCGCGCCGTGAGACCGAGCCCCTCGCGCAGCCGCTTACGGTCGGTCCCGCCGCCGTCCCGCGTCCCGTCGCCCTGCCGCTTGCTGTCGGTCCCCCCGCCGGCTCGCACCGCCTCCGCGACCCGGGCGAGCGTCTCCTCGTCCGGCAGCGCGCCGGTGAAGAACCGCTGCAGCCCCAGGTCCTCCTCGTGGTAGAACAGCACGCCGGCGGCCGGCTCCCCGTCCCGGCCCGCCCGGCCGATCTCCTGGTAGTACGAGTCCAGCGACCCCGGCACCTGCGCATGCACGACGAACCGGACATCCGGCTTGTCGATCCCCATCCCGAAGGCGCTGGTGGCCACCACGACGTCCACCTCCCCCGCCATGAACGCCTCCTGCACCCCGTCACGCTCGGCCCGGCGCATGCCCGCGTGGTAGGCCGCCGCCCGCACGCCGCCGTCCGCGAGCCGTCCCGCCAGCTCGCCTGTCCCCTTGCGGGTGCTGGTATAGATCAGACCGGGTACGTCCAGCTCCCGCACCGCGTCGGCCACCTGCTCGACGCCGTCGCCGGACGATCTCCGTACCTCCAGCCGGATGTTGGCCCTGTCGAATCCCTGCACGACCTGCAGCGGATCGCGCATGCCGAGCCGCTCGACGATCTCCGCCCGCACCGGCGGCGCCGCCGTGGCGGTCAGCGCCGCGATCACCGGGCGGCCCAGCGCCTCGGCGACGGCCCCGAGCCGCAGGTAGTCCGGGCGGAAGTCGTGCCCCCACGCCGACACGCAGTGAGCCTCGTCCACCACCAGCAACGACGGTCTCGCGGCGGCCAGCTCCCGGACCACGTCCTGCCGGGCGAGCTGCTCGGGCGCGCAGAACAGGAACTCCGTCTCCCCCGCCCGCAACGACTCGAACGACGAGGCCCGCTCCCCCGCCGACGTCGACGCGTCGAGGCTGACCGCCTGCTCGTCCCGCTCGCGCAACGCCTCCACCTGGTCTCGTTGCAGCGCGATCAGCGGCGACACCACCAGAGTGGGCCCTTTCAGGAGCAGCGCGGGCACCTGGTAGATCGCCGACTTCCCGGCCCCCGTCGGCATCACGGCCAGCGTGTCGCGCCCGTCGGCCAGCGCCGCCATCGCCTCCAGCTGGCCGGGCCGCAGCGCCTCCAGCCCCAGCACCTTCCGCGCGACCCGCTCGCACCTGTCCTCGCTCGTCTCCGCCATCGGTCCCCTCCCCTGGCGCGAAAGGCGTCGCGCCGCCCCCGTGCGAAGCCCTCCCCTGCCCGCACACCCGGCCACAATGTGCGGGCCATGCTCAGAGACGATCGGGGGCGAGTCGGCCGTCGCTTCCTAGTTTCGGCACATGTTGACGACGATACCGATCGCTTGGTCCGATAGAGCGGTCGGTTGCTTCATCTTCGATCAAATCCGATCGGTACTATGGGTGCCCGCGAGGAGGACTATGACGTACACCGCAACCGGCTCCCCGATCCACCGTCCGGACGCCACCGGCGCCGGTCCGCTGCTCGCCGTCTGGGGGGCTGATGCCTCGTGGGAGAGCCTGGCGCACAGCCTGCTGCCGCCCGGCACCGCGCTCCCGGCGCCTCCCGCCGCCGTCGGTGACGGGGATCCGCTGGGCGAGGTGCGGGAGCTGGCCGAGGCTGAGCTGGGGACTCCGTGGCCGCAGCCGCTGGCCTCGCAGTACGCGCGTTACTTCCGCGCCGGAGACGGAAACCGTACGGACTACGAGAGTCAGGTGTTCGGGCGTCAGGACCGGCTGACCCGGGCGGTGCTGATGGCGGTGGCGAGCGGTGCGGAGCGGTGGCTGGACGAGGCCGCCGACGGGATGGTGCTGCTGTGCGAGCAGAGCTCGTGGTGCTGGCCGGCCCATGAGGAGTCGTGCCGGCCCAGGGGGACGGTCCTGCCCGACCTGGCCGAGCCGTGCCTGGACCTGGGGGCCGCCGAGGTGGCCGCCCAGCTGGCCTGGGCCGATCATGCGCTCGGGGCACGGCTCGACGCGCGCTTTCCGGGGTTGCGTGCGCGGGTGCGGGCGGAGGCTCAAGTGCGGGTGCTGGAGCCGTTCACCCGGCGGCGCGACTGGCACTGGCTCGGGCTCGACGGCCACGTGCACAACTGGTGCCCGTGGATCTGCGGCAACGTCCTGGTCGCCGCCCTGCGCCTGAGCGAGCCGGGCGACGAGCGGGCACGGCAGGTGGCGCTCGCCGTGGAGGGCATCGACCGCTACCTCGCGGCGCTGCCGGACGACGGCTCGATCGACGAAGGCTACGAATACTGGTGGAACGGCGCCTGCCGCGCGCTGGAGGCGCTCGACGTGCTGGAGCACGCCACGGCGGGGACACTGAACGCCGCGCGGGTGCCTGTCGTGCGGGAGACCGTACGGTTCCCGCACCGCATGCAGCTGGGCGGGCCGTGGTACCTGAACTTCGCCGACGCGCGGGCCCGGCCCTCCAGTGAGCTGCCCTGGCAGGTGCCGTACCGGTGGGGCCGCCGGCTGGGCGAGCAGGACGTGGTTCGGCACGCCGCCGCCCATCGAGGCGCGATCTCCGTCTGGGCCGGGCTCGGGCGGGCACTGCACGAGCTCGCCGACGCCGAGTGGCAGCGGGCCGTGCCTGGAGAGCCGCCCCTGGTCGCCGGGGTCTGGCTGCCGGGCACCCAGGTGGGCCTCGCGCGATCCGCCGCCGGGACACCGCGCGGCCTCACCCTCGCCGTCAAGGGCGGGCACAACGACGAGAACCACAACCACAACGACGTCGGCACCGTCATCGTCGCCGTGGACGGCGTGCCGGTCATCGTCGACGCGGGGCGGCCGACGTACACGGCGCAGACGTTCGGGCCGGACCGGTACGCGATCTGGACGATGCGGAGCGACTGGCACAGCGTTCCGGAGGTACGGGGCACGCCGCAGGGACAGGGCCCCCGGTTCAAGGCCCGCGACGTCGAGGTGACGGACGAGTCCGGGGTCTTCGCGGCCCGGATGGACCTGGCGGCGGCGTACCCGGTGGAGGAGCTGCGGCAGTGGCGGCGGACGGCCCGGCTCGACCGGGCCGCCTCGCTCGTGACGATCGAGGACGCCTGGAGCTTCGACGGCGACGGGCCGCCGAGCTCTCTGCACTTTCTGCTCGCCGGGCAGGTGGAGCTGACCGCCGGGCAGGTGGTGGTACGGCCGCTGGACGGCGCCCGCGACGTGCTCGTCAGCTGGGACCCGGAGCTCGCCACGGGTTCGCTTACCGTCCGGGAGCTGGACGATCCGATGCTCTCCTCGGTGTGGGGCGAGCGGCTGACCCGGCTGGAGCTGCGCCTGCCCGGCACGGCACACGGCTCACTCCCGATCCACGTGGAGGTACGCGCATGACAGCCCCTGACCTTCCCGCACCGCTGCCGGTGGAGGTGGGCGCGTGACCGTCCCCGACTCCCCTACGCCGCTGCCCGACGAGCGGCGCGCCCAGGTGGTCGAGCTGCTGCGCCGGCGCGGTGTCGTACGCGTCAATGACCTCGCCACGGAGCTCGACGTCTCCGCGATCACCGTACGGCGCGACATCGCGCTGCTCGCCTCACAGGGGATCATCCGCCGGGTGCGCGGCGGAGCCGTACTTCATGGCGGCGCGCTCGCCGACACGCTCGCCGTCAAGGACCCCGAGGGGACGCCGCCCCCGCAGGCGGCGCCTCATCCGGTCGCTGCCGGTAGGGGGCAGCTCACGATCGGGGTCGTCGTGCCGTCGCTCGACTACTACTGGCCCGACGTGATCCGCGGCGTCCGAGAGGCCGCGGCGGCGTCCGGCGCCCGGATCGTGCTGCGCGGGGCCACCTACCAGGCCGCCGACGAGCGCCGCCAGCTCTCCTGGCTGGTCGAGTCCCTGGGGGTGGACGGGCTGCTGGTCGCGCCGACGACCACCGGCAGCGACGGGGAGGCGCTGGTCCGCTGGCTCCAGCACACCGACGTGCCGGTGGTGCTCATCGAGCGCACCGCCACCGTCGGCCCCTACCAGGAGGCGATGGAGTCGGTGGTCAGCGACCACGCGCTCGGCGCCACGATGGCCGTGCGGCACCTCGCCGCACTCGGCCACCGGCACGTCGGCGTGGTCACGACCCTGCAGAGTCCTACGGCTCCGCATGTACGGCGCGGCTGGCGGCAGGCGTGCGAGGAGCTCGGCCTGCGGTTGGACGGTGCGCTCGACATCGCCACCGTCGACCAGCGGCACCCCGACTGGCCCAAGCAGCTCGACGAGGTGCTCGACAAGTCCCTGTCCTCAGGAGCGACCGCGCTGCTGGTGCACTCGGACCCGGAGGCGATCAGCCTGGTCGAACGCTGCCAGGAACGCGGCATCCGGATGCCGGGCGACCTCACCGTGGTGACGTACGACGACGAGGTGGCCGAGCTGTGCGACCCGCCGCTGACGGCCGTCCGCCCACCCAAGTCGGCCATCGGCCGAGCGGCCTTCGCCATGCTCACGGCCCGCCTGTCGGACCCGGACCCCCAACGCCCCGCCCACCGGATCGTCATCGAACCCCGCCTGATCGTCCGCTCCTCCTCGTCGTAGGGAGTCAACGGCTCATCAGGGAGCAGGTCCAGACCCTCTCCGGAAAAGAGAGGCAACATCATTCTTCGTCACTATGTGTAGTTGCCATGAGACAATGAGCGACATGCCGTCTATCGCACACGACACTCTTGTCCGGCTGTTCCACGACCGGCCCCAACTGGCGGTGGAAATCCTGCAGGACCTCATGGAGGTGAACCTCCCCGCCACCTCCCTGGTCCGGGTGGAGTCGAACACTTTCAACACCCGCCCCTCCGACGACATCGAGGCCGACCTCGTCATCGTCCTGGGACCGCCACAGGCGCCCGCACACGTGATCATCGTCGAGATCCAGAACGACAAATCCAAGGATCCCCGGCAACTCGCCCGGTATGCCGCCGCCGCGTGGCTGCTGCTGGGCTGCGACGTCACGGTCCTCGTCATCTGTACCGACCGTGGGGCGGCCACCCACTACGCGCGGCCCATCGATTCCGGGCTGACCGGCTACCGCCTGCACGCTCGGGTGGTGGGACCGGACGACATTCCTCCGATCACCGACCCGCATGAGGCCGCCGCCCACCTTGAACTGTCGGCCATGTCGATCATGCTGCACGGCCGCGACCGCAAGGTCATCGAAGCGCTGGCAACAGCGCTGGCCGACACTCCCCCTGGTCACGCTTCGAAGTACTATGAATACGCTTACGACATGTCCGGGCCCGAGATCCGTTACCTCATGGAGGAGATCATGAAGTCCACCGACTGGCCTGTCTTCACGCCCTTCGCGCGCGAGCACTACGGCCGCGGCCTCGAAGACGGCGAGGCGAGGGGCAAGGCGGAAGAGGCCGTGAAATCGGTGCTGCTCGTGCTGGGCGCCCGCGGTTTCACCATCCCCGACGACACCCGCGACCGGATCACCGCCTGCACCGATCTCGACCAACTCGAACGCTGGCTCACCCGCGCCACCACCGCCCAAACCCTCGAAGACCTATTCAACGAACAGGGCTGACGGTGCAGGGATGGAGCCGCGCCCCTCATGTCGACCCCCGTGATCTCCTGGCACATCAGCAGCTTCAGCGCCGACGTCAGCGGCAATTGCGTGGAGGCGAGGCCTCTTGACGACGGAACCGATCGCGTCGCCGTACGGCACAGCACGGATCCCGCAGGGCCGGTGATCGTCTATACGAGATCTGAGTAGGAGGCGTTCGTCGCCGGAGTACGCGCCGGCGAGTTCGACTTCTTCAAGGACGAGACCCGTTGAGCCCTTCGGAAACAGGGCTCAACGGGATCAAGAATTCATGGCCGGATAGATCGGGATGCTTGGGACATGCTCATGGCAGGCGCGAAGAAGGGCTTCCTCGGCTAACTCCAGAATCCTTCGTCAGCCCGGTTCGCTGAAGAGGTTATCGATGGTCTGGATGGTGGCGGCGCGCGGGTGAGCCAGCTTTCGAGCTGAGTGAGGTCGGCCCGCATGCCTGAAGTCCCGAACGCGGGTCACAAGGAGAAACGCGGGTCACAAGGAGACACGTGTACGGGCCCATTCGAGTGATGGTCAGCCGAGGGTGGACGTGTCCACGGTGTCGGTGGTGGTGTCCGGCCAGGTGAGGTGGGCCGTCGGGCCGTTCCAGGAGATCGTCGGCGGCTTCTCCGGCGGCTGACCGCCGAGGAAGACGGTGGCCTCGTACCACGTGTCCGGGTGGGCGGGCGTGCTCGTGGCGCACCAGGGGATCAGGGTCCAGGGGGCGAGCGGTGAGGAGTCCTCGGCGGCGGTCACTGCGGACAGGTCCAGGCCGGGGCCGGGGAGGACGTGTGAGTGAAGGGTGCCGTTCGAGGCTCCGCCGGAGGAGGGGGTCTGGGCGGGTAGCGAGGGGCCATCAGTAGAAAGGGTCTGGGCGGGAAGGGGCCAGCCGCCTATGCGCAGGGGGCCGGTCACGTCGCCTGCTGCGGTGAGGCGGACGAGGCGTACCTCCCAGGGGCCGCGTACGGCGGACAGGACGGTGAGGTGGGGGCCGAGGCGGACCGCGCCGGAGCGGCCGGAGCCGTGGTCGCGGCTGGTGGGGTCGGGGGTGACCCAGTGAGCCTGCCAGCGGGAGGCGCCGAGGAGGGTTCCGGTGGGGAGGTGGTCGACGAGGAGGGTGTCGAAGCCGGTGCGGTGGCTGGGCAGGCCGTGTTCGTCGAGGATGGCGACCGACTGGTCCAGGGGCTCGGCGGCGTGCTCGCCCGCGAGGGCCGGCGAGGTGGCGGTCGAGTAGCCGAGGCGCGCGTACAGCGGCGAGTCGGTCAGGTTCGTACCCGGATGTGAGTGGTCGGTGCCGTGATTGAGCACGCGGACGACGCCGTCGGCGCGGGTGCCGCTGACCAGCCAGCCGGGGGCCGGGATGGCGAGCCGGAAGTCGCCGACCTCGGCGGGGAGGGGCTCCTCGACGGCGGTCCACACCGGGTGGTCGGCGGGCAGCGACAGGCCGAACATCCCCTTGGCCGCCCAGTAGGGGGAGCCGGGGCCGGAGTAGGTCTGGGCGATGGGCCGCCAGGGGTGGTGCCAGCCGAGGGTGAGGACGCCGTCGTCGTCGGGGGCGCCGTGCTCGACGAAGTGGCGGGCGATGCCGGAGGCGGCGCGGCGCAGCAGGCCCGGGGCGGGGGTGGTCAGGCCCGCGCGGGCGCCCGTCCAGAACGGGGTGGCGGCGGCGAACCGGTAGGTGAGGCTGCGCCCCTGGATGAGGGGCGATCCGTCGGCGCCGACGAGGTGGACCGCGTCCTGCAGGTAGCGCTCCAGCCGCTCCAGGTAGACGGCCCGGCGCGCGTCGGCCGCCGGGTCGCCGGCCGCCATCTCCGTCCACATGACCGGGTAGAACTGCAACGCCCAGCCCGAGTAGTGGTCGTAGGCCCGTTCGGCGCCGTCGGCGTACCAGCCGTTCTCCCGCGCGAACCCGTCCGTGAACGCCAGCCCGTCGTCGATGTCCCGGCGCATGTCCGCACGCCGGCCCGCGCCCCCGACGGACAGGAGGAACTGCTCGACCACGATCTGGAACCAGATCCAGTTGATCGGCGGGTAATCAGACCCGATCGCTGGCGTCAGGTAGTCGACCACCTGTTCCTGCACGCGCGGGTCGAGCCGGTCCCACAGCCAGGGCCTGGTCAGGTGGAGCACCAGGGCGAGGGAGGCGGCCTCGACCTTGGGCTGGCCGTGCTCGTCGAGGCGTACCCAGCGCTCCGGCGAGTGCGGGTCCGTGCCCGCGGCCAGGCCCTTCGCGTACCATTCCAGCAGCCCGTGGGGGTCGCGCCCGTCCTCCCCCGCCACCCTGAACCCGGCCGCCAGGAAGGTGCGCGCGAAGCCTTCGAGCCCGTCCACGTCGGTGCCGTAACCCCCGGCCGGGCCGGGGAAGGTGATGCGCGCGTGGCCGTCGGAGGCGTGGCGCCGCGCGGACAGCAGCAGGTGGTCGGCGAGTGCCGCCCAGTGGTCCCTGGTCCATCCGGTGTACGGCGAGAGCCGCCGGTCGTCGAACTCTCGCAGCGTGCGCATGGGTCCTCCTGTGCGGTGGGGCGTCGCCGGTCGCGACGCGCTGGTTCGTCGCTCGGCCGCCCGCCGAGTGACGGGACGTGATGCTGGCATCGGGACCGCAAGGCGTCAAGACAACTGTGCTCGTTTTTGATCAGAAACGCTCACTCCGATCGGCTCCGCGCACCGCCCTTGACGCCCCGGAGGGCCGGTGACAGCATCACAACTTCGTCCTGTCGCGTCGTCATCCTCGATCTTCCGCAGGACAGAGAGCAGCACGTCAACTGATCAATAACGATCGGATGAACTGATCGTTATTGATTGAGAAAGTATTGACGTGATTGAAACGATCGGACATGATCGGCGACACTGGAAAGCGCTTCCCCGCCGAAAGGACCCGTGTGAGAGACGTACGCCGACCACAGGCACTGCTGCTCATGGACCCCGCGCACTTCAGCGTGCAGTTCCCTGAGCCGCAGCTCAGCCGGTTGCGTGCGCTGACCCAGCTCGCGGAGCCGTTCCCCATCACCGATCTGGACGATCCGGACGTGCGGCGCCGGCTGCGTGAGGTGGAGGTGCTGGTGACCTCGTGGGGCTGCCCCCAGCTGACGGCCGAGCGGCTCGCCGACGCGCCGAAGCTCAAGGCGATCTTTCACTGCGCCGGCACGGTCCGCTCGTTCGTCACCGACGAGGTGTGGCGCCGGGGCATCCTGGTGACCACCGCCGCGGACGAGAACGCGATCCCGGTCGCCGAGTTCACCCTCGCGGCGGTCATCTTCGCCGGCAAGAAGGCCCCCTTCCTCGCCCAGGACGCGCGCCTGCATCGCGACGACTGGTCCTCCTACGCCACCGCACGCGGGGAGCTGTCCAACCGCGGGCGGACGATCGGCGTCGTCGGCTTCTCCCGGACGGGACGCCGGGTCGTCGAACGCCTGCGCAGCCTGGACCTGACGATCCTGGTGGCCGACCCGTACGCCGATCCGGCAGAGGTGAGCGCGGCGGGCGGCAGCCTGGTGCCGCTGCCCGAACTGCTGCGCCGCTGCGACGTGCTCACCCTGCACGTCCCCGCGCTGCCCGCCACCCGCAACCTCATCGGGGCAGCGGAGCTCGCCCTGCTCAGGGACGGCGCGACCGTCATCAACACCGCGCGCGGCGCGGTCCTGGACACGACCGCGCTGGAGAACGAGTGCGCCTCGGGCCGGCTGGACGCGATCCTGGATGTCACAGAACCTGAGCCTTTGCCCGCAAGTTCGCTACTCTACGACCTGCCCAACGTCATGATCACCCCCCACATCGCCGGGTCTCTCGGGGCTGAGACCCGGCGCATGAGCGAGAGTGCGCTCGATGAGCTCGAACGCTACCTGTCCGGCAGGCCGCCTCGTGCGGCCATCACCCGGGACGAGTTCGTGGTGAGCGCCTGAGCTCTGAGACCGGCTCATGAAAGGAGACCGGATCAATGATCGCTTCGAACACGCCAGGAGGTCGCGGAGTGCGACGTCAGCTTGTGAAGTGCGCGGCGGCCGCGGCCGCACTAGCCCTCGCCGTAACCGCTTGTGGCGCGAGCGACCCAGCCGCCCAGAGCGAGGGCGGCGACGTCACCCTCTCTGTCACGGTGTGGAACCTCGCCAAAACCCCTGAGTTCAAGGCCCTGTTCGACGCCTTCGAGGCGGCGAACCCGGGCGTCAAGGTGGAACCCGTCGACATCCTCGCCGACGACTACCCGGACAAGGTCACCACGATGCTGGCCGGTGGCGACAAGACCGACGTCATCACCATGAAGAACGTCATCGACTACTCCCGCTACTCCAGCCGGGGACAGTTGACCGACATCACCGACATCGTGAAGAAGAACGACACCTCCAAGCTGGCCGGCCTGGACGCGTTCAACGTCAACAACGCTTACTTCGCGATGCCGTACCGCCAGGACTTCTGGCTGCTGTACTACAACAAGGGCCTCACCGAGAAAGCCGGCGTGAAGTTCACCGACGGCATCACCTGGGACGAGTACGCCAAGTACGCGCAGCAGCTCACCCAGGGCGACGGCGCCAAGAAGGTCTATGGCACCTACCAGCACACGTGGCGGTCGGTGGTCCAGGCGATCTCGGCGGCCCAGACCGGCGGCGACCAGCTCGGCGGCGACTACACCTTCTTCACCGAGCAGTACAACACGGCGCTCGCGCTGCAGAAGGCCGGCAACACGCTGGACTACGGCACCGCGACCGCCCAGCAGGCCGACTACCGCACCATGTTCGAGACCGAGGCGACGGCCATGCTGCCCATGGGCACCTGGTACATCTCCGGCATTCTCGAGGCCAAGGAGAAGGGCGAGACGAAGGTCGACTGGGCCCTGGCGCCGATGCCGCAGCGTCCGGGCGGCACCGGGGTGACGACGTTCGGCTCGCCGACCGCCTTCGCCGTGAACAAGAACGCCGAGCACGCCGACATGGCGAAGAAGTTCGTGGAGTTCGCCGCGAGCAAGGCCGGGGCCGAGGCCATCACCAAGGTGGGCGTGGTGCCGGCGCTGCAGACGCCGGAGATCACCGAGGCCTACTTCAAGCTCAAGGGCATGCCGACCGACGAGTTGTCAAAGAAGGCGTTCACGCCGGACAAGGTCGTGCTGGAGATGCCCGTCAGCGAGAAGGCGTCCGACATCGACACGATCCTCAACGAGGAGCACCAGCTCATCATGGTCGGCGACAAGACGCCCGCCGAAGGCATCAAGTCGATGAACGACCGCGTCAAGAGCGACGTTCTCAGCTAAGTGAAGGGCGGCGGGCGCCCAGCAGGCGCCCGCCCCCTCTCCTGAGCGCAGCATAGGAAGTCACGAAGGACCACCATGGCCCATGTAATGACGCAACAGGCGCCGACGGACAAACCGTCGCCCAGCGCCCCCCGCCGGCCCCGCGCTTGGCGCAACACCCTGATCGGGTGGAGCTTCATCCTGCCGAACTTCATCGGCTTCGCCCTGTTCACGCTCATTCCGATGAGCGCGGCGTTCGCCCTGGCGTTCATGGAGTGGGACTCCTACAGCACGCCGGAGTGGGTGGGCCTGGAGAACTTCCAGAAGATGTTCTCCGACGAGAACTTCCGGGTCGCGCTCTTCAACACCCTGTACTACGCGGCCGGCCACATCCCGCTGACGCTGGTCGCCGCGCTCTGCCTGGCGCTGGTGCTCAACAGGAAGCTGCGCGGCGTGGGGTTCTTCCGCACCGCCGCCTTCTTCCCGTACATCACCTCGCTCGTCGCGGTCGCCGTGGTGTTCAACATGCTGTTCAACCCGTCGGCGGGGCCCGTCAACCAGTTGCTCACGGCGCTGGGCGTGGCGGAGCCGCCCCGGTGGGTGGCGAGCACCGACTGGGTGATGCCGACGGTGATCGTGACCAGCGTGTGGCGGGACATGGGCTACTACATGGTGCTCTTCCTGGCCGGGTTGCAGACGATCCCCCGGGAGTACTACGAGGCGGCCAAGGTCGACGGGGCCGGCGCCTGGCAGCGCTTCTGGAGCATCACGCTGCCGTGCCTGCGGCCGACGACGTTCTTCGTGCTGGTCCTGCTGACGATTCAGAGCTTCAAGATCCTGGACCTGATCCAGGTCATGACCGACGGCGGCCCCGGCCGTAGCACGCTGGTCCTGTCGCTGCTCATCTACCGGGAGGGCATCAGGGAGGGGCAGTTCGGCTACTCCTCGGCCATCGCCCTGGTGCTGTTCGTGATCGTGCTCGCCGTGACCGTCGCCCAGTTCCGTATCAACGAGCGGAGGAGTGCCACATGACCGCGCTGCACGAGGCTCCCCCGGCCACGGAGCGCCGGTCGGCGCCCGCCGCCCCGTCGCGGCGGGGGCGGCGACTGGTCCGCATGGTGCTGGCGTACGCCGCCCTGCTCGTGGCGGCGGCGGTGGTGCTGCTGCCGTTCGCGTGGATGGTGTCGTCGTCGCTGAAGCGCAACAACCAGGTCTTCTCCGTCCCCATCCAGTGGATTCCGGAGGAGTTGCGCTGGTCGAACTTCGTCGACATCTGGACGCAGATCCCGCTGGCGACCTACCTGGGCAACTCGGTCTACCTGTCGGTCGTGATCACATTCCTGCAGTTGCTCACCGGCAGCTTCGCCGCCTACGGCTTCGCCAAGGTGCGCTTCCCCGGCCGGGACCTGCTCTTCCTGCTCTACATCGCCACCATCGCGGTGCCGTGGCAGGCGTACATGGTGCCGCAGTACATCATCATGCACCAGGCCGGCCTGACGAACACGCACCTGTCGATCATCCTGCTGCAGGCGTTCGGCGCGTTCGGCGTCTTCCTCATGCGGCAGTACTACATGTCGATCCCCGACGAGCTGTGCGAGGCCGCGCGCATCGACGGGCTCAGTGAGTACGGCATCTGGTGGCGGATCATGCTGCCGCTGTCGAAGCCGGCGCTGGCGAGCCTGGCCCTGCTGACGTTCGTGAACACCTGGAACGACTACATGGGGCCGTTCATCTACCTGACGAGCAACGATCTGTGGACGATCCAGCTCGGCCTGCGCTCGTTCGTCGGCATGTACAGCGTGGAATACGCCATGATCATGACCGGGGCGGTGCTGTCGGTGCTGCCGATCCTGGTCATCTTCCTGTTCGGGCAGCGCTACTTCATCCAGGGCATCGCGACGAGCGGGCTCAAGGGGTGAGCGCGGTGCGCGGCCTGCTGCGACCGGCCCAGCAGACGACGTACGAGCGGGTGTTCAACACCGTGTACGTCGGCCTGATGACGAACCTGTTCCTCGCCGTCGCGTGCGCGCCGCTGTTGGTCGCGCTGGCTATCGTGCGGGATCCGCTGGTGTCGTGGCCGTTCTTCGCCGTGCTGTCCGCGCTGTGCGCGCCGGCGCTGGCCGGGGCGTTCCGGTGCTTCGCCGCGCTGAACGAGGGGTCGACGGCCGTGCTCCGCGCCTTCTGGGGCGGCTACCGTCAGGCCGCGGGCCGGGCGCTGGCCGTCTGGGCGGCCGCGACGGTGCTGGTGTGCGTGCTGGTGCTGGACGCCGTCGTGGTCGCGCGGACGTCGTGGGGGCCGGTGCTGGTGCCGTTCTTCGTCACCGCGACCGTGCTGGTCGTGGCACTGACCGTGGCGCTGCTCGTGGTGATCGCCGAGACGCCGCGTGACGTGCGGCCACGCGGGCTGGTCCTGCCGTGCCTCTATCTGGTGGCGCGGCGCTGGTACCTGAGCGCCCCCACCGTGGCCGTGCTCGGCCTGGCCGTCGCCGTCATCCTGGTCAAGCCGGTGCTCGGCGTCCTGCTGGCCACCGCTCCCCTGCTGTTCGTGGCCTGGTCCACCACCAGGTACGTGGTCACCCCGGCGCTGCCGGCCGCCTAGCCGGAACGTACAAGGGACTCCGGAAGCTCATCGGGCGTCCACACTCCTCTCAACATTTGGTCATACCCGCAGGTCATGTTCGGATCATCGGCCACTCCCGAGTACGAGGAGACCCATGATCCGACGAGCAGGCTTGATCTTCATGACCGTGCTGGCGGCTGTGGTGGCGCTCGCCTCACCCGGCACCGCCGACCCGGCCACCGCCGCCCCCTCCACCATCAACGTGGCGCATCGCGGCGCGTCGGCGTACGCGCCGGAGAACACCGTCGCGGCGTTCAGGCTGGCCGCGCGGCAGGGCGCGGACATGTTCGAGCTCGACGTCCAGGAGACCAGCGACCACCGGCTCGTGCTCATGCACGACACCACCCTGGCCCGCACCACCGACGTGGAGCGGGTCTTCCCCGGCAGGGCGCCGTGGCGGGTGGCCGACTTCACCCTGGCGGAGATCCGGAAGCTGGACGCCGGCTCGTGGTTCGGCGACGATGCCGAGCCGGTGCCCACGCTGCAGGAGGCGCTGCAGGCGATGCGCGGCAGCGGGCTCGGCCTCCTGCTGGAGATCAAGTCCCCGCGGCTCTACCCGGGCATCGAGGCCAGAGTCGCCCGTGAGCTGCGCCGCTCGTGGTCCGGCGGGCTCGCCGTGCAGTCGTTCGACTGGGGCTCGATGCGCCGGTTCGCCAAGACGATGCCCGAGGCGCCCATCGGCCTGCTCGGGACGCCCTCGGCCGGCGAACTCCCCGCGCTGGCGGAGTTCGCCGACCAGATCAACCCGCCGCACGGCGACGTCACCCGCGACTACGTCGAGAGCGTGCACGACCTGGACATGGCGGTCCTCACCTGGACCGTGGACGACGCGGCGACCATGCGCCGGATGATCGCCTCCGGGGTGGACGGCATCATCACCAACAGGCCCGACGTTCTCAGGGAGCTGTGAACGTGGTCAGGACGGCGGCGTGGTCGGAGGTCCAGGCGTTGTCCTGATGGTTCGGGATGGGCGTCGGGGCGCCCTCGACCACCGCCTCCGACGCCTTCACCCTGAGGTCGCCCTTGTAGTGCACGAAGTCGATGCGGTCCAGCGGCTCGGGCTCGCCGGTGTGGCCGTCGTGGCCGTACCCGCCGGTGAAGGTCGTGTAGATCGGCGACCAGGTGATGCCGGGAGCCGCGACCGGGTCCGGATGGGCCTCCCGGTAGGAGTCGCGCATGCCCGCCCGCTCGGGCAGGACCGAGGTGGGCCAGGCCACCGACTCGTAGCCGCAGCGCTGGGTCGCGGGCGTCCAGTCCAGGTGCGAGGGCGCGTTGAAGTCGCCCAGCAACAACACAGGGGTACGGCGCGCGTCGGCCAGGTCGCCGGACATGGCCGACATGATCTGCCGGATCTGGCCGGTGCGCTTCGACTCGGCCTCCCTCTCCATCAGCCGCTCGACGCTCCACCTGCCGAAACAGGCGTCGTACGGGCCGTACGGGGTGTAGCCGAGATGGACGTTCCAGAGGGCCACCTCATGCCGCTCGTCGAGCGCGATCCTGGCGCTGACGGCCGGCATTCCGGACTCGGCGGGCAGCGGCCCCCGCGAGACGATCGGGTAGCGGCTGATGATGCCCAGGTCGGAGCCCGCCTGATAGTGGTCCCAGCCGAGGGCCTCGGCCAGCTCCCTGGCGGAGGTGGAGGACGTCTCCTGCAGTCCGACCACGTCCACGTCGCTATCGAGGAGGAACTTCAGCTGCTTCTCCCTGCCTCCCCTGACCTGGCTGCCGCCGTGCCACAGGTTCCAGCTCATGGCCCGCAGCTCGGGCACCAGCGGCCCGCCGGGCGGCCGGACGCGGACGGCGACCGTGGCGGTGTCCCGCGCACCGGCCGCGTCGCGCGCCTCCACCTCGAACGTGGCCGTCTTCGCCGAGGCGGCGGCCGGCGGCGTGCCGGTGACCCCGCCGTCGGCGCTCACCCGCAGCCAGGCGGGGCCGCTCACCTTGCGGAAGGTCGCCTGGCCACGGACCGTGCCCGTGACACGCGCGGTGTACGGCGTCTTCGCGCGGGCGTTGCGCAGGGTGAAGCGGTCGGTCATGAAGTGGACGGGTTCGCTGCTCACGACCTTCATCTTGACCGGCTGGGCCAGCCACGCATAGCCGTCCTCGGCCAGCGCGTAGGCGACGTAGTCGCCGGGTTCGAGCCCGTCGGTGGGCAGCGTGGCGGTGCCGGTCGCGGCGGGGATGTAGACCCACGTGAGCGAGGGGCCGACGTACTTCTCCGCGACCGGGCCGTTGCCGGGGTCGGTGTAGAGGCCGATCCAGTTCGTGGGGTCCGGGCGCGGCGTGGAGTAGGACAGCTCGATCGGGTCGCTCGCCTTGACGCTCGCGGATCGGAGCGTGAGCGTGCCGTCGGGCGCCCCCGCCCGGGCCCGGCCGGCCTGGGCGTCGGCCTGGGCCGGGACAGCCTGGGCCGGGACGGCCGGCAGGGCCACGGCGGCCAGCAGTGCGGTGGTCAGAAGCAGGGTGCGGCGCATAGGAATCCTTCATCGTGCGGAACTCTGGACAGGCTCTCCTACACGGGAATCCAGGAGGTGTACGGCACCTGACCGCAGGTGGTGGTGACGATGAGCGCGTTCGTGGGTAGCCGTCTGACCATGGCAGCCGAACGTGTGACCGACGAGCCCGATCCCGACCACCGCCGCCCCGAGGGGGTGAGCGACGAGACCGTCGAGGCGCTGGGCGCGCTCAGCGAGGCGCTGGAACGGACCCACCGGGCGCGCGGCCACCTCTACTCCTGGCACCAGCTCACCGGCAGCGCGGACGCCGGCCTGGACAAGGCCGTCGAGCTGCTGCGCAGGGCCGGGCACCAGGAGATCGCCGATCGGATCGAGCGGGACCTGATCGGGCTGAACGTCATCCAGGGGCGGTGGACGTTCCAGGTGTGCGAGGAGTACGACGCGCTGTACTACGCGACGTTCCAGGCCCTGGAGGCGGACGCGCGCGAGCGTCTGGCGGGCGGGCGCCCGCACCTGTACGAGGCGGAGCTGAAGCAGAAGCGGCGCACGCCCGGCCTGCCCGGCCACGAGACCGCTCCCTGAGATCTACGGCTCGTCAGTCACGCCCGTCGTCCGGCGCGTAGGGCGGCAGGTCGAACCGGGCGCGGATCTCCTGCTGGACCGCGATCTTGTCGGCTCGGGCGTCGATCGTCATCACGTACTCCTTGCGGCGGAACAGCTCCACCACCGGGTCGATCTTGTCGTGGTAGTCGCGCAGCCGCCTGGCCAGTGCGTCCGGGGTGTCGTCCGCGCGGGTGACGAGCTCGCCGCCGCAGACGTCGCACCTGCCCTCGGCCTCGGGGCGGTGGGCGATGAGGTTGTAGTCCATGCCGCACCGCGAGCACAGCCGCCGGGCCAGGACGCGCCGCCGCACCTCGTCGTCGGGCAGGTCGAGCAGGATCACCCCGTCGATGTCATAGCTCTCCAGGAAGAACTCCGCCTGGCGCCGGTTACGGGGGAAGCCGTCGATCAGGAAGCCGTAGTTCCAGTCATGCTGCTGGAGCCGCTCCCTGACCACGTCCTCCACCAGGTCGTCCCCCACCAGCTCACCGGCGGCGACCAGGCGGCGGACCTGGGCGCCGAGCTTGGTGTGGTTCTTGACGTGCCAGCGGAAGATGTTGCCGACGCTGATGTGGACCAGGTCGAGGTCGTCGGCCAGCAACGTGCTCTGGGTGCCCTTGCCGCTCCCTTGCACTCCCATGATCACATATTTCCGCATATCGTCCTCTTCCTCATCTCGTCGTCCCGCCACCATGCCACAGGCCACGCCCGGCAAGATCCACTCTGTACGCTCGGGCGGAGGAAGAGGATCAGCGCCGGATGGGAGTGCTCTCCCGCAGGACGACGCCGGTGGGGATCTGTACGGTGTCCGGGCCCGGACCACCGCCCAGCGCGAGCCGCATGGCGGCCCGCCCCGCCTCCCTCAGGGGTACGGCGACGGAGGTGAGCGCCGGGGTGACGTCGATCGCCGAGTCGATGTCGTCGAAACCGGCGACCGCGATGTCCTCGCCGGGGACGAGACCGGCGTCGCGGAAGGCCGTCATGGCGCCGATGGCCATCACGTCGTTGACCGCGAAGACGACCTCCACCTCACCGGCGCCCCGATCGGCGAGCTTCCGGGCCGCGTCGTAGCCGCCGCCGCGCGTGAACTCGGTCTCGAACACGAACCGGTCGTCGAGGGTGAGCCCCGAGGCGCGCAGCCCCGCCGTGAAGCCCGCGACCCGGTCGCGGGACGTGCGGACGGAGTCAGGCGCCCGGAAGATCGCGAAGCGCCGGTAGCCCGCGCCGGCCAGGGCTAGGGCGAGCCGGTGGGCGCCGCCGGTGTTGTCGATGGTGACGGTGTCGAACGGCAGGTCCCGCTGGCTGACCATGACGACCCGGCCCCCGGCCGCCTGGTACTCCTCCAGCTCACCGGCGAGCGCGCCACGCGTGTCCGTACCGCCAGCACCGCCAGCACCGCCGACATTGTCGACATTGTCGACATTGTCGACGCGAGTGCCCGCGACCACGATGACGCGCGGACGCTGTCCCCGTAGCGTCCTGACGAGTTCGAGTTCGAGCTCGCGCTGCGGGGAGCGGCCCGCGACCGCCATGGTGACGACGAGCCCGGCCGCCTCGGCCGCCTGGGTGACCCCGGCCGCGATGGCCGAGAAGTAGGGGTCGGCCACGTCGCCCACCACCAGCGCCACGGTCGGCGTCGAACCCCTCGCGACGGCCTGCGCCGACGGGTGCGGCCGATAGTTGAGCTTGGCCGCCGCCGCGCGCACCCGGGAGGCGTTCTCCGTGCGGACGTTGCGGGCGCTGCCGTTGAGCGCCCGCGAGGCGGTGGCGATGGAGACACCGGCCTCACGTGCCACGTCGTGCAGCGTCACCGACGCCCGGACGCCGGCGGCCGACGCCGGCGGGGCCTCATCCATGGCGCCGCACCCGGCGTGTCATCACGCGGTGTGTCATCGCCCGGCCTGTCACCATCCGGCCTGTCATTGCCCGGCCTGTCATTGCCCGGCCTGTCGTTGCCCGGTTTCCGGAGCGTGCACCAGGGGGTGGGCGACGTCGTGCGCCTGGAGGTGGCCGCACATCCCCCATCGGGGCTCGGGTGGGGCTTCGAGGAGCGAGGAGCGCAGGAGGTGGTCGCCGTCGCCGCGTTCGAGCGCGTCGAGGATCGACACCGTCTCTCGGGTCTCCCGGGCGACCGTGGCCTCCCAGATCTCGCGCCAGCGTGCGACCGAGGGCCGGACCAGCGCGACCGCGCTCGCGTACAGGCTGCGCAGCGGGGCGAGGTCGCCGTCGCGGGCGGCGTCGGCGAGCCGCAGGAAACCCGCGACGGCGAGTTCGCGCCGCCGCCGGACCGCCGCCTCCACCGTGGCGGGGTCGCCGGACGGGAGGGTGGCGGCCTCCCGGTAGCGGGCCGGGTCGCCGACGATCTCCGGCGGGAAGGTCATGACCGCGTCGCCGGCCTCGGGCAGGCCGGCGTTCTGCATGACGACGACCACTTCCAGGCCGCCCCCGTTGATCGCCCGATGGATGGTGCCGGGCGTGAACCACACGGTCGAGCCGCTGCTCAGCTCGGTCTCCCGGAAGCCGCTCATGTCGAGCGTCTGCAGGGCGCCACGACCGGCGATGACGACGTACGCCTCGGTGGAGGCCGTGTGCAGGTGCGGCGTGCCGCCCTCCAGGCCGTCGGCGCAGGCTCCCGAGTAGACCGCCAGCCTGCTGACGGACGTGCCTCCGGGAAACGCGGGAGTCTCACCGTAGGACGCGAGCGAGCCGCCCGGAGGGGGTGGGGTCATGCTCGGTCCCTCCCGGTGGCGAGGGCGGCCAGGGCGGCGCGGCCCTGGTCGGCCAGGAGCGCCGAGCCGTCCTCGCCCCGGTCACCGTCGGCCACGACGACCGCGTACCGGAAGCTCATCGTCTCCCCGTCCGCCAGCGGGACCTCCTCGCTGAAGAACGGCGCCGGGCTGAGGCAGGCGAACATCTCGCTGCGGGCGAACCACTGCGGCGGATGCTGCGGGTTGGCGGTGTCGTCGACCATGACGATCGTCGACCAGGCGCCGCTCCCGTCGTGACGGCCCCGGAAGCCGAACCACTCCGCCCGCACCCCCCGCAGCTCGTCGCCGCCCGCACCGGTCGGCGACTGGATGATACCGCCGGTGAACGATCGCGGGCCGCGCCAGAACAGGCCGCCGTAGCCGGCGTTCTCGCGCCCCTTGGTCGTCGGGGAGCCGAAGTCGAGCGTGGCCCCGGACACGTTCGTCATGGCCGTCTCGAACACCAGCGCCCAGGTCGTCGCGTCCACCACGGTGGCCGTCAGCGCCCGCCGCTCCTCGATGACGGGCCGGCCCGCCTGGGAGATCCAGTCCAGGCGATGCGCGATCCGCACCCGGTCGCCGGTGGCCGCCAGCTCGGTCATGTCGCGGTGGACGGCGCTGCCGTTGTTCTCGAGCTGTACGTAATTCCCCTGGACATACGTGGGCCCGCCCCAGAAGTTGTGCTCGCCCACATGCGGCAGCGACCAGGCGATGCCCTTGTGCCAGACGTGGTCGTGCGGCCGGAACAGCGAGACCACGTCGCCGGTCAGGGTGCGGAGCGGGTGCAGGTAGGGCTTCGGCGACTCCAGCACGGGGGTGTCGGGCCGGTAGGTGTAGGTGAAGAGCTCGACGTCACCCGCGGAGACGGTGACCGAACGGCCGAGCGCGTGGCCGGCCTGCAGGGTGGGGGTCATCACTGGCTCGCTTCGCTCGAAGGGGTCTTCCAGGGGGCGCCCGACCCGTCCATGCGCTCGGCGAAGGGGCTGCCGGGGCCGAGTTCGCCGCTGCGGACGCGCCGCCCGGTGAAGGAAGAGGCGTAGACGGCGGCGACGAACTCCATCGTCCGCCTCGCCTCCTCCAGCGTGACGGGGGGCGCCTCGCCCCGGTCGAGCGCGTCCAGGACCGCGGCGAACTGGCCGTCGTGGTTGCTCCGCACGGCGTCGGGGTCGGGCTGCCAGAGCTCGGCCACCTTCTCGTGCCCCGGAGCCGGGGTGATGGTCCAGTCGTCGTCGGTGTAGCCGTACAGGTGCTCGACCTCGACGGTGGCGCGCTCGAAGTCGAAGCGGAGCACGGACGTCTCCCTCGGCGACACCACCGAGTTCACCACCGTGGCCATCGCGCCGCCGTCGAAGGTCACCAGCGCCATCGACACGTCCTCGGTCTCGGTGTCGCGGGCCTGGCGGGCGGCCATCGCGCTGACCTCCCGCCACGGGCCGAGCACGGAGAAGAGCAGGTCGAACTGGTGGATGCCGTGGCCCATGGTGGGCCCGCCGCCCTCGGACTCCCAAGTGCCGCGCCAGGGGACGGCGAAGTAGGCCTCGTCGCGGTACCACTGGGTGAGGCAGGTGGCCAGCAGCGGGCGGCCGAGCTCGCCGGAGGCCAGCAGCCCGCGCAGCCGGGCGGCGCCGGCGCCGAACCGGTGCTGGAAGACGGTGGCGACGTGGCCGGTGGAGCGGCGTTCGGCCTCGATCAGGGTGTCGAGCTCGGCGAGGGAGAGCGTCGGCGGCTTCTCCATCAGCACGGTGACGCCGGCCGCCAGGCACTCCAGCGCCTGCGGCGCGTGCAGCAGGGGCGGGGTGCACAGGTGGACCAGGTCCACCTCCTCCTCGCGGAGCAGCTCGGTCAGGCTCGCGTAGGCGCGCGGCACGTTCCACGTGGCGGCGAAGGTCCGGGCTCGGTCGGGGTCCACGTCGACCGCGGCGACGAGGTCGGCCCGTCCGCCGGAGCGGGCCAGGGCCTGTGCGTGTGCGGTGGCGATCCCACCGGTGCCGACGATCGCGGCCCGGTAGCGGGGTTGAGACATAAGATCCTTCAAACGCCGGGAAAACGTATTCCGCAGTGTGCCCGCCGCGTCACGCCACCGTCAAGGCGCTCAGACGGCCTCGGCGCCACCCGCCGATCCCGCCGATCCCGCAGCTCTGGTGCTCTCCCTGACGACCAGGAGGCCCCGTACGGTGAGGTGCTCGGGAGCGGACTTCTCGCGCAGCGCCAGGCGGATGGACTCGGCGCCCACGTGGGCCAGGGGAAGGCCCACGGTGGTCAGCCGGGGCGTCACGTCGGCGGCGAGCTGGATGTCGTCGATGCCGGTCACGGACACGTCGCCGGGGACGGCGACCCCGGCCGCGCGCAGGCCCGACAGGGCGCCGATCGCGATGACGTCACTGACCGCGAGCACCGCGTCGCAGCGTCCGGCGGGCAGCTCGCGCACGGCGTCGAAGCCGCCCTGGCGGCTCGCCTCGCCGTGCGCGACCTTGATGTGCCGGGGCTGGACGCCACCGGCGCGCAGCCCCTCGACCATGCCGGCGACCCGGCCGGAGAAGTTGACCCGCTCGGCCGGCCCGGCCAGGATCGTCACCCGCCGGTGCCCGGTCCGGGCGAGGTGCTCCCCCGCCACACGGCCCGCGCCGTGGTTGTCGAAGGCGATCGAGTCGAACGAGCCGTGGGTCACGCCCACGATCACCACCCGCCCGCCGTCGCGCTCGTAGGCGTGCAGCTCGCCGAGCAGGCGGGCGTCGAGCTCGCCGGCCCCGAACCTGCTGGAGGCGAGCACGAGCGCGCGCGGGCGCAGCGAGCGCAGCAGGCGGACGGCGTCGAGCTGCCGGTCGGGGGCGGCCTGCGTCGAGCAGACGGTGACGAAGACGCCGGACATCCGCGCCCGCCGCTCCATCTCCGCCACCACGATCCCCATGGCGGGAGTGGTCAGGTCGTCGGCGACGAGGGTGATGGCGTCGCCGGCGCGCCGCATCGCCCTGGCCGAGGCGTCCGCGGTGTAGCGCAGGGCGGCCGCCGCGGCGAGGACGCGCTGCTCGTACTCCGGCGCCACCGTCCGTGAGCTGCCGCCCAGGACGCGGGAGGCGGTCGCCACCGAGACCCCGGCCGCCGCGGCCACGTCGTGCAGCGTGACCGTCCGTCTCGCCGCACGGGGCATCCTGGGTCCTCTCCACGTCGCGCGGGCGCGTACTGCATGTTGACCTTCTCCCCGCCATGAATGACGGGGATTCTCCCGCATCGCTGCGGGAGGTTACTGGTTCTGTCCTATGCCGCTTGCGCGGTGAGGGTTTCGAGGGCTGCCCCACGAGACGGTGCCCGTGCTGGTCTTGTGCTCTCTCCGCAGTCGTTTGGGGTGTCCGCCAGCCCGGCGGCCACCTGGTGCGTCTGCCGCAGGCGGATGCCCTCGGCGAGGATGTTGAGCGCTGCCGCGACGTCGCGGTCGTGGTGCTCACCGCAGGACCGGCAGTCCCATTCGCGGACGCCCAGGGGGAGCTTCCCGACCTTCCAGCCGCAGCACGGGCACAGCTGGGAGGACGGAAACCAGCGGTCGATCTTCATGACCGTCCGCCCGGACCGCTGGGCCTTGTATTCCAGCATCGCGAGGAAAGCACCCCATCCGGCGTCGTTGACGCTCTTGGCCAGCATGCCCTTGGCGAGGGCTCCCACCGACAGGTCCTCCACGTAGATCGCTTGGTTGTCGCGGATCAACGCGGTGGACAGCTGATGGTGGAAGTCTCGGCGGGCGTCAGCGACCTTGGCGTGCTGGCGGGCGACCTTGAGTCGGGCCTTGGCCCGGTTCGCGGACCCCTTCTCCTTCTTCGCGTGCTCGCGCTGGAGTTTCCCCAGTTTGCGCTCCCGACGGCGCAACCAGCGCGGATTGTCGATTTTCGTGCCGTCGGGCAGGACCGCATACGCGGTCAACCCCACATCGATGCTGCTCTCGTCCTCGGTCTGTGGAAGCGGGATGTCGATGCTCCCCACGACGAACGACGCGAAATAACGCCCGGCCGCATCCTTGATGATCGTGACCGAGCCTGGATCGGACGGCATGGCGCGCGACCAGCGGACTTCGACCTCTCCGATTTTCGGCAGGACCAGACCCCGGTCGGTGACCTTGAACCGGGCGTTCTTGGTGAACCGGATCGTTTGGCGGTGGTCTTTGCGGGACTTGAACCGGGGCGGCCCCAGCTTCGGGCCGGGCCGTTTGCCGGACACGGAGGTGAAGAAGTTGCGGTACGCGGTCGAAAGGTCCGCGAGGGACTGCTGGAGCACCACCGCCGATACCTCGCCCAGCCACGCCCGCTCGGGGGTCTTCTTCGCCTCAGTGACCCTCGCGGACAGCACCGCGTCGGGGAGGAACGGCTGCCCGGCTCGATAGGCGTCTTGCCGGGCGCGCAAAGCATCGTTGAACACCACACGAGCGCACCCGAACGCCCGAGCCAGCGCATTGCGCTGCCCAGCGTCCGGATACACCCGGTAGTTGTAACGAAGCCGCATGAGGCGAAATCTTACCTCGGCTACATTTGGTTTATGGCCGAATACTGATGACATCCGGACCGCGGAAGGCACTGTGCTTTCGTCCTGCACACCCATTTGGTTTTCGTGACAAATTCCGGCACAAGGTATTCACCGGCACCCACCTACGACGCATCTACGACGCATGGAAGAAATCACGCGAGACGTGTGCACGGACTTCGAGGTCGAGCTACACGAGTTCAACGGCGAGGACAACCCACGTCCACCTCCTGGTGAACTTCCCGCCCAAGGTTGCCCTGTCCACACTCGTCAACGATTCGCCTGACGGCGAATCGACTGCTTCTGCCCCGCTACGCGGGACGGTCCGCTTCACCCCCGACTTGAAGTGAAGGCCGGAGCACTACGGACAATTCCGGTAGCCCGGTCGCGGGTGCCGAAAGTTTCGGCCCACGGTCCCGTACGCGTCCGGCGAGACGTCGCGGCGGCCCGCGCCCGCCTAGGTCAGCGCCCAGAAAGGCCCCCGCCTGCGGTCAGGCGGGGGCCGGTGCCTGGGTCAGGCGCCCAGGAAGCCGGCCTCCTTGAGCCAGTCGGCCGAGACCTTGGCCGGCTCCATGCCCTCGACGTCGACCTTGGCGTTGAGCTTCTGCATGGTGGCGTCGTCCAGCTTGGCGATCACCGGGTTGAAGACCTCCGCCAGCTCGGGGTGCTTCTGGAAGATCTCGTCCCGCACGGTCACGGCGGCGTTGTAGACGGGGAAGAACTTCTTGTCGTCCTCCAGCACCGTCAGCCCGAGCGCGGCGATGCGCCCGTCGGTGGTGAACACCTCGCCGAAGTTGCAGGTCTGGCCCTTGTCCGTCTCGGTGTAGACGACGCCGGTGTCCAGCAGCGCGATCCGGTCCTTGGGGATTTTGAAGTCGTAGGCCTTGGTGAGGCCGGGCAGCCCGTCGTCACGGGTGGAGAACTCGGTCTCGATGCAGATCGAGACCTCCTCCGGCTTGGTCTCGGCGAGCTTCGCCACGTCCGAGACGGTCTTGACGCCGAGCTCCGTGGCCTTCTCCGAGCGGATCGCCAGGGCGTAGGTGTTGTTCAGCGGGGTCGGGCCGATCCAGTGGATCTTGTTCTGCTTCGTGTCGGCCTCCGAGGTGGCCTTGAACTGCTCGGCCGGGTCGGCGATCGGCTCGGTGTTCTTCAGGTGCTCGATCCACCCGGTGCCGGAGTACTCCCAGTAGAGGTCGATCTCGCCGCCGAGCAGGGCCTTGCGGTTGGTCACCGTGCCGCCCAGGTTGGTCTTGTCCTCCACCTCGGCGCCGTGCGCCTTCAGCAGGTGGACCGCGATCTGGCCGAGCATGATGTTCTCGGTGAAGTCCTTGGAGCCGACGACGAACGACGCGCCGTCGAGCTCGCCGCCCGCGCTGGCGGTGGCGACGGTGTCAGACCCACCGCAGGCGCTCACGGTCATGGTCAACGCGGCCGCGGCGAGCAGCGCGAGCGTACGGTGGAGGGGACGGCCTTGCATGCGAAAACACCTCTTGCTGGGGGATTGCCGGAAAAACGGTCACATGCCGCGGGGCTTGAGCAAGCTCTCGGCGAGCCCGCCCAGCCAGTCGATGAAGAAGGCGATGCACGCGGTCAGCACGCCGCCGACGATGGTCACGGGCAGGCGGTTGAGTTTGAGCCCGTTGATGATCAGCTCGCCCAGCCCGCCGGCGGCCACGAAGGCGCCGAGGGTGGCGACGCCGACGGTCAGCACCAGGGCGGTGCGCAGGCCGGCGAGGATGGCGGGCACGGCGAGCTTGAGCTCGACCCGGCGCAGGATCTGCCCCTTGGTCATGCCCATGCCGCGGGCGGCCTCGATGAGCGCGGGGTCGATCTGCTGCAGCCCGACCATGGTGTTGCGCAGCACCGGCAGCACCGCGTAGGCGACCAGGCCCACCAGGGCGGTCTGGAATCCCACACCCAGCACGAACGTGGCCAGCACGAGCAGCCCGATGCAGGGCACGGCCTGGCCCAGGTTGCCCGCGGTGAGGATGAGCGGGGTGACGAGCCGGTTCTTGGAGCGCGAGGCGACGATGCCGAGCGGGATCGCGATGATCACGACGAGGGTGGTCGCCACGACCGTCATCTGGAGGTGCTCGACGGTCTTGGCGATGATCACCGACCGGTTGAGGCTGCGCTGTTCGATGGAGTCGAGCTCCAGGGTGCCGACCCAGGTGTACAGGGCGGCCAGCGCGATGAGGATGGCGGCGGGGGTGAGCAGGTGGCGCAGGCCCGAGGCGCGGACGGGGTTTCGGGCCTTGCCGACAGTGAGGGTTTCAGCGGTCACCGGCGACCACTTCCTCCCGGACGGCGGACGTATGAGATCCCACTGCCGCGCAGAGCGTGGCGTAGGTGAGCACGCCGGACGGCGTGCGGCACCGGTCGGTGCCGTGCGCGACCATCAGGTCCAGCGCCTCGCGCAGGCTGGCGTCCGCCGCGATCCGCGGCAGCGCGCCACCTGACCGCGCCGTCTCCTGGGCCGTCTCCTGGGCCGTCTCCTGCGCCGTCTCCTGCGCCGTTTCCTGGGGTACGTCCTCCACCCGGAGCAGCGCGAGCCGCTTGAGCGTGGCGTCCTGGCCGATGAAGCCGGCCACGTAGTCGTCGGCCGGGTCGGCCAGGATGTTGGCGGGCGTGTCGTACTGCGCGATATGCGAGCGGTCCTTCAGCACGGCGATGCGGTCGCCGAGCTTGATGGCCTCCTCGAAGTCGTGCGTGACGAAGATGATGGTCTTGCGCAGCTGCTTCTGCAGCTTGACGAACTCGTTCTGCAGGTGCTCGCGGGTGATGGGGTCGGTGGCGCCGAACGGCTCGTCCATCAGCATCACCGGCGGGTCGGCGGCGAGAGCTCTGGCGACGCCCACCCGCTGCTGCTGACCGCCGGAGAGCTGGCGCGGGTAGCGGTCCCGGAACGTCGCCGGGTCCAGGTGCACCAGCGCGAGCAGCTCTTCCACCCGCTCGGCGATCCGGGGGGCCGGCCAGCCGAGCAGCTTGGGGACCAGGGCGATGTTCTGTCCCACGGTCTGGTGCGGGAACAGGCCGACCTGCTGGATGGCGTAGCCGATGTGCCTGCGCAGCTCGTCGGGGTGCAGGCTGAGGATGTCCTCGCCGCCGATGCGGATCTCGCCCGACGTGGGCTCCACCAGGCGGTTGATCATCTTCATCGTGGTGGTCTTGCCGCAGCCCGACGGGCCGACGAAGACGACGAGCTCACCGGCGGGGATGACGAGGTTGACGTTGTCGACCGCTGGAGCGGCCTGCCCCGGGTAGTGCTTGGTCAGCGCCCGCAACTCGATGCGGACGCCTTCGGGATCACGGTCGAACACGAAGCCCCCTGGGCGTGGTCAGATGGCGGACGGCTGAGAAGAACGCGTCGAACAGCACCGCGATGATCACGATGCCGAGCGTGCCCGCGAGCGTGGCGTTGAGAGAGTTGACGGAGCCGAGCCGGGAGAGCCCCTCGAAGATCTGGCTGCCGAGGCCGGGCCCGTCGACGTAGGCGGCGATCGCCGCGATGCCGATCAGCATCTGCGCGGAGATGCGCACACCCGCCAGGATCAGCGGCCAGGCCAGCGGCAACCTCAGCCGCAGCAGCAGGCGGACGGTGCCCATGCCCATCCCGCGTCCGGCCTCCACGGTGGCGACGTCCACGCCGCTCAGGCCGGTGACGGTGTTCCTGATGATCGGCAGGAACGCGTACACGGTGAGCGCTATCAGCGTGGAGCCCCAGCCGAGCCCGGTGATCGGGATGAGCAGGGTGAGCAGGGCCAGGGAGGGGATCGTGAGGATTCCGGCGGACACTGTCAGGGAGGCGCCCCGCGCCTTCGGCCTCTCGTAGGTGAGGAGTCCCACCCCCACGCCGACGGCCGTGGCGATGGCGATCGCGATCGCGACCACGAGGGCATGTTCGACGGCGGCCAGCGAGAGGGTGTCCCAGCGGGAGACCACGTACTCGCTGAAAGTCATAGAGTTACCGCCTTCGCTTACGCTTGCATGGGCTTGTAAACGTATGACTTGTTGCGGTCATTGCAAAATTTGTTGCACTTAGCGCAACGCACTTGTTATGAACGGATGTGGATGGACGAGAAGCTTGCGGTGTCCTCCGCCGGGCTCCGCCGGGACCTGGAGATCCTCGACGTACTCGCAGGTCACGGCGATGATCTGGATACCGACGGGTTCGGCGTGAGCTGGATCGCGCAGCGGCTGGGCCGGGAGAAGAGCCAGGTGTCCAGGGCCCTGCGCGCACTGGAGACCGAGGGCATGGTGGAGCGCGATCCGCTGACCCGGCGCTACCGCCTGGGCTGGCGGCTGTTCGCACTGGCGGCACGGACGCAGCAGGCCAGGCTCGTCCAGGTGTCCGCGCCGATCCTGCGGCGGCTGGCCACCACCTTCAACGAGGACGCCCACCTGTGCGTGCTCCGCGGCGACCAGGTGCTGACGCTGGTGTCGATCCCTTCCTCGCGCGCGTACCACCGCATCTGGGAGGGCGTCTCGGTGCCGGTGATCATGGCGGCGGCGGGCCGGTCGCTGCTCGCGGACTGGGAGCCGGAGCAGGTGCGCCGGCTGCTGCGGGCGCCGCTGCCCGCCGGGCTGGACTCCGCCGTCAGCGACGAGGAGCAGTGGATGGCCGATCTCGGCCATGCGCGCTCCTTCGGGTACGTGGTCAGCGACGTCGAGCTGGACGACAGCCCGGCGGCGGTGTCGGCGCCCGTCTGGGATCACCGGGGGCTGATCGCGGGCGCGATCAGTGTGTCGGTCACCCGCCTGGCGGACCTGACCCACGCGCACGAGATGGGCCGGGTGATCGCCGGGACGGCGCGCGAGCTCTCCACCAGTCTGGGCCTGCTGCCCAGGGCCGCCGGCGCCGAGCTCTGACGCGTCCATACCCCTGAGCGAGGATCGGGGAAAGCTCAGGGGCGATCACTGATACGGCCCGGCCGGGGGAACGGGCAGGGTGGCCGTATGAACTACGAAAGCCGCCTGGCGCGCCTCTCCTTCACCGCCGGGCCAGCCGCGTTCCTGGGCGGGTGGATCCTCATGCTGCCCATCGACGGTGACCTGGTGCCCGGCCCGTGGTGGACGGCCGCGCACGCGGTCTGGCTGACCGGCTTCCTGTTCTTCGGCGTGATGACGCTGGCGCTGCGGCGGATGGCCGCCCCGGTGACCGGCGGGCGGCGGGCGCTGGTGGAGATCGCGTCCGGGGTGGCGCTGGTCAGCGTGGCGGCCAACGTCGCCCAGCTGGTCATCGACCTGGTCGCCGGGTTCACCGCGGCCGACGGCGCGGCCATGCGGGCGCTGTTCGACCAGGTGCAGGCCTATCCCGGGGTGGCGCCGGTGGTCTACGGGGCGGGCGCGCAGTTGTTCTTCGCCGCGCTGCCGGTGCTGGCCGTCACCCTAGCCGTGCTGCGCCGGGTCACCCCGGTGAGCGCCGCCGTGGCGGTGTCCGGCGTAGTTCTCCTGGCGGGGGCGACGCTCACCGACGGCCGGGGCTCGATCCTGGTGGCGGTCGGGATGGCGCTGCTGTGGCTGGGCGCGCTGCTGCTGGGCCGGGGTCCGCAGGCCGCCGACGGGCTCGGCGCGACCGGATAGGCGGGCGGGGTCGGGACCGCCCTGCTCGCCGTACCAGCGTGCCAGGCGGCCCTGCCGCCCCACGGCCCGCAGGCGGCGCTCGGCCGCCTCGCGGGTGGCGCCGGTGGCCACGATCAGCAGCGTGTCCCCCTCCCGCAGCCCGGTCTCCGGCGCGGGCACGAACGTGGCCCGGTCCCGGATGACCAGGCTGATCACGGCGGGCGCGGGCAGCCGCAGCTCGGCCACCTCCACCCCGTGCAGGCGTGAGCCGGCCGGGACGGTCAGGGTGAGCAGCTCGGCGTCCAGCACGTCCAGCGGCGCGGACTCGATGTCCACCTCCCGGGCCTGGTCGGGCTGGATCACGCCGAGCGCGCGGGCGAGCGGCGGCAGGGCCGGTCCCTGGATCAGGGTGAAGACGACGACCAGCACGAACACGATGTTCAGCAGGTGGCCGCTGCCGGGCACGCCCGCCACGATCGGGAAGGTCGCCAGCACGATCGGCACCGCGCCGCGCAGCCCCGCCCAGGAGATGAACGCCTGGTGCCGCCAGGGGACGCGGAACGGGATCAGGCAGGCGAGCACCGAGGCGGGGCGGGCCAGGAGCAGCAGGACCGCGCCGACGAGGAGGGCGGGCAGCAGCGCGCCGGGCAGCTCGCTGGGGTCGACGAGCAGCCCCAGCATGACGAACAGGCCGATCTGCGCGAGCCAGCCGGCGCCCTCGGCGAAGGACCTGGTGGCCGCGCGGTGCGGCAGCACCGCGTTGCCGAGGACGATCGCGGACAGGTAGGCGGCCATGAATCCGGAGGCGTTCGCGGCCCCGGCCGCGGCGAACGCGATGACGCCCAGGCCGAGCGTGGCCAGCGGATACAGACCGCTGGCGGGCAGCGCAACATAGCGCAGCGCGGCCACCCCCGCCCAGCCCACCAGCAGGCCGACGGCCGCGCCGACGACGATCTGGTAGAGCACCTGCCCGCCGATCGTGGCGAGGTCGGGCACGCCGCCGACGCTGCTGAAGACCAGCACCAGGATGACGGTGGGCGCGTCGTTGAACCCGGACTCGGCCTCCACCATCCCGGCCAGCTTCCGGGGCAGCGGCAACGCTCGCAGGACGGCGAAGACCGCGGCCGCGTCGGTGGAGGACACGATCGCCCCCAGGAGCAGGGCGAGCTGCCAGTCCATGCCGAGCAGCAGGTGCGCGCCGGCGGCGGTGACCAGGACGCTGACCGCGACCCCGGCGGTGGCCAGCAGCGCCGAGGGGGCCAGCAGTTTCCGCAGGTCGGTCCAGCGGGTGCTGAGCCCGCCCTCGATCAGGATGAGGGCCAGCGCGCAGGTGCCGAGGGTCTGGGCGAGCTGGGCGTCGTCGAAGTCCAGGCCCAGCACGTCCTCGCCGATCAGCACGCCGACGGCGAGGAACAGCAGCAGGCTGGGCAGGCCCAGCCTGCTCGCGGTGCGGGCGGCGGCGATGCTCGCCAGCAGCACCAGCCCTCCCGCGAGCAGGACCACGTACAGCTGCGGCAACGTCATCGTCACCACCCCTCCCCTTGCTCACGCGAAGCCCCGGGAAGCTCCAGGAAGCTCCCGGAAGCTCCCGGGAAGCTCACGCGAAGTACCGCAGCCACACATAGCCCCAGGCCATGACCGAGCTGACGGCCGTGACCAGCAGCCCGTACTTGGTGAACTGCCAGAACGAGATGGGCTGCCCAGAGCGGGCGGCGATGCCGATGGCCACCACGTTGGCGCTGGCCGCGACGGCGGTGCCGTTGCCGCCGAAGTCGGCTCCCAGGGCGAAGGCCCACCACAGCGCCTGCCCGGTGCCGGCGTCCGGGGCCTGCGCGACCAGTCCTTCGACGATGGGGGTCATGGTGGCGACATAGGGGATGTTGTCGAAGAACGCGCCGAGCACGGCGGAGCCGAACAGCAGCGCGGTCGCCGCGCCGAAGAAGTTGTCGCCCACCGCGCCGACCGCCCAGGTCCCGACGGTGGCGATGACGCCGGTGTGCACCAGCCCCGCCACCATCACGAACAGGCCCATGAAGAACACCAGCGTCGGCCACTCGACCTCACGCAGCGTCTCGTTGACGTCCGGGCGGGCCACCAGCATCATCAGGCCCGCGCCTAGCAGGGCCACCATCGACGGCTCCACGTGCACGACGGCGTGCAGGCCGAACCCGGCGACGACCAGGGCGAGCACGATCATGCAGCGGAGCAGCAGCTTGGGGTCGGTGATGGCACGCCGCTCCTGCAGCGCCATCACCTCGGCGACCCGGTCCGGGTTGTAATGGAACGAGCGGCGGAACATCACCCGTGTCATCAGCACGAAGACCGCGAACACCACCACGACGATCGGCGCCATGTGGACCAGGAAGTCATTGAACGTCAGCCCCGCGCGGCTGCCGATGATGATGTTGGGCGGGTCCCCGATGAGGGTGGCCGCGCCGCCGATGTTGGAGGCGAGGACCTCGGCGATGAGGTACGGCGCGGCGGGGATCGCGAGCCGGGCGCAGACCATGATGGTGACGGGCGCGACCAGCATGATCGTGGTGACGTTGTCCAGGAAGGGCGAGGCGATGGCGGTGATGGCCATCAGCATCACCATCAGCCGGTACGGCCGGCCCTGCGATTTCTTGGCGGCCCAGATGGCCAGATAGTCGAAGACCCCCGTCTGTTTGATGATCCCGACGATGATCATCATGCCGAACAGCAGGAAGATGACGTTCCAGTCGATCCCCTCGTGCTCGGAGAAGAACACCTCCGCGCCGGGGATCAGCCCGAACACCGCCATCACGCCGGCGGCGACGAGCACCACCTTGACCTTGTTCACCTTCTCGGTGGCGATGAAGAAGAACGCCACCACGAAGACGGTCAGGGCGAGGACACCGGTCATCGGTCGCGCCCTGGCGGTCCCGTCCGGACCCGGGCACGAGGGGCGCATGTGACATGCCGCGTCGATATCAAAAGTGCTGTCATGGCAAGTCCTTCACTTGAAAAGCGTCAGGTCCCTCAATTCTTGACAATTGGGACACATGGCACCATCGGGTCTGACACCCATCTCTCCCCTCGCGCACCATGTAGGTCCGCACGGGTGAGCCCGCAGGCGTACGGCGCGGATGGTGGCCACACCGGATGGACTCCGGTCCTCGCGCGGGGGCAGGGTGGAGGCATGACGGACCAGCGGCAGCGAACACCGGTGCAGGCCCTGTTCAGGCGGGTCATCGTGATCAACGGCCTGGTGTTCACCATCGGGACGCTCGTCCTGGCGCTCTCGCCCGCGACGGTGTCCTCGCCGGTGCTCCTCACCGAGATCCCGGTGCTGACGATCGGGCTGGCGCTGATGCTGGCCGCCAACACGCTGCTGCTGCGCAGGAGCCTGGCCCCGCTGGAGGCGCTCACCGCGCTCATGCGGCGGGTGGACGTGCTGCGGCCCAGCGACCGGCTCACCGACAAGGGCAACGGTGACCTGACGGACGTGATCGGCGCGTTCAACGCGATGCTCGACCGGCTGGAGGCCGAGCGGACGACGGCCAGCGCGCACGCCCTGGCCGCCCAGGAGGGCGAGCGGCAGCGCATCGCCCGCGAGCTGCACGACGAGATCGGCCAGAGCCTCACCGTGGTGCTGCTCGGGCTGAAGCGGGCCGCCGACCGGGCGCCGGAGGAGCTGCGCGAGGAGCTGCACGCCATCCAGGAGACGGTTCGCTCCAGCCTGGACGAGGTCCGGCAGGTCGCCCGGCGGCTGCGGCCCGGCGTGCTGGAGGATCTGGGCCTGATCAGCGCGCTGAACGCGCTGGCGGCCGAGGTCTCCTCGATGAGCGGCGTGCAGGTGGTCCGCCGCCTGGACACCGGGCTGCCTCCGCTGGGCGGCGAGGCCGAGCTGGTGCTCTATCGCATCGCGCAGGAAGGGCTGACCAACATCGGCCGCCACGCCCACGCCTCCCGCGCGGAGCTGACCCTGTGCGGGCAGCCGGGCGGCGTGCTGCTGTCCATCGTCGACGACGGGCGCGGCGGGCCGATCCACGAAGGCGCCGGCATCCGGGGCATGCGCGAGCGCGCCCTGCTCATCGGCGCCCGCCTGTCCATCGAACACCCGCCGGACGGCGGGACCGCGGTGCGCCTGGCCGTTCCGGTCCGGGCCGAAGGGAAATGATCAGCTTGGAACCGACCCGCATCCTGCTCGCCGACGACCACGCCCTGGTACGACGCGGGCTACGGCTGATCCTGGACGCCGAGCCGGACCTGACGGTGGTGGCCGAGGCCGGCAACGGCGCCGAAGCCGTCGAGCTGGCCGACGAAGGCGTGGACCTGGCCATCCTCGACATCGCGATGCCGCGCATGACGGGGATCCAGGCGGCGCGCGAGATCTCCCGGCGGCGGCCGGAGATCCGCCTGCTCATGCTGTCGATGTACGACAACGAGCAGTACCTGTTCGAGTCGCTCAAGGCGGGGGCCAGCGGCTACGTGCTCAAATCGGTGGCCGACCGGGACCTGCTGGAGGCGTGCCGGGCGGCGATGCGCGGCGAGCCGTTCCTCTACCCGGGAGCGATCACCGCGCTGATCCGCGACCACCTGCAGCGCGACGACCAGGGCGAAGGGCTGCCGGCCAGCATCCTGACGCCGCGTGAGGAGGAGATCGTCAAGCTCATCGCCGAGGGACACTCCTCCAAAGAGATCGCCGACCTGCTGGTGATCAGCGTCAAGACCGTCGAGCGGCACCGCGCCAACGTGCTGAGCAAGCTCGGCATGCGGGACCGCCTGGAGCTGACCCGCTACGCCATCCGGGCGGGCCTGGTCGAGCCATAGCCCCCGTCATTCGGGACATCCCATAACCCCCCATTGACATCTGTATAAATCGGCCCTTAGCTTTGCGAAACGTTTCGACAAGCTTCTCATGGGCCGAAGGGGGCCGAAACCGGATGTCCTCATTACGCGACGTGGCCGAACGCGCACAGGTCGCGGTCAGCACGGTCTCCGCGGCGCTGAACGGCACCCGCCCGGTGGCGGCGGCGACCAAGGAGCGCATCGAGCAGGCCGCCGCCGAGCTCGGCTACCGCCCCAACGTGCTGGCGCGCGGCCTGGTGAGCAAGCGGACCCGGATCCTGGCGCTGCTGTTCCCCGCGCCGCGCAGCGGATTCGGCCTGACCGAGATGCAGTTCGCCACCGGCGCGGCCGAGGCCGCCAGCGAGCGGGGCTATCACCTGCTGCTGTCGCCGGAGAACGCCGACCCGATCGAGGAGCTGCGCCACCTGACCGGGCTGGGCCTGGTCGACGGCGTGCTGCTGATGGAGGTACGGCTCGACGACGAGCGGACGCGGTGGCTGGCGGAGGCCGGTTTCCCGTTCAGCATGATAGGCCGGACCCGCGAGCCGGGCCCGATCGACCACGCCGACATCGACTTCGCCCGGATGGCCGGCGACGCGGTCGCGCACCTGACCGGGCTCGGCCATCGCGCGATGGCCTTCTTCAACCACTCCACCGACGGCTACTCCGCGCAGTACGGCCCGGCCATCCGCGCCGGCGAGGAGTTCGAGGCGGCCGCCCGCGAGGCCGGCCTGGGCTACGTCGGCGACTTCCGCGCCGACTCGGCCGAGCAGGGGCGGCAGGCGTTCGAACGGCTGGTCGCCGAGCACCCCGAGGTGACCGCGCTGGCCGTGATGAACGACCACGCGGCCGTCGGGGTGCTCGCCGCGGTGGCCGAGCACGGCTGGCAGATCCCCCGTGACCTGACCCTGATGCTGGTGCTCTCCTCGGCCCGGGTCGCCGAGATGTTCCACCCGAGGCTGACCACGCTGGAGCCGCCCAGCGCCGAGCTGGGCCGGCTCGGCGCCGGCATGCTCATCGACCGGCTGACCGGCGACGGCGACGGGCCGCCCCGGCGGCACCTGGTGGCCTGCCGGCTGGTGCCCGGCGACAGTTCGGGCCCACCGCCGGCCGACCGGACAGCCGACAGAACAGCGGGACGACGATGACGCCACGCCTGGGCATGCACACCCTCACGGCCGGCCGCGGCCTGCTCTTCGGCGGTGACTACAACCCCGAGCAGTGGCCGGAGAGCGTCTGGACCGAGGACGTCGAGCTGATGCGGGCGGCCGGGGTCAACCTGGTCACCGTCGGCGTGTTCAGCTGGGCACGGCTGGAGCCGGAGCCGGGCGCCCGGGACTTCGGCTGGCTGGACCGGGTGCTCGACCTGCTCGGCGACGCCGGGATCGCGGTCGACCTGGCCACCCCGACCGCCTCACCGCCGCCGTGGCTGGGCCACCGCTGGCCCGAGACGCTGCCGGTCGACGAGTCGGGACACCGGCTCTGGTACGGCGCCCGCAACCAGTTCTGCCCGAGCTCGCCGGTCTACCGGGAGCGGGCCCTGGCCCTGGTGGCCGACCTGGCCGACCGCTACGCCGGCCATCCGGCGCTGGCGCTGTGGCACGTCGGCAACGAGTACGGCCAGATCTGCCACTGCGACGACTCGGCGGCGGCGTTCCGGGCCTGGCTCCAGGAGCGCTACGGCGATCTGGACGGGCTCAACGAGGCCTGGGGCACGACCTTCTGGAGTCAGCGCTACAGCGACTGGGCCGAGGTCATCACGCCGCGCCGCGCGCCGTACCTGATCAATCCCACGCAGCTGCTGGACTTCCGGCGGTTCAGCTCCGACGCGCTGCTCGCGCACTACCGCGCCGAGCGCGACCTGCTGCGCGCCCGCACCCCGGACACGCCCGTCACGACGAACTTCATGGGCCTGTTCAAGCCGGTCGACTACTGGTCGTGGGCGCCGGAGGAGGACCTGGTCTCCAACGACCACTACCCCGATCCGGCCGACCCGCTGGCCCCGGTCCGCACGGCGCTGGTCCACGACCTGATGCGCGGCCTCGGCGGCGGACGGCCGTGGATGCTGATGGAGCAGGCGACCACGGGGGTCAACTGGCGCCCGCACAACCTGCCCAAGCCGTCCGGGCAGATGCGCCTGGAGTCGCTGCAGGCGGTGGCCCGTGGCGCGGACGGGCTCTGTTACTTCCAGTGGCGGGCCTCCCGGTTCGGCTCGGAGCGGTTCCACGCCGCGATGCTGCCGCACGCCGGTCCCGACACCCGGCTGCACGCCGACGTGCGCGCGCACGGGGCCGAGCTGCGCCGGCTGGCCCCGGTCGCGGGCACGCGGGTCGCCGCCCGGGTGGCGCTGGTGCACGACTGGGCGAGCTGGTGGGCGCTGGAGGAGCGCGGCCAGCCGAGCGACCGGCTCTCCGCCACCGACCAGCTGCTCAGCTACTACCGGCCGCTGTGGGAGCGCGGGGTGGCCGTGGACGTGGTGCCGCCCTCGGCCGACCTGTCCGCGTACGCGCTGGTCGTGGTGGCGAACCTCTACCTGATCGGCGACGCCGACGCCGCGGCGCTGACCGCGTACGTGCGCGCCGGCGGCGTGCTCGTGGTCGGCCCCTACTCCGGGGTCGTGGACCCCCGCGCGCACGTCCGCACGGGCCGGTTCCCCGCCCCGCTGCGCGAGGTGCTGGGCGCCTCGGGCGAGGAGTGGCGGCCCGCGCCGGAGGACCGGCCGGTGCCCTGCCGCTGGGCGGACGGCACCGGGTTCGCCGCGCACGCCTGGACCGAGCTGGTGCGCTCCGACGGCGCCGAGCCGGTGGCCGCCTTCACCGAGGGCGACCTGGCCGGGCACCCGGCGGTGCTGCGGCACCGCAGCGGCCAGGGCGTCGCGTGGTACGTCGCGACGATGCCGGAGCAGGACGCGCTGGCCGAGCTGACCACTCGGGCGCTGGCCGACGCCGGCGTCACCGGAGTCCTGCCCGAGGTGCCGCCCGGCGTCGAGGCGGTCCGCCGCGGCCCCGCGCTGTTCCTGCTCAACCACGGCGACCACGCCGCCGAGATGCCGATCCCGCACCGCGCCGAAGACCTGCTCACCGGATCCACGGCGGAGGGCCGGATCACCCTGGCCCCCAGGGCGGTCGCCGTCCTGCGCCCGCTCGACACCCTCTAGGAGAAAGACCCCCATGCACAGCAGAAGAACCTTCCTGGCCTCGTCCGCGGCGATGCTGTTCCTGTCGGCCTGCGGCTCGGGCGGCTCGGACGACGCCGCCGCTCCCGCCGCCTCCCCCATCGGGGGCGACGAGAACGCCGCCGCGACGCTCACCTTCTGGGCCTGGGCGGAGAACATCCAGCGGGTCGTCGACCTGTGGAACTCCAAGAACCCCACGCAGAAGGTCACCCTCAGCGGCCAGGCCGCCAGCGACGAGCTGATCGCCAAGTTCCTCACCGCGGTCAAGGCGGGCAACGCGCCCGACATCCTCCAGGTGGAGTATCAGTCGCTGCCGACCCTCATCACCAACAACGCCCTGCAGGACCTCACCCCCGTGATCGGCGACGTGAAGTCCGCCTTCCCGGCCGGCACCTGGAACCTGACCTCCTTCGGCGGCGCCACCTACGGCGTGCCGCAGGACGTCGGCCCGATGATGCTCTTCTACCGCGCCGACATCTTCGAGGACATGGGCCTGAAGGTGCCCGCCACCTGGGAGGAGTTCGGCGCGCTGGCCGAGACCGTGCGAAAGAAGGACGACAAGCGCTACCTGACCACGTTCTCCCCCGGTGACGCGGGCTGGCTGTCCGGCTTCGCCCAGCAGGCCGGCGCCAACTGGTGGACGAACGAGGGCGGCGCCTGGAAGGTCTCCGTCGACGACCCGGCGACCAAGAAGATGCTCAGTTTCTGGGGCGAGCTGGTCAACTCCGGCACGCTGCTCGGCGACCCGATGTACACGCCGCAGTGGAACAGCCAGATGAACGACGGCACCATCATCGCCTGGCCGAGCGCGGTCTGGGGAGCCGGTGTGCTGGCGGGCGTCGCCCCGTCCAGCAAGGGCAAGTGGAAGATGGCCCCGCTGCCGCAGTGGAGCGCGGACGAGCGGTTCACCGGCTTCTGGGGCGGCTCCTCCACCGCCGTCGCCGCCTCCTCCAAGCAGCAGGCGCAGGCCGCCAAGTTCGCCAAGTGGATGAACACCGACCCCGAGGCGCTGAAGGTGCTCGTCGAGATCGGCCTCTACCCCTCGGCCACGGCCGGCCAGACCTCCGGCGGGCTGGGCGCCGCGCCCGACTACATGGCGAGCCAGACCGACTACTACGCGTCCGCCGCCGCGATCGCGCAGACCGCCCGCGGCTTCAGCAGCTGGGGCCCGAACACCAACGTCACCTACGGCGCCCTGGAGGACCTGATGCCGACCGCGGTGAAGGACAAGTCCGACTTCGCGGCCGTCGCCACCAAGGTCCAGGAGCTGAGCCTGGCCGACCTCAAGAAGCAGGGCTACGAGGTCTCCGGCGGCTGAGACGCCCCTTGGAGCGTTCCAGCTCGCAGAACGGATATGACCATGACTGTCAACAAGCTCGCCCCCCGGCGGCGCGGGACGGCGTCGGCGCCCTACCTGATGACGGCGCCCGCCGTGGCGTTGTTCGTCGTCTTCATCCTGGTGCCGATCGGGTACGCGATCTGGCTCAGCCTGCACGCCATGCGGGTGCGCGGCGCCGGGTTCGGCATCCGTACCGAGGTGTTCATCGGCCTGGAGAACTACCTCGACGCGTTCCGCGACTCGGCGCTGCTGGAGTCGCTGGGGAACATGCTCTTCTACGGCCTGATCATGGTGCCCGCCACCATGGGCCTGGCCCTGCTGTTCGCCCTGCTGCTGGACGCTCCGCGAGTCGGCGGCAAGCGCTACTCGCGGATCACCATCTTCCTGCCGTACGCGGTGCCGGGAGTCATCGCGAGCCTGCTGTGGGGGTTCATCTACCTGCCCGCGGTCAGCCCGATCAGCGCCGCCCTGGAGGCGGTCGGGCTGCCCGCCGCCGACTTCTTCGGTGACGCGTCGATCTTCTTCTCGATCGCCAACATCGCGGTCTGGGGCTCGGTCGGCTTCAACATGGTGGTGCTCTACACCACCCTGCGGGCCATCCCCAAGGAGTTGTACGAGGCGGCGCGGCTGGACGGGTCCGCCGAGTGGCAGATCGCACTCAAGATCAAGATCCCGCTGCTGCGCCCGGCCCTCATCATGACCTCGGTCTTCACGCTGATCGGCATGCTGCAGGTGTTCAGCGAGCCGGCCACGCTGCGGCCGATGACCAACACCATCACGCAGGACTGGGTGCCCCTGATGCGGGTCTACCAGCAGGCGTTCGTGGAGAACGACATCTATCTCGGCGCCGCCACCTCGGTCCTGCTGGCGGTCGCCACCGTGCTGCTGTCGCTCGGCGCGATCGGCGTCTTCCGGATCCGTACCAACAGGAGCGAGCGATGAGCGTCCTGCGAGACCGCGGCACGCGCACGAAGATCGTGCCCACGATCGTGCTGGCGCTGGGCGGGCTCTACGCCATCCTGCCGCTGCTGTGGGTGGTGTTCGCGGCCACGAAGAGCTCCGAGGAGCTGTTCACCACCTTCTCCGGGTGGCCGAGCTTCAACGGCGGCTTCACCGGCAACCTCAGCGCGCTCAACGCCTACGGCGACGGCCGGTTCTGGCTGTGGATGCTCAACAGCCTCATCTACGCGGGCGGCGGCGCGTTCCTGACCGTCGTGGTCTCCACGGCGGCCGGGTACGCGCTGGCGAAGTACCGCTTCACCGGGCAGCGGCTGATCTTCGGGGCGCTGCTGGCCGGCGTGCTGGTGCCGCAGATCACGCTGGCCATCCCGCAGTATCTGATGCTGTCGGAGATGGGTCTGGTGGGCACCTACTGGTCGGTCATCCTGCCCAGCATCATCAGCCCGTACAGCATCTACCTGTGCCGGATCTACGCCGACGCGGCCGTGCCGGACGACATCCTGGAGGCCGGGCGGATCGACGGGGCGAGCGAGTTCAGGCTGTTGTGGTCGGTGGCCGCGCCGGTCATGCTGCCGGGCCTGGTCACCGTGTTCCTGCTGCAGTTCATCGCCATCTGGAACAACTTCCTGCTGCCGTACATCATGCTCGCCGACGACAGCCTGTTCCCGCTCACCGTGGGACTGTACTCACTGCTCAACCGGGGCGCCTCGCAGCCCGCCCTCTACACCCTGGTGATCACCGGCTCGCTGCTGTCGATCATCCCGATCATCGCGCTGTTCCTCTTCCTACAGCGCTTCTGGCGGCTCGACCTGGTCGCGGGCAGCGTCAAGGGCTGACCCGCACTCCTCAAGAGAACGGACACCATGAAGTTCAAAGACGGCTACTGGCGGATGCGTCCCGGCACGCGGGGCGCGTACGCCAACGCGGCCTTCGACGTGACCGCCGGACCGCCGACCGCCGGCACCCTGCGCATCCTGGCGCCGACCAGGCCCATCACCCGTCGCGGCAACACCATCGACGGGCCCGTGCTGCGGGTGGACCTGTCCTCGCCGATGCCCGAGGTGATCCGGGTCCGCGCGGTGCACCTCGCCGGGTCGGTGCCCGCCGCGCCCGCGTTCGAGGTGCGGGACGAGCACCCGGCGGTCCAGGTCGGCCTGGACGCCGAGGCGGCCACGCTGACCAGCGGCTCCCTGCGGGTCAGCGTGCGCAGGGACGCGCCCTGGGACATGACCTTCAGCGCCGGCGGGCGGGAGCTGACGCGCAGCGGCGAGAAGTGCCTGGGCGTCATGACGGACCCCGACGACCGGCACTTCATGATGGAACAGCTCCACCTCAGCGCGGGCGAGCTGGTGTACGGCCTCGGCGAGCGGTTCGGCGCGCTGGTGCGCAACGGCCAGGCGGTCGACATCTGGAACGACGACGGCGGCACCAGCAGCGAGATGGCGTACAAGAACGTCCCGTTCTACCTGACCAACCGGGGCTACGGAGTGTTCGTCAACCATCCGGGCCGGGTGTCGTTCGAGGTGGGCTCGGAGACGGTGTCGCGGGTGCAGTTCAGCGCCGAGGGGCACGACCTGGAGTACCTGATCATCCATGGTCCGACGCCGGCCGACATCCTGCGCCGCTACACCGCGCTGACCGGCCGCCCGGCCCTGCCTCCGGCCTGGTCGTTCGGGCTGTGGCTGTCCACGTCCTTCACCACCGACTACGACGAGGCGACCGTGACCTCGTTCGTCGACGGCATGGCCGAGCGGGATCTGCCGCTGAGCGTGTTCCACTTCGACTGCTTCTGGATGCGCCAGTTCCGCTGGTGTGACTTCGAATGGGACCCCGAGGTGTTCCCCGACCCCGAGGGGATGCTCAAGCGGCTGAAGGATCGCGGGCTGAAGATCTGCCTCTGGATCAACCCGTACATCGGGCAGGCGTCCGCGCTGTTCGAGGAGGGCATGGCGGCCGGTCACCTGCTGCGCCGCCCGGACGGGACCGTCTGGCAGGACGACCACTGGCAGGCGGGCCGGGCGCTGGTGGACTTCACCTCGCCGGCCGCCCGTGAGTGGTACGCGGGCAAGCTGCGCGGGCTGCTGGACATGGGCGTGGACTCGTTCAAGACCGACTTCGGCGAGCGGGTGCCGACCGACGTGGTCTACGCCGACGGCGCCGACCCCGAGCGGATGCACAACTACTACAGCCTGCTCTACAACGAGACCGTGCACGAGGTGCTGACCGAGCGCCGCGGGCCCGGCGAGGCCGTGCTGTTCGCCCGCTCCGCCACCGTCGGCGGGCAGCGGCTGCCGGTGCACTGGGGCGGCGACTGCGAGTCGACCTTCGAGGCGATGGCGGAGAGCCTGCGCGGCGGGCTGTCCCTCGGCATGGCCGGCTTCGGGTTCTGGAGCCACGACATCGGCGGCTTCGAGGGACGGCCGGATCCCGCGGTCTTCAAGCGCTGGGTCGCCTTCGGCCTGCTGTCGTCGCACAGCCGGCTGCACGGCAGCCAGTCCTACCGGGTGCCGTGGCTGTTCGACGAGGAGTCGGTCGACGTGCTGCGCTCCTTCACCCGGCTCAAGGCCCGGCTGATGCCCTACCTGTACGGCGCGGCGGTGCGGGCGAGCCAGGAGGGCCTGCCGGTGATGCGGGCCATGCAGCTCGAGTTCCCCGGCGACCGGGGCTGCGAGTACCTCGACGCCCAGTACATGCTCGGGTCCGACCTGCTGGTGGCGCCGGTGCTCTCGGCCGAGGGCGAGGTGTCGTACTACGTCCCGGCCGGCGTCTGGACCCGGCTGCTGGACGGCGGCACCGTTGGCAGCACCGTGAGCGGACCCGGCTGGCACACCGAGCGGCACGGCTTCGACAGCCTGCCGCTGCTGGTGCGGCCGGGCGCGGTGCTGCCTACCGGAGCCCGCTCCGACCGGCCCGACTACGATTACGCCGACGACGTCACCCTGACGGCGTACCGCCTGGCCGACGGCGATCGACGGACGGTGACCGTACCGGACACCAGCGGTGACGCGGCGGCGGTGTTCGAGGTCTCCCGCGTGGGTGACCGCGTCCACGCCCGCCGCGCCGACGGTGTCCCCGCCCGCTGGAACCTGTTGCTGGCGGGCGTCGCCGAAGCCGCCGGCGCCACCGGCGGCACCCTTGAGACCACCCCCGGCGGCGTACGAGTCGCCGCGAACGGCGACACTGATCACATCGAGATCGTCCTGAAATCATAGGAGTGACTCCCCATGCCCGCTTTCCCCGAGAACTTCCTGTGGGGCACCGCCACGGCCGCCTACCAGGTCGAAGGCGCCGCCTTCGAGGACGGTCGCGGACCGTCGATCTGGGACACCTTCTCCCACACCCCCGGCCTGGTGGCCAACGGTGACACCGGTGACGTGGCCTGCGACCACTACCACCGGCTTGAGGAGGACCTGAACATCCTCGCCGACCTGGGCGTCGGCGCCTACCGCTTCTCCATCTCCTGGCCCCGGGTGCTGCCGGGCGCCGGTGACCGGATCAACCAGCCCGGCCTGGACTTCTACCACCGGCTCGTCGACGGGCTGCGCGCCCGCGACATCGCCCCGGTGGCGACCCTCTACCACTGGGACCTGCCCCAGGAGCTGGAGGACGCCGGCGGCTGGCCCAACCGTGACACCGCGCTGCGTTTCGGCGAGTACGCCCGGCGCATGGGCGAGGCGCTCGGCGACCGGGTGCACACCTGGATCACCCTCAACGAGCCGTGGTGCTCGGCCTACCTGGGCTACGCCTCCGGCGTGCACGCCCCGGCCCGCACCGACGCCGCCGCCTCGCTGGCCGCGGTGCACCACCTCAACCTGGGTCACGGCCTGGCCGCCAGGGCGCTGCGCGAGGTGATCGACCCGGCCGCGAAGATCTCCGTCACCCTCAACCTGCACCACATCCGGGGCGAGTCCGAGCGGGACGCCGAGGCCGTGCGCCGCACCGACGCGCTGGCCAACCGGGCCTTCCTCGGCCCGATGCTGGATGGCGCCTACCCGCGTGACCTCATCGAGGACACCGCCTCCGTCACCGACTGGTCCTTCGTCCAGGACGGCGACGAGGCGACCGCCGCCGCGCCGCTGGACCTGCTCGGCGTCAACTACTACAACCCCGTCCTGGTCCGCCAGTGGGACGGCACGAGCGAGCGCGACCAGGCCGACGGCCACGCCAACGGCGCCGCCTCACCGTGGATCGCCTGCGACGACGTCGACTTCGTCCGCCAGCCCGGCCCGTACACCGAGATGGGCTGGAACATCGACGAGACCGGCCTGACGGAGCTGCTGCTGCGCCTGCACCGCGACTACCCCGAGCTGCCGCTGATGATCACCGAGAACGGCGCGGCCTTCCCCGACGTCGTGTCCGACGACGGCCACATCCACGACGAGCAGCGCGTGGACTACCTGCGCCGGCACCTGACGGCCGTCACCGAGGCCATCGAGGGCGGCGCGGACGTCCAGGGCTACTTCCTGTGGTCCCTGATGGACAACTTCGAGTGGGCGCACGGCTACGCCAAGCGCTTCGGCATCATCCGCGTCGACCACGACACCCAGGTCCGCACCTGGAAGGACAGCGCCCACTGGTACCGCGAGGTGGTGGCGGCCAACGCGCTGCCCGCCACCGACCAGGTCACCACCACCGCCTCCTGACCACGGCGAAAGCGGCGGATCGGGCGGATCGGGCCCTCACCCGATCCGCCCCCGCCTTTGCCTCAGGTGAGCAGTTCGACCGTGCCGCGTTCGCCGTCCACCCTGACGCGGTCGCCGTCGCGCAGCCTCATGGTGGCGTTGCCGGTGCCGACGACGGCGGGGATGCCGAGTTCGCGGGCGACGATGGAGGCGTGGGAGAGGGGTGCGCCCATGTCCGTCACCACGGCCGCCGCCCTCGGGAACATCGGCGTCCAGCCGACGTTCGTGAGCGTCGTCACCAGGATCTCGCCCGGTCCGAGCCGGTCGCCGTCCTCCGGCCCGATGATCACCCGGGCGACGCCCTCGACCACGCCGGGCGCGCCGGGAAAGCCCGTCACGATGTCACTGATAGGGGCGCCGCCGCCGCGCGCGTCGTAGAGGTCGCCGCGCCGGTCCGGGTCGGCGGCCCAGCGGATCGGGTCGAAGCGGCCGACGATCAGGGCGGGGTACGGCGGCAGCGCGGCGTAGCGCTCATAGGTCGCCCGCCGCACCGGCACCTGCTCCAGCGGGGTCTCGTCGCCGTGGAGCACGGCGAGGATCTCCTCCCGGGACAGGAAGAACATCGCATCGCCATGTCCGGTGAGCTCGCCGGCGCGGACGGCGAACGCGCGCACGACCCAGAAGGCGCGCACGACCTCCGACCGGGCGGACTCACGGTCACGCACGACGGCGTTCCAGCGCCGCACCTTGGCCCGCGTCCCGGCGAGCCTGCGCGGGTAGCGCCGGGCGAAACGGGCCCACGCCTCCTCACGGGCCCGTTCCTGGCGGGCCAGCAGCGCCTCGGTGTCCACGCTGGAGTCGCGCAGCCCGGCGAGCTGCGCGTCGATCCAGGCCGGGTCCTCGCCGGGGCGCGGCATGGAGATCTCGAACTCGTGCGGGCCGCGATGCCCGTACGCGCGGGCGAACTCCGCACAGGTGATCTCGCCCCTGGCCAGTTCGCCGAGCCCGGTCAGCAGGCCGAGGCTGGCCAGCTCGCCGTCCACGTTGACGCCGGTGAGCATGGCCTCGGCGTCGAGGTCGCCCACCAGCCGGCGCAGCCTGTCGCGGGTGAAGACCAGCGTGGCGCCGCCCTGCCTGCCCGCCGCCTCCAGCATCCGACAGGCCGTGACCAGGTGCGGCTCCCCCTCGCGGGTCCACAGCCCGGCCAGCTCCGGGCCGGTCCGGGCGCCCGCGACGGCGGCGCGGAGCTCCTCGCACCGCTGCGCGGCGGTGGCCAGGAACGGGCGCAGCCCCCTGATGTTGGCGCGCACCCGCCTGCGCACGCGTACGGCCGCCGGGAGGACGCCCTTGACGATCTCCCAGCGGGAGGCCGTCAGCAGGGGCACGTCCAGGCCGGGCGGCAGCTTGCCGAACACGTCCTCGATGGCGCTCAGCCGGCTCTGCATGCCCAGCGCCCTGGCGGCGGAGAAGGCGACGCTCAGGTTCATGTAGAAGCGGCCGCCGATGTTGCCGATCAGGTCGAAGCCGGGCAGGACCGAGGCGGACATGGCCTCGCTGATGAACAGCTGGACGAACGACCAGGTGGCGGGCGTCATCACGTCGGGGATGGCCTCGCCGAGGTTGCCCGCGGTCCACAGATGGTCGCCCTTGAGGCTGTCGTTCCACTCCTCGACCCGCTGCCCGATGGCGGTGATCGGGCGGGCCTGCACGATGGCGAACGCGCCGCCGCTCCTGGCCCACTCGACGTCCATGGGCGCGCCGTACAACTCCTGGACCCGCGCGCCCAGCGCGGCGAGCTCCAGGGCCTGCGGCTCGGTGAGCACGGGCGCGTGGCGCAATTCCTCCGGCGTCGGCCGCTCGTGCGTGCCGTCGGGGGTCCGTACGGTCATCACGGCCTTGTCCCCGGTACGCGTCTGCGTGATCTTTCCTGCGGACACCACGATCGTGTCGGGGGTGACCTGACCGCCGACGACGGCCTCGCCGAGCCCCCAGGAGGCGTTGATCACGGTCTCGGCGCGGTCGCCGGTGACGGGGTTCGCGGTGAACATGACGCCCGCCGCGTCGGCGTCGACCAGCGCCTGGACCACCACGGCCAGCGCGACGTCGTCGTGCGGCACGCCGTTGTGGTCGCGGTAGGCGATGGCGCGCGGGTTCCACAGTGAGGCCCAGCAGCGCCGGACCGCGTCGAGCAGCGCCTCGCCCCGGATGTTGAGGTAGGTGTCCTGCTGGCCGGCGAACGACATGTCCGGCAGGTCCTCGGCCGTCGCGGAGGAGCGGACAGCCACGGCCACGCCGCCACCCGCGACCTCGCCGCCCACCGCCTCGGCCCCTGCCGCCTGGTCGCCCATCGCCTCGTAGGCCGCGAGGATCTCGGCGGCGAGGTCGGCCGGGAGGTCCCGCGCGGCGAACAGGGCCGCGATGCCGGCGGCGTCGGCCTGGAGCAGCTCGTCGCGGAAGTCGGCGACGAAGGTCCGGTAGGCGTCGGTGGTGATGACGAAACCGCCGGGAACGGGCAGTCCCGCCCTGCTCAACCTGGCCAGGGACGCGCCCTTGCCGCCCGCCGTGGCGAGGTCGGCGGCGGCGTCGCCGAGAGGCAGCACGGTCTTCACGTCTCACGCTCCGCGATGCCGAGGCTGAGCGCCAGCTTGCGCCGGGCGACGTCCTCGACCGTGTCCAGATAGACCTTCGTGGCGGCCGCCACCCCGTCGGCGGCGGCTCGGTCCGCCGGAGCACCCGCGCTGAGCGCCCGGTCGGCGGTGTCCGCGATCAACTCCGGCAGCCGGTCGTCCGGCACCCGCACCGGCTCGGCCAGCAGGCCCTGGGTGAACAGGAATCCGTACAGCACCGAGGAGACGACGGCGAGCTGCTCGGCGGGCGTCCGGTCCGCGCGGGCCACGCCCAGCCCGGTCAGCGCGCCGAGGTAGGTCTCGAACGCACTGGTCAGCACGGGTGTGGTCACGCTCTCCTGCTTCTGCTTGCCGAGCCTGCCGAGCACCTCGGCGTCGCCGAGCAGCAGCGCCCGCATCAGGGGCCGCCGCAGCAGCGCCTCGGCCAGCCCACCCACCACCTCGCGCAGCGTCCCGGGAGCCGTGGCGCGGACCTCCTCCAGCAGGAGCACCCGCTCCCGGCGGAGCAGCGCGGCGAAGAGCGCGTCGCGGGTCTTCCAGTGCAGATAGATCGTGCCCTTCGCGACGCCCGCCTGCTTGGCCACGTCGTCGATGGTGGTCTTGTCGTAGCCCCAGCGGAGGATCAGCTCCGCGGCGGCGTCCAGGATCCGGTGCGCCCGCTCCACCTGCCGGACCGGATCCTGCGGCGGTCGTCCAGCCTTGACCATAGCTCGCCCCCAAATGTTTGACTGGATGAGCGTATATGGTCATTAAATAGAAATCAAAGTTTGGTGAGGAGCGCCTCCGCCTCGGCGGCGAACAGGTCGTCGCCGGTGGCGACCGCCTGCTCCAGCAGCCGTCGGGCGGCTGGCAGGTCGCCGTGCTCGTAGCGGATCTCCCCCAGCCGGCAGGCGGCCTCGGCGACGAGGCCGGGCCGGTCCGTCAGGTTGAGCGTCAGTTCGTAGAAGCGCAGCGTCCCGTCCCGGTCGCCCAGCCAGTAGCAGAGCTCGCCGAGGTGCGCCGCCGCCATGGCCGACTCCGCGTCGCCCGAGTCGATGACCCGCTGGTACCAGCCGAGCGCCTCGGGGAAGTCACGCTCGCGCTTGGCCAGCGCGCCCAGGTGCATGGCCGCCACCGCGGCGACGTGCCCCTCGGCCGCCGTCACGGCCCTGAGATACCAGGCGCGGGCGCGTACGCCGTCCTCCTCGTGGAAGGTGCCGCCGAGGGCCACCATCGCCCTGGCGGCCAGGTCGGCGTCGCCCGCCTCCAGCACCCGCTCGTACACCTGCCGGGCCTGATCCACCTGCCCGTCGCCGACCAGGGCCTGCGCCAGCACGGTGAGCGCGGTCGGCTCGCCGCTCGCGGCCGCCGCGTGCAGGGTGCGCAGCGACGCCTCGGTGTCGCCCCGCTCCTCCTGCAGCAGGCCGAGCAGGCTGCCGAACACGCCGTGGGCCGGGCCGTCCGCGTCTCCCGCCCGGCGCTCGGTCAGGGTGTAGAACGCCGCCGTCTCGCCCTGCTCGTCGAGCAACTCCAGCAGCCTGCCGCCGGCGACGAACCGCACGTCGGCGTCCTCGTGCTCGTTCAGCCGCTCGTATACGGCCCTGGCCTCCCCCGTCTCCCCCAGCTCCGCCAGCCGCCCGGCGACCTCGATCTCGGTGTACGGATCGGCGCCGGCCAGCGCGAAGTAGCGGCGCACGGCGGCCGGGTCGGCACAGAGCCCGCCGAGCCGCCGTGCCGGTTCGGCGGCGTCGGCGCCGAGCCTGGACAGCATCCGCACGGCGAGCGTGTGCTCGCCCCGCTCGCAGGCCTGCCCGGCGATGATCACCAGGTTGGCGGACGCGGCCCCCGCCTCCTCCGACCGCGGATGCGCCCGCACCGCCGCCGCGAACGCGTCGGCCGCCCCCAGCGGGTCACCGTCCTCGTGCAGCCAGCAGCCCAGCTGAAAGCCCGCCCGCGCGGCGGCGTCCGGGTCGTCGGAGCCCACGGCCAGCATCGCCTGCTCGGCCGCGGCCGCCGTGTCCCCCGTCGCGCGCAGCGCCCGCGCCAGGTCGCCGCGGATGGACGGCACCGCGTCGGCGTACCCGGCCTCGATCGCCTCGCGGAACCTCACCGCCGCGCCGTCCTGGTCACCGGCCGCCCGGCACGCCTCACCCCACGTCCAGTGCCCCATGGCCACGGTCTCCGGATCGCCGCTGGCGACGGCCTGCCCCGCCCTGCCGGGGATGGCGTCGTACTCCTCGTGCCGCACCAGATGGACCAGCAGGTGGCGCAGGCTCTCCAGGTCCCCCGCCGACACCCCCGACTCCAGCGCCCGCCGCGCCTCCCCCACGTCGCCGCGCTCCTCCTGCACCTCGGCGAGGTGTACGGCGGCGGCCGGCATCGCGGCGGTCAGCGCCTCGACCGCCCCCTCCAGATCCCCGCGCCGCGTGCGCGCCACCCCGATCCGACGCCAGGCCGGCTCCGCGCTCTCCGCCTCCCGCGTGGCGGGCAGCAGGCACAGCTCGGCCCTGCAGTGCTGCCCCTGACGGACGAGCAGCTCCCCCAGAGCGACCCGTGCCCGCCCTGCCACGGCCGAATCGCCCAGCTCGACCACCAGCCTGTACAACTCCTCGGCCGGCTCGGCACCCTCCAACGCCCCGGCCACGGCCACGACCTCCGCGAACGCCTCCGCCGTCGCCCCCTCGGCCAGCAGCCGGCGCACCTCCGGCACGTCACGCGCGTCCAGCGCCAGCAACAACTCGGCCCCCGCCCCCGACCCGGTCAGCTCCGTCAACGCCGCCACGGGCGCACTTCCAGGGTCGGTGCCCGTTTCGGCCGCAGTCGCGGTCGCCTCCTCGGGAGGGACGGTGGGCGTGGTCGGCGTGGTGAGGGCGGTGGTGGCGGCTGTCAGGTGGCCGTGGGCGCGGAGGAAGCCCGCGAGGTGGAGTGCCCCGGCGTCGCCGAAGGCTTCGTCGAGCACCTCCCGGGCCTGGGACAGCTCACCGGCGGCCACCAGGACCTCGCCGAGTCCGAGGGCGGAGCGCTGGTCGGCCGGGTTCAGGGCCAGGGCACGGCCGTACGCCCGCGCCGCCGCGTCGTACCGCTCCAGGGCTTGCCAGGCGCCGCCCAGGCTCTGCAGGGCCAGGGCCGCCATGGGCTCGTCCGCGCCTTCGGCGGCGTGCTCCCAGGCTGAGATCGCGCCGGGCCGGTCACCGGTCTCGTCGCGGAGTGCGCCCAGGTAGCAGGCCGTCTCCTGCTGGAGGCCCGGGTGTCCCGCCTCCAGGGCGAGCGACAGGGCGGCGTCGGCGGCCGCCCGGTCGCCGGCGCGCTGCCACGCGTGCGCGGTCTGCACCGCCAGCATGGTCGCCAGCCACTGCCCGCCGTCGGCCGGGATGGCGGCGAGGGACCGCGCGGCGACGGCGAAGTCCCGATCGAGCAGCGCCCTGGCGTAGCGCCCCGTCTCCCCCTGCTCCGGATCGTCGCCGGGCACCAGGGCGAAGGCCGCCCGCGCCCCTTCGACGTCGTCGAGCCGGACCCGGGTGAGACCGAGAAGCCAGCCGCTGCGAGCCGTGTCACCCTCGGCGACCAGCCGCTCGTACAACCGCCCAGCCGCCAGCAGGTCCCCCTGCCGCTCAAGAACCTGCAGCAGCCCGGCCGCCGCCGCCTTGCGCAGCCCCTCATGCTCGGCCGCGAGCGCCTCCCCGTAAGCGGCCCGCGCCTCACCGTAGGCCGCCCGCTCCTCGCCATAGGGCCCCAGCGCCCCGCCGTACGAGCCCGACATCCCGCCGTACGGACCCGGCACCTCGCCGTACGGACCCTGCGCCTTGCTGTGAGGGGCCGGCGCCTCGCTGTGAGCGGCCCGTGCCGCAGCGGGCTCGCCGGCCACCAGGTCGGCCAGGCCGTACGCCACCCAGGGCGCGAGCACCGGGTGACCGTGGGCGCGTGCCCGGCGCAAGAGGTCGATCGCCTGTTCCCGCTGGTCGTGGCCGAGGAGGAGCTCCTTGTAGACCACGGCCGTGTAGGACAGGGCGAGCGGGTCACCGGAGGAGGCGGCCGACTCGAACAGCCTGGCCGCCTCCGACAGGTCGTACCCGACCGCCACCAGCACCTGGGCGTAGACGGCGGCGGCCAGGCCGTTCGCCGGGTCGTGGTCCAACGCGGCGCGGTAGCGGATCAGCCCTTCCTGCCGGCCCAGCCGCTGGTGGTCGACGATCGCCCGCAGCACCGGGTGCGGGTCGTCGTCGCCGGAGGTGCGCAGCAGGTGCAGGAGGAAGGCGGCGTTGAAGCCCTGAGCCACGTCGTGGCCCTGGGCGACGTAGGAGAGCAGCTCGTCGGCCTGCTCCCGGTCCCCTTCGCCGATCTCCAGCTCGGCCAGCGCCACCATGGCCCTGATCGACTGGGTCTCCGCGCCGGAGTCGACGGCCCCGCGCAGCAGCCGCCGGGCCTCCTCGACCTCCCCGGCCCGCAGCCGCTCCAGCCCGCTGTCGGCGTCCTGGAGCGCCTGCTCCTCGGCGGGGTCGGCCATGGGCCGCCGGCGCGCGTCCTGGTCGAGCAGCAGCGCCGCCTTGAAGGCGGTGTCGGGGTCGGGGTGCGTGGCCGCCGCCCTGACCAGCTCCATGGCGGGTTCGTACGACGAAGGGTGCTGGTCCAGCAGCAGCGCGAGCAGGGTGACGCAGGGGGAGGACCACGGCGACTCCCCCGCTTCCAGTACGGCGCGCAACGCGGTCAGGGCCTGGGCCGCCTCGCCCGCCTCGGTGTGCAGCTGGGCCAGGCAGGCGTGCGCCTGGACGGCGTACTCGCGCTGGCCGCTGGCGATCACCCGGTGGAAGATCGCCCTGGTCGTCTCCTCGTCGCCGAGCTGGGCGAAGACCTTGGCCTGCTCCAGGAGCGCGGGCAGGCGCAGCTCGGGCCGCGGGTCCTCGGCCGCCCTGGCGTAGGCGTCGGCCGACTCGGTGTACTCGCCGAGGTTCGCCAGCGCCGCGCCGAGGAGCTTGTACGCCATGGCCAGGTGTTCGGGGTGGCCCACGGCGACGGCGTGCTCGCACACCTGGCGGGCCGCCTCGTGCTCCTCCTCCTCGGCGTACAGCTGGTAGAGCCTGAACGCCGACAGCGACACCACCTCGGGGTCGCCGCAGGTGAGGAGCCGCCGGTAGTCCTCCTCGTCCTCGGCCACCTCGTACAGCTCGGCCGCCGTGGCGGCGGTGAGGAAGGCGAATTCCGGCAGTTCAAGGTGGGCGGCCAGCTCCGCGACGGCGGGGCTGTCACAGCGGCGCGCCCGCCTCAGTGCCGCCTCGGCGCCCGCCGCGTCGCCCAGCTCCGTGCAGACCAGCACCAGCGCTGTATCGGCCAGTGCCGCCACCTCGAAGTCGGCGCCGTCGGCCGCGATGGACAGCACCCGGTGCGCCGCGGGCCACTCGCAGGCGCTGACCAGCATCAACGCCATGGCGATGGCCGAGCGCTGGGCGAACACCGGGTCGTCGGAGAGGATCACCGACCGGTGCGCGGCCTCGGCCCCGTCCAGGTCGCCCATGTCCTGCAGAAGGCAGGCCAGCAGGTGTGACGCCTCGGGGTCGCCGGCGGCCGCGACCTCCCGGAACAGCGCGGCGGCCCCGTCGAGATCTCCCGCTTCCCAACTCCGCATGGCCGGCCCGAGCCGTTCTGACGTCATGTGTCCACTCCTTGTATAGCTTTAAAGTGAAAAAACTACACATATGGCCACTTCGAGCACAGGGCTATCCGGATATCGCGAGTCCCGCGACGGGTGGGGCAGGCCGCGCCGTAGCGTAGACCTCATGGCAAAAGCGTTCTGGATCGACCAGGAGTTCGACAGGGACCGTGACGGGCGCTTCTCCGTGCACGTACGCAAGAATCTCGAAGAGTTCGAGTGGGGCGACATCGCGCCCGTCAGGTTCGCCTGCGCGGCGTGGCGGCTCGCCACGCCGCCGTCGCTGTCACCGGGCTACGTGCGCTGGGACCGGCGGGTCCTGGAGGCCATCTGCGTCCGCAACACCTGGGACGGCACGCTGAACGCGCGCATCAGGGTCGCCTCCCCGCTGCCCGCGCAGCTCACCAGCTCCCGGACCTGGTGGCGCGACCGCGGCTGGCTCGGCTGGCAGGAGGTCTTCGGCCAGTACGTCGAGCCGACGCAGCAGGACCTGGCCCGGCACCCCTTCGTACGGGCCAGCCTGCTCATCGAGGTCCCGGTGCCGCTCGCCGACCTGCCACCGGAGCCGGAAGGCCCCCACGACCAGGTGGAGCAGAGCGCCGCGCGCGCGGTGACGGTGCTGGTGCGCGAGCTGAACGAGCTGGTCACCCCCGTGCTCGACCAGCTCGGCTAGGACGCGGAGACGAGATGCGCCGGCCCAGACTCGGCGTACCTGCTGTCCCAGGTGGAGTTCCGCGAGAGGTTGGTCGTTGGCGGTACCGCCAACGTACACTCGCAGGCATGAGCGCCGGACATGCGCACGAGGAGCTTCACCACCTGGTGGATCAGCTATCGCCCGACCAGGCGCGTCGCCTCTTGCGATTGGTCAAGACCGACCCTGAACTCGTCCATGTCTCAGACGAACACGACGAACCGGTACGTCGTCGCCTCTCTATCGCCGGCATCGGGGCGTCCGGTGAGGGCGATCTCTCGGAACGGGTCGAAGATCTGCTGGCGGAACGGTTCAATCGGTCAGTGTGATCGCTGTTCTTCTGGATACAGGCCCCTTGATCGCGGTAGTCGATCGAGATGACAAGCATCACGCTTCCTGCGTCCGGCTGCTGGAAAGCTGGAACGGACCACTGCTCCTGCCGTCTACGATCTTGATCGAGGCTGGCTGGACCATCAATCGACACATGGGTTCGTCCGTACACGCTTGACTTCATCCCACCAGACGTTCAGCGAATGGCCGAACTCGTCCGCACGTATGAGGACGCACGCCTCGACCCCGCCGACGTGTCCGTCGTTGCGATCGCCGAGCGGCTCGCGATCACACATATCGCAACCCTTGACCGTCGAGACTTCTTGCTGATGCGCCCTCGCCATGTGCCGGCGTTCAGGCTGCTGCCAGAAACACTGCTGTGAAGGGGAGCGCGTGGGTTGCTCGTACCTGCGCCGAACCGCACCTCCGCCGGCTGCGGCTCAGGTGGCGCCAGGCGGGCGTCGTCGGACGGGCGGGCACGTTCCCACCCAGGCCGACAACTACGGCTAGGCGCCCGTGGAGCCGTCGATCAGTTCGCGCAGGATGTCCAGGTGGCCGTTGTGGCGGGCGGTCTCCTCGGTCATGTGACCGATCACCCAGCGCAGGGTGAGGTGGCCGCCCTTGCTGTCCTTGCCCTTGGACAGGGTGTCCAGGTCGACGCCCGCGATGCGCTCCCGTACGCGCTCGCACTGCGCCTCGTACTCCACCAGGAGGCGTGCCAGCGGCATCGTCAGCGCGACCTTGAACTCGGCGTCAGGGTCCTCGTCGGTCCACGGCCCCCGGTCCTCGTCCCCGAAGAACATCACCTCGAACCACCAGTGCTCGTTCCACCGCAGGTGGTTGACGATGCCGGCCACCGACATCAGCGGCGAGGTGGGCAGGGGCGTCCTTCTGGCGTCCTCGCTGCCCAGCCCCTCGCATTTGTGGATCACCGTCGCACGGACGTAGTCGTGGAAGGTGGTCAGTGTGGTGCGCTCGTCCCAGGAGGTCGGCGTATCGGTCCTCTTCATCGGACCAGCATGCCCGATCTTCAAATGGGTAGCAGCAGCGTATGCGGATCACCCTCGCTGTCGCGCTCGCCGCGGTGCTGGTCGCCGGCTGTTCGGTCGACACGGCCGGGCCGGCCCGCGCGGCCGAAGGGTTCCACAGCGCCCTCGCCTCCCAGCAGTTGGACGCCGCCTGCGCCATGCTCGCGAAGCAGACCGCCGACAAACTGCCCGATCCCGGCCAGAGCTGCGCGGAAGCGCTGCGTGAGCTGAACCTGGGCGCCGGCGGCCCGGTCACCGAGGTGAGCGTCTGGGGCGACGAGGCCCAGGTCCGGCTGGCGGGCGACACCCTGTTCCTGCGTCACTACCGGGACGGCTGGCGGGTCAAGGCCGCCGGTTGCGAGCCGGTGCACGATCTGCCCTACGAGTGTGAGGTGGAGAACTGATGCGGGTGATGTTCACCCTGACCGTGGCCGTGATCGTGACCGGCCTGGTCTTCTTCTTCCTGATCGGGCTGGCGCACCAATGAGCCGGATCAAGGACAACGCGCTCTCGGTGACGTTCCTGGCGCTGTTCCTGATCTGCCTGGCCGGTCAGGGGCTGGCGGGCATGCTGCACTACAACGAGCGGCAACTCGTCGACGGCGGGCAGGCCAACTCCTATCTGGAGTACGTGACCTCCTCCTCCTTCGCCGTGGACGTGGCGGAGAACTGGCAGTCGGAGTATCTGCAGTTCCTGCTGTTCATCATGCTGACCATCTGGATGGTGCAGCGGGGCTCGCCGGAGTCGAAGGAGCCCGGCAAGGAGGGCGCCGAGTCCGACGAGGAGCAGCAGATCGGCCGCCACGCCAGGGCCGACTCGCCCGCCTGGGCCAGGGCGACGGGCTGGCGGCTCAGGCTCTACAGCAACTCGCTGGGGCTGGCGATGGGGACCGTCTTCCTGCTGTCGTGGCTGGCGCAGTCGGTCGCCGGGCTGGCGTCGTACAACTCCGAGCGACTCACCGACCTGCGCGATCCCATCGGATGGAGTTCGTACGTCACTTCGCCGGAGTTCTGGGACCGGAGCCTGCAGAACTGGCAGTCGGAGTTGCTGGCGGTGCTGTCGATGGTGGTGCTCTCCATCTATCTGCGCCAGCGCGGCTCACCCGAGTCCAAGCCGGTGGGGGCGGCGCACTCGGCGACGGGGGTCGAGGGCTGACCGGTGACGACCGCGACGATCCGGGTGCCGCGGGGGAAGGCGCCCTGCCGTACGAGGTCGAGAATGCCGTACAACATCTTCGCCACATACACCCCCTCCACCCGATATTTCGCGATGAATCCGTTCAAAGTGGGTGTGGTGCGGGCGTAGCCGCCGAAGTGGTAGTCGAGGTTGATCGACCAGTTCGACCAGACCCGCCCGTACGCCTCCCGCTGCAACCTGGCCACCTCCCCCATCAGGAACCCGGCCCCCTTCAGCACCGCGAACCCGAGCGCCCGCCTCCCCTCGGGCAGCCCCGCCGAGATCCCGGCCAGCGTGCCCCCGGTCCCCACCGGGCAGCAGATCACGTCGTAGTCCCCGGCGACCTCCCCGGGCAACTCCCCCGGCAGCTCGGCGCACCCGCGCACGGCCGCCGCGTTGCTCCCGCCCTCGGGCAGGATCGCCACGTCCCCCCACCGCGCACGCAGCCGCGCCTGGATCTCGGGGGTGTGCTTGAGCCGGTACGACGTCCGGTCCAGGTAGTCGAGCCGCATCCCGCAGGCCACGGCGTGGGCCAGCGACGGGTTCAGCGGCAGGTGCTCCTCGCCGCGGATCACCCCGATGGTCTCGAACCCGTGCCGCAGACCCGCCGCCGCCACGGCCCTGATGTGCCCGGAGTAGGCGCCGCCGAAGGTGAGGATCCGGGCGGGGCCGAGGTTGTAGCGGAGCTTGCGCGCCTTGTTGTCGTCGTGCACCAGGAAGACCCGTACAGCGCCCAGCGCGGGATCCAGCAGCTCCTCCACAGCCCTCCTCGTGCCGTTCCGCCGCCCGTTGCCGCTAGTCTACGGTCGGGCCATTGTTGAGGAGTGTTGGGTTATGCGCGTTGTTGAAGCTTTTCGTGCCGCGTTCGGCTCGGACCCCGAGACCGTCTGGCGCGCTCCCGGCCGGGTCAACCTGATCGGCGAGCACACCGACTACAACGACGGCTTCGTGCTGCCCTTCGCCGTCCCGTGGGGCGTCACGGCCGCCGTGAGCCCGCGCCCGGACCAGACGATCCGCCTGCTGTCCCTCCAAGGCTCCTCCACCGAGCCCATCACCCTGGCCACCCGCGAGGAGGCCACCGGCTGGACCCGCTACGCGGTCGGCGTCCTGGCCATGCTCGGCGACCGGGTGCGCGGGGCCGACATCGCCCTCGACGGCGACGTGCCGCAGGGCGCCGGCCTCAGCTCCAGCGCCGCCCTGGAGGTGTCCGTCGCCTCGGCGCTCAACGAGCTGCACGGCCTCGGCATGACCCCCATGGAGATCGCGCTGCTCAGCCAGCGGGCCGAGAACGACTTCGTCGGCATGCCCTGCGGCATCATGGACCAGGCGGCCTCGGCGCTGTGCGAGGAGGGCCACGCGCTGTTCCTCGACTGCCGCACCCTGGGCTCCCGTTCCATCCCGCTCGACCTGGCCGCCCAAGGGCTGCGCATTCTCATCATCGACACGCAGGTGCACCACGAGCACGCCGGCGGCGAGTACGCCAAGCGCCGGGCGGAGTGCGAGTCGGCGGCCCGCAAACTGGGCGTCGCCTCGTTGCGCGACGTCACCGACCTGGCGGGCGCGCTGGAGCGGCTGCAGGGCGACGAGCGTAAGCGCGTCATGCACGTCGTGACGGAGAGCCACCGCGTGGAGGCCCTGGTCGGGCTGCTGCGCGCGGGCGCCACGAGCGAGATCGGCGCGCTGCTGAACGCCTCACACCTGTCGCTGCGCGACCAGTACGAGGTGTCCTCGCCGGAGCTGGACGTGGCCGTGGAGGCGGCCGTGCGCGGCGGCGCGAAGGGGGCCCGGATGACGGGCGGCGGCTTCGGCGGGTCCGCGATCGCCCTGGTCGGCGAGGACCGGCTGGACAGCGTGCGCGAGTCCGTCCTCGCCGCCTACGCCGAGCGCTCCTGGACGCCACCCCGCTTCCTGCCCGCCACCCCGGCGAAGGGCGCCCACCGCCTGTCCTGACGACTCACCCGTGTGTCCTTACGGGCTCAGAGCGGGGGGAAGTCGGGGTCCCGTCGCTCCAGGAAGCTCGCCACGCCTTCGGCGAAGTCGGGGCGCTCGAAGGAGGCGAGCATCTCCTGGGTGGCCGCCTTCGCCGACTCCTCCAGGCTCGTCGTCCAGTCGGACCAGATCTGGCGCTTGATGATGGACATCGACGTCGGCGAGCTGTGCCGGGCCAGGTCCCTGGCATAGGCCTGGGCGGCTTCCAGGAGCTCGCCGGGCGGCAGGGCCCGGTTGGCCAGCGACAGCGCGACGGCCTCCCCACCGGTGAAGGTCCGGCCCGACAGCAGGAGGTCCATGGCCTTCTGCTGGCCCATGACGCGCGGCAGGATCCACGACAGGCCGTACTCCGCGATGAGCCCGCGCCGGGCGAAGGCGGTGGTCCACTTGGCCTCTTCCGAGGTGAAGACGAGGTCGCAGACCAGGGCGTGGACCATGCCGAGGCCGGCGCAGGCGCCGTTGACGGCGGCGATGATCGGCTTGCCGATCGTGGTGGGGAAGGTGGCGGGCCGGGGGTCCGGCGGCTCGGCGTAGGTGCCCGCCTGGATGGCGGTCAGCGCCTCGAAGTCGGCGCCGGAGCAGAAGCCCCTGCCCGCCCCGGTCACCACGACGGCCCGCACTTCGGGGTCGCGCTCGGCCTGGGCCAGGAGGTCGAAGTATCGGCGCCCCATGGCGTCGGTCCAGGCGTTGAGCCGCTCCGGGCGGTTGAACGTGAGGGTCAGCACGCCTCGGTCGAGCGAGGACAGTACGAGTTCGGCCATGAGGCAACAGAACCATGTTCTAGGACGGGGACGCAAGGTCAGTGGCCTGTTGAGGGGTGCGGGGAGGACGGGGACGCAAGGTCAGTGGCGCGGCATGAAGGTGGGGGTGAGGGTGGGGTTGTCGTAGGAGCGGTGGAAGACGGGGGTCGCGCCGCCCGAGATGGGCGGGACGATCCACGACCACTCCGCCGGGCAGGTGCGGCCCGCCTTCTCCTCGCGCTCCAGATGGGTCAGGAACCGGCCGGACTCCGTGTGGTGGTCCGTCATGGTCACGCCCGCCGCCTCGAAGGAGTGCAGCACCGCCACGTTCAGCTCCACCAGCGCGTGGTCACGCCAGAGCGAGCGCTCGGTGGAGGTGTCCAGGCCGAGCCGCTCGGCGACCACGGGAAGCTGGTCGTAGCGGTCGGTGTCCGCGAGGTTGCGCGCGCCGATCTCGGCGCCCATGTACCAGCCGTTGAACGGCGCGCACGGATAGCAGACGCCGCCGATCTCCAGGCACATGCCGGAGATCGCGGGCACGGCGTGCCAGCGCAGCCCGAGGTCGGCGAACCAGGCGTACACCGGATGCGTGATCGGCACCTCCAGCACCGCGTCGCCCGGCAGGTTGCACAGCAGCGGCTCGCCCCGGCCGGGGTCGATGATCAGCGGCAGCACGTCGAACCTGCCCAGCCCGCCGTGCCACCCCAGCCCGCGGGCCAGGGCGGTGAACTCGATCTGGCGGGGGTCGCCGATGATCGACCCCTTCCTGGTCCGGTGCCCGGCGTAACGGATGAGCTGCTCGTTCAGCACACGCGGGGCCGGGTGGCCGGGCCGGTCGGGCGGGAACACGGTGATCGTCGGCCTGATCCGGCCGTCGCCCGTGGCCTCCCGCAGGTGGGCGACGCACTCCAGGGCCACCCCCTCCGCGCCGGTGACGTCCCGACGGTCGCGCACGCGCAGCGACTGCCAGTACAGGCGGCCGATGCAGCGGTTGCTGTTACGCCAGGCCACCCGGGCGCCGAACTGCAACTCCTCGAAGGTGTGCGTGTAGGTGCCGTGGCGGGTGATGTCCCGGGCCACGTCACGCAGGCGCGCGTGCATCCCGCCGTCGGTGGGGTGCTCGGCGTGGAAGAGCCTGATGAAGCGCTCCGCCTCGCGGAAGTCGGCCACCCGCTCCATGAGGGGCGGGGCGTCGAAGGGGCGCAGGGATCTGATCCAGGTAGGCACGCAGCAACCAGCACTTTTCGTTTCACGGAGCACCCCGCCGATTCCGGGTCGGCGACGCCTCCTGCCGGCGGCGTCCCTTTCCACGCCACCTCGTCGGCTTTGTCCGCGGCAGCCGCGCCGGTCATGGGGCTGACCGGCGCGGCGATCCCCATCCTTAACCCTCGAAGCCCCGCTTGTCCGGCGAAACGCTGAAACGTGTGACCTACCAACTACAAGGAGTGAAAATCCGCTCCCATCCTCACGCGCCGCGTCGCCGTACAACACCGAGCGCCGCCTGCGTCTCGGCGGCGGCGTCGCCGGTGCTCCACCGGCAGGCCGGAGTCCGTGGCCGGCCGGCGCAGCGCCTCCGCCAGGGTCAACCCGTCCAGCGCGGGCGGGGTGAGTGCGTCGATGAGGGCGCGGGTCCCGGCGAGGTCGTCCCTGGCGGTGCGCTTGGCCAGCGCCACGTGCCGGTCCGTGCCGGACTCCAGCAGCATGACGATGGCGGCGAACCCCAGGGCGAGCGTGTCGTGGGTCACCGGCCAGCCGCTCCCGCTCGGCCAGCACGCCGGCCTGCCTGCTGACGGCGGCGAGCGCGTCTCTGGTGCGGTCGAGCTCGGCGATGGGACATCCCGGCGGGGCCGGCAGCGGGATCGTGGTCACCAGAACAGGAAGACATACCTCGCGGTCATGGTGGGCGTGACGATGGTCTACGGCGCGGTGATCGCGATCATCGCCATGCTCGGCCTGACGACATCGCTGTCATCGCCGCGATCGGCGCCGTCATCCTGGGCCTGGGCTGGTCACTCCTCGGCGTCCTGAGCAAGAGCGACAGCGCCTCCTGACAGCACCGAGCAGGAGCGTGAGTGCGCCGGACACCACCGGACCTGCGGGCCCGCTCGGCAGGCGAACTTCTTTGCGAGCCGACCGCCTGCCGACCCAGAACAAGCGAAAACCCCCGGACCAGGGGGTCCGGGGGTTTTCGATGCACTGGCTCCCGCGAGAGGACTCGAACCTCTAACCTGCCGGTTAACAGCCGGCTGCTCTGCCGTTGAGCTACGCGGGATCGTACGATGGCGCTGATCGGCGGGGGGTTGGCCCGTCCGTCGTGCGCAGGAATAGATTAGCGCACTCGCGGAGTGCGTGTCGCATCGTGATCGGGGTAGGGCCGTGGGAGCGGAGGTGCAACATGCGATATCGAATGCCATTCGTCATGGGACTGGCTGTCGGCTACGTGCTCGGCAGCCGGGCAGGCCGTGAGCGATACGAGCAGATCAAGCGGACGGCACAGCGTGTGGCCGACAACCCGAGGGTGCAGGAGGCCGCGGGGGTGGTCGGGGCGCAGATGTCGAAGGCCGGGGAGACGGCACGGTCCAAGGTGGGCCCGCTGCAGGAGCGGATGCCGTTCAGGAATCGGCACCGCCACGACGGGGAGGCCGGCACGGGCTGGCCCGAGGAGACGCCGGCCGAGCCGAAGGCGGCCGGGCAGAGCCGGATGCCTTACTGATCGGTGCGCATGGGCGTGTCGTCTCTCACACGCCCATGCTGCGCCGCAGCCCTTCGAGAGCCTGTTCGGCCAGGGCGCGCAGGCCCGGGTCGTCGGGGTCGAGGCCGTCGTCGAAGACGAGTGTCCAGCCCACCATCTCGCCCGAGGGGCGGCGTCTGGCCACCAGCCGCACGCCGCCGCGCCCGGGCAGGTTCACGTGCTTGTTCACCACGATGGTGGCGTTGACCCGCTCGCGCACGGTCTCGGGCAGCAGCCGCGGCTCCGGCACGAGCGCCCGGCGGCTCTGGCCGTCGATGGTGAGCAGGCGCAGCCCTTCTTCGTCCCAGGACGCCTTGTCGACCGTCTCGTACGGCACCCGGGTGCCGTCGGCGAGGTACAGGGCCAGGTCCGTGGCCACCACGTAACCGTCGCCCGCGGCGGGGCTGAATGTCAGCACCCGCTCCCCCGGCAGCGTGGCCAGGGACTTGCGTACGTCGGCGGGCAGGCGGCGGAAGGCTTTCATGGCTCCACGGTATCGGCGAGCAGGTCGAGGGTGAGCGCCGCACTCCAGGAGAAGTCCCTGCACCCCCGGCCGCTGCCGTCGAACGGGTCGAAGCACTCGCGGAAACCGGCCTGCCGCACCAGCCGCAGGGTGCCGTTGGCGAGCTGCCGGCTCAGGGGTTCGAGCGCGTGCACGGCCGCCGCGTGGCGCAGGAGCCAGTTGGTGTTGACCCAGGAGGGGCCGCGCCAGTAGCGGGTCCGGTCGAACGTGGCCGCGCGGATCTCGCAGCTGGGCACGGGGTAGCCGGTCGCGCCCATGAACCGGGCCGACTCCAGCATGTCGACGGCGGCGCTGACGTGCCCGCTGGGCAGCCCGGGGTCGAGCAGCGGGCCGAACGCACCCACCGTGCAGACTTTGATCAAGCTGTCGGTACGCAGGTCGCGGGCGTAGAAGAAGCCGTCCCACAGGCGTTCGAGCAGCGCGTGCCGGATGCGCTCCGCCTGCTCGGCGTGCGGTTTGCCGTCGGCGCCGGTCAGCGGCGCGAGCTCGGCCATGGCCTGGCAGGAGGCGAGCCAGATCCCGTTGAACATCGGGTCCTCGATGGCGAACGGGTGCTCGTCGCGCAGATACTCGGGGCGGTAGCCGGCGTCACGGTAGCGCAGGGCCAGCCAGACGTAACGGTCGTGGTCGCTGTCCGGGTGCCGCTCGGCCAGCTCGATCTTGCGGTAGCCGTACCTGATCTCCGGGAGCGCGGCGAGCGGCTGGTCCCAGGCGGGGCTGTCGTCCATGCCCGACTCCCAGGGGTGCACGATGGCGGCCAGGCCGCCGCCGCCGAGGTCGCGGGCGCTCGCGAGGTAGGCGTGCTGGGCGGCGATGGCCGGGAAGACGCGCCTGACAAAAGCCACGTCGCCGGTGTGCCGGTAGAGCCACCACAGGGCCAGCCCGTGCAGCGGCGGCGCGGTGAGGCCGGAGGTCAGCACCGGTGGCGCGGCCTCGTGGTCCTGTGAGCGCCAGACGGGCGGGCCGGGGAAGTACGCCTCGGGCGTGTGGAAGACGATGTGCGGCAGCATCCCGGTCGCCCACTGCCCCTGGAGCAGGCCGAGCAGCTCGGCGCGGGCCCGGTCGGGGCGGTGCCTGGCCAGCCCGATCACCACGAACGCGGAGTCCCAGCTCCACTGGTGGGGGTAGAGGCCAGGCGCGGGCACGGTGGCGCATCCCGTCCAGTTCGCCTCGAGCACGGACAGCGCCTCGCGCCCGAGGGCAGCGTCGTCGACCGCTGGCCGCGCCTCCATCAACCCACTATGCGCCGGGATGCACCAGGACGCTATGTCCTTTTAGCCCACTTCGACAGGAACATCACGCCGAGCGCCACGGCACCGATGATGAGGCCCCACTTGACCAGACCGAAGACGAGGCCCATGAGAGGGCCTATGAGGAAGAGGGCGGCGATGATCGCCGCGATGATAAGAAGAATTCGTCCCATGCCCAGACCGTACGAGATCATTTAAGTGTTCTGCAGGTAAGACAGGGTTCAATCAGGGACAAGTCAGGGGTTCCCCTACTCTTTTGGAACCAACCGGTCGGTCCTCCCGTTGACACGGGCAGCGGGGGACTGCTGCACGGGGAGCGTGATCAGTCTGGGACCACCGATGAGCAGGGAAGCGGCCGAGTTCGCGCTCAGCGCCAGAGCCGCCGAGCGTGACCGCATCTCCGGTGACCTGCTCGACCTGGAGTCGCACACCACCTACCGATTACTGAAGGACGCGCAGTTACGCGGCCGGACGCGGCAGCGCTGGGACCGGGCGCAGGCGGCGCTGGCCACCATGTGGTCGCTCAACGACGCCTACCGCGAGGTGCTGCGCCAGGCCGAGCGGATCAGGGCCGGACGCGCCCGGCTCGGCGGCGATCAGCTCGCCGCGCTCACCGAGCTGCTGGCCGGGCCCTCGGTCGTGGTCAGGGCGCCGCGCCGGCCGGTCGAGCAGCGCTCACTGTTACCCCAGCCGGACGAGCGGCTCACCCTCGACGAGACCGTCATGCGGATGGACGCCGCCTTCCAGACCGCCACCGACGCGCTCACGGAGATCGACTCCACCTGGACCGCCCTGCTGCCCCGGCTCGACGCGGCCGACAACGCCCTGCGCAAGGTGGACGCCCTCCTGCTCCGTCTGGGTGAGACCGCCGATCTGGCCCGTACGCGCGCCGACCTGAGACGCCTGCGCGCCGCCGTCCTGGAGGACCCGCTCGACGCGGGCGCCGCCAAGCAGGAGCTCGACCCGATCGCCCGCTTCCTCGCCGACAGCCAGGCCGACCTGGAGCAGGCCCTGGCCGTCAGGGACGAGTACGGCAGGCGGCGCGAGAACCTCGGCGCCGCCCTCGATCAGGTGCGCGCGGCCGAGAGCGAGGCCCGGCTGGCGCACGGCGCGGTCGTGGTCAAGATCGCCCTGCCGCCCCAGGCACAGCCGCGCAGCCGGGTCGGCGAGCTGGCCGGCGAGCTCGACGCGCTGGACGCCGCGGCCGACTCCTGGCTGGCGCGCTCCAAACGGCTCGCCGCGCTCGAACAGCGCGTCCAGGAGGCCGCCCAGCAGGCCCTGACCACCGCGAAGGCGCTGTTCGGCCTGATCGCCAGGCGTGACGAGCTGCGCGGGCTGCTCGTCGCCTCCCAGGCCAAGGCGGCACGCCTCGGCACGGCCGAGGACCCCGAGGCCGTCCGGCTCTACGCGCAGGCGCGGGCGCTGCTGTGGACCGCCCCCTGCGATCTGACCAAGGCGGCCTCGGCCGTCGATCTGTACAAGCGCGCGATCCACGGAGGTGGCCGATGACGCCCTGCTCGCAGCCCGGCTGTACGGGCACGATCGAGGACGGGTACTGCGACCAGTGCGGGCACGCGGCCGGCCCGTCGCTGAGCACCTGCTCACAGCCCGGCTGTTCCGGCATGATCGAGGACGGGTACTGCGACCGGTGCGGGCACGCGGCCGGCGCCGCACCGGCGGCCGCCCCCGCCGCCCCCGCCGCCACCCCGTCCGGTTCCGTGAACAGCGGCGTGACCGCGCCCGTGAGCAGGGGCGTGACCTCACCGGCGAGCAGCGGCCGGTCGCGGGCCGGCATGCTCGCCGAGCTCGCCGACCTGCCGTCGGCGCCCTACCGGAATCCGGCCGACGCGGTGCTGTCCGACCCGCAGGTGTCCGAGGAGAAGCGGTTCTGCGCCAACCTGTCCTGCGGCAAGCCCGTCGGGCGCTCGCGGGACGGGCAGCCGGGCCGCGGCGACGGGTTCTGCCCGCACTGCCGCACCCCCTTCTCCTTCACCCCCAAGCTCGCCAAGGGCGACCTGGTGGCGGGCCAGTACCGGGTGCTGGGCTGCCTGGCGCACGGCGGGCTCGGCTGGATCTACCTGGCCGCGGACGAGAACCTCAACGGCCGCTGGGTGGTGCTCAAGGGCCTGCTCAACACCGGCGACCCCGAAGCGCTGGCCGCCGCCGAGGCCGAGCGCAGGTTCCTGACCGAGGTCGACCACCACAACATCGTCAAGATCTTCAACTTCCAGCGCTCGGCCGGCCTCGGCTACATCGTCATGGAGTACGTCGGCGGCCAGTCCCTGCACGAGCTGCGCCGCCAGGGCCCCTTACCGCTGCGCGAGACCCTCATGTACGGGCGCGAGATCCTGCGCGCGTTCGGCTACCTGCACGAACAGGGCCTGGTCTACTGCGACCTCAAACCGGCCAACGTGATCCGGGTCGGCAAGCGCCTCATGCTCATCGACCTCGGCGCCGTACAGCGCATCGGCTCCCCCGCCGGCTCCTCCTGGGTCACCGTCGGCTACCACGCCCCGGAGCTGGACACCCAGCCCGCGTCGGTGCGGTCCGACCTCTACACGGTGGCCAGGACGCTCGCGGTGCTGGCCATCCCGTCCTTCAGCCCGGCCAGGGGCGGCGTGGCCTCACCGCTGCCCGACGACTGCGGGCACGAGTCGTTCGCCCGGTTGCTGCGCCGGGCGACCGCGCCGGACCCCGCCGACCGGTTCGCCGACGCCAGGGAGATGGAGGAGCAGCTCGTCGGCGTGCTGCGCGAGATCAGCGCCGCCGCCGACGGCGTGCCGTACCCGGCCGCGTCCACGCTGTTCGGGCCCGAGCGGGCGCCGGTGGGAACGGCGCTGGCCGCCGCCGACGACCAGGTGTTCGACGACCTGCGCGCGCTGGACGCGGTGGCCGCGCTGCCCGTGCCGCTGGCCAACCCGGAGGACCCGGCCGCGGGTCAGCTCGCCGGCCTGGCGGGCCGCCATCCCAGCGAGCTGCTGACCGAGGTACGGGCCATGGCACCCACCCCGGAGACCCGTTTCACGCTGGCCAGGCTGCTCGTCGAGGAGGGCTCGCCCGAGGCGTCGGAGGTGCTGGACGAGCTGGACCGGCTGCTGCCCGGCGACTGGCGCGTCACCTGGTACCGCGCGGTGGCCGCGCTCGGCCTGGGCGACCCGTCGCAGGCCGTGCGGATGTTCGACGCCTGCGTGTCGCTGCTGCCCGGCGAGCTCGCGCCCCGGCTGGGCCTGGCCTTCGCCCTCGAATGCGCCGGCCAGGATCCGGTGCGCTGGTACGAGAGCGTGTGGCGGACCGACCACGGCTATGTCAGCGCCGCCTTCGGGCTGGCCAGGAACGGCCTGCCGGGGGCGCTCGACGAGGTGCCCGTCACCTCCAGCCACCGGGTGGCGGCCCAGGTCGCGCTCGTCGCCGCCACCTCCAGGGGTCCCGACCCCACGCGGCTCGGTCACGGCGACCTGGCGGCCGCCGTGACGAGGCTGGAGCAGCTCGCCGACCTCGACCCGCGCCGCCGCGAGCACCTCACCGCCGAGGTGCTGCGCGCCGGCCTGGCCCTGCTCGGCAGCACCGCGCCGCCTGCGGGGCTGCGCCTGGCCGGCGCGCCGTTCACCGAGCGGGGCGTCCGCCGCAGGCTGGAGGAGATCTACCGCGGGCTGGCCGCCGCCGCGCCCTCCCGTCAGGAGCGCCACACCCTGGTCGACCGGGCCAACGAGGTACGTCCCCGGACGTGGCTGTGAGCTGCCCCGTCTGCGACGCCCCGGTGACGGCGGGCGACGCCTACTGCGAGGCGTGCGGCCACCGGCTCTCCGCTCCTTCCTGTACGGCCTGCGGCGCGCCCGCCGTGGACGCCGAGGGCTACTGCGAGCGCTGCGGTTTGCGCCAGCCCACCGGTAGGGACCACGCGGAGCTGGAGCTCCCCGGCGGCGCGGCGGGCGTGACCGACAGAGGACTGCGCCGCGCCCGCAACGAGGACGCGATGGCCCTGCTCGCCGGTGGGGCGGTCGTGGCGGTCGTCTGTGACGGGGTGGGGAGCTCGCCGAGGGCCGACGAGGCGTCCGCCGTCGCGGTGGAGACGGCCGCCGCCGCCCTGGCGCGCGGCCTGCCGCACGAGGAGGCGTTCACGCTGGCCAAGCAGGCGGTCGTCAAGCTGGCCGCCTCCGAGGACGACGCCCCCGCCTGCACCTACGTGGCCGCGGTGGCCGAGCCGGGACGAGTGACGCTCTGCTGGGCCGGTGACAGCCGCGCCTACTGGCTGCCCGGCGGCACGCCGCTGACCGAGGACGACGCCGTCCCCACGGGTGAGATCACCGCCTGGCTCGGCGCCGACTACGCCGACGCGGTCCCCCGCGTCCGCACCTTCGTCCCGCCTGGGCCGGGGTCGCTGCTCATCTGCAGCGACGGCCTGTGGCGCTACCTGAACGGCTACCGCTTCCCCGCTTCCGGCACCCCGCTCGAACAGGCCCGCCAGATGCTGCGCCACGCACTCGACTCCGGCGGCCAGGACAACGTGACCATCGTCGTGATCCCCCTAGGAGGCCTGCATGGGTGACCAGCCCACCTTCACGCTACAGATCGACCAGAACAAGTACCTTCCCACCGGCGGGCGGGAGGTGCACGCCGTGCTCACGGTCTCCTCCACCGGTGACGCCCTGGCGACCTCCGTTCCTGCCGAGGCCGCCGAGGTCATCATCGTCGACACGTCCGGCTCGATGAGCGGCAGCAAGATCCGCGACGCCAGGCTGGCCGCCGCCACGGCCGTGGACACCCTGCGCGACGGCGTCTTCTTCGCGGTGATCTCCGGGACCAGCGGGGCCAAGGTCGTCTACCCGCGCGGCGAGGGACTCGTACGCGCCACTCCGGCCACCCGGGCGGAGGCGCAGCGGGCCGTCGCCAAGCTGAGCGCGCACGGCGGCACCGGGATGGGCGAGTGGATCAAGCTCGCCGGCAACCTGCTGTCGGCGCACCCGGACGCGATCCGGCACGCCATCCTGATGACCGACGGCCAGAACAACGAGCGCGACGAGGTGTTCGACGCCGTGCTGGCCGCCTGGAGCGGCAAGTTCGTCTGCGACAGCCTCGGCGTCGGCACCGACTGGGTGCCCGCCCAGCTCCGCAAGGTGGCCGACGCGCTGCTCGGCACCTTCCAGGACGTCCGGAACCAGAACGAGCTGGCCGAGTTCTTCCGCCGGATCACCCAGACCTCGATGAGCAAGACCCTGGCCGACCTGTCCCTGCGCGTGTGGGTGCCGCAGGCGGCCACGCTCAAGTTCGTCAAGCAGGTCTCCCCCACCCTGCTCGACCTGACCGGCAAACGGGTCGACGTCAACCCGCTGACCGGCGACTACCCCACCGGATCGTGGGGCGCGGAGGAGCGTGAGTACCAGCTGTGCGTGGAGGTCCCGCCCGGCCGGCTCGGCCAGGAGATCCGCGCGGCCTGGGTGAAGCTGGTACGGCCCGACACCCAGGACGTCTACGCCAGCGGCAACGTGCTCGCCCAGTGGACCGACGACCTGGCCCAGTCCACCCAGATCAACGTCAAGGTCGCCCACTACACCGGCCAGGCCGAGCTGCACGAGCTGATCCAGGACGGGCTCGGCGCCCGCGCGGCCGGAGACGAGCGGACGGCCACCGCCCGGCTGGCCAAGGCCAGGCAGATCGCCACCGACTCCGGCCGCGAGGACACCGCCAGGCTCCTGGACAAGGTCGTCGAGGTCGACCCGGTCAGCGGCACCGCCCGGCTGCGCGGCCAGGTCGACAAGGCCGACGAGATCGAGCTCGACACCGGCTCGGTCCGTACCAGCAGGCTGCGTAAGAGCGGGGAGGGCAGCTGATGGCGACCTGCCCTCAGGGCCACGCGTCGGGCAGCGACGACTACTGTGACGTGTGCGGCGCGCAGATCGCCGGAGCCGCCCCTGCGGCGCCCGAGCCGCAGCCGGCCGCCGAGCGGACGGGCGCCGAGCGGACGGGCGCCGAGAGCTGCCCCATCTGTCAGACGCCGCGTGCCGGGCAGTTCTGCGAGGTGTGCGGCCACGCCTTCGACGGCTCGGGCGCCCCGGCGCACCTGCCGGCGGCCGGCGCCCGCTGGGAGGCGGTCACCGCCGCCGACCGCGGCTACTACGAGCAGGTGATCGCCGAGGGCGGTCCGGACGCCGACGCCATCGCCTTCCCGCCGTACTGCCCGGAACGCTCCTTCCCCCTGGAGGCCGAGCAGGTGCGCATCGGACGGCGCAGCCGGGGCCGTGACCTCCAGCCGGACATCGACCTGTCCGGCCCGCCGTCCGACCCGGGCGTGTCGCACCTGCACGCCGTGCTGATCGCGCAGCCGGGCGGCTCCTGGATGCTCGTCGACCCGGGATCCTCCAACGGCACCCGGGTCAACGGCAAGCCCGTCGCCGTCAACACGCCCGTCACCGTCGGCGTCGGCGACCGCATCCACGTGGGCGCCTGGACGGTCATCACCGTCAGGGAGGGGACGCCTTGACCGTGACACAGGTTCAGCCGGCAGCGCCTCCCATGCCACCACCACCGGCACCACCCGCGCCACAGCCGCCGCCTTCGCGGGCGCTGCCCGCCCGGAGCGGCGTGCCCGGCCGGATCAGGTTGCTCACGGGCGTCACGGCGGCCGCGCTGGCGCTGCTCTTCGCGGCCGTCGCGGCCGGCGCCGCCGTCGCCGGCGACGGCATGCGGGTCATCGGCCGCGACGCCGGCCCGCAGGTCGTCGCCACCGCCGGGCTCTACTTCGGGCTGAGCGACATGGACTCGCAACTCGCCGACGTGCTCGTGATGGGTCAGGCGAACGAATCCCGCCGCCAGGCCGCCCTCACCCGGTACGAGCAGCAGCGCGCCATGGCCAACCGGGCGCTGCTCAAGGCGTTCGAGCTGGCCGGGACCGACCAGGCCGAGCGCCGCACCATCGAGTCGGTGCTCGACGGCCTCGGCCGCTACGAGCAGCTGGCGGCGCGGGCCCTGCTGCTCGACTCCCAGTCCGGCCACCCCGCCGGGCCACCGCCCGCCGAGGTGGTGGCGGTCTACCGGGAGGCCACCGACCTGATGCGGCTGGTGCTGCTGCCGCAGGCGTACAACCTGACGCTGGAGAGCGGCACGATCGTGCGCCGCACCTACGACGACAAGACCGTCATGCTGCCCGCCCTGCGGTGGGCCGTGGTGGCGGCCGGCCTGCTGGCGCTGGTCTGCCTGCTGCGGCTGCAGGTCTACCTGACCAGGCACTTCCGCCGCGTGTTCGGGCCCGCGCTGGTGGCCGCGACCGTGCTGACCCTGGCCACGCTCGCCTTCGGCGGGAACGTGCTCAGGCAGGATCTCGATCATCTGGAGACCGCCAAGTCCGACGGGTTCGACTCCATCGTCACGCTGGCCAAGGCCCGCGCCATCGGCAACAGCATGCAGGGCGACCAGAGCCGCTTCCTGCTGGACAAGGAGCGGGCCGACACCTACGAGCACACCTACCTCGACAAGTCGCAGAAGGTGCTCTACCGCGAGGCGGGCAACCTGGAGACCTACCACGCCCAGGTGGCGCGGGGCTCCGACGACTACCTCGGCATGCTGGGCCTGCGGCTCAGCACCGGCACCGGCCGCCCCGCGCTGGACGCCTACACCCGCTTCCAGGCGGCCGACCGGACCTTCCGCGACCTGGTGGCCGCCGGCCGGACCGACGAGGCCGTCGCCGCCCGGCTGGGGCCGGTGCGGGAGGCGTTCGACGCCTACGACAAGGAGCTGACGGCACTCGCCGACCGGCACCAGGCGGTCTTCCAGCGAGCCGTCGGCCAGGGCGAGAGCGCGCTCGGCGATCTGTGGCGGCTGCTCCCGTACGCGATGGGCGGCATCGGCCTGCTCCTCGTCGCCGGGGTGTGGCCACGACTGAGGGAGTACAGATGAAGCGGCTGCTGACGGCGGCGCTGGCGGCCCTGGTGGCGCTGCTCGCCGCCTCCTGCGGCGCCGGCGCCCCCGAGTCCGTCGTGGACAAGGACCGCATCGTCATCGGCGTCCGCCCCGACCTGCCGTCGGTGGGCTTCCGCACTGCCGACGGCGCCTTCGAGGGCTACGACGTCGACGTCGCCGGCTACATCGCCGACAAGCTCGGCAAACAGGCCGAGTTCATCCCCGTGCTGGCCTCCGACCGGGAGCGCGTCCTCGTCGAGGGCAAGGCCGACCTGGTCGTGGCCACGTACACGATCAGCCAGGACCGCAAGGCGCGGGTGCTGTTCGCCGGGCCGTACCACATCTCCTACCAGGACATTCTGGTACGGCCAGGAGAGACGGCCATCCGCAACGTGCGCGATCTGCGGGATCGCCGGATCTGCGAGGTGCAGGGGTCCAACGCGGCCTCGCGGGTGCTGGAGGAGCGCAAGGTGGCCGCGCGGGTGCTGCCGTTCAAGGACTACAAGGCCTGCCTGGCGGCGCTGAAGGCGGACCAGGTGGACGCGATCACCACCAACGACATCATCCTGGCCGGCCTGGCCAAGCAGGACGGCGGCGGGATGCGGCTGGTCAACGCCCAGTTCAACGAGCAGCGCACCGGCGTGGGCATGCGCCTGGGCGACGTGGCGGGCTGCGAGGAGGTCAACCGGGTGATCACCGGTATGTACCAGGACGGCACGGCCGCCAAGCTGCTGGAGAAGTGGTTCGGCGCCACGGGCCTGCGCATCGACACGGTGGCCGTACCGCAGTTCGAGGGCTGCGTCTGAGAGGGCTCACTCCGGGACGACGGCGGGCCGGGGAGCCATGCTCCCCGGCCCGCCGTCGTGACCCCTCTCAGTCCAGATAGTCGCGCAGCATCTGGGCCCTGGTCGGGTGCCGGAGCTTGGCCAGGGTCTTCGACTCGATCTGCCGGATGCGCTCTCTGGTGACGCCGAACTCCCTGCCCACCTCCTCCAGCGTGTGCGGATGGCCGTCGGCCAGGCCGAAGCGGAGCTGGATGATGCGCTGCTCGCGGTCCGACAGTGTCGCCAGGATGTCGTCGAGCTGATCCTGCAACATGATGAAGGCGGCCGCCTCCATGGGCACGACAGCGTCGGCGTCCTCGATGAAGTCCCCGAGGTCGGAGTCCTCCTCACCGATCGGTGACTGCAGCGACACCGGCTCCTGCGCGATGCGCTGGATCTCCACCACCCGATCGACGGGAAGGTCCATCTCCATGGCGATCTCCTCCGGGATCGGCTCCCGGCCGAGATCCTGGTGGAGTTGCCGCTGCACCCTGACGAGCTTGTTGATGGTCTCCACCATGTGCACCGGGATGCGGATGGTCCGCGCCTGGTCGGCGATCGCCCGGGTGATCGCCTGGCGGATCCACCAGGTGGCGTAGGTGGAGAACTTGTAACCCTTGGTGTAGTCGAACTTCTCCACCGCGCGGATCAGGCCGAGATTGCCCTCCTGGATCAGGTCCAGGAACAGCATGCCGCGGCCCACGTACCGTTTGGCGATCGACACCACGAGCCTCAGGTTCGCCTCGATGAGGCGCTGTTTGGCCCGGGTGCCCTGCCAGACGAGCTCCCTGAACTCAGGGAAGGCCAGCCGGGAGACTCCGTTGCCGAGCTTGTCCTCGGCGAACAGGCCGGCTTCGATCGACTTGGCGAGCTCCACCTCCTCTTCGGCTGTCAGCAGCGGCACACGGCCGATCTCCCGCAGGTAGATCCGGACCAGATCACTGGTCGGCGCCCGCTTGCCTACGTCTTCCTCATCGGCGCGGGCAGGCTCCTCGTCGCCCTGAGGCTCGAGCACCTCCACGCCGTTCTCGGCGAGCATCCGCACGACGCGTTCCAGCGCGTCGGACGGCAGCTCGGATCGGTCGAGCGCGGCTGCGACGTCATCGACGGTTACGCTTCCGCGCTCCCTTCCCTTTGCGACGAGGTCCGCCACCTGATCAACGGATGGCGGTCCACTTGGCAGCACCGATGCACCCACGGGAGACAGTCTGCAGTATTGGTTCCATAAAATGGCAGACCCATTTTTGGTACAGAAGGTAAGGCGACCACCCTTACCGAATTGAGATCACTTCAATGTTTAGCCGGAGTTTGATCAGGAAAGTAAAGTCAATTACGCGCTCTGGATTGATGTCGCCCGCCGGACGCCTCTGCACCCCTGCCGGAGGCCGTCCCATCAGGGCGTTCGCGGCGCCGGAATTGCCGATGAGTTCGGCCACTCCGTCCGCTTCCGGGCGGCTGAGTGGACTTTTCCCCGATCTTCGCCGCGCCGGGACGCACATTCATTCGGTAAGGCCGGGTCAGCTTCCGGCGGCGCGGTCGCGGAGCACGCGGCGCTGCTGCTCCAGCGCCACCAACTCGCCGAACAGCTTGTTGTAGTCCTGCTGCTCGTCCACCGGATTGAGGCGCTGCATGCGGGACTTGACCTGGGCGATCGCCCGGTCGACCGCCACGGCCTCCAGGGCGGCCAGCATGGCGCCGGCGTAGCGCTCCTCGGCGCCCGGCTCGACCTGGATCGCCTCCACCGCGAACCGGGTGACCAGCGCGCGGGCGCCCTCCTCGTGGGAGTGCGCCAGCAGCAGGTCCACCCATTCGCGCCCGCCGTGCCCGGCCGCGGCCAGGCCGCCGGCGGCGGTGAGGACGTGGTGCAGGACGACGTGGTCGGGGGCGGTGAACGCCTGCGGGTCGAGCGCGTCGAAGCGGGGGCCGAGCAGCGCGGGCCGCTGCACGGCGAGCTTGAGCAGCTCGGCCTCGACGCGTACGTGCGGGTCGACGGGCGCGAGCCTGGCGGTGCGCTGAGGGCGGCCCTGCTGGGCGCGGGCGACGTCGCCGATGCGCTGGATGACGAACCGCTCGTCCATGAACCCGAGCCACCGGTCGAGGTCGATGGCGTAGCGCTTGCGCAGGCCGGGGTCCTTGATGGCGGCCACGATGGGCGCGGCGGCGTCCAGGGCGGCGATCTTGCCTTCGTTGCTGCGCAGGTCGTAGCGGGCGATGGTGCTGCGGATGGCGAACTGGAACAGCGGCTCGCGGCTGGCGATGAGGTCGCGGACGGCGGCGTCGCCCTGCTTGACGCGCAGGTCGCAGGGGTCGAGCCCGTCGGCCTGGATGGCGACGTAGGTCTGGGTGACGAACTTCTGCTCGTCGGCGAAGGCCCGCAGCGCCGCCTTCTGGCCGGCGGCGTCGCCGTCGAAGGTGAAGACCACCTCGCCGCGGAACTCGGCCTGGTCGAGCAGGAAGCGGCGCAGGATCTTGATGTGCTCCTCGCCGAAGGAGGTGCCGCAGGTGGCGACCGCGGTGGGCACCCCCGCCAGATGGCAGGCCATCACGTCGGTGTAGCCCTCGACGATGACCGCCTGGGCGCGCTTGGAGATCTCCCGCTTGGCCAGGTCGATGCCGTAGAGGACCTGGCTCTTCTTGTAGAGCGGCGAGTCGGGGGTGTTGAGGTATTTGGGGCCGTCGTCGGAGTCGAGCAGCTTGCGGGCGCCGAAGCCGATCACGTCTCCGGTGGCGTCCCTGATCGGCCAGATGAGCCGGCCGCGGAACCGGTCGATCGGCCCGCGCCGCCCCTGCTTGGCCAGCCCGCCCTTGACGATCTCGTCGGCGGTGAAGCCGCGCCCCATCAGGTGGCGGGCCAGCGCCTCCCATTCGTTGGGCGCGTAGCCGACCCCGAACGTCTCGGCGTCGGCCCGCTCGAAGCCCCGCTCCGACAGGAACCGCCGTCCGGGCGCGGCGTCGGGGGCGAGCAGCTTGTCGGCGTAGAACTCGGCGGCGGCCCGGTGCGCCTCGATCAGCCTGGCCCGCTCGCCGTGGTCGCGCCGCGGAGCATAGCCGCCCTGCTCGAACTGCAGCTGGATGCCGGCCCGCTGGGCGAGCCGCTCGACGGCCTCGCTGAACGGCAGGTGCTCGATCTTCTCGACGAAGGTGATGACGTCGCCGCCCTCGGAGCAGCCGAAGCAGAAGTACATCCCCCGCTCGGGGGTGACGTTGAACGACGGACTCTTCTCGTCGTGGAACGGGCACAGCCCCTTGAGGTTGCCACCGCCCGCGTTACGCAACTGGATGTGCTCGCCGATCACGTCGGCGATGGGGGAGCGCTCGCGTACGAGCGCGATGTCGACATCACGGATCCGGCCAGCCACGCCGGTGAGTCTATTGCGCGCCTCCGACAGACTCTCACCCCGGTGAGAGAATGCTGTGACCTCCGTGACGGGCCGGACACCTGTGGTGACGCCATCACCCCGATACGCGGAAAGCTGTTATGGGAACGGTCCCCGTCGGCTACAAAGGTAAAGGTTGTCCTCGGATACGGTGACGCGGGTGGAGATCATGCGAGCGGGGCTGGGCGTGAGGTGGGCGGCGGTGACGGGCGTCGTGCTGCTGACGGCCTCCTGCAGCACGGCGACCGGCATCGCCGGAGTCAGCGCGCAGTCCCCGGCGTCCGCGCCCGCGTCCGGCACGGAGAAGAGGACGGCCTCTCCCGCCGTGACCGCGACCATCCCGTTGCCGTCCCCGTCCAACCAGGCGGCCGTGCGCGCCCCCGAGGGCGACGACCCGGTCAGGGTGCCGCCGCCCAAGCTGTCGAAGTACACCTACGTCTTCCCCGTCGAGGGCTGCAAGGTCACCTACCAGAGCAAGCTGCTGGTGCTGCCGAAGACGACCATCTGGGCGGCCAAGGGGTGCGCGTTCGTGGCGCCGGTCGGCGGCGTCGTCGACGAGGTCAACACCCAGAACCGGTGGCTGCCGTCCACCGACTCCGGCGCCCACCGCGAGGGCCGGTTCGTCACCATCATCGGCGACGACGGCGTCCGCTACCTCGGCGGCCACCTCGACAGCGTCGCCGACGGGATCCGGCCGGGCCTGCGCGTGTCGGCCGGCCGGCTGCTGGGGCGGATCGGCAACACCGGCAACGCCCGCGCCACCGCGCCCAACCTCTACTTCGCGATCTCCTGGAAGACCGGCCCGTCGCTGTGGTGGGTGCGCAGGGGCATGGTCAAGCCCTGGGACTATCTGGACGCCTGGCTGTCGGGCAACCCGACGCTCTCGCCCAGGGAGGAGACGCTGGCGCTGCGCGGCAGGGTCGGCGAGACGCCGCGCTGCACCGTGCTGTGCGCGTCGAAGAAGGCCCCGACCCCGCGCAAGACCAAGCAGGCGGACAAGGACGACGAGCCGTTCACGCTCAACCCGACGGGGTTCTCCTGACGCCGGTCACCGCGACAGGCGCTGGTGCCAGGCCACGGCCGAGGTGTCGGTGAGCGAGGCGATCTGGTCGATGACGACCCGGACCCTGGCGGCGTCGCCGGACGCCCCCAGGAAGTCCGGGCGGAAGGCCGGCTCCAGCGTGCCGGGCGCGCCGAGGGTGATCAGGGAGGCCAGCTCGGTGATGAGGTCGCGCTGCCTGGCCTGCTTGGCGTGGTGGTCCTCGGTGGTCATCACATAGTGGGCGGTGACGCCCTTGAGCAGCGCGCACTCCAGCAATGTCTCGTTGGGCACCAGCAGGTCGACGCGGTGGCGCGGGCCGTAGGCGTCCAGGGTGGCGGTCTGCGCGGCGCGGCAGAAGCGGCCGATCAGGCCGCTGGTGAGGGCCTTGAGCCCGGCCAGGTCGGCGAGGGTGGCGTCGAAGCGGCGCGGCCAGAGCGGGTCGGCGACCAGCTTGGCGAACACCTCCTCCAGCTCCACCGGGTCGGCGTCGGGGGCGTACCAGGTGCGGGCGATCCGGCAGACCTGCGCCCGCTCGGCGGGTGACCGCAGCGCCTCCGGGGTGACGTGACCGGAGTGCAGCGCGTCCTCCAGGTCGTGCACCGAGTAGGCGACGTCGTCGGCCCAGTCCATGATCTGCGCCTCGAAGCTGACCCGGCCGTCCGGCGCGCCGTCCCTGATCCAGGCGAAGACCGGCAGATCATCGTCGTAGACGCCGAACTTCGCCGACCGGTCACACGTCCAGGGGTATTTGATCGAGGCGTCCAGGGCGGCCCGCGTCAGGTTGAGCCCCGCGCTGCGGCCGTCGCCGGTGAGCACCTTGGCCTCGAGCCTGGTGAGCAGCCGCAGGCTCTGCGCGTTGCCCTCGAACCCGCCGCAGGAGGCCGACAGCGCGTTGAGCGCCACCTCCCCGTTGTGGCCGAACGGCGGGTGGCCGAGGTCGTGCGCCAGGCAGGCGGTCTCGACCAGGTCGGGATCGACGCCGAGCGTGGCCCCCATCTCCCTGCCGACCTGGGCGCACTCCAGTGAGTGCGTCAGCCGGGTGCGCGGGATGTGCTGGCCGCCGCCGGGAGACTCGCCCGGCCCCACCACCTGCGTCTTCGCCGCCAGCCTGCGCAGGGCGGCGCTGTGCAGAACGCGGGCGCGGTCGCGCTCGAACGCGCTGCGCTCCGGATTGCCGGGGGGCTCAGGAACCCACCGCTCCTGGTCGTGCTCGTCGTAGCCGATCATAAGTTCAGCGATTTTATCCGGTTTCCGGTCTCCGCTAGTGTCGAGCCTCGCGAGAACCCCTTCCCCGGGAGCCCTCCTCTATGACCACCGCTTTGCGCGCTCTGCTGGCCTTCGCCCTGCTCACCGGCTTCTACGTGCTGGTCGGCGTCGTCGTGGCGGTGGCCGTCGTCCTCGACGTGCTGCTGATCGTCGACTTCCACGGCAACCTCCTGCGGGGTGCGATCATCCTCACGCTCGCCGCGGCGGCGCTCGTCCGGACCCTGGTGATGGTGAGCCGCCGCAGCGGCGGCGAGCAGCCGGGAGTGCTGGTCGGCCGCGAGCACGAGCCGGTGCTCTGGCAGACCGTGGAGGATCTGGCCCGGCGGGTGCGTACGGCCCCGCCGGACGAGATCCGGCTGGTGCCGGAGGTGAACGCGGCGGTCGGGGAGGACACCCGCCTGCTGGGGCTGGTGGCGACCAGGCGGCGGATGTACATCGGGATGCCGCTGCTGCAGACGCTGACGGTGGACGAGATGCGGGCGGTGCTCGGGCACGAGCTGGGCCACTACAGCGGCGCGCACACCCGCCTGGGCGCCCCGGTCTACCGGGGCCGGGTCTCGCTCCTCGCGACCGTCCGCAACCTGCACAGGCACCGGTTCATCCAGCGCGTGTTCGCCGCGTACGCCAAGCTCTACCTGCGGGTCTCGCAGGCCGTCTCGCGCAAGCAGGAGCTGGAGGCCGACGAGTTCGCGGTCCAGATCGGCGGCCGGCAGGCCATGGGCCAGGCGCTGCGCAAGATCCACTACACGGCGACGGCCTGGGACCTCTACACCGAGACGTACCTCTCGCTGACCGGCGCGGGCGGCTACCGCCCGGCGGCGGTGTTCGGCGGCTTCCACTCGATGCTGAACGACACGGCCCGGCAGGCGGAGCTGGTGCGGCTGGGTGAGCGGCCCGAGGAGACCTCGCCGTACGACTCGCATCCGAGCCTGGCCGACCGGCTGGCGGCGATCGAGCTGCTGCCCGAGCCCGAGCACGTGCCGGACCCGCGCTCGGCGCTGACACTGCTGCAGGACGCCAACGTGGCCGCGCACGCCGTCGAGCAGTCGATGTGGACGCCGGAGGCCCTGACCGGACTGCGGGCGGCCTCCTGGGAGGAGCTCGTCGCAGAGGGCGTCTACAGCGCCCGCAACGCCCATGCGCTGTACGACCTGGCGGTGGCGGGCCAGCGGGTGATGGGGGCGAGCAAGCCCTACCTGGACGCGGCGTTCGAGGCGATCGCCAGGGGCTTGCAGGGCGAGCTGGAGGAGCGGCTCAAGGAGCTGGGCTGGGGTCCCGCCGAGCCGGTGCTGGCCAAGGTGCTGGGGCAGGCGCTGGAGGCGGTGCTGATCAAGCACGGCCAGGCCCGGTGGGAGCTGTCCTGGTCGGGCCCGGCCCGGCTGGTGTACGACGACGGGGAGGAGGTCGCGCTGGCGGAGTACGCGGCCCAGGTCGCGACCGGCCCGGCCGCCGTCGCCGGCCTTCGCGCGTGGCTGGGCGACCTGGGCGTACGCCATGACTACGTGCCGGCCGAGGCCGAGCCGGCACAGCAGCAGGCGGCCGGATAGCTCAGCGGGTGTCGGACTCGCAGTCGCTCAGCGCGGCGCGGCCCGCCTCCAGCCGGGCCACCGGGATGCGGAACGGCGAGCAGGAGACGTAGTCGAGCCCGGTGTCGTGGCAGAAGTGCACCGAGTCAGGGTCGCCGCCGTGCTCGCCGCAGATGCCGACCTTGAGGTCCGGCCGGGACCTGCGGCCGTCCTCCACCGCGAGGGCGACCAGGCGGCCGACGCCGTCCCTGTCGAGGGTCTCGAACGGGGAGACGCCGAAGATGCCGAGCTCCAGGTAGCGGGAGAAGAACGACGCCTCCACGTCGTCGCGGGAGAAGCCCCAGACCATCTGGGTCAGGTCGTTGGTGCCGAAGGAGAAGAACTCGGCCGCCTCGGCGATCTGCCCGGCGGTGAGCGCGGCGCGCGGCGTCTCGATCATGGTGCCGACGAGGGCGCCCACGCCCGCCTCCGCCAGGATGGCGACGGCCTCCTCGCGGACCGCCTCCAGCTCCTGCACGGCGGCGACGAGCGGGATCATGATCTCCGGCCGGGCGCCGGGCACCTCCCGCGCGGCCTGGGCGATGGCGCGTACCTGCATGGCGAACAGGCCGGGGATGACCAGACCGAGCCGTACCCCGCGCAGGCCGAGCATGGGGTTCTGCTCGTGCAGTCTCCTGACGGCGGCCAGCAGGACGCGGTCCTTGTCCGTGGCCTCGCCGGTGGCGACCTTGACCGACAGGTCCACGATGTCGGGCAGGAACTCGTGCAGCGGCGGGTCGATGAGCCGCACCGTCACCGGCCGGCCGTCCATCGCCTGGAAGATCCCGGCGAAGTCGGCCTTCTGGAGGGGTTCCAGGGCGTCCAGCGCCGCCTGCCGCTCCTCGTCGCCCTCGGCCAGCACCAGGTCCTCCACGAGCTGCCTGCGCTCGCCCAGGAACATGTGCTCGGTCCTGCACAGCCCGATGCCCTCCGCGCCGAACCGGCGTGCCCTGGCCGCGTCCTCGGGGGTGTCGGCGTTGGCCCGCACGCCCAGCCGGCGCGCCGCGTCGGCGTGCCGCATGATCCGGTCCACGGCCCTGACCAGGTCATCGCCGGGCTCGGCGCCCTCGAAGTACTCGACCACGGAGGAGTCGACCACCGGCACCTCGCCGAGGTAGACCTCGCCGCTGGTGCCGTCGATGGAGATCACCTCGCCCTCGGTGACCACCACGCCGCCCGGTGCGGTGAACCGGCGCTCGGACACCGACACCTCCAGCTCCTCCGCGCCGCACACGCAGGTCTTGCCCATGCCGCGGGCGACCACGGCGGCGTGCGAGGTCTTGCCGCCGCGGCTGGTCAGGACGCCCTGGGCGGCGATCATGCCGACCAGGTCGTCGGGGTTGGTCTCGCGGCGCACCAGGATGACGTTCTCGCCCTGCCCGGCGAGCTCGACCGCGCGCTCGGAGGAGAAGACCGCCTTGCCCACGGCGGCGCCGGGTGAGGCGTTCATGCCCTTGGCGATGCGGCGCTTGCCTGCGCCGCCGTTGAAGCGCGGGAACATGAGCATGGCGAGCTGGTCGCCGGTGACCCGCGTGACGGCCTCGTCCATGGTGATGTGGCCCTGGTCGACGAGCTGGACGGCGATGCAGAACGCGGCGGCGGCGGTGCGCTTGCCGACCCTGGTCTGCAGCATCCACAGCTTGCCGCGCTCGATGGTGAACTCGATGTCGCACAGGTCCCGGTAGTGGTTCTCCAGGGTCTCCATGATCGTCATCAGCTCGTCGTAGGAGCGCTTGTCGAGGCGTTCGAGCTCCTGCAGCGGGATCGTGTTGCGGATGCCCGCGACCACGTCCTCGCCCTGGGCGTTCTGCAGGTAGTCGCCGTAGACGCCCTGCTGGCCGGTGCCTGGGTCGCGGGTGAAGGCGACGCCGGTGCCGGAGTCGTTGCCGCAGTTGCCGAAGACCATCGCCACGATGTTGACGGCGGTGCCGAGGTCGGCGGGGATGCGCTCCTGGCGGCGGTACAGGATGGCGCGCGGAGCGTTCCAGGAGTCGAAGACGGCCATGACGGCCAGGCGCATCTGCTCGCGCGGGTCGGCGGGGAAGTCCTTGCCTGTCTGCTCCCGCACGATGCCCTTGAACGTCTCGACCAGGGCCTGCAGCTCGTCCGCGCCCAGGTCGGTGTCCTGGCGGTCACTCTTGAGCGTGTCGAGCGCGTGCTCGAACAGCTCGCCGTCGATGCCGAGCACGGTCTTGCCGAACATCTGGATGAGCCGGCGGTAGGAGTCCCAGGCGAAGCGGTCGTTGCCGCCGGACTGCTTGGCGAGGCCGTGCACGGACTCGTCGTTGAGACCGATGTTGAGCACGGTCTCCATCATTCCCGGCATGGAGAACTTGGCGCCGGAGCGCACGCTGACCAGCAGCGGGTCGTCTGCCTGGCCGAGCCGCCTGCCCATGCGCGCTTCGAGCGCGCCGAGATGCTCGGCGACCTCCCGCTCCAGGGCGTCGGGCGCGGCGCCCTCGGCCAGGTAGTGGCGGCACGCCTCCGAGGTGATCGTGAACCCGGGAGGAACGGGCAGCCCGAGGTTCGTCATCTCGGCGAGGTTGGCTCCTTTGCCGCCGAGCAGGTCTTTGAGATTCCTGTTGCCCTCGGTGAAGTCGTAAACATACTTGGCCACCACAGCTCCAATCAACGCTCCTGTTCCGGACTCTACCGGCGGAATTGATGATGAAACTGCACTCATTGGTTAAGTCACTGTTTCCCCAGGTAGAACCTCCTAGACAGGTCTAATCCAATCTTTATTCGGTTCCTTACCAGATTGGTTTATACCAATGGTTCAAACCAATTTCTCCACCTATGTCCACACCGCGAAGGGCACCTGACATCCGAATGTGATCCACGTCTGCCATCCTCAGCCGGTGCGCCCATCGACCCCCCTCCTGGCGGCCGCCGGCCTGGTCTGGACCCTCTCCGCCTGCACCGCCGCACCGCCCGGCCCCCTGCCGTCCCTGGAGCCATCGCTGGTCGGCTCCGAGCAGTACCACGTGACCGACCTGCGGCCGGGAGACTGCCTCGCCGCCATCTCCGCCGACCTTCGGGTGGCGGTCGTGCCGTGCGACGTCGGCCACCACGCCGAGTTCTCCTCCGTGTACGTGCTCGCCGAGGGGCCGTGGCCGGGCGCGGAGGTGGCGATGCGGAAGTCGGTGGAGTGGTGCGCGGCCAAGTTGCGGGTGAGACCGGAGAAGCGGGACACCGTGAAGGCCGGCGCCATCCTGCCGCTGGAGAGGGACTGGCCACGTACTCGCACGGCCTACTGCGTCGCGGTGCCGGTGCGGGGGGAACTGGTGGGGCGGGTGCTCAGTTAGGCCTGCGGGTGAGCGGGTTGTGGCCGGGGGCCGGGCCGCCGGCGGCGTCGCGGGCGGGCAGCCAGAGGACGAACGTGGACCCCTGGCCGACCTCGGAGAAGACCGCGACCCGGCCGCCGTGCGACTCCACGATCTGGCGGACGATCGCCAGGCCGAGGCCGGTGTGCCGGTCGCGGCGGCTGGCCTCGCCGCGCCAGAACCGGTCGAACACCCGCGCCTGGTCGGCCGCCGCCAGCCCCGGGCCGTCGTCCTGGACGGCCACCCACAGCCAGTCGCCCGCCCCGCTCACGTCTCGGTGCGCGTCGGCGCTCGACGGGCGCAGCTTGCTCATCCGGGACGATCCGCTCAGGATCTCCGCCGCCCCCATCGGAACGCCGACCGGACCGGAGGCGACCCGGACCCGGCCGCCGGGCGGGGACAACCGGACCGCGTTGGACAGCAGGTTCGCCACCGCCCGTCGCAGCGCGTCCTGGTCGCCGGTCATCTCCAGACCGGGGATGAGCTCGCGGGAGACGGTCAGGCCGCGGGCGACGGCGAGCGCGGCGTACTCCTCGCACGCCTCCCCCGCCACCCGCGACAGGTCCAGGTCGGTGTCGGCGAACGCGCTGCCCTGCCGCCTGGCGCTGGCCAGCAGGTCCTCCACCAGCCGGGTCATCCGGGTCGTCGCCCGGTCCACGATGGCGATCGCCCTGGTCCGCTCCTCGTCGCTCGCCTCGGGCGACAGCAGCACGGCGTCGACGTTGGCCCGGATGATCGTCAGCGGGCTGCGCAGCTCGTGCGATGCGTCGTCGATGAGCTGCCGCTGCGCCCTGAACGCCTCCTCCAGCCGGTCCAGCATGGTGTCGATGGTGTCGGCCAGGTCCTTGAGCTCGTCGCTCGGCCCGCTCAGCGTGATGCGCCGGGTCAGGTCCGTCGCCTGGATCTCCTCGGTGGTACGGGTGATCGACCGGACCGGGCGCAGCACCCGGCCGGACAGCACCCAGCCGATGCCGAGACTGGCGACGAAGAGCGCGCCCAGGGTGTAGAGGGAGTAGTCGCGCAGGGTGTCGAGCGTCCTGACGTTGACCGCGTTCTCCACCTCTTCGATGAAGACCACCTCCTGCTTGCCGACGTACTCACCGTTGCGGTACGCCTTGGCGATGTCGGTGGCGTACGACCGCTGCTCGGTGGTCCGTGAGACGCCGTAGTAGATGCCACCCAGCACCAGCGCGGCCAGCAGGAAGAGCAGGCCGGAGTAGAGCACGGTGAGCCGGAACCGGATGGTGTGGATCATGTTGGCTCCTTGAGCCGGTAGCCGCGGCTGATCACCGTCTCGATCAGGCCTTCCGCCTGCAGTTTGCGGCGCAGGTTGCCGACGGTCACGCGCACGGTGTTGGTGAACGGGTCCGCGTGCTCGTCCCAGACGTGTTCGAGCAGTTCCTCGCTGGAGACGACGTGTCCCGGCCGGGTCATCAGGTAGTGCAGCACGCCGTACTCCTTGGGGGTGAGCGCCAGGTCCCGGCCACCCAGCGACACCTCCATCCTCGCGGTGTCGATCCGCAGCAATCCCACTTCGAGGACGGAGGTGCCGCCGGTGTCCCTGCGCAGCAGGGCTCTGACCCTGGCCAGCAGTTCGGGAAAGGCGAACGGCTTGACCAGGTAGTCGTCGGCTCCCTCGTCGAGCCCTCGCACGCGGTCGTCCAGCCGGTCGCGGGCGGTGACCATGATGATGCGCACGCCCTGACCAGCGGCCCTGGCCGCCCGGCACAGCTGGAAGCCATCGCCGCCGGGCAGGTTGAGGTCCAGCAGAACCAGGTCATAGGCGTTGACCTGAAGTTTCTCGTGCGCGGCCGGGGCGTCGTAGGCGACGTCCACGGCATATCCGGCCCGGATCAGGCCGACGCGCAACGCGTCGACCAGATCCTCTTCGTCCTCGACGACCAGCAATCGCATGTTGTGGACCCTAGTTTCGGATGATTCGTTCTGCGATGGGGGCCGCCCGGTCGATCGGGATGGCGAAGCCGATGCCGATGTTGCCGCCGCCCCGCCCGGCCGCTATCGCGGTGTTCACCCCGACGACCTCGCCACGCGCGTTGACGAGCGGGCCGCCGGAGTTGCCCGGGTTGATGGAGGCGTCGGTCTGCACGGCCCTGCGGGTGGACCCGCCGAGCCGCACCTCACGGTCCACCGCGCTGACGATGCCCGCGGTGACGGTGCCCGACAGGCCCAGCGGTGAGCCGATCGCGAGCACCTGGTCACCGACCGACAGGTCCCCCGACCTGCCGAGCGTGGCGGCCGGCAGGTTCGCGGCCCCGTCGACCTCCAGCACCGCCAGGTCCTCGTCGAAGTCCGCGCCCAGCACCCGGGCCGACAGCCGGCGCCCGTCGTTGAGCACCACGGTCACCTGGCTCTCCCCCCGGATCACGTGCGCGTTTGTGACGATATGTCCCCGCGTGTCCACCACAAACCCCGACCCGCCGCCGCGCCCCGCCTCGATGGAGACGACGCTGGGCAGCACCCGGGCGGCGGTGGCGCTCAGGCCGGTCACGCTCCCGGCGGGCAGCGGGGCCGCCCGGGGCAGCGCGGTGGCCGGAGCCGGCTCGCTCCCCTCGAAGATGGCGGCCCCCGCCAGGCCGGCCGCACCGCCGGTGAGCGCCGCGACGAGCACGGCGGTCAGCAGCACCCGGCTGCCCCTGGCCCGCGCCGGAGATCCCCCCGTGACGACGGATCGCGGGACCGTCTCGATCGGGGCGACGGGCACCGTGCGGAAGTCAGGCCCGCTCGGCCTGCCGAGCCCGTTCACGGCAGCCTCGCGAACCACAGCATCGAGGTCACCGCCGCGAGCAACGCCGACAGCAGCGCCGCGGCGACGAACCACTGCCAGATCTCCTGCTGCTCGGTCCGGTAGCCGACGGAGGTGCCGATGTCCTCGTAGACCGCCTGGAGCTCGTCGCCGCTGGCGGCCTCGTAGAAGCCGCCGCCCGCGACCTCGGCCAGGTCCTGCAGCGCCGGTCCGTCCACGGGCACGGGCACCTGCCTGCCCTGGAGCTCGATGACGCCGCCCTGGGTGCCGTAGGCGATGGTGGTGACGGGCACGCCGCGCGCGGCCGCCTCCTCCGCCGCCTCGGTGACCGTACGGCCGGTGGTGTTGGAGCCGTCGGACAGCAGCACGATGTGCGCGGGCGGCGCCTCCTCCTCGCTGTCGAGCGCGGCGATGGCCTCCAGCGAGGAGTAGACCGCCTCGCCGATGGCGGTGCCGGACGTGGTGGACAGCCGGTCGAGCGCGCTCAGCACCGCCTGCCTGTCGGTGCTCGGCGGAACCGCCACGGACGCCTCCGAGGAGAACGCCACCAGGCCCAGGTTGAAGCGGGGTGGCAGGCCCTCGACGAACTGTTTGGCCGCCTGCCTGGCCGCGGTGAACCGGTCCGGCGAGACATCGGTGGCGCTCATCGAGGCCGACACGTCGAACGCCACCATGATCGTCGCCCGTTCCCTGGGCACCTGCACCTCGGCCGTCGGCCTGGCGAAGCCCACGACCAGCAGCACGAACATGCCCAGCAGCGCCGCCGCCGGGACGTGCCTGCGCCAGCCGGGCCCGCGCGGGGCGACCTTGTCGAGCAGGTCCAGGTTGGTGAACCGGACCGCGTACGCGCTGCGGCGCCGCGACACCAGCAGGTACGCGACCGCCAGCAGGGCGACCGGGACGAGCAGCAGCAGCCAGAGCGGTGAGAGCAGCGTCATGCCGCGTCACCCCCTCCCTTCGGATCGAATCCCACGACCGGACGACCACCGGACCCGGCCCCGCCACCGCCGCCGCCTCCCGTGCCGACGGCCCCCGTACCGGCGGGTCCCGTGTCGCCGACGCCGGTACCGCCGGCCCCCGTACCGGCGGCTTCTGTATCGGCGGGGCGGGCCGGGGCGGCGAGCCGGGCCAGCCGCCGTTGCCGCAGGACGTGCTGCACCAGCTCGCGGACCCAGTCGCCGTCCGTGCGCAGCCGCAGGTGGGACGCGCCGGCCCGGCGCAGCCCGTCCTGGATGGCGCCGCGCTGCACTGCCGCCGCCTCCGCGTACCGCAGGCGCAGCCGCGCGCTCGCCGTAGACACCTCGCGCCGCCGGCCCGACTCCGGGTCGATCAGCGTCAGGATCCCCACGTCGGGCAGGGTCAGCTCGCGCGGGTCGACCACCTCGACGGCCAGCACCTGGTGCCGGACCGTGAGCCTGCGCAGCTCGGACTCCCAGGTACGCGGGTCGTCCAGGAAGTCCGACACCACGACGACCAGCCCGCGCCGCCTGACCACCCGGCCGAGCTGGCCTGCGGCGGTGCCGAGCAGCGGCTCGCGGGTGCCCGGCGGGGTGCGCGGCAGCCCGAAGATGGCCTGGAGCAGCGCCATCAGGTGCGGCCGTCCCGTCCGGGCGGGCAGCACCCGGACGCCGCCGCCGTGGACCAGGTGGGCGCCGATCCGGTTGCCGGTGCGCTGGGTGAGGAAGCCGATCGCCGCCGTCGCGGCCAGCGCCAGCTCCCGCTTCTCCATCGCCGCCGTGCCGAAGTCCATGCTGGCCGTACCGTCGAGCAGCGTCCAGATCTCCAGCTCGCGGTCGGCGACGAGCTCGCGCACGTGCGGCTCGGCGGTGCGGGCGGTCACGTTCCAGTCCATCCGCCGCACGTCGTCCCCCGGCTGGTACGCCCTGGCCTCGGCGGGCTCGCTGCCCGGTCCGGGGAACAGGCCGAGGTGCTCGCCCTGGAGCAGCCCGTCCAGCCTCCTGGTGATCGTCAGCTCGAGCCTGCGCAGCGCGGGCTCGGCCGTCAGGTAGGAGATCATGCCGCGGCGTCCTGCTGCGGGGCGATGACCGGCAGCGGCACCGCGGCCAGGACCTGGTCCACGATCTGCCTCGGCGAGACGTTGTCGGCCAGCGCGTCGAAGGAGAGCACCAGCCGGTGCGCCATCACGTCGGGCGCCAGGTTGCGGATGTCCTCGGGCAGCACGTAGTCGCGCCCCCGCATCAGGGCCAGCGCCCGACCGGCCGCCAGCAGCCCCAGCGTGGCCCGCGGGCTCGCGCCGAAGGCCAGCAGCCGGGCCAGGCCGGGCAACCCGTAGCGCTCGGGGGCGCGGGTGGCGTAGACGAGGCGGACGGCGTACTCGGCGACGGCGTGGTGCACGAACACCTCGTCGGCGCGGCGCTGCAACGCGATCAGCCGCTCCGGGTCCAGGACGGGCTGCGGCACCGGCGGGTCGACGCTCATCCTGTAGGCGATCGCCAGCTCCTCCGATTCGCTGGGATAGTCCACGTCCACCTTGAGCAGGAACCGGTCGCGCTGCGCCTCCGGGAGGTGGTAGACGCCTTCGGACTCGATCGGGTTCTGCGTGGCCAGCACCAGGAACGGCGTCGGCACCTTGTGCGTGATGCCGCCGATGCTGACCTGCCGCTCGGCCATGATCTCCAGCAGCGCCGACTGCACCTTGGCGGGCGCCCGGTTGATCTCGTCGGCGAGCAGCAGGTTGGCCATGACCGGGCCGAGCTCGATGTCGAAGGTCTCGGTCGACGGGCGGTAGATGCGGGTGCCGACGATGTCGGACGGCACCAGGTCGGGGGTGAACTGGATGCGCGCGAACGTGCCGCCCACCACCGTGGCCATGGTCTCGGCGGCCAGCGTCTTGGCGACGCCCGGCACTCCTTCGAGCAGGCAGTGTCCCCGCGCCAGGACCGCCACCAGCAGCCGCTCCACCATCTGGTCCTGTCCGACGATCACGCGCTTGACCTCGAACAGCGCCCGTTCCAGCAGTGCGGCGTCGGTCATGACCGGACCTCGGGGCAGTCGTCGAGGGTCACTCGCAGTTCCAGGGCGGACGGCTCCGGGTCGGCGTGGGCGGCGCTGCCCGTCATGAGCAGCGCGCCGCCGGCCAGCAGGACGGCCGCGAAACGTGTTGTGCGTGCCATGGGTCCCCTGTCCTTTCTTAGGTACAAGGGCATGTCATCAAGAGCACGCGAAAACGTACGTAACTCCAGCCTTTATACGGTTTTTCGGTGCCTCCCCTGGGCGAGGTCCGCGCGTGCGTCTGACGTGCCGCATCCCCGCGTACGGTGATCGCATGAAGATTGTCGTTCTGGACGACTACCAGCGGGTGGCCCGCGACCTGGGGCCCTTCGACTCCCTGCCAGGCGTCGAGGTCGAGGTGCTGCACGAGCACATCGCCGGCCTGGACGAGCTGGCGGCCGCGCTGCGCGGCGCGGAGGTCGTCGTCGCGATGCGCGAGCGGACGCCCTTCCGGGCCGAGACCTTCGACCGGCTGCCGGATCTGCGCCTCCTGGTGACCACGGGCATGGTCAACGCGGCCATCGACCTGGCGGCGGCCGCGGCCCACGGCGTCACGGTCACCGGCACGACCATGTCCCGCTCGGCCACCAGCTCGAACAGGAGCTCCAACACCGCCGAGCTGACCTGGGCGCTGATCCTGGCCTGCCGGCGGCACGTGGTGACCGAGGACCGGGCGCTGCGCGACGGCCGCTGGCAGACCACCGTCGGCACCGACCTGGCCGGCAGCACGCTGGGCGTGCTCGGGCTGGGCCGGCTGGGCACGCAGGTGGCGCGGATCGGCCAGGCCTTCGACATGCGGGTGATCGCGTGGAGCCAGAACCTGACACCCGAACGGGCGGCCGAGGCAGGCGCGACCTGGGTGCCCAAGGACGAGCTGTTCGCCGCCGGCGACGTCCTCACCGTCCACCTCAAGCTCAGCGACCGCACGACCGGGCTGGTCGGCGCGGCCGAACTGGCCGCCATGAGACCCACCGCGATCCTGGTCAACACCTCGCGCGGGCCGATCGTGGACGAGAAGGCGCTGGTCACCGCGCTGACCGCCGGCACGATCGCCGGGGCCGGGCTCGACGTCTACGACACCGAGCCGCTGCCCGCCGACAACCCGCTGCTGGGCGCGCCCAACACCGTGCTGCTGCCGCACCTCGGATACGTCACCGAGGCCGCGTTTCGTTCGATGTACGAGCAGGTCGTCGAGGATGTCGCGGCCTGGCGGGCGGCATCCCCGATCCGGGTGCTGACGGCCTGAGCACACACTGGGCAGGCGGGTTCGGGGCTTGTGGGCGGTACGCGGGAGGATCGGGCGATGCACGGGAACGGGGAGACGCGCCTGCGGGTGAGGCTGCTCGGCACCCTTGAGGTGCGCCGCGGCGACGCCGTGGTGGCCGTTCCCGGCGCCCGGCTTCGCGGCCTGATCGTACGGCTGGCGCTGGCCGGCGGCCGGCCGGTCGCATCGGGTGTCCTGGTCGCTGCGCTGTGGCCGCAGGATCTCCCGGCCGACCCGGCGAACGCGCTGCACTCGCTGGTCTCCCGGCTGCGCCGGCTGCTCGGCGAGGCCGGCGCGGTCACCCAGTCCGAGGGCGGCTACCGCCTCGGCGTCGCGGAGGACGACGTCGACGCGCTGCGGTTCGAGCGGCTGGCCGCGCACGGCCGTGACCGGCTCCGGGCCGGCGACCCCCGGGCGGCGGCCGGGCCGCTGAGCGAGGCGATCGCGCTCTGCGGCGAGCCGTCGGTGATCACCCCAGCCGCACTCCACGGCGAGCCATCAGTGATCACCGCGGCCCATCTCCGCGGCGAGCCGTCGGTGACCACCGCGGCCGCACTCCGTGGCGAATCGTCGGTGATCGCCGCGGTCGCCCCGGCGGTAGCGACGCGGCTGGCCCGCACCGCGGTCGAGGCGTGCGCGGATCTGGCCGAGGCGGAGCTGGCGCTGGGCCGCGCCGACGACGCCGCCACCCGGCTGACCGCCCTGCTCGCCGAGCACCCGGCGGACGAGCGGCTGGCCGGGCTGCAGATGGACGCGCTGGCCGCCCAGGGCCGCCAGGCCGACGCCCTCGACCTGTACGAGCGGGTGCGCGAGACCCTCGCCGACCGGCTCGGCGCCGACCCCGGCACCGCCCTGCGCGAGCGCCACCTGCGCCTGCTGCAATCGCCGGCCCCCGCTCCCGCTCCCGCTTCCGCTCCTGAGGTGCGGCGCGAGGCGCCAGCGAGCAATCTGCCCGCCGCCCTGACCAGCTTCATCGGGCGCGACGACGATCTCGCTCGGATCGACGCGCTGTTCACCCGCGGGCGCCTCGTCACGGTGGTCGGGCCGGGCGGGGCCGGCAAGACCCGGCTCGCGGTCGAGGCGGGCCGCCGCCACCGCCACGAGTACCCCGACGGCACCTGGCTGGTCGACCTGGCCGCGGTCACCGAGCCGGCCAAGACCGGCGCGGCGATGCTGGCCGCGATCGGGCTGCGCGGCACCGGGCTCTTCGAGGCCTCCGGCCGGATGCGGGCCGAAGGCAGCGAGCTGGACGTACTCGCCGACCAGCTCAGCGGCCGGGAGAGCCTGCTCGTGGTGGACAACTGCGAGCACCTGATCGACGCCGTCGCGCACCTGGTCGCAGCGCTCCTGCCGCGCTGCGCCGGGCTGCGGGTGCTGGCGACCAGCCGCGAGCCGCTCGCGATCGACGGCGAGGCGCTGGTCCCGCTCGGCCCGCTGGCGCTGCCGGACCCCGGCGACGGCCTCGATGACCTCCGCCGCAGCGCGTCGGTGCGCCTGTTCACCGAGCGGGCCGCGGCGGTGCGCCCCGGCTTCGGCATCGACGAGCGGACGCGCGCGGACGTGGTCCGGCTGGTGCGCGGCCTGGACGGCATGCCGCTGGCGCTGGAGCTGGCCGCGGCCCGGCTGCGGACCCTGTCGCTGGCCGAGCTCGCCGCCGGGTTGTCTGACCGGTTCCGGCTGCTCACCACGGGCAGCCGGACCGCGTCGCCGCGGCACCGCACGCTGCGCGCGGTCATCGCCTGGAGCTGGGATCTGCTCAGCGAGAACGAGCGTACGGTGGCCGAGCGGGTCTCGGTCCTGCCCGGTGGCGTGACGCCGGAGTCGGCCGCCGCGGTCTGCGCCGGCACCACGGTGCTCCCGGGCGAGGTCCCCGAGCTGCTCGCCGCCCTGGTCGACAAGTCGCTGCTGCAACTGGCGCCCGACGCGGGCCGCTACCGGATGCTGGAGACCCTGCGCGAGTACGGGATCGAGCGACTCGCCGACCAGGGCGCGCTCGACGCCGTCCGCGATCTCGCCGCCCGCCACCTGGCCGACCTCGTCGCCCGCGAGGAGCCGCTGCTGCGCGGCCCCGATCAGCTCGCCGCGCTGCGCGTGCTGCGCACCGAGTACGACAACGCGCTCGCCGCCCTGCGCCACCTGTGCGACACCGGCAACGCCACCGCGGCCGTCACACTCGCCATGGACCTCTCCTGGTATTGGCAGATACTCGGCCGGCATGCCGACGCGGTGTACTGGCAGGGGGAGGCACTGGCGCTGCCTGCCGCAGGCCACACGCTGGATCGCGACACCGCCGAGACGGTGTTCCTGCTCAACCGCATCAACGCCCGCTCCCCGCTGACCGCCGAGAGGCTGCACGAGAACGAAACCGCGCTGCGGGCACTGGCCGATCGCCTGCTCGCCCACCCGTCGCTGCCCGGATTCGCCGGCGTCCTGGCCGCGATCACGCTCCACTTCCTGCGGGAGCACGAGGCGTCGCGCGCCTTGGTTCAGCGTCTCGCCGACGGCCCCGACGTCTGGCTGTCCGGGCTGGCCCACATGTTCCGGGCCTCGTTCGCCGAGGACCAGGGCGACCTCGACCAGGTACGCGTCGACGTGGCCGCCGCGCTCGACGCCTTCGGCCGGGCCGGCGACCGCTGGGGCCTGGCCACTGCGCTGCCGATGCGCGCGCTGCTGCGGCAGTACGACGGGGACCTCGACGGCGCGTTGGCGGACCTGCGCGAGGCTCGGGCGCAGGCGCGGGAGGTCGGCTCGCTGAGCTTGGCCGACGAGATCTTCCTCGACGTGCGGTGGATCGACCTCCACCTGCGGCGGGGCGAGGACGCGAGGGCGAGGGCGATGCTCGATGCGGTCCGCGAGCGGGCGGAGCGATCGGCGTCGCCGGAGCTGGTCGTCCTCGTCACCGCTCTCGAAGCCGGCACGTGGCTGCGGCTCGGCGACCCGGACCGCGCGCAGACCCGCATCGAGGCGGCCGAGGCGGAGATGACCGGCGGATCCCCAGCCATCGCGCCCTCCGCCAGCGGATCCCCGGTCGGGGGTGGCCATGGCCAGGTGATCGTCAGCTCGGTGCGGGCGTCGCTGTGCCTGCGGCGGGGTGACGCCGAGGGTGCCGAGGCGGCGCTGGTCCGGGCGTACGGGGCGGCGCTGGAGGGCGGGGACTTGCCGATCATGGCGATGGTCGCGGTGACCGAGGCCGAACTGGCCGCGCTGCGGGGGCGGTACCGGGACATGGCCCTGCTGCTCGGCGCGGCGGCCCGGCTGCGCGGCACCCACGACCTCACCGACCGGCAGATCCAGGCGATGGCCGCCCGCGGCCGCACGGCGCTGGGCGAGGACGCTTTCGCCGCGGCGTACCAGGATGGCTGGCAGCTGGACGGGAAGACGGCCTCGCTCCAGGTCGATCCGGCGCGCCTGCGCCGGGAGCCGGACGGTCCAGTGCAACTGCACCCGAAGCCGGACGATACGGCGCGACTACGCCCGAAGGTGGACGATCCGGCGCGGGCGCATGCCGGTGAGTCGGAGTCGCCGCCGTCGGCCGGTCGGTAAGCCCCGCGGCCACGTGCCGTGCGGCCTGGGGGCCGCGGCCGCCACGTCGCCGGAACGCGGCGTACCCGGCGGCGACGCCCGTGGCCCCTATTCCTGGAAAAACTCCAGGTCGAAGGCCTCGGCGATCGCCTGGTTGCCCGCGTCGTTCGGATGGATGCCGTCGCCGGAATCGAACTCGGCGCGCAGCTTCGTCGGTGCGGCCGGGTCACGGGTGGCCGCGTCCAGATCGACCACCGCGTCGAACTCACCGCTGTCGCGGATCCAGCGGTTCACGTCCTGGCGCATGCGCTCGCTCTCCGCCGTGAAGACGAACGTGCCGCCGAACTGCGTCAGCGTGCAGCCGATGATCCGCAGACCGTGCAGATGCGCGCGGCCGATCAGCATGCGGTAGCCGGCGATGATGTCCTCCGCCGTGGCCCGCTCGCTCTCCGGCATGCCCATGAAGCTGAAGCAGATGTCGTTGCCTCCCTCGGCCAGGACCACCCAGCGCACACCCGGCCGGGCCAGCACGTCGCGGTCGAAGCGCGCCAGCGCGCTGGCGCCGAAGCCGTCGGTCTCACGCAGGACGCGGTTGCCGGCGATCCCCATGTTGATCACCGCGCGCGGCGGCAGGTCATGCCGCGCGGCCAGCCGGCGCGCCAGCGACGAAGGCCATGGCGTGTCCGCGCCGGGCGTGGTGCCGGCGCCATCGGTGATGGAGTCGCCGAGGGCGACGATGGTGGCGGCCGTGGGCGGCGCGAGCACGTCGATGCCGGTGAGCCAGGCATAGGACTGGAACCCGATGGCGTCCCACAGGTCCTGCGTGGCGGTCTGGTCGCCCGGTGCGAGCCACGCCGTGCGCAGTCCGAGCTCGTGCGTCGTGGGAGTGACCTTCTCGTCGGGGATGTACAGGGAGACGACCAGATCGGTCTGCGCAGGCACGTCGTACTCAAGGGGATCGCTGTAGATCTGCGCGCCCGTCGGCAACACGACCGCAGCGCGCCCGCCGAAGGTCAGTGCGCGCGAGCTGCCCGCGCGGATCGCCGCGCCGCTGTCGTGCCGCGCGATCTGCGCGGCCTCGACGCGCACCGGCGCGTGGCCGAAGGAGTTCGACAGCGCGACGCGCACAGCCGTGCCGCCCACGGTGGCACGGGCCACCATGCGCACGGTCTGCGCGCTGACCTTCATCGGCGCGGTCGGCGGTTCGGCCAGTGGTTCGGCCGGTGGGGGCGTGGGATCCTGCGCCGGCGCGGCGGCGGGTGTGTCGGCGGTGGGTGCGGGTGCGTCGGCGGCGGGCGGAGCGTCGTCCGGCGGATCCGGCATCCACGGCCCTCCACCGGGCTCGGCGGGTTGCGCCAGTTGCTGTGCCGTGCCCCAGGTAGCGATCCAGTATCCCTGGCTTGTCGGGCTTGGCCTGGTGCTATCGCGGACCTCGTTCATGGCCCAACCTCTCGAATCGTCGTGATCATCATGCGGATCGATGCTTTTGTCCGGGCCGGTCGCTCTCGTTCAGAACCAGCGCGCGAGCACCTCGTCGAGTGACCGGGACGACGCGTCCGTCCACGCGATGCAGCCGTCGGGACGGACGAGCGTCGACGGGCCTTCCTTGGTGCGCGCATGGTGCACGTTGTGCGGGAGTGACCGTTCTGAAGGCGAGACGAACAGGCCGCCGCCCTTCTCCATCAGCGCGTACAGCCGCTCTTCGCCGCCGTCGGCGAGCGTGAGGAGCCGGTCCTTCGTGAGCGTGCCGACGAGCGGGTCGTCGTCGCCGAGGTCGTAACGAATGCCGGCCCCCGAGAGCATCTCGCCGATGCGGCGATTGCCTTCGGGCAACTTGATCAGGTCGCTCACGATGCTGCGAAGCGCGCTCGTGAGCGGGTCGGGACGCACCAGCGCGACTTGCGCGCGCGTGTTCTCCAGGACGCGCTCACCGACGGGGTGGCGCTCGGCGGTGTAGGAGTCGAGGAGATAATCGCGCCCCTTCACCGCCGTGGCGAGCTTCCAACCGAGGTTCGCGGCGTCGACGAGGCCGAGGTTCAGGCCTTGGCCGCCGAAGGGTGAGTGGACGTGCGCGGCGTCGCCCGCGAGAAGGACGCGGCCCGTGCGGTAGTGCGTCGCCTGCCGCGCGTTGTCGGTCCAGCGGGTCGCCTTCGACATCGCGAGAATCTTGACGTCGGTGCCGCTCACGCGCTGGATCGACGCTTCGACCTCGGCCTGGGTGATCGGCGCGGCCCGATCCGGCGGCGGGCCGTCGAACTCCGCCGTGAAGACGCGCCCCGGGATCGACGTGACGAGGCCGCGCGGCGTTCGCTGCCAACCCTTCGCCAGCTTCTCGGGCGCGTCGAACTCGACGTGAGCCTGATAGCCGGTGATGGTCGGATCCGTGCCGGGGAACTCGAAGCCGGCGAGCTTGCGGACGAGGCTCCGGCCGCCGTCGCAGCCGACGAGGTATGTCGCGCGCAGCGGGCCCGCGCTCGTCGCCACGGTCACGCCGTCGTCGTCCTGCTCGAAACCTTCCATCGCGACGCCGCGACGGATCTCGATCCCGAGCTCGCCCGCGCGCACGGTCAGGACTCTCTCCAATGCCTCCTGCGGCACCATACGGCTGCGGCGCTCCGGGTCGCGCTGGAGGTCCTGGTCGATCACGAACAGCGCGGAGAAATGGCCTCCCGGCTTCTTCACCGGCCCGGATCCGGCACGCGCCGCCTTCGCCATCGGCATCGTCACCTGTTCGTCGTCGAGCGCACGCGCGAACCCGCGTCGTTGCAGCGCCTCGGCTCCCACCGCGCCGATCGCGGCGGCCTTGATCCCGCGGTCGGGCTCGGCCAGCCGTTCCAGCACGAGCGGCCGCACGCCGGCGGTCTTGAGCTCGATGGCGAGGAGAAGCCCGACCGGGCCGGCGCCGACGATGACGACGTCGTGCACCACAAGATCGCTCATGTCTCAGTCCTTCCGTCTCGGACCGGAGCCGTGCAGGCTCCGGCCTCGACAGGCAGGCTGCCGCGGCCCTCTGGCATCGCCCGCACACGCCCCTGGCATCGCCCGCGCACGCCTTGGCATAGCCGGTGACTCGCCGGATCCATGGCCTGCTCGCCGAGCCGGATGACACCCAGAACGTGCGACGCCGCCCGTCGCGAGCGGCGGGCGGCGTCGGGGCGGGGACGAAAATCCTCGCCGGAGAGCTAGTCGTTCAGGTGCTGGCGCAGGTAGGAGTCCACCTGGTCGAGGGCGATGCGCTCCTGGCGCATCGTGTCGCGCTCGCGGACCGTCACCGCCTGGTCCTCCAGGGTGTCGAAGTCCACCGTGATGCAGAACGGCGTGCCGATCTCGTCCTGGCGCCGGTAGCGGCGGCCGATCGCGCCCGCGTCGTCGAACTCGACGTTCCAGCGCCTGCGCAGCTGGGCGGCCAGGTCGCGGGCCTTGGGCGACAGGTCGGCGTTGCGGGACAGCGGCAGGACGGCGGCCTTGACCGGGGCGAGCCGGTGGTCGAGCCGCATGACCGTGCGCTTCTCCATGACGCCCTTGGCGTTGGGCGCTTCGTCCTCGGTGTAGGCGTCGAGGAGGAAGGTGAGCGTCGCCCGGTCGACACCGGCGGCGGGCTCGATGACGAAGGGGACGTAACGCTCGCCGGTGTCCTGCTCGAAGAAGCTGAGGTCGACGCCCGACGCCTTGGAGTGGGCGGTCAGGTCGAAGTCGGTGCGGTTGGCGATGCCTTCGAGCTCACCCCACTCGGAGCCGGTGAAGTTGAAGCGGTATTCGACGTCGACCGTGCGCTTGGAGTAGTGGGACAGCTTCTCCTGCGGGTGTTCGTACAGGCGCAGGTTGTCCTTGTTGATGCCCAGGTCGGAGTACCAGCGGAAGCGCTCGTCGATCCAGTACTGGTGCCACTCCTCGTCGGTGCCGGGCTTGACGAAGAACTCCATCTCCATCTGCTCGAACTCGCGGGTGCGGAAGATGAAGTTGCCGGGCGTGATCTCGTTGCGGAAGGACTTGCCGACCTGGCCGATGCCGAACGGGACCTTCTTGCGCGCCGACTGCTGCACGTTGAGGTAGTTGATGAAGATGCCCTGCGCGGTCTCGGGGCGCAGGTAGGCGAGGCCGGACTCGTCCTCGACCGGGCCGAGGAAGGTCTTGAGCAGGCCGCTGAACTGCCTGGGCTCGGTGAAGGTGCCCTTGTTGCCGCAGTTGGGGCAGGTGATGTCGGCCAGGCCCTGCTCCGGCTGCTTGCCGTGCTTCTCCTCGTAGGCCTCGACGAGGTGGTCGGCGCGGAAGCGCTTGTGGCAGGACTGGCACTCGGTCAGCGGGTCGGAGAAGGTCTCGACGTGGCCGCTGGCCTTCCACACCTCGGGCGCCAGGATGACGCAGGAGTCGAGGCCGACCACGTCCTCGCGGGCCTGGACCATCGACAGCCACCACTGCCGCTTGACGTTGTTCTTCAGCTCGACGCCCAATGGACCGTAGTCCCACGACGCGCGCAGTCCGCCGTAGATCTCGCTCGACGGGTATACGAGCCCGCGGCGCTTGGCGAGGCTGACGATGGTGTCCATGACGTCTGTGCGTCGTGCCATTTTGGTTGGATCTCTTTCCGGCTGGAGGTCGGCGAGGAACATTCGATGAAGCTCCCAGCTTAGGGGACGCTCACGCGCCCCCGCGCGCGAGTATCGCTACGCCCGGTCTTGCAGGTAGACGTCTTCGAAGGCGCTGGGTTCGTTGACCATGAGGATCATGAGGGGATACATCGCCATCCGGGCGGCGGACAGGGCCCTGCGGTAGAAGCCGGCGCCCTCCCATTCGCTGACGAGGGCCCACAGGTTGGGCTCGTCGACCGAGCGGGCGAGCCGGCCGCGCAGATAGCCGGGCTGGGTGGCGAGGGTGTCGAGGATGGCGTGGCCCTGCTTGGCGAAGTCTTGGGACTGGGACTCTGGAACGGTGTAACGGATCACGGCGAGCACGTTCACAGGATGTCAGACGGATCCATACCGACGGGGCGATTCGTTCGGCCGCTAGGCTCGGCCACGTGGCCACCAACGACGACCGCCGCAAGCACCCGCTCGCCCAGCCGCGCCCGGCCCAGAGCGGCAAGCAAAGCGGTAAGCAGGGCGGCAAGCCGAAACGCCCGCTGCCGCCGGGCGAGCAGTTCTTCACGCCCGGGGCGACGGGGCTGCGCAAGGCCATGGAGCAGCGCAGCGCCACGCCGCTGGCGTTCCTGTTCACCCAGGTGCCCAAATGGGTGCCGCCTGCCGTGATGGTGGGCCTGCTGCTGACCGGTTTCGTGGTCACCAACTGGCTGGGCGGCGTGGCCGTGCTGCCGGTGCTTGCCTTCATCGTCTGGCTGGCCTACCTGTCCTGGCCTTCGCTCAAGGTCAGCGGCAAGCTCCTGCGGGTCGCCATGTCGACCTTCCTGGTGTTGGTGGTGGCGACCCGGTTCGGGCTGTTCTAGCCGGTTCTGGCTGATCTAGCCGAGCGGGCTTTCGGGCTGCAGCGTGTAGTGCGGGAAGTTGCCGGGCAGGCGCTCGCCGTCGGGGCCCTGGGTGGCGGCCCGGACGAGCAGTTCGCCGCCGACGAAGGCGCCGCGCCACGAGGCGCCGAGCCCGCCGAACAGCTCCTCGCGGTCGCCTCTGGAGCGTGGCCGGTTGTGCCCGACCTTGAAGGCCCGCACGTCGGGGGCGAGTCTGCCGAAGGTCTCCTCCTCGTCGCAGGACAGGGTGGCCACCAGGGCGCCGTTGCTGGCGTTCATCGCGGCCAGCAGCTCCGCCTCGGTGTCCACGAGCACGATCGTGTCGACCGGGCCGAACGGCTCGGCGTGAAACAGCGGTGAGGATCGGGGTGGGTTCAGCAGCGCCACCGGCGCCACATACGCCGAAATATCCTGACCCGGCAGGAAATGTCCGTCAGCCAGGGACGCCCGGTGGATCGGCACCCCGCCCCTCGCGACGGCCTCGTCCACCTGGTCGGCCAGTTCCTTGGCCTTCGAGGCGTTGATCAGTGGCCCGAAGTCCAGCTGCGGCAACGGGTCGTCCGGCTCGGCGACCGCGAGCGGATGCCCGAAGCGAAGCGAGCCGACCGCCGACAGGTAGGCCCCGAGGAACTCGTGGAACAGCGACCGCTGCACCACGAACCGCGGATAAGCGGTGCAGCGCTGTTTGCCGTAGTCGAAGGAGGCCCGGATCTGCCGGCCGAGCGCCTCCCAGCCGGAGTACTCCCACACCCCCCACGCGTTCAGCCCCTCCTGCTCCAGGACGTGCCTGCGCTCCAGGTCGGCCAGCGAGGTCGCGACGTTGGCGCCCGCGTCCCTGCCGCCCACGAACGACACGCACCCGAGCGACTGCCCCGCCACCAGCACCGGTGACAGCTCGGCCCCTCCCCCGCTGACCAGCGTGAAGGGCAGACCTTCCCGTACGGCCAGCGCGGTGGCGAGGGTGAGGCAGCACAGCCCGCCGTCGGTGGGCGTCTTGGCGATGACCGCGTTGCCGGCCAGCGCCTGCACGAGCATGGCGTGCATGAGGACGCTCATCGGATAGTTCCAGCTGGCGATGTTGCTGACCGGCCCCGGCAGCGGCGTGCGGCCGTCCACCATGCGGTCGATCTCGTTGAGGTACCAGCGCACGCCGTCCAGGCAGCGGTCGACGTCGGCGCAGGCCGTCTTCCACGGCTTGCCGATCTCCCAGACGAGCAGCAGGGCCAGCAGGTCGCGGTGCGCGGCCATGGACTCCACGGCCGCGGCGACCCGTGCCTTGCGTTCGGTCAGCGGCAGGTGCCGCCACTGCCGGTGCTCCTCGACCGCGCCTGCCACGGCCCGGCCCGCGCCGGCCCGGTCCAGCCGGGGCGGCCCGGCGATGGCGGTGCCGTCCAGCGGCGAGAAGACCGGCACAGGCCGCCCGTCCCGCTGCCAGAACCCACCCCAGTGATTGAGCACCCGATCGTCGTGGAAGGCCTCGGGCGCCGCCGCACGGCATCCCGCGTAGGCGTCCCGCCAGGCTGTTCCAGGTTTGAGTTGCAAGGAAATCTCCTCAGTCGGACCAGTCGACGCTGATGAGCTCGGGCAGCGGCTCGAACTCCTTGATCGCCTCCAGCGAGGGCCCCATGGCGGCGTTGGCCTCGCGCTCCACCATCACCTCGACGAGCACCGGCAGTTGTTCGCGTTCGGCCTCGGCCGACGCCCAGGCCAGCGCTTCGCTGAGGTCACCGGGCACCTCCACCCTGCGCGCCGGGCAGCCGAAGGCCTCCATCGCCTTGACATGGTCGATACCGCCCTCTCCGTAGTGCAGGTCCACGGCGAAGTTCATCTCGTACGGGATCTCGGCCTGTCTGATCAGCCCCAGGTACTCGTTGTTGATCATGACGATGACGAACGGGATGCGGTACTGGGCGGCCACCGCGATCTCCTCCATCAGGAACTGGAAGGAGTAGTCGCCCACGACCACCACGACGTCGCGCTCGGGATAGGCGCACTTGACGCCCAGCGCGGCGGGGATCTCCCAGCCGAGCGGCCCGGCCTGGCCGCAGACCAGGTAGCGCCGGGGCAGGTAGGTCGTCTGGAACTGACCGGACCAGATCTGGTAGAGACCGATCGCGGTGACGAAGGTGGTGTCCCTGCCGAAGTGCTCGTTGATCTCCTTGAACACCCTGGGCGGCTTGATCGGCACGTCGTCGAAGTCGTCCCGGCGCGCCATCGTGCGGCGCAGCTCGCCGACCTTGCGCACCCACTTGCCGGGTTCGCGGGCCCCGGTGCGGGCGCGCGCCTCGTCCGCCAGCTCGGCCAGCACCGGCTTGGCGTGCCCGACGAGACCGAGGTCGGGCTCGAAGACCCGGCCGATCTGGGTGGGCTCGACGTCCACGTGGATGAAGCGGCGGCCCTTGCGGTAGACGTCGAGGTCGCCGGTGTGCCGGTCGCCGAAGCGCGCGCCCACGGCCAGGACGAGGTCGCTGTCCAGGAACGCGGCGTTGCCCCACCGGGTCTGGGTCTGGATCCCGGCCATCCCGGCGAACAGCGGATGGTCCTCCGGGAAGGCGCCCTTGCCCATGAGCGTCACCTGTACGGGCACCTGCAGGTGCTCGGCCAGCGCGCGCAGCTCGTCGGCGGCGTCGGCGATGATGACACCGCCACCGGCCAGGATGATCGGCCGTTTCGCCGTGGTGAGCAGGTCCACGGCCGCGCGCACCGCCTGGGGCAGCGGCCGCCGCACCTCGACGGGCAGCGGCGCGTCCAGCTCGGGGTCGTACAGGCAGGTGCCTCGCTGCACGTCGATCGGCAGGTCGATGAGCACCGGGCCCGGCCGGCCCGAGCGCGCGATCCGGAACGCCTCGCGGAACACCCAGGGCGCCTGGGCCGGCTCCTTGAGCTGCACCGCCCACTTGGTCACCGGCTTGGCGATCTCCACGATGTCGACCGCCTGGAACGCCTCCTGGTGCAGCTTGCTGGTGGCGGCCTGGCCGGTGACGCAGATCATCGGGATCGAGTCGGCCATCGCGGTGTAGAGGCCGGTGATCATGTTGGTGCCGGCCGGCCCGGAGGTGCCCACGCAGACGCCGACGTTGCCGGTCACCCTGGACCAGCCGTCGGCCGCGTGCGTGCCGCCCTCTTCGTGGCGCACCGTGATGTGCCTGATCGAGCTGTGCTGGAGCGCCGCGTAGAAGGGCAGGATGGCGGCCCCGGGGATGCCGAAGACGGTGTCCACCCCCTCCGACTCCAGCACCGCGACCACGGCCTCCATGCACGGAACACGTTTCATGAGTTGAGCCTTTCGATCACCTTGAGCAGCGCGGAGTGGTCGAGTGAGCCGTGGCCCTGGGCCCTGGCCGCGGCGACGAGCTGGGCGACCTGGCCGGTGAGCGGCAGGGAGACGCCGGCCTCGCGGGCCGCCGCGACGGCGATGCCCATGTCCTTGTGGTGCAGGTCGATGCGGAAGCCGGGGGTGAACTCGCGCTCGATCATGGTGTGCCGTTTGAGGTCGAGGATCCTGGAGCCCGCCAGGCCGCCCGCGAGCACGTCCAGGCCCGCCACCGGGTCCACGCCCGAGGCCTCCAGGAGCACGATCGCCTCGGCCACCAGGCCGTAGATGCCGCCGACGACGAGCTGGTTGGCCGCCTTCACGGTCTGCCCCGCGCCCGAGGGGCCGACGTGCACGATCGTGGTGCCGAGCGCTTCGAGGACCGGCCTGGCCGCCTCGACGTCCTCGGCCGCGCCGCCGACCATGATCGAGAGCGTCCGCTCGATCGCGCCGCGCTCCCCGCCGCTGACCGGGGCGTCCAGCGCGCGGATGCCCCGGCCGGCGGCCAGCCGCGCGGCCCAGCGCGAGGTCTCCGGCCTGATCGTGCTCATGTCCAGGTAGAGCAGGCCGGGGCGGCCGTGCTCGACGACGTCGGGGGCGACCTGCTCGACCTGCGGCGAGTCGGGCAGCATGGTGATCACCACGTCCGCCCCGGCGACCGCCTCGGCCACGCTGGACGCGCCCTTGCCGCCGATGGATTCGAGCTGCGCGATCCGCTCGGCGCTCACGTCGTAGCCGGTCACCTCGTGTCCGGCCGTGACGAGGTTGGCCGCCATCGGGCTGCCCATGATCCCCAGGCCGACGAAACCGATACTCATCGCTGCCTCCAAGCGAACGCTCCTGGCCCCTCGTGCCGGTACTCCAGCCCGATGTGACCGCGATAGCCCGCGACCTCCAGCCGCGAGAAGATCTCCTGGTACGGCATCCGCCCGCTGCCGGGTTGACCCCGGCCGGGGTCGTCGGCGATCTGCACGTGGACGAACCGGTCGACGTGCGTGTCGATGAGGGCGAGCACGTCCTCGCCCATCCGGTGCAGGTGGTAGAGGTCGGCCAGGAAGCCGACGTTCGCCCTGTCCACTTCGTCGATCAGGGCGAAGGCCGCGCCGGAGGTGGTGATGGGATAGTGCGGGTTGTCGTGGGAGTTGACGGCTTCGACGACCACGGTCGCGCCGATCCCGGCCGCCGCGTCCGCCGCCCGCCTCAGGTTCGCCACGGCCAGGTCCCTGTCGACCTCCGGGCCGTTGCCGTACAGCGCGTTGAGCACCTCGCAGCCCAGCTCGCCCGCCAGGGCGACCGCGACGTCGATGTTGGCCACGAACCCGGCCGAGCCGTCCGGCCTGGCCAGCATCCCGCGGTCGCCCGCGGCCATGTCGCCCGCGTAGAAGTTCAGCCCGACGAGGTCGACGCCGGCGTCCTGAACGGCGTCGACGAACGCCCGCAGCTCGGCCGCCGCGGGCTCCGGCGTGTCGAACGGCCACCACAGCTCCACCGCGTCGAACCCGGCCTTGACGGCGGCGGCCGGCCGCTCCAGCAGCGGCAGGTCGGTGAACAGGATCGAGAGGTTGACGTCGAACCTCATGCGGCCGCCCTGCCCAGGGCCGAGCGCATGAGCCTGGCCGTCTCCGAAGGGGTTCGCCCGACCCGGACGCCGACCGCCTCCAGCGCCTCCTTCTTGGCCTGGGCGGTGCCGGACGAGCCGGACACGATCGCGCCCGCGTGGCCCATGGTCTTGCCCTCGGGGGCGGTGAACCCGGCCACGTAGGCGACGACCGGCTTGGTGACGTGCTGCTCGATGTAGGCGGCGGCCCGCTCCTCGGCGTCGCCGCCGATCTCGCCGATCATCACGATCGCGTCGGTCGCCGGGTCCTCCTGGAAGGCCTGGAGGCAGTCGATGTGGGTGGTGCCGATGACCGGGTCGCCGCCGATCCCGACGGCCGTGGAGAAGCCCAGGTCGCGCAGCTCGTACATGAGCTGGTACGTCAGCGTGCCCGACTTGGAGACCAGCCCGATGCGGCCGGAGGAGGTGATGTCGGCGGGGATGATGCCGGCCGACGACTGGCCGGGGCTGATCAGTCCGGGGCAGTTCGGCCCGATGATCCTGGTGCGTCCGGCGGCGAGCGCGCGGAAGCGGACCGCGTCGTGCACCGGCACACCCTCGGTGATGACCACGCACAACGGGATGTCCGCCGTGACGGCCTCCTCGACGGCGGAGCGGGTGAAGCGCGGCGGCACGAACACCACCGACACGTCGGCCCCGGTCTCGGCCATCGCCTCGGCCACCGAGCCGAAAACGGGCACCGAGCGCTCGCCGAAGTCGACCGACCGGCCGCCCTTGCCCGGCGTCACGCCGGCCACCACCTCCGTGCCGGCCGCGAGCATGCGGGCGGTGTGCCGGCTGCCCTCCGCGCCCGTCATGCCCTGGACGAGCACCCGGCTGTCCTTGGTCAGGAAGATCGCCATCACACACCTGCCGCGAGTCTGGCCGCCATCTCGGCGGCGCCGTCCATGGTGGAAACCTGGCGGACGACCGGGTGCCTGGCGTCGCTGAGGATGCGCCGCCCGACCTCGGCGTTGTTGCCGTCCAGCCGCACGACGATGGGCCGGGCCAGGCCGCGCTCGCCGAGCAGTTCTAGTGCGGTGACGATGCCGTTGGCCACCGCGTCACAGGTCGTGATGCCGCCGAAGACGTTGACCAGCACCGAGCGCACGTCCGGGTCGGCCAGGATGATCTCCAGCCCGTCGGCCATGATCTTGGCGGACGCGCCGCCGCCGATGTCCAGGAAGTTGGCCGGGGCCGCGCCCGCTCCGGCGACCACGTCCAGCGTGCTCATGACCAGCCCCGCGCCGTTGCCGATGACGCCGACCCGGCCGTCGAGCTTGACATAGTTGAGCCCTTTGGCCCTGGCCTGGTCCTCCAAACCATCAGAAACCTCCGCGTACGCCCAGGAGTGCCGGAAGGCGGCGGCGTCGTCGAGGGTGACCTTGCCGTCGAGGGCCACGATCCGCTGGTCGGTGGTGCGGATCAGCGGGTTCACCTCGACGAGCAGGGCGTCCTCCTCGACCATCACCTGCCACAGGCGCTCCAGGACCGGCGCCACCGCTTCCGGCAGCCCGGCCTCGGCCACGAGCAGGCGCGCGGTCTCGGCGTCCACTCCGGTCACCGGGTCGATCGGCAGCCGCACGATGGCGTCGGGGTCGGTCTCCGCCAGTTCCTCGATCTCCATGCCGCCCTGGGCGGACACCATGGCCAGGAAACCGCCCTGCGCGCGATCCACCAGGAAGGCCGCGTAGTACTCCTCGAAGGGCACGGTCGCCTCCTCGACGAGCACCGTGCGCGTGAGGTGTCCCTTGATGTCCATCCCGAGGATGCCGGTGGCCTCCTCCTCGGCGCTCGCGGGCCCGGCCGCCACCTTGATCCCGCCCGCCTTGCCCCGGCCACCGGTCTTCACCTGGGCCTTGATCACGACGGGCACACCCAGCTCGGCCGCGACCGCCCCGGCCTCCTCAGGGGTGGCCGCGACTCTGCCCGGCGGGATCGGGATCCCGTGGCGCCCGAAGAGCTCCTTCGCCTGATATTCGTACAGGTCCATTTGAGCCTCCTTTGTAGACGGTATACCGTATGGAATATCCTTCGTCTAGGTCTCGACAGCGGGCTAGTTACTGGATATTCCATACAGTATGGAGAATGCAGCAGTAATCAGGGACTGGCGCGGGCGGTCCTATCTCGTCGGCCCCGTCCCCCGCGACCGCACCCGGATGCTCTGGCTCGCGCTGGCGGCGATGGCCGCCATCAGCCCTCTCCAGTACGGCTTCGCCGCGCTGCTGGCCAGAGACGCTCCGACCCTGTTCCTGCTGGCCGCCTGCCTGGTCTGCCAGGCCGCCGGCGCACTGCCGGCCATCCGGCTCGTCCGCCGCGGCCGCCTGCCGGTCCGCGCGGCCCTGGCCATCGGCGCCGCCCTCAGCGCCATCGGGCTCCTGACCATCGCCCTGACCGGCCCCATGACCGACCCTGTGACCGACCCTGTGACCGGCCCCCCGACCGGCGCCACACCGGCCGCCCTGGCCGGGGACGCCGGCACCTCGTCCGCTTTTCTGACCGCCGACCTCCTGGGCGGGCTGCTCGGGTACGCCGTGCTCGGCGGGCTGGGTGCGGGCATCGTCTACGGGGTCTGCAGCGAGGTCGTCTCCTCCTGGTATCCCGAACGGCCCGCCGCCCAGGTCAGCCTGGTGACCGGCGCCTTCGGCTACGGCGCGGTGCCCATGCTGGTGTGGGTGGGGCTGGCGCCGGGCGCGATGCTGCCCGCCTTCGTGGTCGCCGCGGTGCTGGCGGCGGCGGCCATCGGGGCGGCGGCCTGGGCGCTGCGGCTGCCTCCGCGCCGGTGGTGGCCCGACACCGTGGAGCCGAGGACGCACGCGCTGGACGCGGCGGTCCTGCGCCGCAACCCCGTGGCGGTCAAGCAGTTCGGCCTGGCCCAGGCGCTGCGCACACGCGCACTGCCCGCGCTCGCGGTGATCCTGGCCTGCGCGGGTGCCGTGTCGCTGTTCGACGTGGTCGCGGTGGCGGCCACCGGCTCGTGGGCCGCGCTCGCCGTCATGGTGGCGCTCAACGGCGTGGGCCGGTCGCTGGCCATGCGCTGCTCGGAGCTGTTCGGCCGCAGGCGGGTGCTCGCCGCCGTGCTGACCGTGCTCGCCGCCGGTCAGGTCCTCCTGCTGGCCGCCATGCAGGACGCCCCGACAGGCCTGGCGGTCGCCGGCCGGTCGGCCGCGACGGGCCTCAACCCGGCGCTGGGCACCGGGGCGACACTCCCTCCGGGAGCGGGACTCGTACCCGAGGCGGGGCTTGTGGCGGCGAGCCTGGCGCAGGCGGGCGGGCCGCTGCTGTGGCTGGGGGCCGTCGCCGCCGGGCTGGGCGGCGGCGCGTTCTACCCGCTCGTCGCCAGCCTGGTGCGGGAGTTCTTCGGCGTCGAGCGCGTCGGCGAGATCCACGCCGTGGTCTACAGCGCGAAGGCTGTGGCCGGCGTGGCGGCCGTCGCCCTGGCCCTGCTGTCGCTGACGGCTCCCGCCACCGCGCTCCTGCTCGCCGCCGCACTGGCCGCGCTGCCCGCCCTGGCCACCCTGCGCCTGCGCGCCCCCGGTCTGCCGGCCACCATCCCCGTATGACCTGCCATCACTGCGGACAGCAGCGTGTGACGTGGCTCTCTGTGATGAGACTCACGGCTGGATAGGCGTCCTAAGCAGTATGCTGTAGGCAGTCGACGAAAACCACTGAAAGCTTAGTCCTGGAGTCTGTCATGTTGCTGTCGGATCAGGCCGGTCAGGCGGCGGCCACCAAGATTCCCCGCCCAGCCACGCTCAGGGAGAGCGTGATCGAGGCCATCCAGGAGCTCATCGTCTCCGGCCAGCTCAAGCCCGGCCAGCACCTCGTGGAGAGCGAGCTGGCCGAGCTGCTCGGGGTTTCCCGACAGCCGGTCCGTGAGGCGCTGCAGCAGCTCAGCGGTGAGGGCTGGGTCGACCTGCACCCCGGCCAGGGCGCGTTCGTGCACGTCCCGACGGTGGAGGAGGCCGACCAGTTGCTCGCCGTGCGCGCGCTGCTGGAGACCGAGTCCGCCAGGCTGGCCGCGCTGCACGCGGGTGAGGACGGCGTACGCCGCCTGCGCGCCCTGTGCGCGCGGGGCATCGCGTCCGTGAAGTCCGACGACGTCGAGGCCGCCGTGGCCACCAACTCGGAGTTGCACGCCCTGGTCACCGCCCTGTCGGGCAACCAGGTGCTGGCCGAGCTGGCCAGCCAGGTGGCCCGCCGGGTGCGGTGGTATCACACGCCCGTGGCCCGCCGGCGCGGCATGGACTCCTGGCAGGAGCACACGGCCCTGATCGACGCCATCGAGGCGGGCGACGAGGACCGCGCGGCCCACATCATGCGCGAGCACACCGAGCACACCCGCGCCTCCTACATGGACCAGCGGGGCAGCCAGCCGGTGGAGCCCGCGCCCAAGGCCAAGCCCGTGCGACGGCGGCGACCCCGCACGTCGTCCGCGGATTGACTCGGCGTTCACACAGGAACGCTTGTCCCGTAACACCACGGGCAGAGGATGACACAGAAAGGAGGTGCAACAGAATGAAGAGCGCGCTTGTCCGCTTTCTCCTTGGAGATACCCCCGGACAGTCCGCCGACGGCCGGAGGATCGGCATCGGCCTGGCCACCGCGATACGCAAGCAGCACTCCGCCGAGCAGGCGGAGCAGTACATGACCCAGTGGGTCGCAGAGCGTGACGTGCACAAGAGCACGCGCGGCTGACGGAGATGCCGCGCACAGGGGTGGTCGCTCCCCGCGCGCGGCACGTTCAGCGCTCGATCGAATCCGATTTCACCGGCTCCGCCGCCTCCGCGGCCTTGGCGTCCCGAGCCGATTTGAGCAGGCTCAGCACCGTGGTCACGGCGAGAGTGCCGACGATGACGCCGAGAGACGCCAGAATCGGGATCTGCGGCGCCCAGGAGACGCCGTCGTGGTGCAAGGCTTCGAGGATGAGCTTCACTCCGATGAAGGCCAGCACCACGGACAGGCCCTTGCTCAGGTAGACCAGCCGGTCGAGCAGGCCTCCGATGAGGAAGAACAGCTGGCGCAGCCCCATGAGGGCGAAGGCGTTGGCGGTGAAGACCAGATAGGGCTCCTTGGTGAGCCCGAAGATGGCCGGGATCGAATCGAGTGCGAACAGCAGGTCGGTGGTGCCGATGGCGACCATCACGATCAGCATCGGCGTCACCATCCTGCGCCCGAGATGCACGGTGAGCCGGCCGCCGTGGTAGGTGTCGGTGGTCGGCAGCACCCGGCGCACGGTGCGCAGGGCGAGATTCTCGGAGAACTCCGCCTCTTCGTCCTCGTGCCCGATCAGTTTCCACGCCGTGTAGATCAGGAAGGCGCCGAAGATGTAGAAGAGCCAGTCGAACCTGGTCACCGCCTCGGCACCCGCCGCGATGAAGCCGCCCCGCATGAGCAGCGCCAGGATGATGCCGATGAGCAGCACCTTCTGGCGATACTCACGTGGCACCTGGAACCGGCTCATGATCAGCAGGAAGACGAAGAGGTTGTCCACGCTGAGGGAGTACTCGGTGATCCAGCCGGCGAAGAACTCCCCTCCGTGCTGCGCCCCCGACACGACCAGCAGCCCGATCCCGAAGATCACCGCCATGCTCACGTACAGCGACACCCAGCCCACGCACTCCTTGAAGGAGGGCTCACGCGGGTTGCGGGCCACCAGGTAGAAGTCAAGGGCCAGCACGAGGCCGAACCCGCCGATCGTGGCGAGCCAGATCCAGGCGGGCACATTCATCGGCGAGCTCCCTTCCCCGACCTCGGCTGCGAGGCCTCAGCTTGACGGACGTACTGGCCGAGGAGCGCCTCGGCCCGGGGGTTGCCCTCGGCGTGACGCAGCAGCCAGTGCGGCATCATCCGCTCGTGCAACCAGAGGAAACCGATGGCGAAGCCGAGGCTCACCATCAGCTGGTAGGCCAGGAAGGGCAGCACGCCCTCGGCCAGGCCGACCCCGGCCACGCTCTCCTGGACCAGCCGGGACAGCGGGAAGCCCGCCATCCAGTAGAGGCCGACGGGCCCGAAGGTCCCCGGCCGGAAGATTCCATGACTGAGCAGGACGCCGTACAGACCCCCGAAGAAGGCGAGGGGGACGGCGAGCGCCAGTGCCGACTGCGCCGCCAGGCCGGCGGGCTGCCCTGCGAGGAGGGTCAGCCCGCCGGCGATGGCGCCGGCTCCGGCTCCGATAGACGCCCCTGGCAGGGCGAGTTCGAGGCTTTGCCGTTCGATCATCAGCCCACGACCACACCGAAGGCGAACAGGCTGTAGAACAGCATGCCGAGGTAGAAGAACGCGCCAAACCCGATGATCAGGTTCGTCCACCATTTCGGTCTGATCGGTTTCGGCAGCATGCGGTTGTTCACCAGCAGCAGCGTCACGCAGTACGCGCCCATCGCGAAGGTCGACAGGAACGCCAGCGTGTCCAGGATCCCGCTGGGCCCGTCCGCGGGGCCGAACAGCAGGATCAGGATGCCGAAGATGATGACTCCCCACAGGAAGCCCGCGTACAGGTGGGACATGCGCAGCTTCTTCGCGCCCTTCACGAAGTTGTACGTCATGTCGGCCTGGCCGCGTGAGAAGGAGTCGAACAGCCCGAGCGTGGCGTTCAGCCCGATCAGCGCGATGAATCCGAGGAAGATCACGCCGAGTGCCGAGCTGCCGGCCGAGGAGACGGCGTCCGCCATGGCGGTGAGCGCCACCTCACGGTCATCACCCGCGATGGCCTGCCGGACATCGGGGTTCTGCCGCGCCGCCGCCTGGGCGATCACCGTGAAGGAGATCGTGACCAGCATGGTGATGCCCCAGAAGAGCAGGAGGGCGTCGAAGGTGACCCAGCGCCGCCAGCCCTTCCACTTGGCCATCTCCGCGGGGTCGTCGGTGTCGAACATGAAGCCACGCGAGGGCATGGCCTCTTCCTCGCCCGCGTGCCGCAGCCCGTGGACCTTCGGGATGTGCGCGCCCATGCCGGCGCCGGAGGCCCGCAGGTGCAGCGTGTACCACATCTGCTGCATGCCGGACGGTCCGGCGAAGGCGCACGCCCCGACGATGACCGGGAACCACGCCGCCGTCATGGCTTCGGCCGGGAGGTAGCCGAAGGAGAACATGCCGGTGATCGTGGTGACCACGTCGCTCCAGGTGCCGACCATGGCGGCGACCACCGCGGTGCCGATCACGAGAGCGCCGATGAGCAGCGACAGCACGTTCTCCAGCAGGTTGTAGATCACCTTGGCGAAGCTGAAGACCACGCCGACCAGGATGAGCCCCGCGATGGCGGTTATCATCCACGGAATCCCGGAGATCTGTTCCAGCGCCGCCGCCCCGGCTGACAGGTGTCCCGGCCAGATGTAGACGGCCATGGCGACTATGAAGAAGAACCACATGAGCGGCTTGAACACGCGGGCGGCGCCGGAGAAGATGCTCTCCCCCGTCGCCATCGCGTAACGCGCCATCTCCAGCATGACCACGGCCTGCAGGGTCACGCCGATCAGGAACAGCCACCTGATCTCCGGCCCGAACAGCAGCACCAGCCGAGGCCACATGTAGGACTCGCCCATCCCGACGCCCAGGGCCACGAGGAAGACGGTGGGCCCCAGGATGTGCACCGAGGGAGGCGCTTCGGGAAGTTTTCTGATGGGCATCGGCTCAAGCCGGCCCGCTTTCCATACTCGTTCGTCCTCAGCCGGTGGCGCTGACGCCGCCGGAGTGTTCGATGTGTCCACCTACGGACCTCCTGGGGGGTTGTTTTTCTTACTGCGCGGCCCCGATGCGCCCCCTCGCCCTGCTCCAGCTCGGCTCTTAGCGGAGCAGTCCGGCAGCCCGTGCCCAGCGGTACTTCGCGCCGAGCACCGCTACGGGCTTCTCGGTCGTGTACGGGTACGCGACCACGCCGTGTTCGTACAGGTACTCGCTGGCCTCCTCCACTTCGGTGTCACCGGCCAGCGACACGACGACCGGTTTGACGTTTCCTTTCGCCCGCTCCTCCGCCACGACCTCGGCGATGAGCTTGGCGAAGACCATCGGCGGGGTCACGATGGTGTGCCAGTAGCCCAGGACGAGCGCGTGGATCCGGTCGTCGGAGAGCCCGAGCCGGACCGTGTTCGCGTACGTCGAGGGTGGTTCCCCGCCGGTGATGTCGATGGGGTTGCCCGCCGCGCCGAACGGCGGGATGAAGGCGCGGAAGGCCTCGTCCAGGTCCGGCGGGATGTCCATGAGCGTCAGCCCGGCGTCCACGCAGGCGTCGGACAGCAGCACCCCGGAGCCGCCCGCCCCGGTGATGATGACGACGTTCTCGCCCTTCGGCGCGGGCAGCACGGGCAGCGCGCGGGCGTAGTCGAGCATGTCGTTGAGCCCCGGCGCGCGGACCACGCCGGCCTGCCGCAGGATGTCGTCGTAGACCTTGTCGTCGCCGGCCAGCGCCCCGGTGTGGGAGCCGGCGGCGCGCGCGCCCATCGCGGTGCGCCCGGCCTTCAGGACGATGACCGGCTTGTTCTTGACGACCCGGCGGGCCGCCTCGACGAAGCCGCGCCCGTCCTTGAGGTCCTCCAGGTGCATGGCCACGGCCTGGGTGTTGTCGTCCTGCTCGAAGAAGGTCAGCAGGTCGTCCTCGTCCACGTCGGCCTTGTTGCCGACGCCGACGATCGCCGAGACGCCCATCTTGGTGGTGCGGCTGAAGCCCAGGATGGCCATCCCGATGCCGCCGCTCTGCGAGGTCAGCGCCACGCTGCCCTTCACGTCGTACGGCGTGCAGAACGTCGCGCAGAGGTTCTCCGGCGTGTAGTAGTAGCCGTAGATGTTGGGGCCGAGCATGCGCATGCCGTGCCGCCTGGCGATCTCGACGATCTCCTGCTGACCTGCCACGTTACCGGTCTCGGCGAAGCCGGAGGGGATCATGATGGCGCCCGCGACACCCTTCTGCCCTGCCTCTTCCAGGGCCGCCGGGACGAACTTGGCGGGGATGGCGAAGACGGCCACGTCCACGTCGTGCGGGACGTCGGAGATGCTCTTGTACGCCGGCAGCCCCAGGATCTCCGGGGCCTTGGGGTTGATGGGGAAGATCTGGCCCTGGTAGCCGCCGTTGATGAGGTTGCGCATCACCGAGTTGCCGATCTTGCCGGTCTCGCCCGAGGCGCCGATGACGGCGACCGAGCGCGGCTTGAAGATCCGGTTCATCTGGCCCAGGATCACCTCCCGCGAGAGCCGGGTGACCTGCGCCGGCGGCTCGCCGATGAGGATCCGCACGTCGGCGGCGACCGCGCCGTTCGCGTCGGCGAAGACCGGGTTGAGGTCCACCTCGACGATCTCGGGGAAGTCGCTGACCAGCTTGCCTACGCGCTCGATCAACGCTGCGAGCGCGCCCCGGTCCGCGGGCTCCGCACCACGGGCACCTCGCAGCACTTGTGCCGCTTTGATGTCGTCCAGCATCCCCAGTGCGTCTTCGTCCGAAACCGGGGCAAGTCTGAAGGTTACGTCCTTGAGCACCTCGACCAGGACGCCACCCAGGCCGAACGCGACCAGCTTGCCGAAGGTGGGGTCGGTGACCGCGCCGATGATGACCTCGTGGCCGCCGCCGACCATCTGCTGCACCTGGACGCCGTCGATGCGGGCGCCGGGGTCGTAGGCGCGGGCACTGGCCAGGATGCGCTCGTAGCCGTCCCGTACCTCATCCTCCGTCTTGAGCCCGACCAGTACGCCGCCCGCGTCGGTCTTGTGCAGGATGTCCGGCGAGACGATCTTCAGCACCACCGGGAAGCCGAGCCTGGCGGCCAGCTCGGCGGCCTCCGTCGCCGAGCCTGCCACCCCTTCGCCCGGCGTGGCGATGCCGTACGCCTGACAGATCTCGCGCCCCTCGGGGGCGGTCAGGCCGGTGCGGCCCTCAGCGAGCGCCTTGTCCAGGATCTCTCTGACCGCGCCTGTCTGCTCCACTAGATGACTCCGTTCGTCTTCAGCTCGGCCAGCTCCTCGGCGCTCACGCCGAGCGGGCCGTAGATCTCCTGGTTGTGCTCGCCGAGCAGGGGCGGCGTGGTGATGTCGACCGGCGAGTCCGACAGCTGCAACGGGCTGCCGACGGTGGTGAACTCACCCCGCTCCGGATGGTCGACCGTGACGACGATCCCCTCCTCGCGCAGGCTCTCGTCCTCGACCAGCTCCTTGGTCGACAGGATCGGCCCGCACGGGATGTTCTCGGCGTTGAGCCGGTCGAGGACCGTCCACTTGTCGTGGCGGCTCGTCCACTCCTCGATCAGCTGGAACATCTTGTCCAGCTTGGCCAGCCGCGCCTCGGGGGTCGCCCACTCGGGGTCCTCCGCCAGCTCGGGGCGGCCGATGATGCCCGACAGCGGCTTCCAGCCCACCGGCTGGACGATCACGTAGATGTAGTCGTTCGGGCCGCCCGGCGCGCAGCGCACCGCCCAGCCGGGCTGGCCGCCACCGCTGGCGTTGCCGGAGCGGGGCACCTCGTCGCCGAAGGTCCTGTTCGGGTACTCGCGCAGCGGGCCGTGCGCGAGCCGCTGCTGGTCGCGCAGCTTGACGCGGCACAGGTTCAGCACGGCGTGCTGCATGGCCACCTGCACCCGCTGGCCGCGCTGGGTCTGCTCGCGCTGGTAGAGGGCGGCCAGGATGCCGGCGACCACGTGGATGCCGGTGCCGGAGTCGCCGATCTGCGCGCCGGTGGCCAGCGGCGGGCCATCCTCGAAGCCGGTGGTGGACATCGAGCCGCCCATCGCCTGGGCGATCACCTCGTAGGCCTTGAACTTGGCGTAGCGGCCGGTGCCGAAGCCCTTGATCGAGGCGTAGATCAGGCGGGGGTTGAGCTCCTGCAGGCGGTCCCAGGTGAAGCCCATGCGGTCGACCGCGCCGGGGCCGAAGTTCTCCACCAGGACGTCGGCGTCCTTCACCAGCTCGGTGAACAGCTCCTTGCCGCGCTCGCTCTTCATGTTGAGGGTGACGCTGCGCTTGTTGCAGTTGAGCATCGTGAAGTAGAGGCTGTCGACGCCCGGCACGTCGCGCAGTTGCTGCCGGGTGATGTCGCCTGTCGGGGACTCCAGCTTGACCACGTCGGCGCCGAGCCAGCCGAGGAGCTGGGTGCAGGACGGGCCGGACTGGACGTGGGTCATGTCGAGGACGCGGACACCTTCGAGTGCCTTCATGTCAGGGACCTGCCTACTTGTACATGGTCTGGTTCATGGTTCCGGGGGCGTAGACGTCGGGATCGACCCACACGTTGATCAGCGACGGCTTGCCGGACTGCCTCGCCCGCTCCAGCGCCGGGCGGATCTCCGCCGGGTCGCGGACCTCCTCGCCGTAACCGCCCAGGAGCTTGGCGAAGTCGCCGTAGCGGATGTCGCCCAGGGTGTTGCCGATGCGGGCCCGGTCCTCGCCGTACTTGGCGGCCTGGCCGTACCTGATCTGGTTCATCGAGGAGTTGTTGCCGATGACGCCGATGAACGGCAGGTCGAAGCGGACCATGGTCTCGAAGTCCCAGCCGGTGAGGCTGAAGGCGCCGTCGCCGAACAGGCAGAGCACCTCCTTGTCGCGCCGGGCCTGCTTGGCGGCCATCGCGAAGGCCATGCCGACGCCGAGCGTGCCGAGCGGCCCCGGGTCCATCCAGTGGCCGGGCGACTTGGGCTGCACCACCTGGCCGGAGAAGGTGACGATGTCGCCGCCGTCGCCGATGTAGATGCTGTCCTCGGTGAGGAACTCGTTGATCTCGTGGACCAGGCGGTAGGGGTCGATGGGGCTGGCGTCGGAGAGCTGGCGGGGCAGGCGCTTGTCGTAGGCCTGGATCTCGACGGCGCGCAGCTCCTCCATCCACTCCTTGCGCCGGGCGGCGGCGTTGTCGATGCGGCCGCTCGCCGCCTGGGCCACCGCCGACAGGATGAGGCCGGCGTCACCGACGATCCCCAAGTCGATGTCCCGATTTTTCCCGACAGTGCGGTAGTCGAGGTCGATCTGGACCACCTTGGCGGTCGGCGACAGCCGCTTGCCGTACCCCATCCTGAAGTCGAACGGGGTGCCGACGATGATGATCAGGTCCGCCTCGTTGAAGGCGTACCTGCGGCTGAGCTGGAAGTGGTGCGGGTCCCCCGGCGGCAGCGTGCCGCGCGCCGAGCCGTTCATGTAGGCCGGTACGTTCAGCGACCGGACGAAGTCGATCGCCGGGTCCGTCGCCCGGCACGTCCAGACCTGGCTGCCGAGCAGGATGCACGGCTTCTCGGCGTGCGCCAGCATGTCCGCCAGCCGCTCGATCGCCTCCGGGTCGCCGGCCTGCCGGGTGGAGGCCCGGTAGTTCTTCGGGATCCGCGCCTTCTCCAGCGGGATCTTCGCGTCCAGCACGTCGCGCGGGATCTCCAGGAACGACGGGCCGGGCGCGCCGTGGAAGCACTCGCGGAACGCCATCGACACGATGTCGGCCACCCGCTCCGTGCTCGGCACCGTCGCGGCGAACTTGGTGATCGGGGTCATCATGTCGACGTGCGGCAGGTCCTGGAGCGAGCCCATCTTGTGCTGGCTGAGCGCCCCCTGACCGCCGATGAGCAACATCGGGCTCTCGGCCCTGAAGGCGTTGGCCACACCGGTGACCGCGTCCGTCGTGCCGGGCCCGGCGGTGACGACCGCGCAACCCGGCTTGCCGGTGATGCGCGCGTAGCCGTCGGCCGCGTGCGCGGCCACCTGCTCGTGGCGCACGTCGATGACCTCGATGCCCTCATCGACACAGCCGTCGTAGATGTCGATGATGTGGCCGCCGCAGAGCGTGTAGATCACGTCCACGCCCTCGGCCTTGAGCGCCTTGGCTACCAGATGACCACCGGAGATCGTTTCCGACATCGTGCACCCTTCTTCGTGTCTCCCGCATACTGCATACCGTATGAACGCAATGGTTACCCTCTAGTCACACGCCTGTCTAGCCCCGTAGGGCAACTCGATCAGTTCGACAGGCTCTCCGACTCGTCCTGACCGCCTCGCCCGGCGCCTCCGCCACAGGTCCATGTCGTACGTCGGTCATTCGGCGACTCCTTGACCCGAAATTTTCCATACTGTATACCGAATGCACGATCCGACGCGAGAACGGAGCGAAAGCATGAAGGTCGCTGTTCTTGGCGCCGGCGCCATCGGCGCGTATGTGGGGGCCGCACTCCACAGGGCCGGAGTGGAGGTGCACCTCATCGCCAGAGGGGAGCACCTCCAGGCCATACGCAGATCCGGTGTGCGGGTGCTCACTCCCAGGGGCGACTTCGTCGCCCACCCCCATGCCACCGACGACCCCCACCAGGTCGGGCCGGTGGACCACATCTTCCTGGGCCTCAAGGCGAACAGCTACGCCGCCGCGGGCCCCATGATCACGCCACTGCTGCATGACGCCACGAGCATCATCGCCGCGCAGAACGGCATCCCGTGGTGGTACTTCCACGGGCTCAAGGGCCCCTACGAGGGCTATCGCATCGAGAGCGTCGACCCGGCGGGAACGGTCACCACCGCACTGCCGCTGGAACGCGCGATCGGCTGCGTCGTCTACGCCGCCACCGAGATCGAGGAACCGGGCGTCATCCGCCACCTGGAAGGCACCCGCTTCTCCATCGGCGAACCCAGCGGCGAGTCCAGCGAGCGGTGCCGGAGTTTCAGCCAGGCGGCGGTGGCCGGCGGGCTGAAGTGCCCGGTGGAGCGCGACCTGCGCCGCGACGTCTGGATCAAGCTCATGGGCAACATCGCCTTCAATCCGATCAGCGCCCTGGCCCGGGCCACCATGGCCGGGATCTGCCGGCACAGCGGCACCAGGGAACTGGTGCGGGCCATGATGGCGGAGACCGTCGACGTGGCCCGCAGGGTCGGCTGCGATCCCGGCATCTCCATCGAACGCCGGCTGCGTGGCGCCGAGAAGGCCGGCGAACACAAGACCTCTACCCTCCAGGACCTGGAGAAAGGCAAGCCGCTAGAACTCGACGTGCTTCTGGCGGCGGTGGTCGAGCTGGCCGACCTGACCGGCGCCGAGGTCCCGACACTGCGCGCGATCCACGCGGTGAGCGACCTTCTGGCCGAGAACCTTGTCCGCGCGGTCTAGCGGGGAATACCGTATGCAGAATGGAGGATCATGACGGCCTGACCTGTTCGCCGCCCGCGCAGAGGAGGGGCCCGTCGGATTCCGGCGCGGGAATCCGATGAGCGTCCACGCGGGCGAGCGGCTGAACGTCACCCCGGGCACCGGTCACGGCTCAGCCGGTGTGCCCCATCCACCGGGGTGATGGCGGGATGCCGTACGGCGTAGGCCGGGCCCCCAGCGCCGCCGTCCGGCATCCCAACAATCCACGATTTTGACAACCATTTTCATTCTGCGGCATACTGACTCACATGATGTCAGGACATTCCCGCCTGCGTGCGGTCGGTATGCTCACGGGCGCCATGGTGCTCACCGCCACTGCGTGCGGCTCCACGACGACCGCCACCGCCCCTGTGGACAAGCCCGAGGTGCTCGCGGCCTTCTATCCGCTGCAGTGGGTGACCGAGCAGGTCGGCGGTCCCGACATCACCGTGCAGAGCCTGACCGCCGCCGGCGTCGAGCCGCACGATCTGGAGCTCGGCGCGCAGCAGGTGGCCGACCTCGAGGACGCCACGCTGACCGTCTACATCAAGGGCGTGCAGCCCGCCGTGGACGAGGCGGTCGCCGCCGACCGCAGCTTCGACGCCGCCACCGCCGTCACCACGATCCCCGCCGGTGAGCACGCGGAGGAGGAGCACGCCGAGGAGGGGCACGCGGAGGAGGAAGAGGCCGGCCACGAACACGAGGTCTCCTACGACCCGCACATCTGGCTCGACCCCTCCCGCTTCGCCACCGTCGCCACCAAGCTGGGCGAGCGCCTGGCCACCGCCGACCCGGCGCACGCGCAGGGCTACAAGGACCGCGCCGCCAAGACCGCGGCCGCCCTCACCACCCTGGACCAGGAGTTCACCAAGGGCCTGACCGCCTGCTCCACCAAGACCATGATCACCGCGCACGAGGCGTTCGGCTATCTGGCCGACCGCTATCAGCTCAAGCAGGTCGGCATCACGCTCGACCCGGAGACCGAGCCCTCCCCCGCCCGCATCGCCGAGGTCGCCAAGCTGGCCAAGGCCGAGAAGGTGACCACCGTCTTCACCGAGGCCCTGGTCAGCCCCAAGGTCGCCGAGGTGCTCGCCGCCGAGGCGGGCGCGAAGACGGCGGTGCTCGACCCTCTGGAGAGCAAGCCCAGTGGGGACTACCTTTCCGCCATGCGCGACAATCTTCAGACATTGCGGACTTCCCTGGGATGCACTCCATGAACGAACGCGCCTTCATGATGACCGCCGGACGGGTGACACTCGACCGGCGGTCCATCTTGCGTGGCGTCGACCTGACCGTCCACCCCGGCGAGGTCGTCGCCATCATGGGCGCCAACGGCTCCGGCAAATCCACCCTGATCCGCGCCCTGCTCGGCCTCACGCCCCTGTCCGGCGGCCAGACCCTCCTGTACGGCACCCCGCCCGCGAAGTTCCGGCACTGGTGGCGCATCGGCTACGTGCCGCAGCGCCTGGCGGTGGGCGGCGGCGTGCCCGCCACCGTCACCGAGGTCGTCACCTCCGGGCGCATCGCCCGGCAGCGGAGGCTCCGCCTCACCGGCGCCGCCGACCGCGAGGCGGTGGCGGACGCGCTGGACGCCGTCGGCCTGTCCGGCCGGGCGGCCGACCCGGTGCAGTCGCTGTCCGGAGGCCAGCAGCAGCGGGTGCTGATCGCCCGCGCGCTGGCCGGCCGGCCCGACACGTACGTGATGGACGAGCCCACGGCCGGCGTCGACGCCGCCACCCAGCAGATGCTCGCCGACACCCTGGCCACGCTGGTGGCCGACGGCAAGACCATCGTGCTGGTGGCGCACGAGCTCGGCCCGCTGGAGCCGCTCATCACCCGCGGCGTCGTGGTCAGGGAGGGCCTCATCGCGCACGACGGGCCGCCACCACAACCAGAAGGCGAGTGCGCCAGACCGGGGCACGAGCACGTGCACCCGCATGCCCCCGAGGTCACCGCCGCGGCCGGGCCGCTGCAGGGCTGGCAGGGAGAAGCATGATCGACTTGCTCGGCAGGGAATTCTTCCAGCTCGCGCTGATCGCCGCGCTGCTGGTGGGGCTCTGCGCGCCCGCCGTGGGGACCTTCATCGTGCAGCGCAAGCTGGCTCTGCTCGGCGACGGCATCGGGCACGTGGCGCTGACCGGCGTCGCGCTCGGCTTCCTGACCGGCACCGCCCCCGTGCTCACCGCCGTCGCGGTCGCCATCGCCGGCGCCGTCGCCATCGAGGTGGTCAGGGCGCGCGGCCGCACCAGCGGTGACGTCGCGCTGGCGCTGCTGTTCTACGGCGGCATCGCGGGCGGCGTCATGCTCATGGGCATCGCGCCCGGCGGCAGCAACGCCAAGCTCAACGCCTACCTGTTCGGCGCGATCGCCAGCGTCACCAGGCTGGACATCTGGATCATCGGCGGACTGGCCGTCGCGGTGCTCCTGGTGGTCGGGATCTTCGGCAGGGAGCTGTTCGTGCTCTGCCAGGACGAGGAGATGGCCAAGGCCAGCGGCCTGCCGGTGCGCTTCCTCAGCCTGCTCATCGCCGTCACGGCCGCGCTCACCGTGGTCATCGCCATGCGCGTGGTCGGCTTGCTTCTGGTCAGCGCGCTGATGGTGATCCCGGTGGCCACCAGTCAGCAGCTCACCAGAGGCTTCCGCTCGACTATGCTGCTGGCCATGCTGTTCGGCGTGATCGCCGCCGTGGGGGGACTGCTCGTTTCGTCCCAGTCCGCCAAGGTGGCGCCGGGCGCCGCCATCGTGCTTCTTGCTCTGCTCGGCTTCGTCCTGGCCCTCGGTGTCGGTAAGTTCGTACGTCGAAGCCGATCCCAGGAGTCCACAGTGAGCGAGCGACGCGGCATGAGCGTCAAGGAGGTCGCATGACCACAAGACGCGATGCCGTCCATGACACCCTCCGGCAGAGCGCGGGCTTCCGCAGCGCTCAGGACGTCTACGCCGAGATGCGCCAGCACGGCGCCAAGATCGGCCTGACCACCGTCTACCGTGCGCTCCAGGCGCTGGCCGACGGCGGCCACGTCGACGTGCTGCGCACCGACGACGGCGAGTCGGTCTACCGCGCCTGCGCCACCGGCGAGCACCACCACCACCTCGTCTGCCGCCGCTGCGGCCGGACCGTCGAGGTGGAGGGCCCCGCCGTCGAGCGCTGGGCCGAGACGGTCGGCACCGAGCACGGCTTCACCGAGATCACTCACACGGTCGAGGTCTTCGGCACCTGCGCGTCCTGCTCCAAGACGTCGCTGGCCGGTTGAGGCCGCCGCGAGCCCCACAGCACGCCCGCGACGATCACCGCGCAGCCGGCGAGTTGCGCCACCGACGGGTGCTCGTCGAGCAGCGCCGCCGACAGGGCCACCGTCGTCATCGGCTGGACGAGCAGGAGCAGGGCGGTCAGCGCCGCGGGCTGCCGCGGCAGCGAGTAGGCGATCAGCGACCAGCCGAGCACTTGCGGCCCGAGCGCGAGCAGCAGCAGCCAGCCGTGCGCGGGCCAGACAGGCGCGAAGTCCGCGCCGCCGAACAACGGGCTGAGCGCCGCGATCGCCAGGGTGGCGACCGCGGTGGCGTGCGCGATCGGCCCCACCGCGCGCCCCGCCCCGGCCTTCAACAGCAGCATGAACCCGGCGTAGGCGATCGAGGTGGCGACGCCGGTGAGCACGCCGAGTGCCGGGTTCGCGCCGTACGCCGCGCTGTCGAAGACGCCGGAGATCAGCACCACGCCGGCGAACACCACCGGGGTGGCGAGCATGAGCCGGTTCGACGGCCGCTCATGGAACACCGCCCAGGCGGCGAACGCCACGATGAACACCTGCAAATTGCCCAGCACGGTCGCCAGGCCCGCGCCCACGTAGTCGATCGAGTGGTGCCAGAACAGCAGGTCGAGCGCGAACAGCAGACCGGCCAGCCAGGCCAGGTTGCGCGCCTTGCCGGGCAGCGGCCCGAGCCTGCGGCGCTCCAACCAGGCCAGCACCAGCATCGGCGGCACCGCGTAGGCGCACCGGTACAGCGCGGAGGTGGCAGGCGAGACCTCGGCCATCCGCACCAGGGGCGCGGACGTGGAAATGATCAGAGCACCGGCGACCGCGACCAGCACGATACGGCGATGTGCACTCACGAGCCCCCCTGCTCCCCCGCAGGGGAGATACGCTTGACCACGCTAGAACCAGCCCCGACAGGAGTCAATATGGCGTTTGGCCATGACATGGTGCATGCACTGGCCACCGTCGTCGAGCTCATCAACACCTCGCCGTCCACCGGCGGCGACGACGACCTGGTGAGCCTGGCCGAGCTGCAGTCCTTCGTCGAATCGCGACAGGTCAGCGGCATCACCACGCTCACCGCCCGCGACCTCGGTCAAGTTCGGATGGTACGCGAAGCCTTCCACCGGGTTTTCACCGCCCCCGACCAACCCACCGCGGTGCGCATCCTCAACTCACTGCTGTCGGAGACCCGGATCACCCCCCGGCTGACCGAGCACGACGGCCACCCCCTGCACGTCCACTACTTCGCCCCCGACGCCACCCTCGCCGAGCACCTGGCGGCCGACTGCGGGGTGGCGCTGGCACACCTGCTGGTCGAGGACGAGTGGCAGCGGCTGCGCACCTGCGCGGCCCCCGACTGCGAAAGCGTCTTCGTCGACGAGTCCCGCAACCGCTCGCGCGTCTACTGCGACAGCCGCACCTGCGGCAACCGCATGCACGTGGCCGCCTACCGGGCCCGCCGCCGCGCCTGACGCCGTCCGACGCGTCAGTCGACGATGAACAGCCGGGCGCCTTCCTGAGTGCTGGAGCGATGCGGCCGGACGCCGTCGCCGACCTGGTAGCTGCTGCCCGCGCGCATCGTGACGATCTCGCCGTCGGCCAGCTCGGTGGTGAGCGTGCCCTCCAGCACCAGCAGGATGTGGCCGCGGTCGCACCAGTGATCGGCGACGTAGCCGGGGCTGTACTCCACCATCCGGACGCGTACCGAACCGAGCTCGCGGGTGCGCCAGGTGGCGGTCCCCGACTCTCCCGCGTGCTCGGTGGTGGGCACCTGCGACCAGTCGGTGATCCCGAAAGGAATGTCAGTCAAGGTCATCAGCAGAGCCTAGACCTGATTGGGCAGCGCTCCGCCGTAGCGCCGGTCGCGCTTGGCGTAGGTCTCGCACGCCTGCCACAGGTCCCGCCGGTCGAAGTCGGGCCAGAGCCGGTCCAGGAACACCATCTCGGCGTAGGCCGACTGCCACAGCAGGAAGTTGGAGAAGCGCTGCTCGCCGGAGGAGCGGACGAACAGGTCCACCTCCGGGATGTCCGGCTCGTCGAGGTAGCGGGCGAAGACCTTCTCGTTCACCTTCGCCGGCCTGACGCGGCCGGCCACGATGTCCTCGGCCAGCCTGACCGCCGCCTGGACGATCTCGGCCTGGCCGCCGTAGTTGACGCAGAACTGCAGCGTCAGCTTGTGGTTGTGCTCGGTCATCTCCTCGGCCGTCTGCAGCTCGGAGATGACACTCTTCCACAGCCGCCCCGGCTTGCCCGCCCAGCGCACCCGCACGCCCATGGCGTGGAGCTCGTCGCGGCGGCGCCGGATCACGTCGCGGTTGAAGCCCATCAGGAAGCGGACCTCGTCGGGCGAGCGCTTCCAGTTCTCCGTCGAGAAGGCGTACGCGCTCAGGTAGGGGACGCCCAGCTCCAGCGCGCCCTCGATGACGTCGAACAGCGAGGCCTCGCCCGCTTTGTGCCCCTCGGTGCGCGGCAGCCCGCGGGCCTTGGCCCAGCGGCCGTTGCCGTCCATGACGATGGCCACGTGCCGTGGCACCAGGTCGCGCGGGATCGGCGGCGGCGTCGCACCCGAGGGGTGGGGTGACGGCGGGCGGACGTTCAAACCGGCTCTCTTTCCACGTGTCGAAGCGAGCGAATGCCGTGCTCCAGATGCCACTGCAGGTAGGCCGCCACGAGACCGCTGCACTCACTGCGGTGGCGCGGCTCCGAGGCGTCGGCGGAAGCCCAGTCACCGCGCAGCAGCGCCGTCATGAGCCCGATCGTCTCCCCCGCCGGCACTGCCGAGCCGGCGGGCTTGCACGCGCCGCACACCACACCGCCCGCCACGATGGCGAACGCCCTGATGGCAGGGGCCTGGCATCGGGCACAGACCTCCAGCGCCGGAGCATAACCGGCGACGGCCAGCGAGCGCAGGAAATAGGCGTCGAGCACCAATCTCGACTCGTGCAGGCCGTCCGCCAGCGTGCGTAGTCCGCCCACCAGCAGCAGGAACTGCCGCAGCGCGGGCTCCTTCTCGCCGTGGGTGAGCCGGTCCGCGGTTTCGAGCATCGCGGTGCCCGCGGTGTAGCGGGGATAGTCGGCCGCCAGCGCCTCGCCATAGGGTCTGATCGTCTCGGCCTGGGTGACGATGTCGAGCGAGCGGCCGGTGTGAAACTGCACGTCCACATGGGTGAACGGCTCCAGCCGGGCGCCGAAGCGCGAGGTGGTGCGGCGTACGCCCTTGGCGACGGCCCGCACCTTGCCCGTGCGCTTGGCCAGGACGGTGATGATGCGATCGGCCTCGCCCAGCTTTTGGGTGCGCAAGACCACGCCCTCATCCCGGTAGAGACTCACCAGGCCATCCTACGGCCGTACCAAAGTGGAGAAAGTTCGTGCAACACCCCTTGTGGTGTGACGCGACTTTCCGCAACCCTCACTAGACTTTGACGCCTGTCCCCCATCGCCAGTTGTTCAACCCCCCGTTACCGCCTCGAAAGGGAGTCATGACCCGCGTGGTCCTGCTGGGCTCTTCGCCCGGCCCCGACACCGCTCCGACCGGCTTGAGGCTCGCCGCACTTCCCGGCAATCCCACCGTCGTCGAGCGACTGCGCAGCCAGGTCCTCACGATGGACCCGCGGCCCGCCACGATCGAAACCGGCGACGTGGCCGCCGCCCTGCGCGCCCTGGCCGAAGTCGCGGACGCCGCGACGGAGAACCTGTTCATCATTCCTGACAACTCGGTCGTCCACGACGAGCTGATCTACCAGATCAACAAGACCAAGCGCGGTGCGCTGGTGCTCGTCGCCAAGGAGCCGCGTCAGGAGGCGGCCGACGAGGCGGCCGGCCAGATGACCGGAGAGCAAGAGGTCCCCGAGACCGTCCCGATCGACGAGGCCGACCCCGAGATCGGCATGAGCCGGGTCGAGGGCCTGCCCGTCCGTGCCCGCATCGGCAAGTCCCGGGTGGTGTCCATCGGCACCGCCACCCACAAGGTGACCAGGCCCAACGCCGTGCTGCTCGGGCCGATGCAGATCAGCACACGCAACGCCCCCGTGCTGGCCGAGACGTGCCGCGAGCTGGCCGACATGGCCGACACGTTCGGCGAGAGCGACGACCTGGTGCAGCTCATCGCCTTCGGCCTGGTCCGCAAGGGCGTGTCGGTCGGCATCCGAGGCCGCCGCGACCTGTTCTTCCGCCGGGTCACCACCCAGGAGGAGGCCAACGAGGCCGGCACCGAGATGTCCGGCATGAACGAGGACCGCGCCAGGCTCAACCACGCGGTCAAGGGCGCCGACGGCTTCTTCACCACCTACTTCGTCTCCACCTACTCCCGCTTCATCGCCCGCTGGGCGGCCAGGCGCGGCCTGACGCCCAACCAGGTGACGTTGATCTCGATCGCGCTCGGCGTCGCCGCCGCCGCCTGCTTCGCGACCGGCGACCGGCCCGGGATGATCGCGGGCGGGGTGCTGATCTACTTCGCTTTCGTCTTCGACTGCGTCGACGGCCAGGTCGCCCGTTACGCCCGCAAGTTCGGGGTGCTGGGCGCGTGGCTGGACGCCACGTTCGACCGGTTCAAGGAGTACGTCGTCTTCGCCGGTCTGTCCATCGGCTGGGTGGTCTCGGGCAACAGCGACGACATCTGGATCCTCGCGCTGGCGGCCATCGGCCTGCAGTCCGTACGCCACCTGCTCGACTTCTCCTTCGGCATCTCCAACCGCCGTAGCAAGGCGCCCGCGCAGCTGCCGACGCTGCCGCTCGGCGCGCCCGACGACCGGGACCTGCGCAGAGCCCTGGTGGCCCGTAAGGAGGAGCGCAAGCAGGGCATCCGCGGTCTGCTGAAGATGTGGTCCAAGGCCGGCAAGTACCGTGCCGTCCACTGGGCCCGTAAGATGATCGTGTTCCCCATCGGCGAGCGGTTCGCGGCCATCGCGATCACCGCCGCCCTCTTCGACGCCCGCATTACCTTCCTCACGCTGGTGATCTGGGGCACCGTCGCCGCCACATACACCCTGACCGGACGCCTCATGAGGTCGCTCGCATGATCACCCAACCGCAGGCCGCCGCAGGCCCCACGCCGGACCCCGACGAGGAGCGCCGGCGCGTCCAGACCGCCCGCCTGCTCGCCTACCGCGACGACGGCCCGCTCGTCCACGCGGTGGCCGGCAAGCTGGGCAAAGGCCTTCCCCCCGTTCCCGCCACGCTGGCGGCCCTGCTGGCCGTCATCGCGGTCAGCGCCACCGGGCTGCTCACCCCGGGCCCGATGCTGCTCGTCCCGCCGCTGATCGTGGTGCTGCTGGTGCTGCCCACCGCGCCGCGCCACCACCTCGGCCGGCTCGACTGGCTCACGCCGCCGATGCTGCGCGCGGCCGAGTTCCTCACCATGATCGTGATCGGCCTGGCGGCCGACGCGCCCAAGTGGCTGCTGTTCGTGCTGGTGTACGTCGTCGGCTACCACACCTACGACACCGTCTACCGCACCAGGCAGAGCATCTGGCCGCCGGCCTGGGTCTTCCACGCCGGCCTCGGCTGGGAGCTCCGGCTGCTCATCATCGGCCTGGGCGCCGCGCTGGGCTGGCTCACGCCGGTGCTGGCGGTGCTGACGGCCTACCTGTTCGTGCTGTTCGCGGTGGAGAGCGTGACGAGCTGGGTCCGTCTCGACAAGGCGTCGGCGCAGGCCGGCGCGGACGCCGAGCAGGACCTGGAGGCCTCTCCGGAAGAGGTCATGGAGCAGGCCACGGGCGAGGCCGAGAAGGCCTAGGCTCTCCCGACTTCCCCTTCACGCACGTGGCCGGCCGCCTTCCGAGGCGGCCGGCTTCGTGCGTTTTCCGGGCTGCGGCATCTGCTTGGGGCCGGATGTGACCGATTAGTCTGGGAATCCAGGGCACCCGGAGCCGGGAGACGCGGATGGCGTTCTTGTCACGGCTGTTCAGGCGGAGCGATCTGCTGACAGAGCGGGAGGAAGCGCGCAAGCAGGGCATGCGGGATGCGCGCCGGCACCCGCTGAACGAGTTCACCGATCCTGACCATCAGCCCGCGTACGTCACGGAGGTACGCGCCCGGGCTCGGGAGCGGATCACCGAGGTCGACAGGGAGCTGGCGGCCAGGCGCACCGCCCTGCTGGAGCGAGCCCTGGGGGCCCAGCAGACGATCATGCGCGAGCTGAGCAGACCCGACTTACACCCCGCCCCCCACACCAACGGCCACCCCCCTTCCGGCCCTGACGGCTCCCCCTCCGGCCCCGGCCAGCACCACGAGCCCGGACGTGCCTCTCACCCGGCCTCTCATCCGGCTCCCGAAGCGCCGCCGGCCGACGCCGGGGGCGGAGCGGATCCGTTCATCTCCATCGCCGAGGCCCGGTGGCGGCGGGCCGAGGCGCGGCGGCGGCAGGAGTTGAAGCAGGCCGGTGAGACCGTGCTGCAGGCTCGCGCGCACCTGGAGCGGCTCGCCCAGGAGTGGGAGAGCGCCCTGATCGAGCACGACCACGCCGTGGAGGGCCTGCACGCCCGGGCCGAGCTGCTCATCGCCGCCTACCGGAGCGGCGTGCTGCGCTCGCACCCGCGCCGGGAGGAGGTCCCGTCGCTGTGGAAGGGCGAGGTCATCGCGATGAACTCCACCGGCGACACCACGGCGGGCGTCTCCGGCCGGGAGGAGATGGGCCGCATCCTCCACGAGGTCGAGGAGCGCATCGAGGTGTGGCACGCCGAGGTCCTGCCCCGAGAGCCGGCCGTACGGTCCGGCACGCGCCTCTCCCTCGCCCCACGACGCCCGCCGGCGACACCTGTGCCGGCGATCGAGCAGGACATACCGGAAGGCTCTGGTGAGAGCGGAGAAGAGGGTCAGGGCCTCGCGAAGGACCACAACAGCGACGGGGGCAGCAAAGCGGCGCAGCGTCCCCTGGGAGGTGGCGGTGGGCTTGAGTAGCGGGCGAAGAGTGCGGCGTGGGGTGGCGGCCGGCGCTGTGGTGGTGCTGGCCGCGGCGGGGGTGGCCGGGTGCGGGACGGACGCGAGGGCGGTGTGCGGGGTGGTGGTTGACTCCACTTCGTACGCCGATCCGGACACGTCGAGGAAGGACGTCACCTCGAAGTTGCCGGCGTTCGCCGAGGGGTGCGACTGGGTCGGCTTCGCGGCCGTGACGGGCAGCTCGGAGAGCAGTTCGTGCCGCCAGGACCCGGTGGCCATCGCCGCCACCGCAGCCGAGAACCCGAACGCGAACCCGGTCGTCGAGGAGCGGGTGCGCGAGCATCGCAGCACCGAGGTGCTGCCGCGTGCGGTGAAGCTGTTCGACTGCCCGGCCGAGGGCCAGGGGTCGGATGTGCTGGGCGCGCTGCGGTATGTGGTGAAGCAGGCCGACGCGCGGCGGCAGCCCGACAAGGCGCACCAGATCATCGTGTTCAGCGACCTGATCAACAACCGGGGCGAGCTGGACCTGGGCAAGCTGGACCTGGGCGAGGCGGCCAGGCAGCAGAAGGTCAAGGAGTTGCTGGACGCCCGCCTGCTGCCGGATCTGACCGGCTATACCGTGACGGTGCACGGGTTCCTGCGGGAGAAGACGTCGAGCCCGGACCGGTTCCCGCTGCTGGAGGCGTTCTGGCGGGAAGCGCTGGAGGGGGCGGGAGCGACCTCCGTGGACCTGCTGTGAGCAACTGAGAGCGCTCTCCCATCGGCAGCGCACGGCCTTCACGCCACGGTCAACCCCGCCGTGCGGATCGTTGACAACGCGTTAACCGATGTGTTTACGTTCGTGAGAGAGCGCTCTCTCTCGCGCTTCCGCCTCCGCACCCCCAGGAGCAGCGATGACATTACGTCCCTTAGGAACGGCGGGCCGCAGGCGGCTCGCGGCGATGGCAGCGGCGGTGGTCACGCTCAGCGGCCTCCTCGTCCACGGCGCCGTGAGCGCCGCCGCCGACGTCCCGGCCACCCCCTCAGGCTGGTCCCAGGTCTGGGCCGACGACTTCAACGGCCCGGCGGGCTCGCCCCCGTCCTCGGCCAACTGGATCGTCGACACCGGCCACAACTACCCGGGCGGCCCCGACAACTGGGGCACCGGTGAGATCCAGAACTACACCGCCGACTCCACCAACCTGGGCCTCGACGGCTCCGGCAACCTGCGCATCACGCCGCGGCGCAGCTCCTCGGGCGAGTGGACGTCGGCGCGCGTCGAGACCAGGCGCAGCGACTTCAAGCCCGCCGACGGCCGCATCCTGCGCATCGAGGGCCGCATCCAGATGCCGAACGTCACCGGCGCCGCCGCCTCCGGCTACTGGCCGGCGTTCTGGGCCCTCGGCTCCCCCTACCGGGGCAACTACTGGAACTGGCCCGGCATCGGCGAGTTCGACATCATGGAGAACGTCAACGGCATCAACTCGGTGTGGGCCGTGCTGCACTGCGGCGTCGCCCCGGCCGGCCCGTGCGACGAGTTCAACGGCCTCGGCGCCAGCCGCGCCTGCCCCGGCTCGACCTGCCAGTCCTCCTTCCACACCTACCGCTTCGAGTGGGACCGCAGCGTCAGTCCCAACCAACTGCGCTGGTACGTGGACGGCCAGCAGTTCCACAGCCTGAGCCAGTCGCGGTTCGACGCGGCCACCTGGAACAACATGACCGGCCACGCCGGCTACTTCCTGCTGCTCAACGTCGCCATGGGCGGCGCGTTCCCGAACGGCGTCGCCGGCAGCAGCACGCCGACGGCGGCCACCGTGCCGGGACACCCGATGGTGGTCGACTACGTGGCCGTGTGGCAGAGCGGCACCGGCAATCCCGATCCCGATCCTGATCCCGAGCCCGGCAACGTGGACGCCCGGTCACGCATCCAGGCCGAGAACCACCAGGCCCAGCAGGGCACCTTCACGGAGAACACCACGGACACCGACGGCGGCCGGAACGTCGGCGCCATCGCCAACGGCGACTGGCTCCGCTTCGACGGCGTGAACTTCGGCGGCCAGGCCGCCACCCAGTTCAAGGCCAGGGTGGCGTCCGGGGCGGCCGCCGGGGTGAGCGGGCTCGTGCAGGTGCGGCTCGACAGCCCGACCGCGTCACCGGTCGCCGAGTTCGCGCTGGCCAACACGGGCGGCTGGCAGTCCTGGCGGACGGTCCCGGCGAACATGTCACCGGTGACCGGCACGCACACGGTCTACCTGACGTTCAGCAGCGGCCAGCCGGCCGACTTCGTCAACGTCAACTGGTTCACCTTCTCCACCACCTAGCTCCACCAGGTCAGGCGCCGCGCGCATCCGCGTCGCGGCGCCTGGCCACGATCCGCTCGGCCCAGCTCGCGGCCTCCGGATCGCGCAGCCCCTCCACCACACCGCCGAGGTACGCCGTGGCCAGGCTGTCGAAGCCGCTGTCGAGCTGCCGCACCCGGCCTGCCCGGCGCCGGTCGGCGGACTGCAGGTACTGGGCGATGCTCTCGGCGTGACCGGCGTCCTGCTGGTAGACGGCCTGGGCGGCGGCGTGGGTCCGCGCCTCGGCGTCCCGCTTGGCACGCAGCTCGCGCAGCCTGCGGTCGTTGGGGTTGTGCATCCGGCGGCCGAGGTCCGCCGCGATCAGCGCGGTGGCGATGAGCAGGGCCAGCAGGAGGATCATCGTGGGCAGCTGCCCGACCCCCTCGGAGGTGGGCCCGATCTCCTGCCCGTCCACGACCAGCGGCCTGACGAGGGCATCCCGGCGGAGCACGGCTACGGCGACGATGAGCCCCAGCCAGACCAGTGCCACGCCGGCCAGCAGCCAGCGCCCGCGCGCCGAGCTGCCGTGCTCCTGCCAGGACCGGAACGTCCTGCCGTACAGGTGCGGCGCGACCAGCATGATGAGGGCCGTGCCGGCGGCGAGCAGCGCGGTCATCGCGACGCTGTCGCCCCAGCTGAGGATCACCTGATAGAGGATCGGCACCTCGACGATCAGCAGCAGGAGCAGCAGCAGGGCGGCGGGCAGCCAGCGGCGCACGGTGGGCCAGCGGCTGCCGGACAACGCGATCGAGCTGGGGCGGCCGTCGCCGGGGCGTCTGCTGGGCTGCTCCAGCTCGGCGACCCGTGGCCGGGTGTCGTCCAGGGCCGTGCGGGCGTCGGTGAAGGCGCGCTGCGACTCGGCCAGCTTGATCTTCTGGGCCTCGAAGGCGGCCCGCGCCTGCTGGATCTCCCGCTCGGTGAGGTCCTCGATCCGGGCCAGCTCGCCCAGCCGCTCGTCCTCCAGCTCATGGAAGCGCGGCACGCTGCCGGTCTGCAGGGTCAGCGTGTCGATCTGACCGTCGGCGGCGTGCCCGCGGCCCAGCTCGCGCTCCTCGCGGCGGCGGGCCACCCAGTCGGGCAGGTGGTAGAGGTCGCCGTCGTACGCCACGGCGGGCGCGATGCGGGCGATCTGCCCGGGATCGGTGGGTTCGTCCTTGTGCCGGCGGAAGAGGGGCATCTGGCCTCCAGCGAAGGGCTGTCCTTCGATGCTAGCCGCCAGGCCGCCCGCCGCGAGGTCCCGCGCTCATCCGCTGTCCCGGACCACCAGGCTCGTGGGCAGCACGACGGACGTGGTCGGCCTGCCTTCCAGCCGGGACAGCAGCAGCCTGGCCAGCGCCTTCGCCAGCCCCGCGACGGGGACTCGTACGGTGGTCAGCGCGGGGTCGGTCCAGGAAGCGGCGGCCACGTCGCCGAAGCCGACGACCGCCAGGTCGGCCGGCACCCGCAGGCCCATCCTCGCCACCGCCCGCAGCACGCCGGCGGCCAGCTCGTCGCTGCTGGCGAAGATCGCGTCCAGGCGGTCCACGTCATGCACGAGCCGCCCGGTCGCCGCCACGGCCGTCTCCCCTTCGAGACCGGCGAGGGCCAGGTGCGGCCGCAGGCCCTCCCGCTGGAGGGCCTCGCGGTGGCCGGTGAGCCGGTCCTGGACGGCGATCAGATGGGTGGGGCCGCAGACCATGCCGATGTGCCGGCGTCCCTGGCGCAGCAGGTGCTCGGTCGCGGCGGCGGCCCCCGCCACGTTGTCCACGTCCACGTACGGGACGAGCGAGGTGATGGCGGGCTTGCCGAGCAGCACGACGGGCGCGTCGGTGCGGGCCAGCCGCTCGGTCAGCGGGTCGGTGTCGTCCGCCGGCAGCAGGATCACCCCGTCCACCAGCCCGGCCTCCACGTGCTGGAGGATGCGCCGGTGGCTCTCGGCGGTGTCGGAGAGCATGAGGGTGATCCGCTTGCCCGCGCTTTCGAGCACGCTGGTGACGTACTGGACGACGGCGGCGGTGAGGGCGTCGCCGCGCTGCCCGGGGACCGACAGGACCAGCGCGATCGTGTCGGTGCGGCGGGTGACCAGGCTCCGGGCGGCCGCGTTGGGCACGTAGCCGAGCTCCTTGACGGCCAGCATCACCCTCGCACGCACCTCGGCGCTGACCGACAGCTCGCCGTTGACCACGCGTGACACGGTGGCCCTGGAGACGCCGGCGCGCGCGGCCACGGTCTCCAGCGTGGGCCGCTTGGGCCGGTCGTCGCCGAGCCCGCCGCGCTTGATGACGGCGCGATACCAATGGGCGCTGTCCTTCATGAGCCGCCGCTGGGTGGCGAAGTCGACGTGCACGAGGCCGAACTTGCGCTGGTAGCCGTCGGCCCATTCGTGGCAGTCGAGCAGCGACCAGACGAGGTAGCCGCGCACCTTGGCGCCCGCCTCGATGGAGGTCAGCAGGGCGCGCAGGTGCTCCTCGATGAAGCTGATGCGGTCGGTGTCGCGGACGCCGTCGCCGGTCACGGTGTCGGCGAAGTCGGCCCCGTTCTCGGTGATCATGAGGTTCAGGTCCGGGTACTCCCGCGACAGGCGGTCCAGCAGCAGTGTCAGCGCGTTCGGCACGATGGGCCAGCCCATGGCCGTCACGGCCGTCGGCACGGTGGTGAACAGGATGTCCTCGCTGCCCGGGTAGGCGGGGTCGGCCGGCTCGCCCGGCTGGGCCTGGACCACGCAGGGCGCGTAGTAGTTGACGCCGAGCAGGTCGATGGGCTGGGCGATGATCTCCAGGTCCCCGTCACGGACATGGGCGAGCCCGGCGGCCCGGTCCACGACCTCCAGCAGGCCGTCGGGATAGCGGCCGCGCAGCACCGGCTCCAGGAACTGGCCGTGGATGAGCCGGTCGATCCTGTCCACCGCTTCGGCGTCCTCCTCCGACAGCCGCCTGCCGGGGTCGGTCACCTGGCCGGGGGTCAGCACCGGGGAGAAGTTGAGCGCCACGCCGACCTCGGCGGCACCGGCCGAGCGGAGCGCGCGGGCCGCCAGCCCGTGCCCGAGCAGCAGGTGGTGCGCGCTGGTGAACGCGTCGGCGGCCGACTTCCTGCCGGGTGCGTGGATGCCGGCGGCGTAGCCGATGAACGCCGCCACCCACGGCTCGTTCAGCGTGAACCAGGTGCTCACCCGGTCGCCGAGCCGGTCGTGCACCACCTGCGCGTAGTCGGCGAACCGGTGCGCCGTGTCACGCTCCGGCCAGCCGCCGCGATCCTCCAGCGCCTGGGGCAGGTCCCAGTGGTAGAGGGTCACGTACGGCTTGATCCCCGCGCCCAGCAGCTCGTCGACCAGCTTGTCGTAGAAGTCCAGCCCCGCCGGGTTGGCCCGGCCGATCCCCTCGGGCAGCACCCTGGGCCAGCTCACCGAGAACCGGTAGGCGCCCACGCCCAGGTCCTTCATCAGCCGGACGTCTTCGGGATAGCGGTGGTAATGGTCGCAGGCCGCGGCGGAGTCGGAGAAGGAGTCCCAGATGGAAGGGCCTCGGCCGTCCTCCGTGCCGGCGCCCTCGACCTGGTAGGCGGACGTGGACGTACCCCACACGAAGTCTTCCGGGAACTTCGTTCTGCTCATCTCTTCGGCAACCTTCCGGCCAGTTTGCGTAGCGCCCAGTCTCCCGTGGTTCGATCGTCGCGCGCCACACGGGCGAGGCTGTATACAGAGCGCGTGGAACTGGATCGGTTGGACCGTGACATCATCGCCGCGCTCGTCGACGACGCCCGTGCGACCTACGCCGAGATCGGCCACCAGGTGGGGTTGAGCGCGTCGGCCGTCAAGCGGCGGGTGGACCGGCTGCGGGTCACCGGCGCGATCACCGGTTTCAGCGCCAGGGTGGCGCCGCAGGCACTCGGCTGGACGACCGAGGCGTACGTCGAGCTGTTCTGCCAGGGCAAGACCAAGCCGTCGGACATCGCGCTGGCCGTGGCCCGCTATCCCGAGGTGGTCGGCGCGGCCACGATCACCGGCGAGGCGGACGCGCTGCTGCACATCCGGGCGACCGACGTACGCCATGTGGAGCGGGTGATCGAGCGGATCGCGGCGGAGGCGTTCGTGGTGCGGACGAAGAGCTCGATCGTGCTGTCCAGGCTGGTCGACAGCCCTCCGGGGAGCGCTCCCGGGAGCGCCGTGGCGGAGCCGCGCAACGGATCGCCGGTCGCCGGCTGAGACTCGCAACAAAACCTCACCTACACGCAATACCGCCCACTTACCTGCGACAACGCCGCTTCCTAAGCTGTCATCCGTCCCCTGATGTGAGGACCTTTCACTACGCACCACACCGGAGCCCTGCATGCCCAGACACTTCCTGATGTGTCGCCCCGACCACTTCGCGGTCGAGTACGCGATCAACCCGTGGATGCATCCCGAAGCCGGCTCCGATCGCGACCTCGCCATCCGCCAGTGGGAGGGTCTCAAGGCGGTGTACGAGAGCCTCGGGCACCAGGTCAGCCTGATCGACCCCATCGAGGGCCTGCCGGACATGGTCTTCGCCGCCAACGGGGCGCTGGTCGTCGGCGGCCGCGTCTTCGGCGCCAGCTTCGCCTTCCCCCAGCGGGTCCCCGAGGGCCCGGCCTACCTGCGCTGGTTCGCCGAGCGCGGGTTCGAGACGCTGGAGCCCGCGCACGTCAACGAGGGCGAGGGCGACTTCCTCACGCTCGACGACGTCATCCTCGCCGGCACCGGCTTCCGCACCGACCTCGCCGCGCACCACCAGGCGCAGGAGTTCCTGGGCCGTCCGGTAGTGTCGTTGACGCTGGTAGATCCGCGTTTCTACCACCTTGACACGGCCCTGTTCCCGCTCGACGGCCGCAACGTCGCCTACTATCCCGGCGCCTTCTCCGCAGGCAGCCGTGAGGTGCTGCGCCGGCTGTTCCCGGACGCCGTGCTCGCGACGGCGCTCGACGCCGAGGTGCTCGGCCTCAACGCGGTCAGCGACGGCAGCCACGTGGTGATCAACTCCGAGGCCGGCGACCTTCAGCTGGAGCTGAAGCGGCGCGGCTACGAGGTGATCCCTGTCGAGCTGTCGGAGCTGCGCAAAGCAGGTGGCGGCCCCAAGTGCTGCACACTGGAGATCAGGGGGGAAACTGCATGACCACCAGCGCAGAACTCATAGAGGTCAGTGAGCGCCGCAGCGCGCACAACTACCATCCGCTGCCCGTCGTGATCCACGAGGCGCACGGCTCCTGGGTCACCGACGTCGAGGGCAAGCGCTACCTGGACTTCCTGTCCGGCTACTCGTCCCTGAACTTCGGCCACGGCAACCAGAAGATCATCGAGGCGGCGCAGGAGCAGCTCAAGCACCTGACGCTGACCAGCCGCGCCTTCTACCACGACCAGTTCGCCCGGTTCTGCGCCGGGCTCGGCGACCTCACCGGCAAGGACATGATCCTGCCGATGAACACCGGCGCCGAGGCCGTGGAGACCGCGATCAAGGTCGCCCGCAAGTGGGGCTACCTGGTCAAGGGGGTCGAACGGGACAAGGCCAACATCATCGTGATGGAGGACAACTTCCACGGCCGTACCACCACGATCGTCAGCTTCTCCACCGACGAGGACGCCCGCGCCGACTTCGGGCCGTACACCCCGGGCTTCACGGTCGTGAAGTACGGCTCCACGGAGGCGATCAGGTCGGCCATCGACGCCAACACGGTCGCGGTGCTGATCGAGCCGATCCAGGGCGAGGCCGGGGTGCTGGTGCCGCCGGACGGCTACCTCACCCAGGTGCGCGAGCTGTGCACCGAGCAGAACGTGCTCATGATCGCCGACGAGATCCAGTCCGGCCTCGGCCGCACCGGCAAGACCTTCGCCTGCGACCACGAAGGCGTCGTGCCCGACGTCTACGTCCTGGGCAAGGCCCTGGGCGGCGGCGTCGTCCCGGTCTCGGCCATCGCCGCGAACGAGGACGTGCTCGGCGTGATCAAGCCGGGTCAGCACGGCTCCACGTTCGGCGGCAACCCGCTCGCGTGCGCCGTCGGCAACGCCGTGATCGACCTGCTCAACACCGGCGAGTACCAGGACAGGGCCGCCCGGCTCGGCGAGGTGCTGCACGCCCGGCTGCGCGAGCTGATCGGCCATGGCGTGGTGACGGTGCGCGGGCGCGGCCTGTGGGCGGGCGTCGACATCGACTCCTCCCTGGCCACCGGCCGCGAGGTGTCCAAGGCGCTGATGGCCCGCGGCGTGCTGGCCAAGGACACCCACGGGTCCACGATCCGGCTCGCGCCGCCGATCGTGATCTCCGAGGAGGACCTCCTCTGGGCGGTCGACCAACTCGCCGACGCGATCAACTCCTTCCGCTGACCCACCACGGCCCGGCCCGCACCCCACAGGGGGTGCGGGCCTGTTTCGGTGAAGGGCTCGGTCAGTCTGTCGTGGGCACCGGTGATGCGGACGGTCGAGCCCGCCGGCCGTCGGGGGCCTCGGTGGATACGACGTCCGGCGAGGACCGCGGGACGACGGAGGCGGACGGCACGGCGACCGTCGGGGCGACAGAGGCGGACGGCACGGGGCTCGTCGGGGCGACGGAGGGGGACGGCACGGGGCTCGCGGACGGGGACGGGGTGTCGGCCTCGAGAACAGGCTGCGCCGTGCAGCTGCCGTCCCCCTCGACGTCGCCGACCTCCGGCAGCTTGTCCACGACCATGACGCGGAGCGCGGCGGTGTGCGCGACGAGGCTCCCCACCGGCGCGCCGGCCACCTTCGCGTCCACGACCGTGCCCCGCTCCCCCAGCAGGGTGCGGGTCGCCGGGTCGAAGATGAGCTGGTGCAGCGTCCCCTGCGACCGCCGCCCGAGCGCGACCCCCGTGCGCCCGGCCGAGTCCTGCACCCCCCGGGCCTCCTCGACCCCGGGCATGGCCTTGATGGCCTCGAACACCGCCTCCCGCTGCGCCCTGGGCAGGTAGGTCTCCCTGACCAGCTCGCCCGCCGCGTCGAAGGCGGCCTCGGCCACGTCCCGATCACCCGCGCCGTCCCGATAGAAGCGCTCGCGCATCCGCTCCGGGTCGGCGGGCAGCGTGCTCAGGTAGGAGTAGTCGTCCCGCCGGTCCCCCAGCTGGTCGGGGCAGGCCGCGAGCAGCGATCGGGTCGGCCCTCGCAACCGGTGCGCGTTCTCCGGCAGTTCCTGCCCGGGCCACGGCTTCGGCTCCAGCTGCTCGATCAGCAGCAGCCCGGGGGCCTGCCCGTCGACCGACTGGTAGATCTTCCGGTGTGTCCGGTACAGGTGCCGGGTCGGCTTCGCCGCCGAAGCGGCCGAGGCGGCCGTGAAGCCGTACATGGTGTCGGACTCGATGAGGATGAACTGCCCCGGCTCGGGGTGGAGCTCGGGAAAGCCCTGCTGGGCGAGGCTCGTCACCGAGGTGGCCGTGGAGATCCTCTGGTCGGTCCCCGTGCCCTGGGCCGACAGGGCCACCGCCACGCCGCCGACGAGGGTGATCGTCACCCCGAAGGTGGCCACGACCTGCCAGCCCAGCCGGGGAAAGCGGAAGCCGCGGCGAGCCTCGCGCAGCAGTCGCTCCCGCGCCCTGGCGCGGGCTTCCGGCCGGTACGGCGGCACTGCGGGGGGGTTGTCGGCGAAGTCCTTGAACTCCCCGTTCTTGAAGTCGTCATCCATGCTGGGGCTCCTCTGCGAAGGGATCGTTGCCGCCGAATGCCCGGCGCACTTTCACGCGGAGCCTGTGCAGCCTGGACCGCACCGTGCCGACCGGCACGCCCAGGGCGATCGCCGTTTCCTCGTAGGTGAGGTCGGTCCAGGCCACGAGCAGCAGCAGGTCACGCTCCCCCGGGTTGAGCAGGGTCAGTGCCCGGGCCAGCCTGGGCTGGAGCTGCTGGGCGGTGACCCGCTCGGCGCTGCGGTCGTCGAACGTGCCCGGCCGCTCCGCCCCCACCCTGGTCATGGCGCGGTTACGCCGCCGCTCGGTCCTGCGGTGCTGGGCGACGACCTTGGTGGCGATGCCGTACAACCAGGGCCTGGCATCGGACCAGGCGGGGTCGTAGCGGGCGCGGCGCCGGAAGGCGACCAGGAACACCTCGCCGGTGACGTCCTCGGCCGGCTCCGGGCCGAGGCGTCTGGCGGCGTAGCGGTGGATCTCGTCGGCATGCCGATCGAACAGCGCGGCAAAGCTCTCCGGATCGTCCAACGAACGCCCGATAAGCGTTGAGTCGTCCGTATCGGACAGTTCGTGAACAGCCACCACGTTGCCGGTCCTCTCTCATGCGGTCACCTTGTTCTTGACCGCACGGCGGGATCCGGTTCCGACTATTTCATTCCAGTTTCATGGAGCCCACTTCACGGATGTCGTCGCCCGTGGAGTCGTACCAGGTGGCCTCGGCTCCCGGGAAGGAGAGCATCGCGACCGCGTTCTGGAACCACGGGCCCTTGATCACCCGCCATCTGAACGGCGGCTTCGGCAGTTTCGCCGACCGCGCCAGCAGCCCGCCGATCAGCGTGGCGACGCCGAACTGGGTGAGCACGTTGGCCCAGCGCAGCGTCCGGCTGAGCGGGTTGCGGATCGGCGAGCAGACGAGCTGGTAGACCGGCCCGGTGTTGGCCTTGGAGACGTAGGAGTAGTGCACGTCGCCGGACAGGATCAGCACCGGCTTGCCCAGCCCGATCAGCAGCCGGGACAGATCCTCGAACGAGCGTCTGAAGGCAGCCCAGTGTTCCAGGTCCACGGCCTGCCTCAGCTGTTCCGACAGCCGCGCGACCGGGCGTCCCCAGGCGCCGTCGCAGAGCGCCTCGTTCCAGTTCTGTACGCCGTGCACGCCCTCGGGCAGCAGGAACGGGATGGACGAGCCGATGATCAGCCGGTCGGTGGGCTTGGCGACCTCCTCTTCGAGCCAGGCCCATTCCAGCGGGTCGAGCATCCGGCGGTCGCCCGGCGTGAGCTGCCTGGCGCACCTGGTGTCGATCATGATGAGCCGGCTGTGGCCGAGGTCACGGGAGTAGCTCCACCGGTTGCTGGTCGTGTCGGCGTCGGCCCGCGCCGCGAAGGCGTCGAGTGCGGCCGCGCCGTCGCCGCCACTGCCCATCAGTGTTCGCAGCAGCGGATCGTCCGCCCGCTCGGCCGGCGAGAGGTTGCCGAGGTGCTGGTAGACCCAGTAGGCGCCGAGCCCGGCCACCACCCGGCGCTGCCACCAGCTGGTCTTGGCCATCTGCTCGCGCCAGGTCTTGGAGGTGTTCCAGTCGTCGCGCAGATCGTGATCGTCGAAGATCATCGCCGTGGGGACGGTGGACAGCAGCCATCGGATGTCGGGGTCGGTCCAGGCCTGCCGGTAGAGCTCGGCGTACTCCTCGAAGTCGGCGATCTCGTTCTTCGGCTCGTCGTTGTCCCGCCGGGCGTGGATGAACTCCAGCATCTCGGGCGAAGGACTGTCGGCGTAGACCTGGTCGCCGAGGAGCAGCAGGAGATCCGGCCCCAGCTCGTCGTCGCCCTGCGACAGATGGCAGCCGAGGGAGCGCAGCATGTCGTACCCGTAAGTGATCTCATGCGGCGCGTCGTGCGGCGCGCTGGTCCGGCACGACCCGAACGCGATCCTGCCCGGCCCCTCCGCGGGGAACAGCCGGATCCGGCTGGGTGGCCGCCCTTCCAGCGGCCACACCTCCTCGCCGTCCAGCTTCACGGCATAGGGAGCCGCATCCTGGGAAAGGTCTGTGATGTCGACCATCGCATAATGGTGACCGTGGACGGTGAAGGTAGGCGACTTGTACGGCCTGCCGTCGGCCTCCACGGTCACCTCGCAGGGCTCTTCGGTCTCCACGAAAATCGAAGCGCTGGCAGAATCCACATAGCGCAACATCGGCCCGATCACCAGTGCGGGCATTACACCCCCCGGTCTGACAGTTCGGCACACTTCGGGCCACAAGCTTGCCAGAGTGTCGCGTTCAGGGCACCCGGATCGGTGGCTTGACTTCCAAGGACCGCGCATCGCCTCAGTAACGACGAGAGCCCCCTAGGCAACACCAAACACCCCGCTCTAGGCTGATCACGACAAGTACGCCCAAATGGGTTTAGGCAACGGCGCCTTACCCAAATATAGGGCGTCCATAACAGGAGGACCTCTTTCATGAGCGTCATGGTGCCGTCAAAGACGCCGGCACAGATCACACCCGGCCGCCAGGCCCTCGACACCGCTCTCTACCAACTCGGCCAGGCCGCCGACCATCTCGGGCTCGGCGACGGGCTCCGCACGATGCTCGGCACGCCCCGCCGATCGCTGACCGTCTCGGTCCCGGTGCGCCGTGCGGACGGCCACATGGACGTCGTCCAGGGCTACCGGGTTCAGCACAACGTCTCACGCGGCCCCGCCAAGGGCGGCCTCCGTTTCCATCCCGGCACCGACATCCACCAGGTGACCGCGCTGGCCATGGGCATGACGTGGAAGTGCGCCCTGGCCGACATCCCGTACGGCGGCGCCAAGGGCGGCGTGGCCGTGGACCCGGCCACGCTCGACATCCGCGAGCTGGAGCGGCTGACCCGCCGCTACGTCAACGAGATCCTGCCGATGATGGGCCCGGACAACGACATCCCGTCCCCTGACGTCGGCACCGACGAGCGGACCATGGCCTGGATCCTGGACGCCTACAGCGTCAACGCCGGCCACGCGCTGCCCGGCGTCGTCACCAGCGCCGCGCCGGGCGACTCGCCCGGCCAGGCCGGCGCGACCTCGCGCGGGGTGCAGATCGCGGCCCTGTCCGCGCTGGGCCGCTCGCCGGAGGGCGCGACGGTGGCGGTGCAGGGCTTCGGCAAGGTCGGCGCGCTCACCGCCCAGTACCTCGCCGACGCCGGCTGCAAGGTCGTCGCCGTCTCCGACCTCTCGGGCGCCGTGTACGCGCCCGGCGGGCTCGACCTCGCCGGCCTGCGGGCCTGGGTGGCCGAGTCCGGCCACGTCCTCGGCTACCGCCACGCCGACGCCCTCGGCCACGACGAGCTGTTCGAGCTGGACGTGGACGTGCTGGTGCCGGCGGCGCTCGAAGGCGCGATCACCGAGGTGAACGCGCCGCGCGTGCGCGCCCGCCTCGTCGTGGAGGGCGCCAACGGCCCCACCACGCCCGAGGCGGACGAGATCCTCACGGCCAACGGCACGACGGTCGTGCCCGACATCCTGGCCAACGCCGGCGGCGTGATCGTGTCCTACCTGGAGTGGGTCCAGATCATGCAGGCCTACTCCTGGAGCGTGGAGCAGGCCGAGCGCAGGATGCGGGACCTGATGGTCAGCACCTACGCCGAGGTCGGCACGCTGGCCGCGCGGCGCGGTCTCACGCTGCGCCAGGCGGCCCACGTCATCGCGGTCGGCCGCGTCGCCGAGGCCCACCAGACGCGCGCACTCCTCCCGTGACCAGAACGCCGGCCCGCCCGTGACGGCGCGCCGGCCCGACCGGCTGTCACGCGCGGGCTCCCGCCGTGACAGCCGGTCGCACCCGCCTCTCCATCCAGGTTGGGTAAACACTGATGTCGCAGGTCAAAGGGGTGATCGTTTCCTGCTAGAAGTGGGTAGGTGTTCAGGTTGCTGCTCGCTCTGGCCCTGCTCGACCCGACCGCCGTCACGGAGGTCTCGCATCGCAACATCCCGTCGCACAAGGTGCTCACCCCGGACGGCGACCGGCTGGGGTACGCGCCTGTGTCCCGTCCCTTCACCGGCGCACGGCGGCTGACCGGGGTGCTGGTCGGCCGTGACCCGGTCACCGGCACGCACCTGATGTGCGGCGGCGTGGTGCTCGGCTCGCGCAGCCGCAGCCTGGTGCTGACGGCCGCCCACTGCCTCTACCACGAGGGCCGGCTGCTGCGGCAGCTCGCCTTCCTGCCGGCCTACGACCGGGGCAGCCCGCCGCTGGGCGTCTGGCCGGCCGTGCGGACGTGGGTGCCGGCTCGCTGGCGCGGCCGGCCGTACTCCCCCGCGTTGTTGCCGTACGATGTCGGGCTGGTCGGGGTGGCGACCTCGGAGCGGCGGTCGCTGGAGGACGTGACCGGCCCGGGCCTGCGCCCGCTGGCCACCGGCAAGGGGACCGCGCTGCGCGGGCTGGAACTGCTCGGCTATCCCAAGGGCAAGCAGTATCCGGGCACCCGGATGTATCGCTGCCTGGGCGACGCGGTGGAGGGCACCGAGCGCGGCCCGGGGGTGCTCGTCACGCGTAACTGCCACGCGGCGGCGGGCGGCAGCGGCGGGCCGGCGGTGTACGGCGAGGAGGTGGCGGGGGTGGTGTCCTCCTCCAGCCCGCTGAAGGACGCCAAGGGCTTCACCGTGCTCACCCGGCTCGGCGGCAAGTCCTTCACCCGTATGTACCAGCAGGCCGACCGGGCCATGCGACTCAGGCAGGCGAGCTCGCCATGACGATCTCCTCGCAGATGGCGTGGCTGACCAGCGCGTCGTCGGCGGTGATCAGGCGGCCGTCGCGGACCGCGGCGAGGAACTCCAGGCAGATCTGCTCGATGCCGCGCTGCCGGGCGACCGGCACCCAGTCGGGCCGCCTGGTGAGGACCTCGCCGCCGGCGTAGTCGATCACGTCGCCCAGGTTGACCACGCGGCGCTTGACGCCCGCGCCCATGACCTCGCAGCTCTCCTCGCTCGCCCCGCTCGCCCGGTTCATCACGCCGATGGCGGTGAAGCCGTCGCCGGACAGCTCCAGCACGACGTGCTCCAGCAGCCCGTCACTGGTCCGGGTGCTGAACCTGGTGCCGGTCACCTGTCCCGGCACCAGGAACCTCAGCGTGTCCACCACATGGATGAAGTCGTCGAACACCACCCGGCGCGCCACGTCGGGATGTTCCCGGCGGTTCTTCTCCATCAGCACCAGATGGCGGGGAAGCCGGGCGAGCTCCGCGTAGCCGGGCGCGTGGCGGCGGTTGAAGCCGGCCATCAGCGACCTGCCCTCCTCGCGGGCCATCCGCACCAGCCGCTCGCAGTCGGCCAGGTTGTCGGCGATCGGCTTGTCCACGTAGACGTGCACCCCGGCGCTGAGCAGCTCCTCGACGATCTCCGCGTGGGCCACCGTGGCCGCGTGCACGAACGCCGCGTCGAGGTCGGCCTTGATCGCCTCGGCCACGGACGTGGAGCGGCCGGCCACCCGGTAGGTCTCGCCGAGCCGGTCCAGCGTCGCGCTGTCGCGGGTGCACAGGTGCAGGTCGACGCCGGCCTGAGCGGCGAGCACGGGGAGGTACGCCTTCTCCGCGATGTCGCCCAGGCCGATCATGGCAATCCTCATGCGCCGAGCGTAGCCTTCAGCGCCTCGTCCATGGGCGTGGGCGCGACGCCGAAGGTCCGCTGGAAGGCGGAGGAGTCGAGCTCGTACGGCGCGACGAACTGGTAGCGGGTGTGCTTGAGCTCGCGGATCATGGGCGAGACCAGGCCCACCGCCTGCACGAGCGGCCAGGGCAGCGTCCGCATCTTGGGCGCCGGACGGCCGAGCAGCGCGGCCATCCGCTCGCCGATCTCACGGAACGTCATCGGCGCGTTGCTGGGCACGTGCCACGGCCGGCCCCAGGCGCGCTCGTCGCCGCCCGCGACGATCAGCGCGTCCGCCACGTCGGGCAGGTACGTCCAGCTGTGCGGGATGTCGGCGGGCCACGTGAGCGAGATGGTCTTGCCCGCCTTGAGCGCGGGCAGGAACCGCTCCCCCAGGTAGGACTGGTCGGTGGCGCCGGGGCCGAAGTAGTCCGAGCCGCGCACCTCGGTCACCCGGATCCGGCCCGCCCGGTGCGCGGCCAGGGCGTCGGTCCACATCTTGGTCCGGACCCGCACCTTGGGGGTGGTGGACGCCAGCGGCAGGTCCTCGGTCATCGGGCCGGTGACGGGACCGTACGGGTAGAGGTTGCCGACCATCGTCAGCACCGCGCCGGTCGCCTCGGCGGCGGCCAGGAACGAGGCGGCCATCGGCGGCCAGTCGGTGAGCCAGCGGTGGTACTGCGGGTTCACGCAGTTGTAGAGGACGTCCGCGCCCTTGCTGATCTCGATCAGCCGGGCCTGGTCGGCCACGTCGGCGGCCACCTTGACGGCGCCATCAGGGCCGCCGCCCGAGCGGGTCACCACGGTGACGTCGTGTCCCTGCGCGAGGAGCTTGGTGGCCAGATGCGTGCCGACCTGGCCGGAACCCACCACGATGTGCTTACCCATGATCAGACCTGCTTCCAGACGATGCGGAGGACCGCGTTGAGGATGAAGAGGGCGGCGAAGACGGCGGCCGGGGTCACGGCCCCCGCCGCGTAGAGCGCCAGTGCGCCGCCGCCGAACCAGACGATCTCCAGAACGACCCGGGCCGCGCCCATGGCCGGGAGGACGGCGTTCTCGCCGCCACCCGCGCCGAACAGGGCCCAGAGCGCGATGAACAGGGCCGGCGCGCCGATCCCGGCGAGCAGCTTCACGGCCCAGGTGGGGCTGACGGTGAAACCCCAGTAGCCGGCGGAGACGAGCACACCGAGCTCCAGCAGGAACATCAGGGCCAGGTTCGCGCCCTTTGCCAGAGTGAGCATCGTTTCCTCCGAATGACTGTCGTTCTCGAACAAGAGCAATGCTCTCGCATGAGAGCACCAATCGTCAAGAGCGGTGCTCTCGTTTCTTTCTGCCGCTCTGGTAGCGTGCAGGGCATGACAGCGAGCCGTACCGCGAGAGAACGTGTCAGAGCCGAGCTCACCAAGGAGATCGCCGACATCGCGCGCCGCCAGCTCGCCACCGAGGGCGCGGGCGGACTGTCGCTGCGCGCCGTGGCGCGCGAGATGGGCATGGTGTCGTCAGCGATCTACCGCTACTTCCCCAGCCGCGACGACCTGCTCACCACCCTGATCATCGACGGCTACAACGCGCTGGGCGAGGCGGTCGAGCAGGCCGACGCCGCCTGTCCCGGCGACGACCACTCCGGCCGGTGGCTGGCCATCTGCCATGGCGTGCGGGACTGGGCGCTGGCCCACCCGCACGAGTACGCGCTGCTCTTCGGCTCACCGGTGCCCGGTTACGAGGCGCCCCAGGACACCATCCCGGCCCGGCTACGCGATGTGATCGTCATGGGCCGACTGGTTTCACAGGCCCACGAGGCCGGCGCGCTCGACCCGCCCGCCCTGGCCGGCCCTCCCCCGGAGACGCTGCGCGCCGACGCGGAGAACCTCCGGACCGTCATGCCGGGCGTCCCGGACGATGTGGCCCTCCGGGCGTTCTCGGCGTGGACCGCGCTGTACGGCTGGGTCAGCTTCGAGCTGTTCGGCCAGTTGGAGAAGACCATCTACGAGCGGCGCACGGCCTTCGAGCGCTCCATGAGCATCATGGGCGCGACGCTGGGCCTGCGCCGGCCAGCAGCGGGACCATGACCTCGTCGACCACGTCCACGATGAGCCGGTCGGGGATGGGCGGGCCGTGAAAGAGAAAGTACTGCCTGATCAGCGCCTGGCCGCTGTCCAGCCGGCGCGGTGTGACGGCGGCCGGGTCGATCTCGCCGCGCTCGACGGCACGCCGGGCGATCTCGGCCATCATCTTGCGGCTGGCGCCCTGGGAGTTCTCCCGGAAGGCCTGGGCGACGGACTCGTCCCGCAGCACCTCGCTGAGCAGCCCGCGCATCGCCTCGCCCGCCGGCCCCGACAGCGCCGCCGACGAGCGCCGCAGCACGTCGAGCAGGTCCTCGCGCAGGCTCCCGGTGTCGGGCACGGAGACCATGTCGGGCAGCGAGTGATAGACGGCCGCCATGACCAGCGTCACGCGGGTGGGCCAGCGGCGGTAGAGCGACGCCTTGCTCGCCCTGGCCCGCTCGGCGACCCGCTCCATGGTGAGCTGGGCGTATCCTCCTTCGGCCAGCTCGTCGAGGGTCGCCTGGAAGATGGCGGAGTTGAGCGCCTCGCCCCGGCGCCGGGGAAGCTTGCGGTGGTCGGTGACCATGTCAGGAATCCTACGGAGCCGCCGCCGTGACGCGTCCGGCATCGCCGTCCACGGTCACGAGCTGGCCGTCGGTCAGCGTGGCGGTCGCCTCGCCGGTGCCCATCACCGCGGGGATGCCGTACTCCCTGGCCACGATCGCCGCGTGCGAGGCGCTGCCGCCCGCGTCGACCACCACGGCGGCGGCCCGCTGGAACAGCGGCGTCCACGACGGGTTGGTGTAGGGGCAGACGAGCACGTCGCCGCCGCCGAGCCTGCCGAACTCCGACGGGTCGCGGACGATCCGCACCGGCCCCGTCGCCAGGCCCGCGCTGGCGGGCGTGCCCACGACGAGGGCGTCACCCAGCTCCCTGACGGGGAAGACGGCCCTGGGGTCGATGAGCCGCACGCCCGCGAGTTCCTCGCGCTTGGCGGTTCTGGCGGTCACCAGTGCGCGCAGGTGCCGCCCGGAGTCGCTGTCCGTATCACTGTCCGGGAGCCGTTCGAGCTCCTCCAGCCGCAGGTGGAAGACGTCCTCCGGGGCGTCGAGCGCGCCCGCGTCCCGCAGCCGGCGGCCCATCTCCAGCAGCGACCTGCGCAGGACGGGCAGCGGCATCGTGAAATAGAAGTGGCTGTCCTCCCGGAAGGCGACGCCGGCGCGGGCCGCCCGCACCCAGCGTGCTTTTCTACGGCGCAGGAGAGGATGGGCGAGCAGCTTGTCGAGCGCGTCGTCGCCTGGGATTGCGGGCGTGGGTGGCTCGGCCGCCAGCAGCCTGACCAGGTCGAGCACCGTCTCCGGCGCGTCCGCCCAGGTGGGCGGGGTGACCAGCAGCGGGGTGGCGGTCTCGCGGTGGCCGTACTCGGCCAGGAAGGCCCGGAGCCTCGCCTCGAAGGCGGCGCCGTCGAGCGCGCCGGTGCGCCTGGCCTCCTCGGCCAACTCCTCCAGGGCGTGGTTGGCGTCCCCGGTGCGGGTGCGACCGCCGGCGATCAGGCCGCTGAACAGGGCGCCCCGGCCGAGCAGCTTGACCGCCAGCAGCAGTCGCAGCAGCGCCAGGCCGGTCCCGGGCAGGTAGTCGATGCGCAGGTCCGCCACCGGCTGCACCGCGTCCAGCGCCCTCCTGGGCACCCGGGCCAGCTCCGGCCACGGAAGCGCCTTGAGGTCGAGGGCGGTCAGCTCGCGATTCGTCTCCAGGAACGCTCGGAAGCGCGGGTCATCCGTCCACCGCGCCGGGTCGTACCGCCTGGCCTTGGCCGCGAACCGGAACGGGGCGGTCAGCACGCGCGGGGTGGGGTGCGGGGTCGGCGGCACCATCCGGTAGACGACTCCGTCCTGCTCCTCCAGGAACTTGTCGAACGCCCCGTGCACACCGAAGTACCCCGTCACCCTTCCCATCAGCCCCGCCGGGCCGTGCGGCAGCCAGGTCGACATGTCGATCGGATAGGGCCTGACGGGGACGTACTCGAGCAGGACCGAGCCGAGCTTGCGCTGGATCGGGTTGAGCCGCCTGAGCGGCGGCGGCGGGAGCGCGGTCATCGGACGGGCCTGGACCAGGCTCACCCTGCCGTCCGCGTACGCCCACTCGATGTCCTGCGGGCGGCCGAAGTGGGCGGCCACCTCGGTGCCGAGCCTGGCCAGCTCGCGCAGGGCCTGGTCGGGCAGCCGCTCGACGGGGCTACCGCTCTCGTCGTGGGTGACGCCGCCGCCCGCCGTGCTTCGGACGACCACCTCACGGCGGCCAGGTGTGTACGCGGCGACCTTCCCGGAGGGTTCGAGCACGTAGTGGTCGGGGGTGACGAGGCCGGAGACGACGGCCTCGCCCAGCCCGCTGCTCGCGTCGACCACGAGCCGGTCCCGATCCCCCGTGACGGGGTTCGCGGTGAACAGCACGCCCGCGCTCTCCGCCTCCACCATCCGCTGCACGACCACGGCGATGCGCACGCCGGCGTGGTCGATCCCGAGCCGGTCGCGGTAGGCGACGGCCCGGTCCGTCCACAGCGAGGCCCAGCACCGGCGCACCGCGTCGACCAGCGCGTCCTCGCCGACGACGTTGAGGTAGGTGTCCTGCTGCCCGGCGAACGCCGCGCCCGGCAGGTCCTCGGCGGTGGCGCTGGAGCGCACCGCCACCGGCCCGCCGCCTTCGCCGAGCTCGGCGTACGCCCTGATGATCTCCCGGCGCAGCTCGTCGGGCACCTCGGCCCGCTGGACGCTGTCGCGGGTGCTCAGCCCGGCCGCGACCTGCGCGTAGGCGTCGGTCGTGACGACGAAGCCGTCAGGCACGGGGAAGCCGTGCGCGATCAGCTCCCCCAGGTTGGCCCCCTTGCCGCCCGCCAGGGCGAGGTCCTCACGGCCGAAGGACCGCAGGGGTGCGACGAGTTTCATGAGTGCTCCTCGGCATACGCGGTGGTGCGAAGGGGACGCGCCGGCAGGGCCAGCGCGAGCAGGAAGGCCACCCCGAGCAGCGGCGCCATCGCCGCGAACACGGGCGGCACGGCCTCGGCGAAGGCGGCGGGCAGCTGGGTTCCGGTGGCCCCGGCAGGCAGCTGATGTCCGGTGGTCTCGGCGGACCGCCAGGTGATGAGCGCACCCACCACGGCCACCCCGGCGGAGGCGCCGATCTGGCGCAGGAACGTCACCGACGAGGTGGCGGTGCCCAGGTCGGCATAGGCCACGGAGTTCTGCGCGGCCAGGACCATGACCTGCATGACCAGCCCTACCCCGAGGCCGACGAGCAGCAGCACCCCGGCGAGCGTCGCCGCCCGGCCCGCCGCCATGGGCAGCAACGCCAGCCCCACCCCGGCCAGCGCCGTTCCGGCCACCGGGTAGCCCCGGTAGCGGCCGGTCCGGCTGATCAGCCGGCCGGAGACGATCGTGGTGGTCAGCACGCCGCCCATCAGCGCGGTCACCAGCAGCCCCGCCTGGGTGGCCGACGAGCCGAGCGCGATCTGCAGGTAGGCGGGGATGTAGGTGATGGTCCCGAACAGCGCGAACCCGATGAGCAGGCTGATCAGCACCGGTACGGCGAACGCGCGGTCCTTGAACAGCCGCAGCGGCAGGATCGGATCGGTCGCCAGCCGCGCGCTCACCAGCCACGCCACCACCCCCACCAGCGCCACGGCCAGGAACACCGAAACGCGGGTCTGGCCCAGCATGACCACCCCCACCACGGCGACGGCCAGCGTGAGCGCCCCGGCGACGTCGATCGGCGCCCGCGCGACCGGCCTGGGCAGCTTCAGCGTGGCGGTCAGCACGGCGAACGCCAGCAGCCCGAGCGGCGGATAGATGGCGAAGATCCACCGCCAGCCGACGCTGTCGATGAAGAACCCGCCGACCAGCGGCCCGCCCACGGCGGCCACGACGTACGCCGCCCCGATCAGTCCCAGGTAGCGGCCGCGCTCGCGGGGGCTGACGATCTCCCCGATGATGGCCTGCGCGCCGATCATCAACCCGCCGCCGCCGATCCCCTGCACCGCCCGGAAGGCGATGAACTGCGGCATCGTGGCGGCCATCGAGCACAGCACCGCGCCGACGACGAACACCACGATCGCCACCTGCATGAGCGGCTTACGGCCGAACCGGTCGCCCAGCTTGCCGTACAGGGGCATGACGACGGTCGCGGCGACCAGATAGGCGGTGATGACGGCGGGCATCTGGTCGAGGCCGCCGAGGCTGCCCGCCACGGCGGGGAGGGCGGGGGTCATGATCGTCTGGTCGAGCGCGCCGAGCAGCATCGCGAGCACCAGCCCAGACAGCACAAGCCCCACGGCGACCCCCTAGAGAACTAGTCGTTCTCTAATCAGAGTAGACGTCACCTTTAGGAAACGCAACGTTCACTAACTGGTTGGGATGGACATGCTCGTCCAGCCCCCAGAACACCCATGCCCCGCCCTCGGGTACGAGAGCGGGGCATCACCGTGGCGACCTGCGCGGGAGCTGTCGGAGCTCACCAGCGGGTACGACCACGACCGGCGGTCCGGGGATCACATATGAACGGATTCTCCCGGACCCGCGATCACCACTTCAGGGAGCAGACGTTGATGGTGCGGGTCGAGAACTTCTTGATCGCGATGGACCTGCTCCTCGGTGCGATCCGGCCGTTCGCGAGGCGCTTGATCTTGTAGACGCCGGGCCGGCCCCGGAAGTAGCTCGTGCCCGTGTTGCGGCGAGCGCTGGCCGCGACGCCCGGACCCTGGACGGTGACCGACACCGGGCCCACGTGCGTACACCTGAAGACCAGCTTGACGAGCGCATACGGCGGTGTCGCCGCGGCCGAGGCGGGCGTGAACCCGATGGCGGCCATGGCGACACCCATCGCGAGCGCGCTTACAAGGGCAGAACGCCGAACAATACGAAACACAATGATCCTTTCATGGAGAACCTGGCCAACCCTGGCCACGCCTCCCGTACACAAGGCATGCTTTAGGAAGATGATCATTTTTCGGGATGTTCTCGCGGTCCGTGGATGACGTAGCGCCGCGTCGGCGGCAGCCGGGACCTCGGCTCAGAACCGGCACGTTTCAGCAGGTCACCGACCCCACCAAGCCCTACTCACCAAGCTCGACATCCCCACCCCAAGCAGGTCCTCAGCCTCCAGCCCGCTGAACAGCCAAGACTTCACCGCCCGGAGAAACGCCCTCCAGGCGGCCAGGCCCTACTGGAGCGATCTTTGCACGCGCCGGCAGCACCGTGGAATACGCCGGGAATACGACGGGTTTCCCTACTTTCTCGGCCGAACGGGTACAGCGTCCTGAAACGTCAAGCAGATGGCCCCCGATGAGGTGGGAAGGATGCACCCTCACCGGGGGCCATGCCCGGCCCTGGAACTACGGGGAAGATCCCGGCCGGACGTTGTGGCGACGACTCCGCCGCCCACCCTCCACGAGAAGGCGGAGTCGCCCGGCCCTGACTGACCGCACCGCTCAGCCAGGGCCGCGTCCGCCGACCGATCCGGAGACCGGTTCGACAACGGAGGGGTCAGGGGAAGGATGGGCGGCCCGGATGGCGCACCAGACGGTACGGCCCAGCCCACGGCCGTGCTCGCGACTCCCCCAGTCCTGGGAGATCTCGCGGACGATCAGCAGCCCACGGCCGTCCTCCGCCTCGGGCTCCTGCCGGATGTACGGGTCGGAGAAGGCGGAGCCGGGATCACGCACTTCCGCATAGATCATCCCCTCCGCCTCGGTGACGGTGAGGCCGATGAAGTCGTACGGCCTGGCGTCGGAGTGCCGGAACGCGTTCGTCACCAGCTCGGACACCGCCAGCACGGCGTCGTCGACCGCAGGGTGATCGTCCCCGAGCCAGCTGCGCACTTGTGAGCGGGCGTACGAGACGGACTCGCGAATGCCCACCAGCCGGATCGAACCGATGATCCTCGGCTCCGTGCTCGCTGCTTTCATCACTTCACCCGTTCAAAGAAGTCGACCTTGATGGCCTTTCCACCATCCCAAGCCTCAGCTACATTAAGTAGTCGATTGACTTCAACCAGTCATCAACGGTTCCGATCTACAGCTTGCTGAAACGTTGATGAAATCCCCCGGAGGTCAGATGCCTAAGGAAAGCGATCTATACCCCTCGGATTCTCCAACCGCGCTCTTCGGCTTCGAGTTGCGGCGATACCGCAAGGCTCGGGGCTGGTCCCAGCTCCAACTCGCGAAGATGGTGCCCTACTCCGTTGGCACCATCAGCATGATCGAGACCGCGCAACGATCACCTTCGGAAGAGTTCGCCCGCTACTGCGACGAGGCGCTGGAGGCGGAGGGGGTGCTGATGCGGCTCTGGCCGATGGTCAGTCACACAGCGGCTCCGATGTGGTTCCGGCCTTGGCTCGACGTAGAGGCCACAGCGGAGTCGATCCGTGCCTGGGAACCGTTGATGATCCCCGGCCTGTTTCAGACCGAGGACTACGCCAGGGCCATCCTGAGCGGTGAGCCAGGCGTAGGACCAGAACAGATCGAAGAGCAGGTCACCGCTCGAATGGAGCGCCAGAGCATTCTTAACCGCACCAACCCCCCGATGCTCTGGGTCGTCCTAGACGAAGGGATCCTGCATCGTCCGATCGGTGACTCCGCCATGATGTCGCCGCAGCTCAACCGCCTTATTGAGCTCGGACAAGCGCCACGGATAACCATTCAAATCCTCCCTCTCAACGCCTACTCAACCCCAGGACTCTTGGGAGGGTTCGCTATCGCTCGAACGCAGGGAATCCCTGACACGGCTTACATCGAATCCGCTGGAGTCTTGGGGCGGGTAACAGAGCGACCAGAAGACGTCAGCCTTCTAACATTCAGATACGAGGGGATTCGCGCCGAAGCGCTGTCACAGCGTGAATCCACGAAGATGATCAAGGAGGCAACGCAGCGATGGACGAGCTGACCCAGGAACTCGGCATGGCTACATGGCGCAAGTCCACCTACTCGGGAAGCGATGGTGGCAACTGCGTCGAAATCGCTGACCTGTCCGGTGGACGCCGAGGCGTCCGCGACAGCAAGAACCCCACCGGCCCCGTACTGGTCTTCACCCCAGGAGAATGGGATGCCTTCATCGCAGGTGTGAAGGGCGGCGAGTTCGGCTAAATACCGTCAGCTTCACTTCACAAAGAGGCACCAGCACAGGACCTTCCCCCAGAGCCTCTCTCCGAGAAGGTCCTCTGCCTTAACCTCCCAGTTCTTCTCTGGACACCCGCCATAGTGGGATGGGGGACTCATCGAGGGCCGTGCCGGGATGGAATCATGAACCGAACATCAGAGTGACCAGGCGACCTCAACGTCCTGACATACTCACACGAGGGGATTCACACCAAAGCGCGGCCCCAGCGCGAGCACCTGGACCTCATCAAGAAGCCGCTGCCATGATGGACGAGCCGGCTCGGGAACTCGACACAGCCATGTGGCGCAAGTCCACCCGATCGGGCCCCGATGGCGGCGACTGCGTTGAGGTCGCCGAGCTGAACGTCGAGGCGTCCGCAACAGCAAGGACCGCACTGGTTCAGCATTGATTTCACCGCCGGCGAATGGGACGCCTTCATCGCAGGCGTGAGGAACGGCGAGTTCGGCTAGGCACCACCAGCCCCACTTGCCCGTATCGAGGGCGTTCCCTGCCCCTGCGCCAGTTCGACGCATAGGCAAAGAGCTCCTAGCGCTTCCCTGCAACTCTCCTGTCTTGTTCGACGTCGTCATCAACACTGACGAAGGTTCACCGATCTTACCGCCACGCCAGGAAGACCTGGACGGCATTCGATTGCGCAGCTGGCGGACCGTTGCACCCTCTGCGTCGGCTCGACCCGGGCGACCATGATCCCACCGCTCGGGTCGATGCACCCGTCGCCCATCCGATCCCAGTCTCATTCCGGCGTTTCAACTGATGCTCAGCGAGTGCCCACCGGGTTTCATTCTCATCAGGGTGAGCGACCGTGAATTCTTGCTCGACGAGATAACCTGAAGATCATATTTGTACCAGAACGTCCGCTCCACGCAAATCTGCCTTTGACGGTGGCTAGTAGCCATGCCCCAACCAGGCAAAACATCCAATTCCCGAACGAAACTCGTACTCGCTATGCCTTTCATCGAGGTTGTGCTTGTTTTGTTGATGCAATGTTGATTACCGTGTGAAAGACGTGGGGGACGCCGCCTCCTGACCTGGTTCTTTGCAGCGAGCCATCCAAGGGGATCATCTTGGCCGACCTCGATCGCGAGGCGATGCGAGCCGTGGCGCAGCGCATCCAGCGCCTGTCGGACGAGCACTGGTGGGCGCTCACCCCTTCCTGCCGGCTGATGGAGACCGACGCCTGGGTGGGGCCGACGGGCACCCGATTCGACACGCAGGTCCACGCTGATCAGCGGGAGCTATGGGACATGCTCACGCGGGCCGTACAGAGCGCCAATCAGAAACTGGCCGCGCTCCCGGACAAGCCATGACGGAGTTCAGCGGGGTCAAACAGCCTGAGTTCGACACGATGACGGGCAGGCACGCCCAGGCCGCCCGGCAGTTGGAGGAGTTGGCGCGGAGGCTGCACGGCGAGTTGCAGGGCGCCGGGCTCGACACCTCTCCGGCGACGCGGCTTCGGGAGTTGGCCGGACGGGTCACCACACAGGCCGAAGACCTGCGGCGGCGGCAGAAGCTGGTCCGTGAACTGCAGCGGCAGAAGGTCAGCTTCGGGACGAGCACTCCAGCCGGGAGCTTCCTGGAAATGCCTGACGGCCTGGATGCCGCCAAGAGCCTGCTGGATGGGACGCTGGCCGGTCGGGCCGCGCTGAACGCATCGCGAGGAGATGCCAAGGCGCTGGCCGAGCTGGAGAAGTACGCCTCGCGGGCCGGGGACGCGGAGTTCGTCAAGGTATTCCTTAGCGTTCTAGGAGCCGGAGGGGCGACGCGGCTGCCCGGCGCCATCGCCACGCAGTTGCGCGCCGCCTCCAAGCACGGCGATTTGGCGCGCGTGGCCTCGCTCTCAGCCCAGGGCCAGAGGGCCTTGGGCATGCTCAGCAGGACGCTGGCCAAGGCGACCGATCCGAAGAATCCCGCGTACATGGGGGCTGATTTCACCAGAGACTTGGTGAAGCAGGGCCGGACCGAGCACAAGTCCGGCGATATGAAGTACTCGGGCTACCAGGCTCAGGCACTCATCTGGCGTGCTCACGAGGGGAAGCCGCCGTACTCGAAGGAGTTCATGGAGATCGTCGGGCGTGACGTGATCGTTTACGAGCGGGAGCAGCGCGAAAGCGCATGGAAGGCGAGCGAGGACTACTCGTGGGTCCAACGACCCATCCTCGACCTGGCCAGCGTCCTGGGCCTCGGCACCCTGCTGAGACCGGGGACGCAGGCCGGCCCTCCGGGGGCGAAGAGCTCGTCCTCGGTGGTGGACGACCTGTTCCACGCGGCGAAGTCCAGCCGGGAAGCCTCTCATGCCCTCCTGGCCCACACCCCGGCCGGGTGGAAGGAGTCCATGCTGGACTACCTGCTGACGACCCGGTGGGGCGTCTCCCGCTATCTGGGCAACTACGCGCCGCTGAACGACATGCTGGTGACCGCGACAACGGGCCAGGACGCCACCTCCCAGGCTCTGGCCGCCAAGATGACAAAGATCGTCGCTGACGAGGTGCGCAGCGCCTTCGAACAAGGCGCTGACGGCAACCTGACGATACGAAACAGAGAAACCTTCGATCGACTGGCACCCCTGAGCTACCCTTTGGCCCGCGCCATCTCGGCCAACATTGACCAGCTTTCCGAGCTTCTTCTGAACAAGGGAAGCTTCGGCGAGGTCAAAGCGGGGGATATGTCCTACGCGCTGGTGCTGGCCACCTCCGACAATGCCGGGTTCGAGGCGCTAGTGAGAGCACAGACCGAACACATGCGAGCGGCGCTCGAGACGGTGCCTCCGGTCGGCCTTACCGCTTCCAATGCCGAGCAGTTCGGGTTCACGAAGTCCGACATCAAGCAGTTCGACCTTGATGAGGATGGACGGGTCACTAAGGACGACATCCTCCATTCCCTGGAGGACCGAACCAAGGAAGAGGCCTCCCCCTTCGGCCACATCGTGGAGATCCGCCGCCAGACTCTGATCGCTCAAGGCTTGGACGACAAGAAGGTGGACGAGTCGTTGAAGACCATGGTGCGCAACGCGATAGGACTGCTCCCCGTACCAGGGACCAGGCAGGTGAGCGAACTGGCCGTCGGAGCCTTCGGCGAACTGATCAGCAAGCAATACGACAAACTAGCCGGAGCCACGTACGATGAGATCGCCAAACACGTAGCCCAACAAATGTCCGCGCACCGGGGAGGCCTAGACGAGGCCAACCAAACAATCGCGAACAATCGGCTGGCAGTGGAGCGACTGACAGAGCAGATGCTCGCCACAACAATACTTAACAAGGGCTTGCTCGACGGACGAGAACTAAAAAACCAGCCATTCGCCGCCGACACCCCACCGAAGCTCAAACCATTTATCGAGATGAGTTCGCAGGAGTACAGCCAGTTCCTCGCGTGGGCCCGCAAATCAGGAGGAATTAGCAGCGTGCTAACTGATTTTGAAACCACCTTCCGCACGACCAGTGCCGTGAACGACTATCTCGGCCTTAAAATTCCCTCCTCCGTAGGTGGCAAATGAGGATTGCTCGTCTTCCTATCGCTCTGGCTACCCTCATGGCGCTTGCCGCAGCCTGCACCTCAGAGGCCGACATAATTTCCGCACCGGCCCCACTTTCCCAGCCGATAGTAGATTCCGCACCATATGTCTGCACGTTCGTCCCGGAGAACGCGTTTCGCCTCGTCTCTGGAGTGACCGGGCCTCTTGCCGAGAGAACCAATGGCACTGATAGGAACGGTGACTGCCGAGCCCCTGAGGCAGCCACCCACTCTCTAGAAGTTTGGTGGATGCAGGAAAGCCGTGGAACGCCTCGCGAGGATCTGGATTTTCTTATGGACGACAGACGCGAGGTTTACAGCAGGAATGGCGGAGTCGCGCTTCCAACCGATCTCGGCGATGGCATGGCTGCGCACCTACCCAATCCGCCATCGAACGATCAGCCGTACCAAATAAGCGCGAAATTCAGTTGCTCTAAAAAAGAGCGATTGATTGATATCTCCCTACCCCAGGTCGTTAAAGGAAGGGACGCTATCAAAGACCTCACCGACCTCATGCGCATCGCCCAGAAGCGCTACGGCGAGCTGTACGACTGCACCCCCGGCGCATAGCCTCACTGCCCCCAAAAACACCCCGGCCGCGCCCCCGATGATCACGGAGGACGCGGTCGAAAGATCGGCACATGGCATTGTGGACCTATGCCAGCCTCCACCCCAGCAGGTCAATGCGGGGCTCAGCCAGTAAAAGCACTAACCATCCATCAGCGCGAGGCGCGGTTAACCGCTGAGATGACCGCCTTGAGCGATGCCGTAGTGGTGTTGGCGTCGATCCCCACCCCCCACAGCACCTGCCCGTCCACATCACACTCCAGGTAAGAGGCAGCCTTGGCATCCGCCCCAGCACTCATGGCGTGCTCGACATAATCGAGCACCCGCACCTTGACCCCCACCCCAGCGATGGCATCGACAAAGGCCGAGATGGGCCCGTTGCCAGCACCCGAGATCTCCCGGATCTCCCCGTCAACGCGCACATCAGCGCTGATCCGGTCCTTGTCGTCGACCGTGGACTCGTGTCGGTGCGCCATCAGCCCCAGCCGCCCCCACCGGTTGTCCGGAGTCGGCAGGTACTCATCCTGGAAGATGGAGTACATGGCAGCCGGACTGATCTCCCCACCTTCGGCGTCGGTCCGAGCCTGCACCACCTTGGAGAACTCGATCTGCAGCTTGCGCGGCAGGTCGAGCTGGTGGTCGGCCTTCATGATGTAGGCGACCCCGCCCTTGCCGGACTGGCTGTTGACCCGGATGACGGCTTCGTAGGTGCGTCCGATGTCCTTGGGGTCGATCGGCAGGTACGGCACCGCCCAGGTGAACGAGTCCACCGGGACCCCCGCAGCCGCGGCGTCGCGCTCCAGGTGTTCGAAGCCCTTCTTGATGGCGTCCTGGTGGGAGCCGGAGAAGGCGGTGTAGACCAGCTCGCCGCCCCAGGGGTGCCGCGGGTGTACGGGCAGCTGGTTGCAGTATTCGGTGACGCGGCGGATCTCGTCGATGTCGCTGAAGTCGATCTGCGGGTCGACGCCCTGGGAGAACAGGTTCATCCCCAGCGTCACCAGGCAGACGTTCCCGGTGCGCTCGCCGTTGCCGAACAGGCAGCCTTCGATGCGGTCGGCGCCGGCCATATAGCCCAGCTCGGCGGCGGCCACGGCGCTGCCGCGGTCGTTGTGCGGGTGCAGCGACAGGATGATCGAGTCGCGGTGCGCCAGGTTGCGGTGCATCCACTCGATCTGGTCGGCGTAGACGTTGGGGGTGGCCATCTCGACCGTGGCGGGCAGGTTGAGGATGACCTTGCGGTCGGGGGTGGGCTGCCACACCTCGTTGACGGCGTCGCACACCTCCACCGCGTACTCCAGCTCGGTGCCGGTGAACGACTCGGGTGAGTACTGGAAGCGTACGTCCACGTCGCTGGCGTCGGCGAGCTTCTTGACCAGTTTGGCGCCCTCGACGGCGATCGCGGTGATGCCTTCGCGGTCCATGCCGAAGACGACCCGGCGCTGCAGCGTGGAGGTGGAGTTGTACAGGTGGACGATGGCCTGCTTGGCGCCCTCGATGGACTCGTAGGTGCGCTCGATGAGCTCCGGCCTGGCCTGGGTCAGCACCTGGATCACCACGTCATCGGGGATCCGGTCCTCTTCGATGATCTGGCGTACGAAGTCGAAGTCGGTCTGTGAGGCGGCCGGGAAGCCCACCTCGATCTCCTTGTAGCCCAGCTTCACCAGCAGCTCGAACATCTGGAGCTTGCGGTGAGCGTCCATCGGGTCGATCAGCGCCTGGTTGCCGTCCCGCAGGTCGACCGCGCACCAGCGCGGGGCCTCGGTGATGACCTTGTCAGGCCAGGTGCGATCGGTCAGCCTGATCGGCTCGAAGGGTTGGTAGCGCTGGAACGGCATCGGGCTGGGCTGCTGAGAGGTCATGTCGGGTGCTCCTCGTCGGTCGAAGGGAAACGGCCGACGCGCATGACAGGCTCCGCGGCGAGGGAGCCGGCCTAGAGGCCCCCGCCGCGGCAGCTAAGAAGCAGTCCGCGCAGCATGGCTTTCACGCTATCAGACGTCTCACCGTGACCCCGCCCGGTTCCACATCGTGAGAAGTACATCGTGAGAAGTCACACGTAGAAGGCCCCACCGTAGGAAGCCCCACCGTAAGAAGCCCCACCGTAAGAAGCCCCACCGTAAGAAGTCACGAGGAGATGAGGACGCTGAGGCAGGTGACACACCCCTCCAGCTTCTCAAACTCCGAAATATCCACCACCGTCACCCTGAATCCGCGCTTCTCCAGCATGGCCGCAGTCTGCGGCGCGGACGCCGCCATCAGGACCCGGTCATCGCCCAGCGGCACCGCGTGCGCCCCCGGCTCCTCCAGCGGTACCAGCAGGTCGGGCAGGTCCACGTACGCCGGATCGCCGATGAGCGTGCCGTCCGGCAACGCCGTGACCGCCGATTTCAGATGCAGCACCCCGGTCAGCCGCACGGGGACGATCCGCCGCTCCGGCAGCAGCGCGCTGAGCTGCCTGATCCCCTGGTCGTTGGTCCGCGCGGACCTGCCGACGTAAACGGTGTTCCCGACCTGCAGTACGTCCCCGCCGTCGAGCGTCCCAGGCGCGGTGATGCGCACCGCTTTCACCCCGAGCTCCCGCAGGGCCGCCGCCACGGACTCACCCTCCGGCCGCCGCTCCGGTGCGCCCGGCCTGGTCAGTACGGCCAGCTGCCCGGCCACCACGACCGTGTCCTCCACGAACGGCGCGTCGGGCAGGTGGTCGGCAGGCTCGGCGTACACCGCCCGCCATCCGTTCGCAGCGAGCGCGGCCACGTAACGGGCGTGCTGGTCAGCGGCCAGCGCGCTGTCCACGACCTCTCGCCGGACATGGGTGACGATCCCCTCGGCGATTCGAGGACCAGGCATTCTTACCAGCGCGATACCGGACATAGGGCGTTTTCTATCACGTGGTCGGTAGAGTCTCGGTCATGCGGGACAACGAGATTCTCTCCACGATCAGCGCTCTGGTCGACGAGGAGCACGAACTGCGCAGCAAGCTGCGGACCGGCGAGCTCGGCACCGATGAGGAGAACGCCCGGGTCAAGCAACTGGAAGTGGCCCTCGACCAGTGCTGGGACCTGCTCCGGCAGCGCCGGGCGCGACGCGGCGTCGGCGAGGACCCGGACGGCGCGGCCGCCCGTCCCGCCGACCAGGTGGAGAACTACCGGCAGTAACAGGTGGAGAACCACCGCCAGTAAATGGCTCGCGTGCCCGGCGACGGGTGCGCTTGTGTGGGCTCATGCAGATCCAGCGCATCGACGCCGAGCACCCCGGCCGCCTGCTCGACGACTTCCACGACGCGTTCGTCGCCGCCATGGAGGGGGTGCCCGGCCCGCAGGTCTCTGCCGCCCGCTTCCGGCGGGTGGTCGGCGGGGGCGGCCCCGGGGCGCGTGCGGAGGCCTGGGTCGTGGTCGAGGGCGGCCAGGTCGTCGCGGGTTACGGTCTGAGCTTCCCCCGCTACGACAACACCCACATGGGCATCCTGTTCCCCCTCGTGGTGCGCCCCGAGCGGCGTCGGCAGGAGATGGGCTCGGCCCTGCTCGCCCACGCCCTCGACCGGCTGCACGCCGACGGCCGACGGCTGCTGCTCGCGGAGACGCCCGCCGAGGGCCCCGGCGCGCGGTTCGCGCCGGCGCACGGCTTCACGGTCGGCGTGGCCGAGGCCCGCCGCGTGCTCGACCTCCGCAAGGTCGACTGGGACGCCTTTGAGCGGATGCTCCCCCGCAGCGGGGGCTATCGCCTGGAGCGATGGACCGGCCCCACGAGTCCGGAGCTGCTGCCCGACCTCGCCACGGTGATGGACGGAATGAACGACGCGCCCCGCGACGCGGGCGTGGAGGCGATGAACCTCCCCCTCGAACGGGTCCGAGCCGACGAGCAGCGCACCCGCGAAGGCGGCGACGACTCCTACACCGTCCTGGCCCGGCGGACCTCCGACGGCGCCCCCGCGGGCTACACGCGCGTCTTCCTCAGGGCGGATCGCGCGGACGGCTGGGCGCACCAGGGCGACACGACCGTGCTCAGGGAGCACCGCGGCCACCGCCTCGGCCTGCTGCTCAAGCTCACCAACCTGTTCTGGCTGCGCGAGCGGGAGCCGCACCTCGACCGCGTCATCACCTGGAACGCGACGTCCAACGCCCACATGCTGGCGATCAACGAGGCCATGGGCTTCGAGCTGCTGGACGAGTGGAACGAGTGGCGGCTCCCGCTCCAGACAAGGAAGAGCGCAGAATGGGCGTTGTGACGGAACGGCACATACTTCTTCGCATCGCGCCGGAGCTGATGATGTTCCTGCCCGCGAGCCGCCGTACCAGCACTCAGCGGATCGTCCTCGACGGCTTCTCCACGCTGGGGCACCACGTGGAGTCGGCGGGCGTCCCGCTGACGGAGGTCGGCCCGATGACGGTCGGTGACCGGGGCGTGCCGCCGTCCTACCAGCCGCGTCCTGGTGACGTGGTGGAGGTGCGGGCGGTGCCCCGGCCGCAGCCGTTGCCCGAGGAGCCGCGCTTCCTGCTCGACGTCCACCTGGGCACGCTGGCCAGGCGGCTGCGCCTGCTCGGCATCGACACGGCCTACCACAACGACATGGACGACCCGTCGCTGGTCGTGCAGGCCAACGAGGAGCGGCGGGTGCTGCTCACCCAGGACCGCGGCCTGCTGCGCCGCCGCGCCCTGTGGCTGGGCGCGTACGTGCGCGGCTCGCGGGCTCCGGACCAGCTCCGCGACCTGCTCGAACGCTTCTCCCCGCCGCTGCGTCCATGGACGAGGTGTACGGCCTGCAACGGCGAGCTGAGCACGGTGGCCAAGCGGGACGTGGAGCCGATGCTGCGCGCCGGCACCCGTAGGAACTACGACGCCTACGGCCAGTGCCGGGTGTGCGGCCAGGTCTACTGGCACGGCGCGCACAGCGGCGACCTGGAGGAGATCGTCCGCTCGGCCCGCCAGTGGGTCGCCGGTTGACCTGGTCAGACGGCCAGCAGCCGGTGTACGTCCTCCCCGTTCAGCTCCTCGGCGGCGCCGGTGCGTACGACATGCCCGCCGTCGAGGATGACGAACCGGTCGGCCAGCCGTAGCGCGATGTCCAGATACTGCTCGACAAGGAGCACGGCGAGTCCCGAAGCGTGCAGCCGCTCGATGGCCTCCTCGATCTCCTGGATGATCGACGGCTGGATGCCCTCGGTCGGCTCGTCGAGGATCAGCATCCTGGGCCCGGTCACCAGGACGCGGGCGATGGCGAGTTGCTGCTGCTGGCCGCCGGACAGGTGCCCGGCTCTGCGTTTGAGCAGCGGTTTGAGCCGGGGGAAGAGCTCCAGCGCCTCGTCGATGGCGTTCTTCGGCGCCTTCGCCGCCTCGGCGGTCACCAGCAGGTTGCCGAGCACCGACAGTTGCGGGAAACACTGGTGGCCCTGCGGGACGTACCCCATGCCGAGCCGTACCCGCTCGTGCGGCTTGAGCTTGGTGACGTCGCGGCCGTCGAACCTGACGGCGCCCGCGGTCGCGGGCAGGACGCCCATGACGGTGTTGAGCAGCGTGGTCTTGCCGACGCCGTTGCGTCCCATGACGCAGACGAGCTGGCCGGGCTCGACGTCGAGCGAGACGCCGAACAGCACCCGCGCCCTGCCGTAACCGGATTCGAGGTCACTTACCGACAGCATCGCTGGGCTTCCTCCCCAGATAGACCTCCTGCACCCGCGGATCGGCGCTGACCTGCTCCACCGAACCCTCCACGAGCACCTTGCCCTCGTGCAGCACCGTCACCTTGGAGGCGTGACGGCGCAGGAACTCCATGTCGTGCTCCACCACGATCACCGTGTGGTCGTCGGCGATCCGGGTGAGCAGCTCCCCGGTCCGCTCGCGTTCTTCCCGCGACATGCCGGCCACGGGTTCGTCCAGGAGCAGCAGTCTGGGGCGCTGCGCCAGCAGCATGCCGAGCTCCAGCCACTGGCGCTGGCCGTGGGAGAGAACGCCGGCTGAACGGTCGGCGAGCTCTTCGAGACCGGTCCTGGTCAGCGCCTCCTCGACGGCCTGCGAGATTCCCTTGCGGCGGCGGGCCAGCGACCACAGGGGCCGGCGGAAGCAGGCCGCCAGGTCGAGGTTCTCGACGACGCTCAGCTCCTCGAAGACGACCGAGGTCTGGAAGGTACGGCCGACGCCGAGCCGGACGATCCGGTGCTCCTTGCGGCCCACCAGATCGTGCCCGTCGAAGGTGACCGTCCCGGCGGCCGGGCGGGTGAGGCCGGTGATCACGTCGATGAGGGTGGTCTTGCCGGCGCCGTTGGGGCCGATCAGGAAGCGCAGCTCCCCTTCCGGCACCGTCAGGTCGACGCCGTCGAGGGCGTGGAAGCCGTCGAACACCACCCGTACGTCACGTAGCTCGAGCACTTCGCAACCTCCCCAGGATGCCGGCGATGCCCTTCGGGGCCAGCGTCATGACCAGGATGAACAGCGCACCCTGCAGGTAGAGCCAGCCGTCGGCGAACTGCTCGCTGAAGGCCGTCTTGGCGTATCCCATGAGGACCGCGCCGAGCACGGCCCCGGCCAGTGCGTGCCGCCCGCCGACCGCCACCGCGACGACGAGCTCCAGCGAGGGCACCACGCCGAGCAGCGCGGGCGAGATGATGCCCACCACCGGGACGAACAGGGCGCCCGCCAGCCCGGCCATGCCCGCGGAGGCGGCGAAGGTCACCGTCTTGACCGTCGCCGGGTCGTAGCCGAGGAACCTGACCCGGTCCTCGCCGTCCCGGACGGCCACCAGCAGCCTGCCGAACCTGCTGTGCACGAGCTGCCGGGTGGCGAGGTAGAGCACGCCGAGCACGGTGGCGACCACCAGGTAGAGCCCGCGCTGGGTGGAGTCGTCGGCCAGGTCCGCGCCGAACAGCTCGAAGAAGTTGGTCATGCCGTTGGTGCCGCCGGTCAGGCCCTGCTGCCCTACCAGGAGGATCACCATGGCGGCGGCCAGCGCCTGGGTGAGGATGGCGAAGTAGGCGCCGCGTACCCGCTGCCGGAAGACGAGCGTGCCGAGGACCACCGCGATCGCCACCGGGCCCAGCACCGCCGTGCCGAGGGCGAACACCGGGTTGGCGAACGGCGTCCACAGCGCCGGCAGCTCCTCCACGCCGCTCCACACCATGAAGTCGGGCAGGCCGCCGCCTTCGGCCAGTTTGAGGTACATGGCCATGGAGTAGCCGCCCAGGCCGAAGAAGACGCCCTGACCGAGGGAGAGCATGCCGCCCTGCCCCCAGGCCAGCCCGATGCCGAGGGCGACGATCGCGTAGCAGAGATACTTGGCCAGCAGGCTCAGCCTGAAGGGTTCGAGCAGCAGCGGGGCCGCGACCAGGGCCAGCACGGCGATCGTGGCGAAGGGCAGGTGTTTTCTGATCATGTGAGCGCCCTCGACCTGAGCACGAACATCCCCTGGGGCCGCACTTGCAGGAACGCGATGACGGCCGCGAACACGATCACCTTGGCCAGGCTCGCGTCGGACCAGAACTCGGCGTAGGAGTTGAGCAGTCCGAGCCCGGCGGCGGCGAGCACCGCCCCGCGCAGCTGCCCGAGGCCGCCCGCGACCACCACGAGGAACGCGTCCACGATGTAGTACGTGCCGAGCGCGGGCCCGACCGGCCCGATCAGCGTCAGCGCGACACCGGCCACGCCGGCCAGCCCCGAACCGATGAAGAACGTGAGCATGTCCACCCGGCCGGTGTCGATGCCGCTGGTCGCCGCGAGCTGCCTGTTCTGCACCACCGCCTGCGTTCTGCGGCCCTGCCGGGTGCGGCCGAGGTACGCCCACACGGCGACCACGCCGGCCACGGCGAGCGCCAGGATGAACAGCCTGTTGTACGGCAGGATGCCGATCGCCCCGGTCAGCCACGACGGCGCCGCCACCTGCACGTTCGGCGCGCCGAACAGGTCGCGGGCCAGCTGCTGCAGCACCAGGCTGACACCCCAGGTGAGCAGCAGCGTGTCCAGCGGCCGGCCGTAGAAGTGCCGGATGGCGGCCCGCTCCAGGATCAACCCCATGAGCCCGGCGACCAGGAAGGCCGCGGGCAGCGCGAGCAGCAGGTCCTGGAGCAGGAAGGCGGTGTAGGCGCCCGCCATGATGAACTCGCCGTGCGCCATGTTGATCACGCCCATCTGGCCGAACGTGAACGTCAGGCCGAGCGCGACGAGCAGCAGCACCGCGCCGATCGACAGCCCGATGGGGAGCTGGTTGACGATGGCCTCCATCAGCTCTGCGCCAGCCCGCTCGCCCAGGGGTAGCCCTTGAGGTACGGGTCGGGCTTGATCGGCTTGCCGGAGTCCCAGACCTGCTTGATCAGGCCGTCGGACTGGACGATGCCGATGCGGGCCGTCTTGTACATGTGCTGGGTCTCACCGTCGATGGTGACCAGGCCCTCGGGACGTTCCAGCGCGATGCCGCCCGCCGCCTTCTTGACCGCCTCGACCTCGACCGTGCCGGCCTTCTTGGCGGCCTCGGCCCACAGGTAGACGGCGTTGTAGCCGGCCTCCATCGGGTCGCTGGTGACCTTGTCCTGGCCGTAGGTGTCCTTGAAGGCCTTGACGAAGGCGGTGTTGGCCGGGGTGTCGGTGGTCTGGTAGTAGTTCCAGGCGACCGGCTGGCCGGCGATGTTGTCCACGCCGATGCCCTTGACCTCCTCCTCGGCGATGCTCACCGACAGCACCGGCATGCTCTCGGCGGTGGCGCCGGCGCTCTTGAGCTGTTTGAAGAAGGCGACGTTCGAATCGCCGTTGAGCGTGTTGAACACGGCCTCGGGCTTGGCCTGGGTCACCTTGTTGACCAGCGTGGAGTATTCGGTGTGGCCGAGCGGGGTGTACTCCTCGCCCAGGATCTCCATGCCGTTCGCGGCGGCGTACGCCTTGATGATCTTGTTGGCGGTGCGCGGGAAGACGTAGTCGCTGCCCACCAGGAAGATCTTCTTCTTGCCCTGTTCCTTGAGGTAGTCCAGGCCGGGGATGATCTGCTGGTTGGTGGTGGCGCCCGTGTAGAAGATGTACGGCGAGCTCTCCAGCCCTTCGTACTGCACCGGATACCACAGCAGCGCCTTGTACCGTTCGAAGACCGGCAGCATCGCCTTTCTGCTCGCCGAGGTCCAGCCGCCGAACACGGTGGCGACCTTGTCCTGCCGGATGAGCTTGGTGGCCTTCTCGGCGAACGTCGGCCAGTCGGAGGCGCCGTCCTCCACCACGGGCACCAGCTTCTTGCCGAGCACCCCGCCGGCCTTGTTGATCTCCTCGATCGCGAGCAGCTCCGCGTCCCGCACGGTCACCTCGCTGATCGCCATCGTGCCGCTGAGCGAGTGGAGGAGACCGACCTTGATCTCACTCTCACTGGACGCGGTACCGGACTGCGAACCCGACGCCCCGCACGCCGCGACGGACATGACGAGGATTCCTGAGATGATCGCGTGAGGAATACGCACTGCCGTTCCTTCCTGCAGACGAGCTCTGCGAGTACGGTGATCCGGCCTGATGTCGGCGTGAGATCACGTACGTTAAGAGCCCATTGCCGGTGCCTCACAGGGGGTTCCGGAGCACTGCGACCCAGAGGAAACCGGCCCGACACGCCTCGGCAACACCGTGGAAACGGCGGGTTTCTAGGGTCCGGCCCATGCGGCTGACCCCACACGAGCAGGAACGGCTGCTCATCCACGTCGCGGCCGGAGTGGCGCGCGACCGTCAGGCCAGGGGCCTGCGGCTCAACCATCCCGAGGCCACCGCGATCATCGCGTCGTTCCTGATGGAGGGGGCCAGGGACGGCCGGACGGTGGCGGACCTGATGGAGGCCGGACGCGCCGTGCTCGGCCGGGACGACGTCATGGAGGGAGTCCCCGAGATGCTGGACACCGTGCAGATCGAGGCCACCTTCCCCGACGGCACCAAGCTCGTCACCGTGCACAGGCCGATCCCGTGATCCCCGGCGAGTACGTCCACCCCGAGGGGACGATCCCGCTGAACCCGGGCCGCGAGCGGGTGACCGTGCGGGTCGTCAACACGGCCGACCGGCCGGTACAGGTCGGCTCCCACTACCACTTCGCCGCCTGCAACCCCGCGCTGGACTTCGACCGGCAGGCCGCCTGGGGCATGCGCCTGGACGTGCCCGCCGGCACCGCGGTCCGCTTCGAGCCGGGCGTCGAGCGTGACGTGAGCCTGGTGCCCCTCGCGGGCCACCGGGTGGTGCCGGGACTGCGCGCCGAGCAGGCGGGAGCGCTCGATGCCTGAGATCTCCCGCGCCCGCTACGCCGCCCTCTACGGCCCCACCACCGGCGACCGGATCAGGCTCGCCGACACCGACCTGTTCGTCGAGGTCACCGAGGACCTGTCCATGGGTTCGGCCGGGGCGGGCGACGAGGCGGTGTTCGGCGGCGGCAAGGTGATCCGCGAGTCGATGGGCCAGTCCCGCACCACCCGCGCCGAGGGCGCCGCCGACCTGGTGATCACCGGCGCGGTGATCCTCGACCACTGGGGCGTGGTGAAGGCCGACGTGAGCATCGTCGACGGCCGGATCGCCGCCATCGGCAAGGCCGGCAACCCCGACACGATGGACGGCGTCGACATCGTCATCGGCCCGTCCACGGAGATCCTGGCCGGCAACGGCAAGATCCTCACCGCGGGCGCGATCGACTCCCACGTGCACCTCATCTGCCCGCAGGTCCTCGACGAGGCGATCGGCTCCGGCGTCACCACGATCATCGGCGGCGGCACCGGACCCGTCGAGGGCACCAAGGCCACCACCGTCACCGGCACCTGGTATCTGGGCAGGATGCTGGAGTCCCTGGACTCCTACCCGCTCAACTTCGCGCTGCTCGGCAAGGGCAACACCGTCTCCGCCGACGGGCTGTGGGAGCAGCTCGCGGCGGGCGCGTCGGGCTTCAAGCTGCACGAGGACTGGGGCACCACCCCGGCCGCGATCGACGCCTGCCTGAAGGTCGCCGACGCGAGCGGCGTGCAGGTCGCCATCCACACCGACACGCTGAACGAAGCCGGATTCGTCGAATCCACGCTGGCGGCCATCGGCGGCCGGACGATCCACGCCTACCACACCGAAGGCGCCGGAGGCGGGCACGCGCCCGACATCATCCGCGTCGCCTCGTACGGCAACGTGCTGCCCTCCTCCACCAACCCGACCAGGCCGCACACCGTCAACACCCTCGACGAGCACCTCGACATGCTCATGGTCTGCCACCATCTGAACCCGTCCATCCCCGAGGACCTGGCCTTCGCCGAGTCCAGGATCAGGCCGACGACGATGGCGGCCGAGGACGTGCTGCACGACCTGGGCGCCATCTCGATGATCGGCTCCGACTCGCAGGCCATGGGCCGCGTCGGCGAGACGATCATCCGCACCTGGCAGACGGCGCACGTCATGAAGGGCCGCCGCGGCTCGCTCGGCGGCCCCGCCGACAACCTCCGCGCCCGCCGCTACATCGCCAAATACACCATCTGCCCCGCCATCGCCCACGGCTTGGCGGCCGAGGTCGGCTCCGTCGAGACGGGCAAGCTCGCCGACCTCGTCCTGTGGGATCCCGCCTTCTTCGGCGTCAAGCCCACCCTCGTCCTCAAGGGCGGCGTCGTCGCCTGGGCCCAGATGGGCGACGCCAACGCCTCCATCCCCACGCCCCAGCCGGTGCTGCCCCGCCCCATGTTCGGCGCCGCCCCCGCGACGGCCGCCGCCACCTCACTGCACTTCGTCGCGCCGCACGCACTGGACTCCGGCCTCGCCGACCGCCTCGCCGTCCGCCGCCGTCTGACACCCGTGGCGGATGTACGGGGACGCGGCAAGGAGTCGATGCCGCTGAACGACGCGCTGCCGAGGATCGAGGTGGCGCCGGACACGTTCGAGGTCCGGATCGACGGTGACCTGATCGAGCCCGCCCCCGCCCGGACGCTGCCGCTGGCGCAGCGCTACTTCCTCTTCTGATGAACGCCCTGTGATGAACGCCGCGATCCTGCTCCTCACCGACTCCCGCCTCCCCGCCGGAGGCCACGCCCACTCGGGCGGCGTCGAACAGGCGGTCACGTCCGGCGCCGTACACGACGTGCCCTCCCTGGAGTCCTTCCTCAGGGGCCGCCTGCACACCGCGGGCGCGGTCGCGGCCGCCCTCGCGGCGGCGTCCTGCGCCTTCGCCTCCTATACGGCCGGCGCCCCGCCCACTTGGGACGACCTTGACGCCGAGGTCGATGCCCGCACGGCGTCGCCTGCCCAACGGGCGGCGTCGCGGGTGCAGGGCAGGCTGCTGCTCCGGGTGGCGCGCCGCCTGTGGCCGTCCCCGGTGCTGGAGGAGCTGGCGGAGGCCGTACCGAGCCCGCATCATCCGCTCGCGCTCGGCGCGGCGGCGCACGCGGCGGGAGCCTCACCCGAGGACGCCGCGCCGGCGGCGGCCTATCACGCGATCAGCGGCCCGGCCACGGCGGCGGTCCGGCTCCTCGGCCTCGACCCGGTGGCCGTCCACCGCCTGCTCGCGGACCTGTCCCGCGAGCTTCCCACGCATCCTCCGGGCGCCTGGACGGGCGCCCGTCCGTCCGTCTGGGCGGATCTGCCGGCCCACTCCGCCCCGGCCCTGGACCTGCTGGCCGAGCGGCATGCGCGAGCTCAGGTCAGATTGTTCGTCTCCTAGGAAGGACCCCTCATGAGCGCCGACCATGACGACCACCACCACGCCCCCGACGGCCACGGCCGCGCGCTGCGCCTGGGCATCGGCGGCCCGGTCGGCAGCGGCAAGACGGCCCTGGTCGCGGCCCTGTGCCGGACCCTCGGCCCCGCGCTCCAGCTCGGCGTGGTCACCAACGACATCTACACCACCGAGGACGCCGACTTCCTGCGCAAGGCCGGCGTGCTCGACGAGGACCGCATCCTCGCCGTGGAGACCGGCTGCTGCCCGCACACCGCCATCCGCGACGACATCGCCGCCAACCTGGACGCCGTGGAGACCCTGGAACACCGCTTCGGCCCGCTGCACCTGGTCATCGTGGAGAGCGGCGGCGACAACCTGACGGCGACGTTCAGCCGCGGCCTGGCGGACAAGCAGATCTTCGTCCTGGACGTGTCGGGCGGTGACAAGGTCCCCCGCAAGGGCGGCCCCGGCGTCACCACCGCCGACCTCCTGGTCATCAACAAGACGGACCTGGCTCCCCTGGTGAGCGCCGACCTCGACGTGATGGCCAGGGACGCGGCGGCCGTACGCGGCGACAGACCCGTCCTGTTCACCTCCATCAGGCAGGACCCCACCGCCGACGAGGTGGCCACCTGGGTACGCGACCAGGTCGACTCCTGGCTGCACCAACACCACTGACATGCCCACCACTCCACTGCCCTCACCGCCCTCACCGCCTGTCGTGGGGCGGCGCGCGATGCACGCCCGGGCCGCTCTCGCGACCGCTCTGGTGGCGGGCCGCACCAGCGTCCCGGTGCTGAGGTCCGCGCCCCCGCTGACGCTCCGCCAGACGGGGCCGCACTCCGTTCACCTCGTCTCGACGGCGGCGGGGCCGCTCGGCGGTGACCGCCTCGAACTCGACCTGGACCTCGCCCCCGGCACCACGCTGGAGCTCGGCTCGGTCGCGAGCACCCTGGTCCTGCCCGGTCCGGGCGAGTCCCGGATGCTGATCACCGCCCGCGTCGGCGCCGGAGCCACCCTCCGGTTCACGCCCGAGCCGACGGTCCTCGCCGCCGGCTGCGCCCACCGCGTCGAGGTGCGGCTGACGCTCGCCTCGGACGCCCGGGTGCGGTGGCGCGAGGAGATCGTCTTCGGCCGGTACGGCGAGCAGCCGGGACGCTGCCATGCCCGCTTCGACGCCACCCTCGACGGCCGCCCCCTGCTCAGGCAGGAGTTCACGGTCGGCGACCCGGCTCTCGACACCTCCCCGGCCGTCTACGGCGACGCCCGCTGTGTGGGCAGCACCCTGATCACCGGCGCTGCCCCTCCGGCGGAGGCCATCGTCGCCGACGGGGTCGCCGTGCTGCCCCTGGCGGGCCCCGCCATCCTGGTCTCCGCCCTGGCCCCCGACGCCGTCGCCCTCCGTGCCAGGCTCGACTGGGGCGAATCCACCGTCTCGCCCGGCCGTCCATCGAGCCCCGCGTAGCCGTACGCGATCGTGATCGTCCGGCGGAGATGGTCTCGCCATTCAGGTCGTGCGGATAGTAGGCGGCGCGGCGGCTCCGGCTTATCGTGATCGGGTGGCCGACTACCTTTCGCCGTCTCCCACCGGACAGGGCACCCGCCGCGGCTACGCGTTCGGCGTCATGGTGGCCGGGGCGTCGCTGGTGTTCTGCGCGATCCTGCCCTGGGCGGGCGTCGAGGCCAGGAGTGAGCTGATCGGCGGTGGGGTGTCCGACGACATCCGCGGCGTCGATGACACCCTCGGCGTCCTCGCGCTGCTCGCGGGGCTGGCCGCGCTCAGCTGCGGGGTGGCGGGGCTGCTCATCCGGCCGCGGGTCGCGGCGCTGGCGGCGCTGCCGGGGGCGCTGGCCGCGCTGGTGCTGGTGCTGTTCGTGACCGACTCGGCCGGCATCCGGGACCGGATCTCGATCGATCTGGGCCGCCTGCTGTCGGTCGAGCCGGTGATCAGGTTCGGCTGGTTCGCCGCGCTGGCGTCCGCGCTCGCGGTGGTCGCCCTCGCCGTCGCGACGCTGGTACGCCGTCAGCCGTAGCAAGCCGACCGGCGCGGGGGCCGTCAGCCGTAGCAAGCCGACCGGCGCGGGGGCCGTCAGTCGTAGAAGCCCAGCCGGCGCAGCTGCTTGGGGTCGCGCTGCCAGTCCTTGGCGACGCTGATCCGCAGGTCCAGATAGATCTTGGTGCCGAGCAGCGCCTCGATCTGCTTACGCGCCCTGGTGCCGACGTCGCGCAGCCGCTCGCCCTTGTGGCCGATGACGATGGCCTTCTGCGAGGGACGTTCGACGAACATGTGCGCGTAGACGTCGAGCAGATCGTCACGCCCCTCGCGCGCCATCATCTCGTCGACGACCACGGCGATGGAGTGCGGCAGCTCGTCCCGGACGCCCTCCAGCGCCGCCTCCCTGATGAGCTCGCCGACCAGCACCTGCTCGGGCTCGTCGGTGAGCTGCCCGCCGGGGTAGAGCGGCGGCGACTCGGGCAGGTGCTCGATGAGCACGTCGCCCAGCACGTCGAGCTGCTCCCCCGACCGCGCGGAGACGGGGACGACGGCCGCGAACTCCGCGATCTGCGACACCGCCAGGAGCTGCGCCGCGATCTGCTCCCGGGTGGCCAGGTCGCACTTGGTCACCACGGCGACCACGGGGGTGTTCTTCACCGCGGTGAGCTTGTCGGCGATGAACCGGTCGCCCTTGCCGATCGGCTCGTTGGCCGGCACGCAGAAGCCGATCACGTCCACCTCGGTGAGCGTCGACAGCACGAGGCTGTCGAGCCGCTCACCGAGCAGCGTGCGCGGCCGGTGCAGGCCCGGCGTGTCCACGATGACGATCTGCGCCTCGGGGCGGTGCACGATGCCCCTGATGACCCGCCTGGTCGTCTGCGGCTTGGAGGAGGTGATCGCCACCTTGGTCCCGACCAGGGCGTTCATCAACGTGGACTTGCCGACGTTCGGCCTCCCCACGAAGCAGGCGAATCCGGCGCGATGGTTGTCTGGCGAAGTCACATGTGCATTCTGGCCCATCAACGGGCCTGGTCACGCCACCAGGCGAACGCGTCGGGAAGCACCCCCGGCGACCACGCGGTCATCGTGAGCCCGTCCAGCTCCTGCTCGGTGACCCATCGGGCGTCGGTGATCTCGTCGCCGTCCGGGGTGGGCGTGCCCGAGACCAGGGCGCACCCGTAGACGGCGATCACGTAGGCGACCTCGTGCCCGTTGGGGTAGAGGGTGCGGAACTGCGGCCCGCCGTAGACGCCGATCAGGCCGCGCACCTCCACCTCGATGGCGAGCTCCTCGCGCAGCTCCCGCACCACGGCGTCCTGTGGCCGCTCGTCAGGGTCGATGCCGCCGCCGGGCGACGCCCACAGCCCCACGTCGCCGTGGCGGGCCACCAGCAGCCTGCCGGATCGGTCGAACACGCATCCGCTGGCCGAGGGCAACATCAGCAGGTCGGGCCCGACCTTGGCCCGCAGCGCTGCCAGGAACGGCGACATCGGCATCTCAGCGCCCGCCCCCCGCAGCGCGCGGCGTGCCGTCGGGATCGGCCACCAGCAGGCCCTTGACGCCCAGCTCCGCCGCCACGGCCTCGTCGGCGGCACTCGGCTCGCCGGCGGTCACCAGCGCGACGGCCTCCAGTGACCGCGCGCCGCTGGACACGGCCATCGCCACCGCCACCTGCACGGCGGACAGCGTGAGCGAGGTGAGCGCGACGTCGGTGGCCGAATAGGTGCGGCCCGTCTCGTCACGCACGGCGGCGCCTTCGGCAGAGCCGTTACGGGCCCTGGCGGCACGCGCCAACGTAATGATCTTGCTGTCTTCAGGATCGAGAGTCACGAGGACCAGGTTAGGCGGTGGCCATCCTGATCACCGCGTCGAGGAGCTGCCTCGTCCGCTGCGGCTCGACCTCGGCCATGCTCGTGTGCACCAGCGAGACGAGCGTGTCACCGGATCGGGCCAGCACCACGTCCAGCGTGTACGGGTAGCCGTTCAGCTTTCCGCGCAGCTCGCCGCCCACCGCCTCGTCGGCCACGTCCCCGATCGGCAGGATGGTCGTGCGCAGATGCGTGCCGCTGCCCGCCCGGACCGCCCGGCAGGACTCCAGCGCCCTGGCCAGCTCGGCGATGTGCCCTTCGGCCTCGGAGCCCGCGTATCGGGCCAGCCCCACCCCGACCTGCTCGCCCAGCTCGTCACCCTGATAGCTGGCCGCCGCCTGCGCGGTCAGCGCCCGCTCGGGCGCCCGCCCGCCCGCCGCGTCCAGTACGGCTCGGCAGTTGTGATCCGCCGGCGTGAACGGCGCCTGCCACGCCTGGTCGGGCCGAGGCGAGAAGCCGTCGGGCAATCTGGGTTCCTTGCTCAGGATCTCCCGCATGTGCGCCAGAGCTTTCACGTCGACCCCGTCGACCTCGGCGATGCCCCTGTCGCCGCATCCCCCCAGGGCACCGGCCAGGAGCCCGCAGGCGATGATCCGCAGTACGCGTTTCATGATTCCCCCCGAGTCGCAACCTCCCCGGCCGACGAATACGGCAATCCACCGGAGTTGCCAATAAACGATCAAACGCTAAAAGGGTGCTCTCGCCCGGTTATCCGGACGAGAGCACCCTTTACGCCGACCAACGTCCCGGCCGGCTAGCAGACCGTGACGTTGCCGTCCCCCCAGGGAGTGTCCTGGCGCCGCGAACCCCACCCGGCGTTTCGGACACATCCCTCTGCGACACCCACCGCACAGGGCGTCGATGAAGAGACTGGCCCACACCGCTTGCAGAACGCTTGTAGAAGGCTTGCGCCGCTGCTCAGTTGTGCTCGGCGGCCGCCGGGACGACGTCGCCCTCGGCCGGCGAGACCCGGCGCACCACGACGGTGCTGATCCGGTTGCGCCGGCCGGCCAGGCTTTCGGCGGTCAGCCGGAGCCCGGCCACCTCCGCCTGCGACCCGGCGATCGGCACCCGGCCGAGCGCGTGCGCGAGCAGCCCGCCCACCGTCTCGACGTCGTCGACCTCGATCTCGGTGTCGAACAACTCGGCCAGCTCGTCCACCGGCATCCGGGCCGTCACCCGCAGCGCGCCGTCGGACATGGGCTCGACGCGGGGCGCCTCCTGGTCGTACTCGTCGGTGATCTCGCCGACGATCTCCTCCAGCACGTCCTCGATGGTGACCAGCCCGGCCGTCCCGCCGTACTCGTCGATGACGATGGCCAGATGGGTCTGCTTGGCCTGCATCTCGCGCAGCAGCTGGTCGATCGGCTTGCTCTCGGGCACGTAGGTGGCCGAGCGCATGATCGACTCGATCCGCTCCTCCCCGCCGTCCTCACCGGACTCGTGCACCCGGCGGGTGATGTCCTTGAGGTACGCGATCCCGATGACGTCGTCCTCGTTCTCGCCGACGACGGGGACACGGGAGAAGCCGCTGCGCAGCGCCAGCGACAGCGCCTGGCTGAGCGTCTTGCCGCGCTCGATGTAGACCATGTCGGTGCGCGGCACCATCACCTCGCGCACCAGCGTGTCACCCAGCTCGAACACCGAGTGGATCATCTCGCGCTCGTCCGGCTCGATGACCCTGCGCTCCTCGGCCAGGTCGACCAGGTCACGCAGCTCGGCCTCCGAGGTGAACGGGCCGTCGCGGAACCCCCGGCCGGGAGTCAGCGCGTTGCCGAGCAGGATGAGCAGCATGGGCAGCGGACCGAAGATCTTGGTCAGCCCGTAGACGATCGGCGCGCTAGCCAGCGCGATCGGCTCGGCGTGCTGACGGCCCAGGGTCCGCGGCATCACCCCGACGATCACATAGCTGACCACGATCATCACCGCCGCGGCGGAGACGTACGCCCAGCCCTGGTCGTCCAGGAGGTCGATGAACAGCAGCGTCGCGACCACCGTCGCGACCAGCTCGCAGCTCAGCCGGAGCAGCAGCAGCAGATTGAGGTAGCGCGGCGCGTCCGCGACGATGGCGTGCAGCCGCTGGGCCCCGCGCTTCCCGTCACGCACGACCGCTTCGGCGCGCACCCTGGAGATGCGCGTCAGCGCAGTCTCGGCGCTGGCGATCAGGCCGCCGACCATGACCAGGACGACGGCCAACAGCAACCAGGCGTTCACCGGGAGCTGCGCACCTCCCGCCATCCTTCGAGCAGTCGGGCCTGCAGGCCGAACATCTCCTTGTGCTCCTCGGGCTCGGCGTGGTCATAGCCCATCAGGTGGAGGATGCCGTGGGTGCACAGCAGCTCCAGCTCCTCCTGGGCGCTGTGCCCCGCCTCGGCCGCCTGTCTGGCCGCCACCTCGGGGCAGAGCACCACGTCGCCGAGCAGGGCCGGATCGGTCGGGGTGTCGGCGTCCCCGCGCGCCCCGCCGCCCGGTCGCAGCTCGTCCATGGGGAAGGCGAGCACGTCGGTCGGGCCCGCCTCACCCATCCACTTCTCGTGCAGCTCGGACATGACGTCCTCGTCCACGATCACGATCGAGAGCTCGGCGAGCGGGTTGATGCCCATCTCGCCGAGGACGTGGGTGGCCAGCGAGACGAGGAGCTCCTCGCCGACCTCCGCGCCCGTCTCGTTGTTGATCTCGATGCTCATCGCCGCTTCCCCCGCTGCTGGAGAGGCTTGGGGTCCTGCAGCGCGTCGTAACGGCCGTAGGCGTCGACGATCTCGCTCACCAGCTTGTGGCGCACCACGTCGGCGCTGGACAGGTGGGCGAAGTGGATGTCGGGGATGCCCTCCAGGATCTCCTGCACCACCCGCAGGCCGCTGGTCGTGCCCGAGGGCAGGTCGACCTGGGTGACGTCACCCGTCACGACGATCTTGGAGTTGAAGCCGAGCCGCGTCAGGAACATCTTCATCTGCTCGGCCGAGGAGTTCTGGGCCTCGTCGAGGATGATGAAGGCATCGTTCAGCGTCCTTCCCCTCATGTACGCGAGGGGGGCGACCTCGATCGTGCCCGCCGCCATCAGCTTGGGGATCGAGTCGGGGTCGACCATGTCGTGCAGCGCGTCGTACAGCGGCCGCAGGTAGGGGTCGATCTTCTCGTAGAGGGTGCCCGGCAGGAAGCCCAGGCGCTCTCCCGCCTCGACCGCGGGCCGGGTCAGGATGATCCGGTTGACCAGCTTCTCCTGAAGCGCCCGCACCGCCTTGGCCATGGCCAGGTAGGTCTTGCCGGTGCCGGCGGGGCCGATGCCGAACACCACGGTGTGCTTGTCGATCGCGTCGACGTAGCGCTTCTGGTTGACGGTCTTGGGCCTGATCGTGCGGCCGCGTGAGGAGAGGATGTCCAGGGACAGCACCTCCGCCGGGCGGTCGGAGGTCATCCGCAGCATGGCGATGCTCCGCTCGACCGCGTCGGGCGTCAGCTCCCCGCCGCTGCGCAGGACCTCGACCAGCTCCTCGAACAGCCGCACCACCGTGCTGCTCTCGTCGGGGCTGCCGGTGACGGTGATCTCGTTGCCGCGCACATGGACGTCGGCCTTGAAGGCGCCCTCGATGACGCGTAGCAGCTCGTCACGGGAGCCCAGGAGGCTGACCATCGGGTATTCGTCCGGAATCAGCACCTTGGCCTGTGTGCGCGATGGAGGTGCCGTGCGTCGGGATTCGTGTAGTTCGGACATGGGCAGGCCAGTGGCCTGATGCCTCCCGGTCTGTTCGGCTGTTCTTCTCCCCACATCGTAGCCGGGAGCAGCGGAATTACTCGTGCCAATATATCCGGGCCCAAATCACCGTGCCCAGGTCACCCGGGCGGCCAGGTCAGCTCACGCCCGCCCAGCACGTGGGCGTGCACGTGGAAGACGGTCTGCCCGGCGGCGGGACCGGTGTTGAACACGATCCGGTAACCGGCGCCCGCCACGTCATCGCCGACGGCCACCGCGTGCGCGGTCTTGAGCACCTCGTCGGCGAGCCCGGCGTCGGCCTGCGCCAGAGCGGCCGCGTCGGCGTGATGCTCCTTCGGGATGACCAGCACATGGGTGGGCGCCTGCGGGTTGGTGTCGCGGAACGCCAGCGCTCTGTCGGTCTCCAGGACGACCTCGGCCGGGATCTCCTTGGCCGCGATCTTGCAGAAGATGCAGTCGGTCATCCGGTCACCCTATCGACAGGCTCCGGATTCCCCTGTGCCCCTGATCAGCGTTGCGAATCGGTAATCCGTTCCGTCGTGGCGTCCGAAGATCGGCGCGGTTAGGGTGTGTGTGCGACACTCAAGGAAAAAACACGATTCAGGGTCGGGCGAGGCCACCTGGCGAGGACACGACTGGGTCATGCCCCCTAAGGAACCGGAAGAGCGTAAACCCTCAGGCAAGGCCGCGCGTCCCACTGATGTGACCACCGAAACCCTCCTGGCCGACAGGTCCATGGGGGCGGTGCCGGTCGGGTGGGATGCCGACATGGCCGTGACCGCGCTTTACAGTGCGCATTTTCGGTCATTGGTGCGTCTCGCTGTGTTGCTGGTGCGCGACATGGCAACCGCGGAGGAAGTCGTGCAGGACGCGTTCGTCGCCATCCATGGCGCCTGGCGCAGACTGCGTGACCCCGACAAAGCACTCGCCTACCTGCGTCAGTCCGTCGTCAACCGATCCCGTTCGGTGCTGCGTCACCGCGCGGTCGTGGAGAAGTACGCGCCCAAGGGACTGCCCGATGCGCCCAGCGCCGAGAACGGCGCGATCGGCGAGCTGGAACGCTCCGCCGTCATCGAGGCACTGAGATCCCTGCCGACACGTCAGAGAGAGGCACTGGTCCTTCGTTACTACGGTGATCTGTCCGAGGCTGAGATCGCCCACGCCATGGGCATCAGCAAGGGCGCGGTCAAGAGCCACACCGCACGTGGCATGGCCGCCTTGCGATCCGTCCTGGAGAAAATGTCATGACCCAGCCCCCCGACGAGCACGGCGAGATCCTTCGCCGTGCGCTCCGCGCGGAGGCGGACGCGGTCGTACCCTCGCCGGAAGGACTGGAGATCATCCGCGCCCGCATCGAGCGGCGTGGAGTGCGCAACCTGTTCTGGTGGCGTGCGGGCGCCGCCGCCGCCAGCGCGTTGCTGGTGGCGGGCACCATCGTGATGGTGGTCCCGGAGCTGCGCCAGCGCGTGATCGAGCAGCCCTACCAGGAGGTGCGCAGCACTTCCAGCAGCACACCGCCGGCCAAGTCCTCGACCAGCCGGCCGCCGTCCCCCAAGTCGACCGTCCGCGAGGACGTGCCGCCGCCCGGGATCGTCTCCGTCCCGGCCACGTCGCCGGCGCCGCAGCCCGCGTCGGAGACGGCCAGGTCGACCAGCAAGTCGACGCCCACCCCGACGCCCACGCCCACCCCGACGCCCTGCCCGTCGACCGTGGAGGAGCAGGCGGAGCTGCCGTCGGACTGCCCCACGATCACGCCGACGCCCACCCCGTCCCCGACCCCGACGATGTCCGAGACGGCCTTGCCGGACACGCCGTGCCCGATGGAGGAGTGCCCTCCCGGTGACCCGGCCCCCACGCCGACGGACATCCTCAGCCCGCTGCTCGGCACGCCCGGCAGCTGAGCTGACCCGTCACCAGCGGCCGGTCCGGGCGAGCAGCACCGCCGCCGCCGCCACTCCCGCCGTCGAGGTGCGCAGCACCGTCGGCCCGAGCAGGACCGGCACCGCCTTCGCCGCCTGGAACGCGGCCAGCTCCTGATCCGAGACGCCGCCCTCGGGCCCCACCACCACGACGATGTCGCCCTCCACCGGCAGCGCCACCCGGGACAGCGGCTCGGCCGCCTCCTCGTGCAGCACCAGCCCCAGCGCCGCGTCCGCCAGCAGCGCCTCGACCCGCGCCGTGGAGGCCGGCTCCGTCACCTCCGGCAGGTGGAACCGGCGCGCCTGCTTGCCCGCCTCGCGCGCCGTCGACCGCCACCGGTGCAGCGCCTTGGCGACCCGGTCGCCCTTCCACTGGGTGATGCTCCGCGAGGCCGCCCAGGGCACGATCACGTCCACGCCCGCCTCGGTCATCATCTCGACGGCCAGCTCGCCCCTGTCGCCCTTCGGCAGGCCCTGCACGACCACCAGCCGGGGGCTCGGCGCCGGCGCCTCGTGCCGGGCGAGCACGTCCAGTCTGAGCGCGTCCTTGAGCACCTCGCGCACGACGCACTCGGCCACCCCGCCGGCCCCGTCGGTCAGGTCGATCCGCTCCCCCTCCCGCAGCCGCCGGACCGCGGCGGCGTGCCGCCCTTCAGGACCGTCGAGCACCAGCTCGGACCCGCTCAGATCGGCCGCGAGGAACACCGGAACCGTCACCCCAGGCACTCCAGATTCTTGACGTTATGCAGTCGAGCGAACACGTGGCGCAATATCGTGTCACGTGCAGTCGCACTTTCCTGAGTCACTTTACGAGGGGTCAGCGCGATGACAGTCTCCCGCCGGCTCCCCTGGCCGCCGCCCGTCAGGGCGCGCCTCGCGCTGCCGCTGGCCGTCTCGACGCTCCTGCTGGTCGCGGGCCTGGGGGCGGGCGCCGCGGACCGGCTGAGCGCCAGGGCCGACGCGACCGGGACCGTCCGTCACGTCGGCCGGGCGCTCGCCGCGCAGGAGCTGGTCCACGCACTCCAGCGGGAGCGCGGCCTGGCGCTGGGCGTGCTGGCCGGCGACGACCGGTTCGCGGCCGACCTGGACGCCGAACGCCGTGCCACGGACCGGGCCAGGGCCCGGCTCGACGCCGCGACGCCGGGCCTGCGCACGGCGCTCGCGGACATCCGGAAGGCCCGTTCCGCCACGGCGCAGGAAGCCTTCACCGCCTACACCGGCGCGATCTCGGCCCTCCTGGACGCCACCTTCGCCGCCCGGCCGGGGGGCATGCAGGCGCTGGAGGCCATCAGCAGGGCCAAGGAGGCGACCAGTCAGGAGCGCGCCCTCGTGACCGCGGCGTTCACGGCCGGGTCGTTCACCTCGGCGGGGCATCTCGGCCTGCTCCAGGTCCGGGCGGTCAAGGCGGACGCGTTCGCCAGGTTCGAGCGCCTGGCGACCCCGGCGGGCCGGGCTGCTCTGGCCCGCGCCCAGCAGAGCCACACCCCCAGGCTCGCCGCCATGGAGAGGCAGGCCGTCGACGGCTCCGGCGGCGCGCCGCTGTCGGCGAGCCCGCGCGCCTGGCACCACGCCACCATCGGCTACGACGACGCCCTGCGGAGCGTGCAGCGGTCGGTGGCCGAAGAGGTGCGCGCTCCGGCGCTGGCCGCCGTGGAACGGGCCACCCGGCACCTGGTCATGCTGGGTGCCCTGGGCGCGCTGCTCGTGCTCGGCATGCCCGTGCTGGGCGTGCTCGCCTGGCGTTCGGTGCTGCGTCCCCTGCGGCGGCTCTCGGACCATGCCGGCGCGCTGGCCGACACGCTGGCCGACCAGGTCTCCCGGGTCGCCCAGGAGCACGGCGACGACACCCCGGACCACGCCCTCGCGGCACGTCTCCAGGAGCCGGGGCCGGGCCGCCACGCCGACGAGTTCGCGGAGGTGGCCGGCGCGCTCGGTGACCTGCACCGCAGCGCCGTACGACTGGCGGCCGAGCACACGGCCCTGCGGCGCGTCACCACCGAGTCGCTGGTGGACCTCGGCGTACGCCACCGCAACCTGGCGCACCGCCAGCTGAGCTTCATCAGCGTGCTGCAGCACAACGAGTCCGACCCCGCCACGCTGGCCAGGCTCTGTGAGCTGGACCGCCTGACGAGCCGGATGCGCCGCAACGCCGAGAGCCTGCTGGTCCTGGCCGGCAAGCGGGGGGCGCGCCGCTCGTCGGAGCCCGTACCGGTGGCGGACGTGCTGCGCCTGGCCCTGACCGAGGTCGAGGACCATCACCGGGTGACGCTGCGCGTCGTGGACGGCGCGCCGGTCAGGGGCGCGGTCGTGGCCGAGGTCGCCCACCTGCTGGCCGAGCTGGTGGAGAACGCGCTGACCTACTCGCCGCCCGATTCGGAGGTGGAGGTGTGGGCGCGCGCGGACGAGGGCGAATGCCGGATCACCATCACCGACCACGGCATCGGCATGACCGCCGAGGAGCTGGCCACGGCCAACGCCCGGCTGCGCGGCGCGGAGAGCTTCCTGGTGCCCCCCACCCGCTGCCTGGGCCACCACGTGGTGGGCAGGCTGGCCGAACGGCTCGGCGTCCGGGTGTGGCTGCACGAGTCGCTGCGCTGCGGCGTCACCGCGCGGGTGGCGCTGCCCGAGGAGCTGCTGGCGGTGCGGCCATCGCCACCGCGACCGGAGCAACCGCCAGAGCTGCTCGGCGGCGTCAGCGCCCGTTGAAGGCGTCGCGCAGCCGCGAGAAGAAGCCCTGCTGGCCCGGGGCGAACTTGCCCGGCGGGCGCTCCTCGCCGCGCAGCTTGGCCAGCTCGCGCAGCAGCTCCTCCTGAGCGGTGTCGAGGCGGTGCGGCGTCTCGACATTGACGTGGATGAGCAGGTCGCCGCGGCCCGTCTCGTTGAGCCGCTGCACGCCGCGCCCGTACATGGTGATGACCTGACCCGACTGGGTGCCTGGCCGGACGTCGATCTCCTCGGCGCCGTCGAGGGTCTCGACGGTGAGGATGGTGCCGAGTGCGGCGGCCGTCATCGGGATCTGGACGGTGCAGTGAAGGTCGTCGCCGCGCCGCTCGTAGATCTCGTGCGGGCGCTCGACGATCTCCAGGAACAGGTCTCCGGGCGGGCCGCCGCCGGGGCCGACCTCGCCCTCGCCGGCGAGCTGGATGTGGGTGCCGTCCTCGACGCCCGCGGGGATGCGCACCTTGATCGTGCGGCGGGTGCGCACCCGGCCGTCGCCGGAGCACTCCTGGCACGGGTTGCGGATGATGCTCCCGAAACCGCCGCACTGCGGGCACGGCCGCGAGGTCATGACCTGGCCCAGGAACGACCGGGTGACCTGGCTGATCTCGCCGCGCCCGTTGCACATGTCACAGGTGTCGGGGTGGGTGCCCGGGGACGCGCCCGCGCCCTGGCACACCTCGCACAGCACGGCGGTGTCGACGACCAGCTCGCGGGTGGTGCCGAACGCGGTCTCGCGCAGGTCGAGCTCGACCCGGATGGTCGCGTTGCGGCCCCTGCGCGCGCGCGAGCGCGGACCGCGCGCGCCGGCCGCGTTGCCGAAGAAGGCGTCCATGATGTCGCTGAACGGGAACCCCGCGCCGAAACCGCCGGCCCCGGCCGCCGCACCCGCGCCGCCGAACGGGTCGCCGCCCAGGTCGTACATCTGGCGCTTGCTCGGATCCGACAGCACCTCGTAGGCTTGCGTGATCTCCTTGAACCGCTCCTGGGTGGCGGGATCGGGATTCACGTCAGGGTGCAGCTCGCGAGCCAGCCGGCGGTAAGCCTTCTTGATCTCGTCCTGACTGGCGTCACGGCGCACCCCGAGGGTGGCGTAGTAGTCGCTGTTTGCCACTTATCGACCTCTTAAGATGCAGCCAGGATCTGGCTGACGTAGCGTGCCACCGCGCGCACGGCGCCCATCGTCACGGGGTAGTCCATCCTCGTGGGGCCCAGCACGCCGAGCCGAGCCAGTTGGTTGTCGCCTGAACCGTATCCCGTGGCGACGATGGACGTGCCCACTAGTCCGGTGTAGGCGTTCTCTGATCCGATGCGCACGGTGAGAGCGGACGGTGTGTCTGTGGACGTCTCGCCGAGCAGCCGCATGAGCACGACCTGCTCCTCCAGCGCCTCGAGCACGTCGCGCAGCCCGACGCTGAAGCCGGCCCCCGCGAGGTTGGCCGCGCCGGCGAAGACGATCTTCTCGTCGTGGCGTTCGACGAGCGTTTCGAGCAGGACCGACAGGATCGTGGCCACGACGGGCCGATCCTCGGCCGGCAGCCGCTCGGGCAGGTCGGCCACCAGGTCGGGCACATTGCCCAGCCCGCAGCCGTCCAGGCAACTGTTGAGCACCGCGCGCAGGTGCGCGATGCGGGTGTCCTCCACCACTTCGGGCAGCTCGATCACGCGCTGCTCGACGCGGCCGGTGTTGGTGATCAGAACGAGCATGACGCGCCGCTCGGCGAGCTGGACCAGCTCGACGTGCCGCACCGTGGAGCGGGTGAGCGTCGGATACTGCACCACCGCGACCTGCCTGGTGAGCTGCGCGAGCAGCCGCACCGTGCGGGTCACCACGTCGTCCAGGTCCACCGCGCCGGCCAGGAAGGTCTCGATGGCCCTGCGCTCGGCTCCGGACAACGGCTTGATCTGCGAGAGCCTGTCGACGAACAGGCGGTATCCCTTGTCCGTCGGCACCCGGCCGGCGCTGGTGTGCGGCTGGGTGATGTAGCCCTCCTCCTCCAGCGCGGCCATGTCGTTCCTGACCGTCGCCGGGGAGACCTTCAGGTTGTGGCGCTCCGCCAGCGCTTTGGAGCCCACCGGTTCGTTGGTCGACACGTAGTCTTCGACAATGGCGCGGAGCACCGCGAGTTTACGATCGTCGAGCACGTGAGCACCTCCTACCGCTGCCTTCCGGGAAACGACAGGTCTAGCACTCTGTGTTCCCGAGTGCCAAGTGTACGGCTCTCACTCACAAGGTGCGATAACGCCGTGGGCCCCAGGCTGCTGGCGCAACATCGACCACACGGGTCACACTTGCAACATGACGGACAATTCACACCCTCAGTCATATGGTCCCCCGTCAGAGCCCGGGCATTCCCCGGGGGAGACGCCACAGGGACAACCACCCCCGTACGGCCCGCCGCAGCAGTATGTCCAGCAGCAGTACGGCCAGGCGCCTCCCTTCGACCAGCAGGGCCGGCCCCCGCAGGGGCAGCCCTTCGACCCACGGGCCCAGCCGCCGCAGTACCCACAAGCCCCGCCCCCGCAGTACGGCCAGCAGCCGCCCTTCGCCCAGTACGGCAAGCAGCCGCAGTTCGGTCAGCAGTACCAACCCGGGTCCGGGCCGGGCGTGGATCCGAAGACCCTCAGGCCGCAACTGCGGTGGATCGGCGTCTCCTGGGGCGTCGCCGCCCTGTGCATCGCCGCGGGCGTCATCCTCTTCGTCAGCGGTTTGCTCAGCAGCGTCGACAACGTCGCGCCGACCAGGACGTTCGCCGCCGGCGAGCGGGTCACCGTCGCCCTCGACCCGGCCCAGAGCCCAGTGCTCTACCTCACCAGCCGCACGCGGGTGCGCTACGAGTGCCAGATCGCCAACAGGGCGAAGCTCCTGCCCGTCTCCGGCGTCCAGACCCTCACGGTGAACGGCACGAAGTGGCAGCAGATCCTGCGGATCGACGCACCCTCCGCGGGTGACTACCAGGTCACCTGCACCGTCACGGAGGGCGCGAGCGCGCGGTTCGGCGTCGGCCGGGACATGTCCAGCGCCGTGGGCGGCGTCCTGGGCGGAGTGGTCCTGCTGGTGGCCATCCCCGGAGTAGGCATCCTGGCCGCGATCATCGTGACGATCGTGGTCCTGATGCGCCGCAGCAGCCAGCGTAAGCGCCTTGCGGTCAGCGCGTGATTTGCTACGGTCCCCCGTGTGTACGAGGGTGATGTTCTAGCGGGAAACTGGCGGCGTCCGGGCCGGGGCAAGATCCCGAAGGTGCCGGCCGAGCGCGATCTGGTCGTGGAGGACGCCGACAGCGGCTTCTGCGGCGCGGTGGTCGCCTGCGACAAGGAGGCGGTCACGCTGGAGGACCGTTTCGGCAAGCGCCGGCTGTTCCCGCTCGACCCCGCCGCGTTCCTGCTGGAGGGCAAGGTCGTGACGCTGGTACGGCCACAGGCGGTGCCCGACAGCGCCCCGAGGCGCAGCGCCTCCGGCTCGATCGCCGTGGAGGGGCTGCGGGCCAGGGTGGCCCGGCAGAGCCGCATCTACGTCGAAGGGGTGCACGACGCCGCCCTGGTGGAGAAGATCTGGGGCCACGACCTCCGGGTGGAGGGCGTCGTGGTCGAGTACCTCGAAGGCGTGGACGACCTGCCGGAGATCGTCGAGGAGTTCGCGCCCGAGCCGGGCCGGCGGCTCGGCGTGCTGGTCGACCACCTGGTGCCCGGCTCCAAGGAGAGCCGCATCGCCGCCCGGGTGACCTCCCCGGACGTGCTCGTGGTCGGCCACCCGTACATCGACATCTGGCAGGCGGTCAAGCCGTCCTCGGTCGGCATCCCGGCCTGGCCGGACGTGCCGCGCGGGGTCCCCTGGAAGGAAGGCGTGATCGCCGCGCTGGGCTGGCGCGTGGAGCCGGCCGACGCGTGGCGGCGCATCCTGGGCTCCGTCTCAAGCTTCGCCGATCTGGAGCCCGAGCTGCTCGGCCGGGTCGAGGAACTGATCGACTTCGTTACGGAGACACCATGAGCCACGATCCGCAGCCCCCGCCGGACGACGACGCGACGCGCCGCATCACCGCCTCCGCCGTCCCCGGCGCCCAGCCCCCTCAGCCCGACTCGGGCCCCCAACCGACCCCCGACCCCGGCACGGGGTCCGGGCCGCAGGCGCGAGGCCCTCAGTCCGGGCCTCGACCGGGACCAGAGTCCGGGCCACAGTTTCACCCGCATTCCGGCCCGCAGTACGGCTCTCAGCCCGACTCGGGCTCCCCGTCCGGCGGTTACGGTCAGCCGCTTCCGCCTCCCGGCCACGAGCCGCCGCCGTCCTACGGACAGCAACCCCCGCCCGGCTACGGCCGGCAGCCCCCGCCCGGTTACGAGCCGCCGCCGTACGGCTATGGCCAGCAGCCTCCGTACGGTCAGCAGCCGCCGTACGGCTACGGTCAGCCGCCGCCTGGACAGCAGCCGCCGCCGTACGGCTACGCGGCGCCGCACGGCCGTCAGGAGCCGTACGTGCCCGGACGGTACGGTCCCCGCCCCGGCACCGACGACAACTCGATGGCCATGATGGCCCACCTGCTCGGCCTGCTGGTCTCGTGGGTCGGCCCGCTGATCCTCTACCTGGTCAAGAAGGACGAGTCCCCCTATGTCAGGGACCAGGCCGCCGAGGCGCTCAACTTCCAGATCACCGCGTTCGCCGCCTACATGATCACCGGCATCCTGACGATCGTGGTCATCGGCATCGTGCTGCTCCCGGTCGTCTGGATCGTGGCGCTGATCTTCCAGATCCAGGCCGCCATCTCCGCCAACCGGGGCGAGAACTACCGCTATCCCATCTGCATCCGCCTGATCAGCTGAGCAGGTCGCGCACCAGGGCGTCGGCCAGGAGCCGTCCGCGCAGGGTGAGCACCATCCGGCCGGCCTTGAACGCCTCGACCTCCAGCAGCCCGTCGGCCAGGGCCGAGGCGACGCGCGGACGGGCGGCGGGCGCGACGTCGGCGAGCGGGTAGCCGGTGTCGAGCCTGAGCTCCAGCATCAGCCGCTCGGTGTCGCGGTCCTCGCCGGTCAGCTCCTCGCGCGCGTGGGCGGGTGAGACGCCCTCGGCCAGGCGCTGAGCGTACGGGGCGGGGTGTTTGACGTTCCACCAGCGGGTGCCGCCGACGTGGCTGTGCGCGCCGGGGCCGACGGCCCACCAGTCGCCGCCGGTCCAGTAGAGCAGGTTGTGGCGGCAGCGCGCCTCGTCCGAGGTGGCCCAGTTGGACACTTCGTACCAGCGGAACCCGGCCTCGGCCAGCATCGTGTCGGCGATGAGGTAGCGGTCGGCGGCGACGTCGTCGTCGGGCATCGGCAGCTCGCCCCGGCGGATCCTGGCCGACAGCCGGGTGCCCTCCTCGACGATGAGTGAGTAGGCCGAGACGTGGTCGGGCTCGGCAGCGACGGCGGCGGCCAGCGAGGCGCGCCAGTCGTCGTCGGACTCCCCCGGTGTGCTGTAGATCAGGTCGAGATTGACGTGCTCGAATCCGGCCTTGCGCGCCTCCAGCACGGCCTGGGCGGCCCGGCCGGGCGTGTGCTGGCGGTCGAGCACCTTCAGCACGTGCTCGCGGGCGCTCTGCATGCCGAAGCTGACCCGGTTGAAGCCGCCTTCGCGGAGTCGCTCCAGGTAGCGCTGGTCGACGGACTCGGGGTTGGCCTCCGTGGTCACCTCCGCGCCGGGCTTCAGCCCGAACTCGGCGTCGATGGCCGCCAGGATCCGGGACAGGTCCTCGGCCGGCAGCAGTGTCGGCGTGCCGCCGCCGAAGAACACCGTCTCGACCGGAAGGTCCACGTCACCGAGGACCCGCCGCGCGAGGCGTACCTCCTCGATGGCGGTGTCGGCGTAGTCGCGCTGGGAGGCGCCGGGGCCGAGCTCGGTGGCGGTGTAGGTGTTGAAGTCGCAGTAGCCGCAGCGGGTCACGCAGAACGGGACGTGCACATAGAAGCCGAACGGCCGCTCACCGAGCCCGAGCAGGGCACTGTCGGGCAGCTCGCCGGAGGCGGGCGCGGGATCGCCGTCAGGCAACGTGGAGGGCACGTCTACCAGTGTGCCCGCTGCCATTGACTGCCCGAACCCGTGGCCCTACGATCCGGACAACTTATAGGAAAGTTTCCTATAAGTTCACGCTCCCCGGGAGGCGCCCCCCGTGAAGAAGATCCTCATCGCCCTCTCCCTGTTACTCGGCCTCACGGCGGTCCCGCTGCCCGCCCAGGCGGATACGAGCACGCACGACCGCTTCAAACGGGTCGCCTACTTCATCCAGTGGGGTGTGTACGCCCGTAACTACCACGTCAAGGACATGGACACCAGCGGCGCCGCCGCCAAGCTCACCCACATCAACTACGCCTTCGGCTTCGTCAACCCCGAAGGCGCCTGCTACTCGGCCGACCCCTGGGCCGACTGGCAGCGGCCCGTCCCGGCCGAGCAGAGCGTGGACGGCGTGGCCGACGAGCCCGGCCAGGCGCTCAACGGCAACCTCAACCAGCTGCGCAAGCTCAAGGCCAAGCACCCCGGGCTCAAGGCCCTCATCTCGCTCGGCGGTTGGACCGGCTCGAAGTACTTCTCCGACGCCGTGCTCACCGCCGAGTCCCGCGCCGAACTCGCCCGGTCCTGCGTCGACCTGTGGCTGCGCGGCAACCTCCCCGGCCTCGAACCGGGCGCGGGCGCGGGCGTGTTCGACGGCATCGACCTGGACTGGGAGTGGCCGGGGTCGGCCGGCGCCGAAGGCAACATCATCCGGCCCGAGGACAAGCGCAACTTCACCCTCTTCGTCGAGGAACTCCGCGCCCAGCTCGCGGCGTTCTCCGCCGAGGCGCAGCTCACCGCCTTCCTCCCCGCCGCCGCTGCCAAGATCGACTCCGGTTTCGAGGTGCGGCGCGTCTTCAGGCAGCTCGACTTCGCCACCATCCAGGGGTACGACCTGCGCGGCAGCTGGGAGACCCGGACCGGGCACAACGGCAACCTGTTCACCGACCGCCGCGACCCCAACGAGGTCCGCTACAGCGTCGACCAGACCGTCCGCGACTATCGTGAGCGCGGCGCCCCGGCCCGCAAGCTCGTCATCGGCGTCCCCGCGTACGGGCAGGGCTGGACCGGCGTCACGGCCGGCGGCAACGGTTTGTACCGGCCGGCGACCGGACCCGCCCCCGGCAAGTGGGCAGCGGGCGTCGAGGACTACAAGGACCTGGTGACCAAGCCCGGCAAGCGCCACCGCGACCTGCGCACCGGCACGATGTGGTTGTACGACGGCAACGAGTTCTGGTCCTACGACGACCCGGCGGTGCTGCTGCAGAAGGCGGCGTACATCCGGCTCAAGGGCCTGGGCGGCGCGATGATGTGGTCCATCGACCAGGACGACTCCCGAGCCTCCCTGACCTCGGCCCTCCACGCGGTCCTGAGATGAGCCGGCACTCCCGCTGAGGACCCGTCGCCCCTCGCGCGGACGCGCACGCGCCAGTGTCCGCGCGAGGCCCAGCCCCTACGGGGGCGTGGCGTTCAGCGGGGAGGCGTTGAGCTGGGAGTCGGTGTCGAAGTCGGCGAGTTGTAAGAGTGTCTCCAGGGCCGCCTGGCGCGCCTCCTCGACCGATCCTCCCCGCTCGCCGAAACAGTCAGCCGCCACGTCGAGCAGGGCCGTCACCACGGCGGCGTCGGGCATCGGGACGTCCACCACGACCTTCCCGTCCGCCCCCACCTCGGCGGGCATCAGATGCAGCCGGATCAACCGCCGCGCCTCCTCCGCCACGGCGACCCCCAGAACAGCGGCACGCTCGAATCGCTCAGCAGCAATCATGTCACCCTCCAGTCGCACAGGTGTTCGGGTTCAAAAGCTAGCCGCCGCCACCGACAGAATCCCCGGCGCCGACGGCGATCCCGACCGCCCCGACGAAGTGGCCCGACGGATAGCGACCACTGCCGCCCCGACGAAGTGGCCCGACGGACAGCGGCCCCTGCCGCCTCGGTGAGGTGGCTAGGCTCGGGACATGCACGACATGACCATCTCTGTCAGAGGTCTCTCCGTGGAGCTCGGCGGCAACCCGGTGCTGCGCGACCTGGACCTGACCGTCGCCCCCGCAGAGCTGGTCGCCGTGGTCGGCCCCAACGGATCGGGCAAGTCGACCCTCCTCCGCTGCCTGGCCGGGCTCCTGCCCGCCACCGGCGGCACGGTGGAGGTCTTCGGCGCGCCGCCGGTCGACGAGCCGGCCTTCTGGCGGCGGGCGACGCTGGTGAGTGAGGAGCCGGCCTGGTATCCGGGCCTCACCGCCCGCGAGCATCTGGAGCTGACGCACACGGTGCACGCCGGACCGCGCCTGACCGTGGACGCCGCGCTGGAGCTGTTCGACCTGGCCGTGCGCGCCGACGCGCCGCCGCTGAACCTGTCCACGGGCCAGCGCCAGCGCCTGCTCCTCGCCACCGCGCTGCTGCGGCCCAGCGAGCTCCTGCTGCTGGACGAGCCGGAACGCGGCCTGGACGCCGCCTTCCGCGAGCGGCTGGCCGTACTGCTGGAGGAGTACACCGCCGGGGGCGGCACCGTCGTCATGGCCACCCACGACCCCGCACTCGCCGCGCGCGCCCGCCAGGTCGCCCCTACCGGCGGCCGGCTGACCGCATGACGGCACGCACGCGCATGACACCGAACACCGCGAGTCGACACCCCCACACCACGAGGAAGGCCATATGAGCGCTCACCCTCTCGTCTCCGTGCGCGAGGTGCGGGCGTTCGTCCGGTCGCGGCGGCGTGTCTCCCCCAGCCTGAGCGACCGCTACACCTCCGGGTTCATGCTGGCGCTGCTGGCGGCGGTGCTGGGCCGGCCCGTCTCGGGGGCGGTCGAGGGGCTCGCCGGGCAGGCGGATCTCGCCCGGATGGGAGCGGGGGTGGCGCTGCTGGCGCTGTCGCTGGCGGTGGGCCTGGCCGCGGCGCGGGCCCTGGGGCCGGTCACGCTCCCCGCGGCCGACGCGGCGTGGCTGGTGCTGACGCCGCTGGATCGGCGGGGTGTGCTGGGTCGCTCGGCGCGGGTCCTGGCGCTGGTCGCGCTGGTGGGAGGCGGCCTGCTGGGGCTGGGCCTGCTGGCCGTGCTGGGCGCGCCCGACCAGCTCGGGTGGCGGCTCGTCGGCGCGCTGGTGCTGGGCGTCTCCGCGAGCGCGGGAGGGATGGCGCTGGCCGTGCTCGGCCAGGCGTCCCAGACGTGGCACGCGTGGCTGTCGGTGGCGCTGGTGGTGCTCCTGGTCGTGGCCGTGGTCGCGGCGTTCGGGCCGGTGCGCGCGCCGCTCGCCGCCGTCGCGGGCGCGCCGTTGACGGCGGTGGCCGCCGCCGCGTCGGGCGCAGCGCTGTTCGCCGCTCTTCTGGTACGGCGTGCGTGGACGATGCTCGGCCGGATTCCCGCCAGGTCCCTGCTGGCCGCCTCCACGAGGGCCGGGCATGTGGCGACGGCGGCGGTGGTGCTGGATCCCGGCGCGCTGGCCTGGATCGCCGAGGACAACCACTGGCGGGGCCGCAAGCTGCGCTCGGCCCGCTGGCCGTCTATGCCCGCGCCGCTCGCCATGGCGTGGCTGGACTGGGTCCGGCTCGCGCGCCGTCCGGGACGGCTGGCGGTGGTGGCCGCCTGCGCCGCGCTGCCCGCCGTGCTCGCGCAGGCGGGCGGTGGCAGCGCCCTGGTGGGGGTGACCGTACTGGCTGGAGGGCTGGCGGTGGCCGCCACCGGCGTGTCCGGCACGCGCAGGGACCAGGACAATCCGACGCTGGCCCGGCTGCTCGCCGTGGGGACCCGTCAGGCCGTGCTGGCGCGGGCCCTGCTGCCCGCGCTGCTCAGCGGCCTCTGGATCGCGACGGCGCTGGCGGCCGCAGGGTCGGTCCAGCCCGCAGGCGTGGGCGCGCTGTGGCTGTTCGGGCCGGTGGCCGCCCCCGCGCTGGCGGCGGCGGCCCTGCGGATGGCCAGGAGGGCGCCGGTCGACCATGCGATGCCCGTCATCGACACTCCGGGCGGCGCGATCCCGACCGGACCGGTGCTCTGGGCGCTCACCGGGGTCGATCTGGCGCTGGTCGGCTGTCTACCCGCCTTCGTGGCCCTGACGGCGCCGCCCGCCGGCCTCGCCGCCCTGCTGGCCGCGCAGGCGGTGACAGGCGCCGCGGTGCTCGTCACGTACGTGCTGCGCGCCCGCCCGGCCCGGCCCCGGTAGGCGCCCCCGGCGCCGGGAAGGAATTACTTCTTGGCCTTGTCGGCGCCGCCGTCGGTCGACAGGGCGGCGACGAAGGCCTCCTGGGGCACCTCGACGCGGCCGACCATCTTCATCCGCTTCTTGCCTTCCTTCTGCTTCTCCAGCAGCTTGCGCTTGCGGGAGATGTCGCCGCCGTAGCACTTGGCCAGGACGTCCTTGCGGATGGCGCGGATGTTCTCGCGGGCGATGACGCGGGCTCCGATCGCGGCCTGGATCGGCACCTCGAACTGCTGCCTGGGGATCAGCTCGCGCAGCTTCTTGGCCATGTCGACGCCGTAGGCGTAGGCCTTGTCCTTGTGCACGATGGCGCTGAAGGCGTCGACCGCCTCGCCCTGCAGCAGGATGTCCACCTTGACCAGCTCGGACTCCTGCTCGCCGGCGGGCTCGTAGTCCAGCGAGGCGTAGCCTCGGGTGCGGGACTTGAGCTGGTCGAAGAAGTCGAAGATGATCTCGCCGAGCGGCAGCGTGTAGCGGATCTCGACGCGGTCCTCCGACAGGTAGTCCATGCCGAGGAGCTGGCCGCGCCTGCCCTGGCAGATCTCCATGATCACGCCGATGAACTCGGCCGGGGCCAGGATCGTCGACTTGGTGATCGGCTCGAAGACCTGTGCGATCTTGCCGCCGGTGGGGAACTCCGACGGGTTGGTGACGGTCAGCTCGCTGCCGTCCTCCATGACCACCCGGTAGACGACGTTGGGCGCGGTGGAGATCAGCGTCAGGTCGAACTCCCGCTCCAGCCGCTCACGGATGATCTCCATGTGCAGCAGGCCCAGGAAGCCGACACGGAAGCCGAACCCGAGCGCGGCCGAGGTCTCCGGCTCGTAGACGAGGGAGGCGTCGTTGAGCTGGAGCTTGTCGAGCGCCTCGCGCAGCTCGGGATACTGGTCGCCGTCGATCGGGTACAGGCCGGAGAACACCATCGGGCGGGGATGGTCGTAGCCGGCCAGCATCTCCTCGGCGGGCTTGACGACCGTGGTCACGGTGTCGCCGACCCGCGACTGCCGGACGTCCTTGACGCCGCTGATGAGATAGCCGACCTCGCCGACGCCCAGCCCCAGGTCGGACGGCTTGGGCTCGGGCGAGATGACGCCGATCTCCAGCGTCTCGTGCGCGGCCTTGGTGGACATCATGAGGATGCGCTCGCGCTTGCCCAGGTGGCCGTCGATCACCCGCAGGTAGGTCACGACGCCCCGGTAGGTGTCGTAGACGGAGTCGAAGATCAGCGCGCGGGCGGGCGCCTCGGCGTCGCCGATGGGCGGCGGGACCGTCTGGACCACGTGGTCGAGCAGCTCGCGCACGCCCACGCCGGTCTTGCCCGACACCCGCAGCACGTCGGACGGGTCACAGCCGATCAGGCCGGCCAGCTCCTCGGCGAACTTCTCCGGCTGCGCCGCGGGCAGGTCGATCTTGTTGAGCACCGGGATGATGTGCAGGTCGTTGTTCATCGCCAGGTAGAGGTTGGCCAGCGTCTGCGCCTCGATGCCCTGGGCGGCGTCGACCAGCAGGATCGCGCCCTCGCACGCCTGCAGCGACCGGGACACCTCGTAGGTGAAGTCGACGTGGCCGGGGGTGTCGATCATGTTGAGCACGTGCCCGTCCCAGGGCAGCCGCACGGCCTGCGACTTGATCGTGATGCCGCGCTCGCGCTCGATGTCCATCCTGTCGAGATACTGAGCGCGCATGGAGCGGTCGTCCACCACACCGGTGATCTGCAGCATCCGGTCGGCAAGGGTCGACTTGCCGTGGTCGATGTGCGCGATGATGCAGAAGTTGCGGATCAACGCGGGGTCGGTCTGGCCAGGCTGAGTGCGCACCGAAGTCCATTTCGACAGGGTTGAGGTCGAGCAGTCTTTCATGGTGACATGCCCGGGTGATTGCCCGAACCGTCATCCGCCGTGGCCTGCGCGTCCTCGCGCTTGCCTTGGCCGTCCTGGTCGCGCTGGTCGTCGTCATCGCCGGCGCGTTCCGCCTTCAGTTTACCGGCGCGCCAGAGGGCTGGGCGAAGAGCACCGGCAATGACGCCCTGTGGCTGGGTCACATGTGGGTCGACGGCCGCCGCACCGAGCAGGACGTGGCGCGCCTGGCGGCCCGCCTCCGCCCCTCAGGCATCAAGGACCTGTACGTCCACTCCGGCCCGTTCACGATGGATGGCCGCTTAGATCCAGCCAAATACCCCAACGCCGGAAATTTCGTCAAATGGGTGAAGAAAGAGCTTCCCGGCACCCGCGTCTCCGCCTGGCTCGGCCAGAAGGTGGACCACGGACGACTCGACATGACCGACCCGAAGGCCCGCCAGAACATCCTGAACGGCGTCGCCGCCATCATGAAGACCGGCTACGACGGCATCCACTACAACTTCGAGCCCCTGAGCGACGGCGACACCGACTTCCTCGACCTGCTCGACCTGACCAGGCAGCACACGAGCCTGCTGTCCACCTCGACCCCGCAGATCGAGCCGTACCCTCTGATGCGCGTGGCCGCCAGAGCCGCGATCGACCACGACAAGTACTGGTCCCAGGGCTACTTCAAGCAGGTCGTCGACCGCGTCGACCAGGTGGCCGTCATGTCCTACGACTCCGGCATGCCCCTGCAGAGCCTCTACGGCGGCCACGTCGTACGGCAGGCGGCGCTCGCCCTCGACCTGGCCCCGGAGGTCAAGAGCGTCGTCATCGGCGCCCCGGCCTACCACGACCACGGCGTCCCCTGGAGCGACGCGGCCGAGAGCGTCGCCCTGGCGGCCCAGGGCGCCAAACTGGCCCTGTCGGACCACGGCAGGCGCGAGCGGTTCGGCCTGGCGCTCTACGTGGATTTCGCCGCGACCGAGCAGGACTGGCAGGAGTACTCCGCCGAGTGGCTATCCTGAAAGGCCACAACCCTGGGCGTTGATTTGAGCAGCCTCCCGGGTTATTGATACTCTGTTCACTTGCGTGTGGCGCGCCCTCTCATCGAGCCCGCGCGCCCATCCATCACCCAGACTTTCACCGAGGCTTCTTCGTGGCGAACATCAAGTCCCAGATCAAGCGCAACAGGCAGAACGAAAAGGCCCGTCTGCGCAACAAGCATGTCAAGTCTTCGCTGAAGACCGCTGTCCGCAAGTTCCGCGAGGCTGCCGAGCAGGGCGACCTTGAGCAGGCCGCGACGCTGCAGCGCGCCGCGTCCCGCGAGCTCGACAAGGCAGCCAGCAAGGGCGTCATCCACAAGAACCAGGCCGCCAACCGCAAGTCGGCGATCGCCAAGCAGGCCGCGGCGCTCTCCGCCAAGTAGGTCTGCTCACCGGAGCGCCGCACCCCCATCCGGGTGCGGCGTTTTCTGCTGTCTGGACTTGGTTACTTTGTCACGATTTCGATATCACGTGCGCATCGCCGCAGCGTATCGGCTGCGTCTCCGTTGAAACGATCTCCTTGCCCTCTCCGGCTTCCCTCCCCGATGGTTCGAGTATCGGGCTGAGGGGGGTCGCATGCGGGGGCCGTTGGTCGTCAAGCGGGCGTTCAGCGAGCCGTTGCTCCTGCTGGCGGCGTTCTGCTCGATCCTGCTCGCCACCACCACCCTGGTCGCGCTGACGATGTACGCCTCCTCCATCGCCGAGGCGGGAGTGCGCCGGACGATGGAGACCGCGCCGCTGAGCCAGGTGGCCGTGACCGTCGGCGCGCCCGTGACGGCCGAGACGTTCCAGGAGCGGGACCGGGCCGTGCGATCCCAGGTGGCCGCGGCCTTCACCGGCGCCGCCGCCGAGATCTCCACGAGCTTCCGCTCCGACTCGTACGTGATGCCCGGCCAGGAGCGCCGCGAGGTGCCGGAGCTGCTCAGGTTCGGCAGCTACGACGACCTCGGCGAGCACGCCAGGCTGATCTCCGGCGCCTGGCCACGCCCCACCACAGGCCCAGGCGACACTGTCGAGGCCGCGATCTCCCTGTCCGCGGCGTCGGCGGCCGGGTTCGAGACCGGCCGGGAGATCACCGTCGAAGGCCGCCTCGACCGCCGGCCGGTCAAGGTCCGCATCACCGGGGTCTTCCAGCTCGACGACCCGTTCGGCGACCGGTGGGCCGGTGAGCAACTGCTCGGCCGGGGCGTCGAGACGGGCGAGTTCACCACGTACGGCCCGCTGACGGTGGCGCGCGAGACGTTCCTGGCCCGCTTCGCCACCAACGTCAGCGCCACCTGGACCGCCGTCCCCGACCTGCGGAAGCTGACGCCCGAAGGGCTGCGCCCGCTGGCCGCCGGGGTGGCCGAGCTGCCCGAGGCGCTCAAGGCGAACGGCTGCCCGGCCTGCACCTCCGTCACGCGCCTGCCGGACATGCTCACCCAGCTCGACACCGCCTCCCTGGTGGCCCGCTCCACCATGCTGATCCCGGTGCTGCAACTGCTGCTGCTGGCGACGTACGCGCTCATGCTGACCGCCCGGCTGCTCGCCGACCACCGGCGGATGGAGGTCGCGCTGCTGCGCTCGCGCGGCGCGGGCACGCTGGGCCTGGCCACGCTGGCGGGCGGTGAGGCGCTGCTGGTGGCCGTCCCGTGCGCGCTCGCCGCGCCGTTCCTCGCGCCGCCGCTGCTCTCGCTGGTCCATGCGCTGCCGTGGATCGAGGCCTCCGGCGTCCGGCTCGCGCCGGCGGCGGATCTGGGCACGTTCCTGGTCTCGATCGCGGTGGCGCTGGCCTCGGCCGTGCTGCTCATGCTGCCCGCCCTGACCGGTGCCCGCCATACCTATGTCGAGGAGCAGACCTCGCGCGGTCGCGGCGGCGGGCGCGGCCTGATGGAGCGGGCGGGCGCGGACGTCGCGCTGCTGGTGGTGGCGGCGCTGGCCATCTGGCAGCTGCGGCACTATGGGGCACCCGTCACCGGCACCGCGGGCGGCGCCCTCGGCATCGACCCGCTCATCGTCTCCGGGCCCGCGCTGGCGCTGCTCACCGGCGGCATGCTGGGCCTGCGGCTGGTCCCGCGCATCTCCAGGCTGGCCGAGCGGCTCACCACCAGGCGGCCGAGCCTGGCGCCCGCGCTCGGCGCGTGGCAGGTGAGCAGGCGCCCGCTCAGGTACGCCGGGCCCGCGCTGCTGCTGACCATGGCGATCGCGATCGGCATCGTGTCCATGGCGACGGCCTCCACCTGGCGCACCTCCCAGCTCGACCAGGCACGTCATCAGGCGGGCGCGGACCTGCGGCTGTCCGGTCCGCCTGACGGACCGGAGCTGGGCACGTTCGGCCGGGGCAGCGCGTTCGCGGCGCTGCCGGGCGTCACGGCCGCCTCGCCCGCCTTCCGGGGCCAGGCCGACGTCGGCGGCGACACCGCCACCCTGCTCGGCCTGGACGCCGCCAAGCTGACGCGGATCTTCCAGCTGCGGCCCGACCTGTCGGCGCGGTCCATGGACGAGATGGCCCGCGCGCTGGGCACGAGCAGCGCCGGCACCGGCGCGCTGGAGCTGCCCGGCGCGCCCGCGACGCTCACGGTGGAGGCTCATCTGGACCGTGAGCTGCCGCTGCGCGTGCAGATCTCCGACGCGCTCGGCGTCTGGCGTGAGCTGCCGCTGACCGCGCGCGGTGCGGACCGGCTCGGCGTGGACCTCAAGGCGCCGGCGGGCCGGAGCGGGAAGATCACCTACCCGCTCTCGGTCCGCGGCTTCGTCGCCACCCCGCCGGAGAAAGGCGCGGCGAACGTCAGGCTGACCCGTCTGAGCGCCGACGGCCGTGACCTCGGCGCGCCCGAGGTCACGCTACGGGCGGCGGGCGCCCATCCGGTCGTGGCCGCCTTCGCCCCGCTCCCCGCGCCCGGCCCGCTGCCGGTGGTCCTGACCGCGGATCTCGCCGCCGCGAACAAGCTCACGGTCGGTCAGACCGGGCAGATCAACCTCGACCGCCGGGTCATCGACGTCAAGGTGGCCGGGATCGTCGACCAGATGCCCACCACGGAGCCCGGCCGGCCCGCCGTCCTCGCCGACTGGGCCGCGCTGCAGGCCCACGGGCAGGCGGCGGGGCAGCCGCCCCGGCCCGCCACCGAATGGTGGCTCGCGAGCGAAGGCGGTGACACCGGCCCCGCCCACGCGGCACTCAAGCGCAGCCCGCAGTGGGACGTCACCGCCGTCGACCAGCGCCGGCTCGCCACGGAGCTGCGCGACGACCCGCTGGCGAGCGGCCTGCAGGGCGCGCTGATCCTCGGCTTCGCGGCCGCGCTGTTCTTCGCCGTCCTCGGCTTCGTCGTCAACGCCGCCGTGGCGGCCCGCGAGCGGATGGCCGAGTTCACCATCCTGCGCGCGCTCGGCGTCAGCTTCAGGCAGGTGTTCGGGCTGCTCGCCGTCGAGCAGGCGTTCGTCATCGGCCTGTCCCTGGTCGCGGGCACCGCGCTCGCCGCCGTCGTGGGCGGCCTGGTGGTCCCGCACATCGTGCTGACCGGGCAGGCGTCGGCCGTCACACCCGGCGTACTGCTCGACATCCCGTGGGCTGCGACGGCGGTCATGCTGGCGCTGGTCGCCGCCGTGCTGTTCGCCATCGTCGCCGGGCTGGCGCGCAGCCTGCGCGGACAGGGGCCCGGACAGGGGCTCGGTCAGGTGCTGCGGATGGGAGAGTCCCAGTGAGGCTTCTGCTGCTCGCCCGGGTGCATCTCGGCGCGGTGGCCGTCCTGCTCCTGCTGACGCTGAGCGCGTGCCTGCTCGTGTCGGGCCTGCCGAGAGTGATGCAGGCGGCCTTCGACCAGGCGCTGCGCGAGTCACTGGCCACCGCGCCCGCCCAGCACGCGGACCTGACCGCGGTCCTGAGATCCAACGGCGGCGACCAGGACCTGCGCGAGCCGGCCCTGTTCCAGGCGCAGGACGAGCGGCTGCGCACGCTCGTGCCCGCGCCGCTCAACGGCCTGCTCGCGCCCGCCGGCCACGCCAGCGCCAAGACCTACAACACGCCGGTGTACGCATCGGGCGGGCGGACGTTCGTCAACCTCGGCTGGCTGTCCGACGGAGACCGGCGCGTCGACTGGGTCGAGGGCAGGGCGCCGCGCGAGGTGAGCCAGATGCGCTGGCGCGGGACGACCATCCCGCTCTTCGAGGTCGGCGTCGTGGGCGAGGCCCGGGACAGGATGGGGCTCGGCCTCGGCGAGACGAAGATCCTCGGTGAGAGCGACTACGCCGCCATCAAGATCGTCGGCATCTTCAGGGCCAAGGACGCGGCCGACCGCTACTGGAGCCACAACGGCGACATCCTGAACGTCCGCCAGGTGCAGCAGACCGGCAAACTGGACCTGGAGTGGTACACCACCGCGCTGATCCCCGACGCCGCCCTGACCAGGCTCTCCGGCGATGACCGCAACCTCTCCTACCAGTGGGTCCTGCCGATCGACCACCGCTCGGCCGGCGCGCTGGACGTCCCCGGTTACGACGCCGCGGTGGACGAGTTCGAGCGGCTGATGAGGCTGCAGCCCGGCGTCTACGCCGGAAGCACGCTGTCCACCGGGCTGCCGACGCTGCTCGGCGAGTTCCGGACCGCGCTCGCCACCGCGCAGACCATCATGTTCCTGGTGCTCGGCGGGCTGCTGGTGGTCTCGCTCGGCGTGATCGTGCTGGCCGTGCGGCTCCTGACCGAGCGGATGGACCACGGGCTCACCCTGACGCGGGCGCGCGGCGGCTCGTTGCCACAGGTGGCGGGGGCCGCCGCCGGGCTGACCGGGCTCGCCGTCGCGCCCGGCGCCCTGACCGGATACGCGCTGTCGTACCTCTTCCCCGGCCCGATGGGGCCGCTCGTGCACCTGGGGCCGGTCGTCGTGGTCGGCACGGCGGTCGCGTTCGCCGCCGCGCGGGTGGCCGTCACGCACCGGGCCCCGCTGCACGAGCGGCGCGACGACGTGGTGGCCGCCCGCCCCTCCGCCCGGCGGATCACCCTGGAGGTGCTGGTCATCGGCCTCGCGCTGGCCGGGGCGTACCTGCTGCGCACGCGCGGGCTCACCACCCAGGTGGCGCGGGACGGGCAGGATCCGTTCCTGCTGCTGGTGCCGCTCGCGCTCACGCTCGCCGCCGCGCTGATCACCATGCGCTGCTATCCGTACCCTCTTCGGCTTCTCGTACGGCTGACGGCCCGGATGCGGCCGGCGGTGCCCTTCCTGGGGCTGACCCGGGCCGCCAGGGCGCGTTCGTTCAGTGTGCTGCCGGTGCTGATCCTGCTGCCGGCGTTGGGCGTGTCGGTGTTGGCGTCGGTGATCTCCAGCGGGGTCGCCGGCACCCAGCGGCTGGCGGCGTGGCAGAGCGTGGGCGCGCCCGTCAAGATCACGTCCGAGCGTGAGCTGCCCGCCGACGTGGTCGAGCGCGTCCGCCAGGTGCCCGGCGTGGCGCGGGTGGTGCCCGCGCAGACCGCCACCGTGCAGGTCGGCCACACGGCCGAACGGGCCGAGATCATCGCGGTCGACCTGGCGCGGTGGCGGGAGCTGCTCACCGGCACGCCGATCAGCCTGCCCTCGGTGCCCGCCGCCTCCTCCGGCATCCCGGCGCTGGTCTCGCAGGAGCTGCGCGGGCGCGGCACGTTCGAGATCGGCTGGCAGTCACGGCTGCGGATCACCACCCAGGGCGTGATCCCGGCGCTGCCCGGCTTCTTCACCGAGGGCAAGTTCATCGTCGTGCCGTTCGACGTCAACCAGCGGCCGGCGGTCAACACCCTGCTGATCAGCGGCGACGCTCAGGAGAGCGCGCTGGCGCGGGTGGTCCCGCAGGCCCGGGTCGAGTCCCGGGCCGGAGCGCTGGCCGCCATCCAGCAAGACCCGCTGACCAGCACCGTGAGCGGAACGCTCCTCGTGGTGACGGTCGCGCTGGCCGGCTACGCGCTGGTCGCGGTCGTCATCACGCTGGTGATCGGCGCCGCCGACCGGGCCAAGGCCCTGTCGTTCCTGCGCACCCTCGGCCTGTCCGACCGGCAGGCCGAGCGGCTGACCGTGCTGGAGATCCTCCCGATGATCGTCGTCACCGCAATGGCCGGCCTCGCACTCGGCCTGAGTCTGCCCGCCGCGCTCGGGCCCGGCGTCGACCTGTCCGCCTACGCGGGCGGCCTGCCCGTCGGCGACTACGAGCTCAACCTGGTCACGCCCACCGCGCTGGCCGCCGGGCTCGCGGTCGTCGCCGTGCTCGGCGCCTACGCGCACACCGCCATCAGCCGCCGCCGCAGCCTCGGCGCCGTACTCAGAGTGGGTGACCTGACTTGAACCCGACCCTGTCCGAACTGGAGGCGCAGGCCGGCGAGCGCAAGGCCGCCTTCGGCGGCGACGCGCACATCATCTGCGACAACCTGGTGCGCATCTACAAGACCGAGGGCGTGGAGGTGGTCGCCTTGCAGGGGCTCGACCTGCTCGTCCAGAAGGGCGAGCTGCTCGCCATCGTGGGCGCGTCCGGTTCGGGCAAGTCGACGCTGCTGAACGTGCTGTCCGGGCTCGACGTCCCCACCGCCGGGCTGGCCAAGGTAGCGGGCATGGACCTGCTCGCGATGACCGCCAAGGACCGGCTGCGTTACCGGCGCGAGGTGGTCGGATTCGTCTGGCAGCAGACCGCGCGCAACCTGCTGCCCTACCTGTCGGCGCGGGAGAACGTCGAGCTGCCCATGAAGCTCGCGGGCAAGGCCCGCCGCGGCCGGGCGGCGGAGCTGCTGGAGCTGCTGGGCGTCGGCTACTGCGCCGGACGGAAGGCGCCCGAGATGTCCGGAGGCGAGCAGCAGCGCGTCGCCATCGCGGTCGCGCTGGCCAACTCGCCGCAGCTCATCCTCGCCGACGAGCCGACCGGCGAGCTCGACAGCGAGACGTCGGAGGAGGTGTTCGACGCGCTGCGCAAGGCCAACAGGGAGCTGGGCGTGACCGTGGTCGTCGTCACCCACGACCCCCTGGTGTCGGAGCAGGTGGACCGCACGGTCGGCATCCGTGACGGGCGGACCAGCAGCGAGACGCTCAGACGCGAGGACGCCGAGGGTCAGATCATCGCCGAGGAGTACGCCGTGCTCGACCGCGTCGGCAGGCTCCAGCTCCCCCGCGACTTCATGAACGCCCTCGACATGGAACGCCGCGTACGCCTTGAGCTGGAATCCGACCATATCGGGGTATGGCCGGCACGAGAGGAGCCCTCCGATGAACAGTGAGCCCCTGGTCGTCGTCGAAGGACTGCGCAAGGCCTACCGCAGCGGCCCCCAGGAGGTCGTCGCCCTGAGGGAGGTGTCCTTCGAGGCGTTCCCCGGCGAGCTGATCGCCATCCGGGGACGGTCCGGATCGGGCAAGACCACCCTGCTCAACCAGATCGGCGGGCTGGACACGCCTGATGCGGGGCGGGTGCTCGTGGCCGGGCACGAGGTGACCGCGATGGCGGAGAACGACCTGCTGGCGCTGCGGCGCGACGTGGTGGGGTTCGTGTTCCAGTCGTTCGGGCTCATCCCGGTGCTGTCGGCGGCCGAGAACGTCGGCGTCCCCATGCGGCTGGCGCGCACGCCCGTGCCGGAACGGGACAAACGCGTCCGCATGCTGCTCTCCCTCGTCGGCCTGGAGCAGCACGTGAACCAGCGCCCCTACGAGCTGTCCGGCGGCCAGCGGCAGCGCGTCGCCATCGCCCGCGCGCTCGCCAACCGTCCCCGCCTGCTCATCGCCGACGAGCCGACCGGGCAACTCGACTCACAGACCGGGCGGCAGATCATGCACCTGCTGAGAGCCCTGGTCCGCAGTGAGGGCGTCACCGCCCTGGTCGCCACCCACGACCCGAACCTGATCACACTCGCGGACCGGGTCCTGGAGATCAGCGACGGCGTCCTGCGCGAGACCGCCCTGCAGGAGACCTGACCCCCGAAGCGGCGGCGGTCAGCGGCCGGTGCGGCTCGCCACGATGACCTGGACAGTGTGTTCGAGAGCGTAGGCGGGGTCGGCGCCGCCGCCCTTGACCTGCTCGTCGGCGTCGGCGACTGCCTGCATGGCCTGCGAGAGCCCTTCCGGGCCCCAGCCGTTCAGCTGCCGCTTGACCCGGTCGATCTTCCACGGCGGCATCCCCAGGTGGCTGGCCAGCTGCCCACCACGCAGATTACGAGGCGCGCCCCCGACCTTGGCGATGGACCGCAGCCCGCCGGCCAGCGCGCTCACCAGCAGCACCGGGGCGACCCCGGTGCCGAGCGCCCAGCGCAGCTGCTCCAGCGCCTCCCCCAGCCGCCCCTCGACCGCCGAGTCCGCCACGTTGAACCCGGTGACCTCGGCCCGCCCCTTGTGATAGCGGGCCACCGCATTGAGGTTGATGGTCTTGTCCTGCGTGTCGAACGCCAGCTGGCTGCAGGCCGCCGCGAGCTCCCGCAGATCATTGCCCACCGCGTCGAGCAGCGCCTGAGCCGCATCCGGCGCGATGCTACGGCCGGCCCTCTTGACCTCACTCTTGACGAAGTCGAGCCGATCCCCTGCCTTGGTCACCTTGGTGATGGTGACCACCTTGGCGCCGGCCTTCTTGACCCCGTCGACCAGCGCCTTGCCCTTGGCCCCGCCCGGATGCGCCAGCACGAGGACGACGTCGTCGGAGGGCTGCTTGGCATAGGCCAGGACCTCGGCGCTGACATCCTTCACCAGATCCTGCGCCGACCGGATCACCACCACGATCCGATCCCCGAACAGGGAGGGCGACGTCAGCTGGGTCAGCTCACCGGTCGTCACCTTGGATCCGACCAGATCGTGCACCTCCGCCCCGTCTCCCCCGGCCCGCGCCGCCGCGACGACGGCGGCCACCGCCCGCTCGGCCAGCAACTCCTCGTCGCCGACCACCAGGGTCACAGGTGCTGGATCGGTTCCCGCCATGTCAGGCAGCATGCCACGCCCCACCGACAACCCGGAACTCACCCTGGTGAGTCGTGTGGTCGTACCGGATGGAACGGGGACCGCCGCCGGCCGCCACGCAGCACGCCTAGCGGAGCCGCAGTCCTTCGATGACGAGCCCGACCATGCGGCGCGCGTCGTAGCGAGGGCTTTCGGCCCCGATGCACAGATTGCCGATGCCGCGCATCAGGACGAGGGCGTCCATGTCGGGGACGATCTCGCCCGCCGTGGCGGCGGCGTCGAGCAGGTCCGCGCAGACGGGGACGAGGTGGTCCAGGAAGTAGGCGTGCAGCGTCTGGAACGCCTCCTGGTCGGACTGCAGCGCCTCGGCCAGGCCGTGCTTGGTGACCAGGAAGTCGACGAAGAGGTCGATCCAGCTCGCCAGTGCGGCGTGCGGTGTGGCGCTCTCCGCCAGCAGCGCCGGGCCTGCCTCGGCACACGCCTCCACCTGGTGACGGTAGACCGCGACGATGAGATCGGCCCGTGTCGGGAAGTGACGGTAGATCGTGCCGACGCCGACGCCGGCCTTGCCGGCGATCTCCCGCACCGGGGCGTCGACGCCGGAGACGACGAACACCGAGGCGGCCGCGTCCAGCAGCGCCTTCTCGTTACGCCGGGCGTCAGCCCGTCTCCGCGGGGCCACCGATTCGCCACTGGCGCCGGCCATCGTCCACTCCCGTCTTGCAAAGCGGAACACTGTTCCGTATATTCCAGTCGGAACCAAGTTCCGTATTGACAGGATGCCAGCCCGGCAGGCCGATGCCAAGTCGCGAAGGAACAACCATGCACGCAATGCCAGAGCCCACGCCGGTCGTCTCGGTGCACCCGACCGCGCTGCCAGCGCCGGATCGCGGCGAGGATCTGCGGGTACGGATCTCCGCACCCGTGACCGGCCACGAACTGCCCGTCATCGTCTTCTCCCACGGTTTCGGCCAGTCCGCGACCGGCTACGCCCCGCTGGCCGACTTCTGGGCCTCCCACGGCTTCGTCGTCATCCAGCCCACCCACCTCGACTCGCGGACGCTGAACCTCCCGCCTGACGACCCGCGTACACCGCTCATCTGGAAGTTCCGGGTCGACGACCTGAAGCTCGTTCTCGACCGACTCGACCTCCTGGAGACGTCCGTCCCCGGCCTCGCCGGACGCCTCGACCGCACCCGCATCGCCGTGGCCGGACACTCCTGGGGCGCCCAGACGGCGAGCACCCTGCTGGGAGCCCGGGTGCTCAACGCCGACGGCACCCCCGGCGAGGACATGTCGGACCCACGGATCAAGGCCGGCGTCCTGCTGACCGTGACAGGCACGGGAGGAGCCGACCTGTCCCCGTTCGCGGCCGAGCACTTCCCCTTCATGAGCCCGAGCTTCGCGGACATGACCACCCCGGCCCTCATCGTCGCAGGCGACCAGGACGACTCCCCGCTGTCGCTCCGGGGGCCGGACTGGTTCACCGACGCGTACCACCTGAGCCCGGGCGGCAAGAGCCTGCTCACCCTGGCCGGGGCGGAGCACTCGCTCGGTGGCATCTCCGCCTACGAATCCACCGAGACGACGGACGAGAGCCCCGAACGGGTCGCCCTGATCCAGCGCCTCACCTGGGCCTACCTTCGCGACACCCTCGGCCTCAAGGACGCCACCTGGCCGGCTTCGGTGGACAGCGCCTTGGGCCACCTCGACTCCAAATAGCGCGCCACCCGACCGGGTGCACGCGCTCTCGCAAGCTGCTCATTGGGCCCTGCCCACACGCCCGCAGCACGCTTGGTCCCGGCTCACCGTGACCTTCGACTACTGCGGCTCGCCGAAGCCCCGATCACCAGTCGCTCCTGGCTGGGAAGTCTCCGCCTCGGACCGAGCCGGTTATCCGATCCTGATGACGCCGTCGGAAACCGACACCCGCGTCCCCCTCGGCACGACATCCGAACCTGCCAGCCTGCACGGGTTGGGCACCGGCTGGGGTGCGGCCGTGGTCCTCATCGATGATCATCTACCATCGGGGATCACCCGGTTGGGTTGCGGCGGACGACCCGGCATCCTCCAGTCGCAGGCCGCACGACGCTCTATGCTGAGGCCCTCGCTGATCATGAGATGTGAGGGGTGCCGTGCTCCCGTTACCGCCCCTCTTCCCGCTGCGGCTGGTCATCGTGTCCGCCTTGGCCGCGCTGGCCGCCCCCGCTCTGCGGACAGCGTGGTGGTACCTCCCTGAGGGGCCCGTCTTCACGGCCGAGGGTTTCACCTGTCCCTTGAGCGCCGAACCCTACGCGAGCACCGACGTCGACTGGCTCCTGGCGATCAACTGGCCGACAATCTCGGCGGAGCTGAACGGCTGGCCGACCGGTGTGATGGCCCTCGCTCTGGCCGCCGTCATCGCGCTGAGGGGGCGGTGGAGCGCGATCGCGGCGTGGGCGGGGGCCGGGCTCTTTCTCGTGGGCGCGGTGGTGTTCTCGATCCCGTTCGCGATCGAGGTCGTCGAGGTCGGGTGCCGTGAGACGACCCGGTTCGCCCTCTGGGACGCCGTCTGGTTCGGCCCCTTCCTGAACTATGTGACGGGGGCCGCGCTGCTTGTGACCAGCGCCGCCTTCGCCCGCGAGGTTCGAGGCGTCGCGCCGTTGGGGGCCGACCACCTCATCAATCCAGCGGGATGACAGGCCTGACGAGGGTGCCGCGGGTGTGCGGGCGTTTCGCAGCGAATTCGCCCTGTGCGGGGTCGCGATAGGCACTCGCCTGAATCAACCACTTGGTGAACCAGGGTTCGCCACCGCATTCGGCACCACCGCCGTCGGCGCCGCGGACCTCGCGGCGGTCAGCGGTCAACTCCCACTTGTAGGGGTTTTGGGCCATATACAGTCCAGACAGCGTCGGCGATGCTGCGGCCACGCGGACGCCGTCGGGCATGACCAGGGTGTTGTCGTCTTCAAGCCATCGGGTCGGCATGCGATCGCCCCAGGGGAACAGGCTTCGTGCGCCGAATGCGTAGGCGTGTTCCCATTCATTGGGAGTGGGCAGACGTCGGCCGGTTCGTCCCAGCTCATCGGTGATCGTGTCGTAGGTGGTGTGGGCCGCGAGCCACGCCGCCGTGGGTTTTCCGTCTGGGGCGAAGCGGACTCTGCCGTGGGTGCCCGTATCGGTTTCGGGCAGGATGAGATCGTCGACGAGTTCCTGGTATCCAGGCTTCCACTTCTGGATGAGCGCGGTGATGATCGGGTGATCGAGGGGAGCCTCACTCACACCGGCCTCGTCAGCGTGCACTGCGGCGAGGAACGCCTTCACATGCGCAGCACGGGGGCGCGAGGTGATCGCGGCGATGTGTTCGCGGATCCCGTCGACAGTACTGTCGGTCCGGCGGGCGCGGGCCTCAGCTCGGTCATCCGGCTCAAGGTCGGCGTACTCGGGGAACAGATCCAACGCTGTGTAGCTACCGAGATAGGAAAGAACCTCTTCGTCGGTCGGCGTCCAGGATTCGGGGTCAAAGCCGAGCTGAGCGTGTCCGCCGGGGACGAAGGCGAACGGTCTCCCGTCGACCTCGATGATCGCGTTGTAGGCGGTTCGTCCGGCGAATTCGTGCAGGTGGACGGACGTGACGACACCGCCTACGGCCTGAGCGGTAGCCTCGGCCGTGGCTGCAGCCGCCTTTCGGTCGAAGTGAAGCCACTCGTCGAGGGTGATATGGGCAGTCGACATGCTGCAGGAGTATGCCGGAACCGGCCTCACCGTTGGTGATATCGAATGTGCGGACTTCGTAGGTGATGTGCTGTCCCATCGAGACGATCTCGGACGGGTCCTCGAATCTGCGCCAGGACGGCTCGGGCATGGTGATGAAGCCAGACGCTGGGGAAGACGGGCTGCTTCGGCCCGTCGGCCAGATCGACGAAGATGTCGAAGCTCTCGATAGCCGCCACAGTGCCGAACAACCGCTGTCCCGGTCGCAATGCCTTGGGAACGCCCAGAGTTGGGGGTTCTCGGCGGCTGTTCGGGAGAGCAGGACCTGCCCGCCCTGAGAGTCGACGGCGATGACCTCGGCAGACGCCCGGTCGCCGACCTGCCGGATCCCACCAGCCGAACGTTGGAAGGTGCCCCCGATCGCGTGACGTCGGCCACGATGCCGGCGAGGGTGTCGCCAACGTCCACGGTCGCCATGAACGAGGCAAGGGGCTGATCGTCTTCCGCCGTCCCCATGATTACAAGGCTCTCAGGAGGCACTCGATGGCGGAGTGGCGTCGATACAGCGTAGCCACACCAGGAGAACGCGGTAGTCGGTTGGCGTGCGGCACGGAGGGTCAGTGTCCCTGCGGACCGCACCTCTAGAGCCTTGCGCCGGCACCACCGAGTCGTAACGATGAGGAGGTCACCAGGTCAGGTCGAGCTGAGCAGGCGTACACGGAACCATCAAATCACTGTGCGCGAGAACCCCGGGCTACCACCGCCAGCCCGGTGTCCGTGGCGACGATGGCGAGGTCGCCGGATTTGTCGGTGCGGTAGATGCGGGCTCCGAGGTGGCGTAGCGCGGCAAGTGTCTTCGGGGCGGGGTGACCGTAGCCGTTGTCCGCGCCTACGCTGACCAGCGCGGCGCGGGGGTTGATCGCGTGGAAGAAGGCGGGGACTTGGCGTGGCGAGCCGTGATGGGGCACCTTCAGGATGTCGGCCTGCGGCAGGGGGCCCCGGAGCAGGTCCTCCTGGGCTTCGGACTCGATGTCGCCGCTGAGGAGGGCCGATCCCGTGGGCCAGCGTACGTGGATCACGACGCTGGAGTTGTTGGCGGCGCTGCCCTCTCCTTGTCCGTCCGCTCGGGCGTTCGCCGGGTCGGGGGCCAGGACCGTCAGCTCCGACGGGCCGAATCGCCATCTGGTGCCCGGGTGTGCGGTCCATGTGGGGATGCGGAGGCGGGCGAGGTCTGCGGTGAAGTGGGCACTCGGTGGCGGGGATTCCTGGTACGGGCTGGTCAGGACCGCCCCTACGCGCCTGTGCCGGAGCACGCCCGTCAGACCGTCCACGTGATCGGCGTGCGGGTGTGTGAGGATCACCAACGGCACGTCACGGATGCCGATCCTGCGTAGGCAGCCGTCCATGACGGAAGGGTCCGGGCCCGCGTCGACGACCACTCCCTGTTGTGGACCTGCCGCGATCACCAGACCGTCGCCCTGGCCGACGTCACACATCACCATCAGCCACCCCGGAGGCGGCCAGGGGGCCACGACAGGTCGTAGGACGAGCATCGCGGCGAGAGCCGCTCCCACGACCGTCAGGGTGACCATCCGCCACGCGCGCCGCCTCAACACCGGCACCGTGACCGCCACGACAACGACCAGCAGGCCCAACCCTGCCAGGCCCGCCGGCCACGGGAGATTGGCCATGGGCACGTTCGCGGCCCACTGGGCCACCATGATGATCCAGCCCACCGCGTACCCCGCCGGGATCACCAGGACCTGGGCGGCCTCGGGCCAGAAGGGCGCGATCAGTGCGGCGACGAATCCGAGCAGGGTCGCAGGGGCCACGGCCACGCCTGCGAGCAGGTTGGCCGGGACGGCTATGAGGCTCACCTGGCCCGACATGAGCACCAGCACCGGCGTGACGGCGGCCTGCGCCGCCGCAGGCACCGCCACGGCTTCCGCCGCCCACCGGGGCAGCCGCAGGCGTCTCCCCGTCTCTCCCACCGGCTTTCCCGATGCCGTCACGCGCGCCTCCACAGGCGTGCTGGCTGTGGAGGAGGTGTCGGTGGGGTCGAAGCCCGTCGGGCGGGCGCGCCAGCGTGAACCCGACGGGACGCTGCCTGGCGCGGGAATGCCGCCGATCGAGGGTGTGGGGACGGAACCCGGCAGGCGGGCGCGCCAGCATGGAGCCGGGGGAACAGTGCCTGCGGCGGCAGGAGTGCCGTTGCCCGGGATTGTCGGGTCCGAACCCGGCAGGCGGGTGCGCCGGTATGAGGGCGAAGGGACCATGTCTGGCGCGGGAGTGCCGTTGCTCGGGGGTGCGGAGTCGGAAATCGGCAGGCGGGTGGCTCGGGGTGAGGGCGAAGGGGGGATGTCTGGGGTGGGGGCGTCGTTGTCCGAAGGGGTGGGGGCGGAGCCCGTGAGGCGGGTGCGCCAGCGTGGGGCTAGGAGGAGGATGCCGGCGGTGGCGGTTACCGATAGGGCGAAGCCGTAGGAGCGGGCCAGTTCGGGGGCGAAGAGGATCAGCAGGAGGACGGTCACCGACAGGGCCGCCATGCCGTCCTTGGCTCGGCCGGTGCCGAGGGCGGCGGCCGCCACCAGGCCCATGAGGAGGGCTCGTAGGACGCTGGGCGAGGGTCTGGCCACGATGGCGAAGGCGAGCATGGCGAGGGCTGCGAAGGCGGCTCGGGGGGCTAGGGGCAGGCCGGCGAGGCGGGAGAGAGCGAGGGCGGCTCCCGCGACGATTGCTAGGTTTGCGCCGCTTACGGCATTCAGGTGGCTTAGGCCTGCTTCCTGGAGGTTGGAGTTCACCTGCTGGTCTATGCGGGAGACGTCTCCTACTACCAGGGCGGGGAGGAGGCCGCGCTGGTCCGGGGGAAGGACGTCGGCGGCTCTGCGGAGGCCTTGCCTGAAAGCGCCCGCTGCGGTCTGGATCCACGAAGGCGGCGTGAGGATTCGAGGTGGCCCTCGGACCAGGAGGACGGCGGCTGTCAGGTGGCCCGAGGTGGGTGCGGACAGGCGGCCCGATACGCGCAGGCGCTGGCTGGGCAGGAGGTCACGCCACTCGGAGCCGTTGGCGAACACGACGATCGGGGTGTGTACGGCCATGCGTTGGCGTCCGGTTCGGAGTGATTCCAGAGTGGCCTCGGCTATGACGCTGTCGCGGGTGAAGTAGGCGGTCTTGGAGCGCCTGATCTTGGGGTCGCTCGTCAGGGTGATCTCGGCGGTGACGGTGGCGCCCCTGGCTGCCAGTGCGGCCGTCGGGCCTGTGGTGACCGCGTGGACGCGGAGGGCGATCGAGGCGGCCGTCGCCGCTACGCACACCAGGACGGCGATCGTCACGTTGCGGTGGGAAGACGAGCGGGCCGGCCATGCGGCGAAGCCGGCGGCGGCAGCGGCCAGGGCCGACACCGTCGCGCCGACCGTGGCTGGGCAGCCCAGGAGGATGAGAGCACTGGCCCAGGCCGCCAGGGCGGGGAAGGTGAGCGGCCAGACGCGTCCCAAGACGATGGCGTCGTCCGGGCCACCGTCCGGAGGATCGGCATGCGGAGAGCGGCTTCCGTTTTTCGGGGGCATGTCAGACGCGGACCTTTGGTTTGATCTCCTCGTACTTCTTTGCTCCTATGCCGCTTACGTCGCGGAGTTGGTCGATCGTCGTGAAGGCGCCGTGGGTGGTGCGGTAGTCCACGATGCGGGAGGCCAGGACTTCGCCTACGCCTGGCAGTTGCTCCAGTTGGTCCGGGGTGGCTGAGTTCAGGTCCAGGATGGCTGTTTCCGGCGGGGCGGCGCCGGCTACGGCGGCTGGGGCGGTGGCGCCCACCAAGATCTGCTCGCCGTCCGTCAGGCGTCTGGCCAGGTTGACAGGGCCGAGGGGGGCTCCTTTGCGCACGCCTCCGGCGGCCGTGACCGCGTCGGTCACCCGGGCGCCCATGGGGAGGGAGTAGACGCCTGGTTTGCGGACCTTGCCCGCTACGTGAACCGTCACCTGGGCCGTCGAGGATGGCCGGGGCGAGGCGGCGGGGGGAGGGCTTGAGATGGGGGTGGGGGCGGCCAGTGGCTCCAAGGTGGGCTGTGAGCGCCAGAGGAAGAAGCCGGCGACGATCACGGCGGCGGCGGCCAGTGCCAGCAGGACTCGCAGGCCCGGTCGGCCCGGGTCCAGGCCCGGGGCGGTCACGGCCGCGCGGAACTCCTGGAAGGTTGCCGGCACGTGGGCGAGGAGGGGAGCGCGCTCAGGAGTGGTGATGGATCGCAGCCGGGACTCGGCTATGGTCCGCTCAGCGGTGGGATCTGGAGTGCGCACGGCGGAGAACCTACGTGACCGCCGACCCTACGCATCCCACCGAACAGCGTTCTGTGGACAACGGAGAACGGTCGGCCACAGCGCTGTGGACAACCTCGAAGCTAAACAACCAGCAAGCCGAAGTGACCGGCCAGCCCAAGTGACCGGCCAGCCCAAGTGACCGGCCAGCCGAGATGACCGTCAAACCCAAGTGACCGTGACCGGCCAGGTGAGCGTCAAACCCAGGCGACCGTGACCGGCCAGGTGACCGTCAAACCCAGGCGACCGTGACCGGCCAGTCGAAGTGGCCGTCCAGCCGGCATGGCGGTCAAGCCGACGTGACCGTAAGACCGAGCATGCCCGGCCCCACGTGTACCCCCACCACGGCCCCAACCTCCACCACCCGCGACCGCACCAGCCCAGGCAGCCGCTTGGCCAGCCGCTCCGCCAAGGAAGCGGCGCGGTCCGGGGCCGCCAGGTGCTGGACCGCGATCTCCACGGCCCCCTCCCCCGCGGCCTGTACCGCCAGATCCTCCAGCCGGGCAAGGGCACGGCTGGAGGTGCGGACCTTCTCCAGCAGCGAGATGCGTCCGTCGACGAGGTGCAGCAGTGGCTTGATCATGAGCGCCGAGCCCACCAGCGACGCCGTGGCCCCGATGCGGCCGCCCCTGCGGATGTGCTCCAGGGTGTCGACGTAGAAGAACGAGCGGGTCTGGGCGACGCACCGCCTGGCGGCCTCCGCCACCGACTCCAGGGGGTCGCCGGCCGCCGCGGCGCGGGCCGCCGCCAGGACCGGGAAGCCGAGGCCCATGGCGATGGAGCGGCTGTCGATCACCTCGACCGGCACGGGAGCGTCCACGGCCGCCGCCAGGGCGGAGTGGACCGTACCGGAGAGCTCGCCCGACAGGTGGATGGAGACGACGCCCGTCGCACCGGCTGCGGCGAGCTCGTCGTAGCAGCGCGCGAAGCGCGCGGGGGAAGGGCGCGAAGTGGTCGCTAACGCGAAATCTCCGGAAAAATCCCACTCATCACAGGACTTATCCTGGCAAATCACTTGTACGGGGACGGCGGTGACGCCAGGCAGGTCGGCCAGATAGGCGGTGGAATCGGTGACTACGGCGACGGCTGGCGACATGGACCGAGGTCGGCTACTGAACCGGTGTCCCACCCCGCCAGACGCGGCGCGGCTTGAGGCCGAAGGACCAGGCGAAGGCGCCTTCGTGGTCGGCGTCCCACTGGACGATGTCCGCCAGGCGGCCCGGCGCCAGGACGCCCCGGTCGGGAGCGCCGAGCACGTTGGCGCCACCGAGTGTGGCGGCGCGCAGCGCGTCGTTGACGCTCATCCCGAACGCCGACACGGCCATCGCGATGACCAGTGACATCGAGGTGATGCCGCAGTGGCCGGGGTTGTGGTCGCTGCCGAGCGCGATCTGCACGCCGTGCTTCATCATCTGGCGGACGGGCGGGAGCTTGCCGCGCTGGAGCGCGGTGGCCGGGCAGACCACGGCGGGCACGCCGTAGCGGGACATGATCGCGATGTCCTCTTCGGACATGTTGTGCAGCCCGTCGGCGGAGGCGCAGCCCAGCTCGGCGGCGAGCTGAACGGCGCCGCGCCGGCTGAACAGGCCCGCGTGGATGCGCGGCAGCAGGCCGACGTTACGGCCGGAGGCGAGGACCCAGCGGGACTCCTCGGTGGTGAAGTGGCCCTCGTCGCAGTAGACGTCCACGCTGTCGGCGCCGGCCGCCGCCGCGTCGGCGCACCAGGCGCCCACGGCCTCGACGTACTCGCGCTGACGGCCGAAGTATTCGGGAGGAACCACGTGCGCCGCGAGGAAGGTGACGTGCACCCTTGGCATCATCGGCTCCTTCTCCAGCTCGCGCAGGAGCCGCACGTCGGCGAGCTCGCCGTCGCGGGTGAGGTGGTAGCCGGTCTTGGCCTCGACGGTCGTGGTGCCGTCGAGCAGCCAGTCGCGCAGGCGCTCGCGGACGCCGTTGCAGAGCGTCCAGGGGTCGGTGCCGCGCGTCACGGTGACGGTGGAGCCCACGCCGCCGCCTGCGGCGGCGATCGACGCGGAAGTGGAGCCGCCGGTGCGGATGGCCAGCTCGGCGTAGCGGTTGCCGGCGTAGACGGGGTGGGTGTGGGCGTCGATGAGGCCGGGCGTGACGAGCGCGCCGCCGAGGTTTTCGACATGGTCGACGTCGACGATGTCGTCGACGACGCCGGGCACGCTCTGCGGCAGGTCGGGCGCTCGCCCGACCCACGCGATGCGGTCGTTGTGCACGAGAATGGCCGCGTTGCTGAGGACTTCGTTTCCGGTCCAGAGGCGGCCGATGTTGGTCAGAAGCCGAACGGTCACCGCATCACCGCCCCACGCTTGAGCAGCACGCAGCGCACGGCTGCTTGCGCCGCGCCCACTGAGTCCGCTCCGGGTCCGGACGACATGGGGGGTCTCCTGCTCTCATCCGCGAAAAGCTTGCGGTGACCGTATCGCTGGACTCATGATCCGGCGATTTCAGTTCAGTTACGTTATTTCACAGGTGCGCTCGCTGTACAGGGTTATTCGGAAGAAAGCTCACTGATCCCAACCGTCACCCTGCCACACCTTCGTCCACAGACTCCCGCGTGTGTCCTGGATCGCAGGAGTCATCATCCGAAACCTGTGCCTTAGATCGGTAAGGCTGCGCTAATCCTAGCAATCCCAGCGTTGCGGGACCACTGCGGCATTTGGGCAGCCCTGCGCCCTTTCGAGCGAGAGCTGCCCAGGAGTACCGCTAAGAGACGCGTTCGACCGGCTTGCCCACCCGCTCCAGCTCCTGATGGAGGCTGGGCAGCACGCGGGCGTGCAGGATCGTGCCGTCGCCGACGTGGTCGACGGAGATCACTTCGCCCTCCTTGTGGGCACGCGAGATCAGGTCGCCTCTGTCGTACGGGATCAGCAGCGAGACCTCGTGATCCAGCTGGGGCATCCGGCGCTCGATGAGCTCCAACAGCTCACCGATCCCGGCGCCCGTGCGCGCGGAGACCATGATGCTGTCGCGCTCGCGCCTGGCGATGCGGTCGAGCACCTCCTGGTCGGCGGCGTCGGCCTTGTTGATCACCACGATCTCGGGCACGTCACCCACGCCCTCGATGGTGGCGAAGACCTCGCGCACGGCGGTGAGCTGGCCTTCGGGGTCGGGGTGCGAGCCGTCGACCACGTGCAGGATCAGGTCGGCGTCGGCGACCTCCTCCAGCGTGGACCGGAACGCCTCCACCAGCTGCGTCGGCAGGTGGCGCACGAAGCCGACGGTGTCGGCGATCGTGAACACCCTGCCTTCGGGCGTGCGCGCGCGGCGCACGGTCGGGTCGAGGGTGGCGAACAGCGCGTCCTCGACCAGCACGCCCGCACCGGTGATCCGGTTGAGCAGTGAGGACTTGCCCGCGTTGGTGTAGCCGGCGATGGCCACGGCGGGCACCTCGCGCCGCTGGCGCCGGTGCCGCATGGTGTCGCGTGAGGTGGACATGCCCTTGATCTGGCGGCGCAGCTTGGCCATCCGCTCGCGGATGCGCCGACGGTCCAGCTCGATCTTGGTCTCACCGGGGCCACGGCCGCCGATGCCGACGCCGCCCGCGGCGCGACCGCCGACCTGGCGCGACAGGTTGCCACCCCAGCCACGCAGGCGCGGCATGAGGTACTGCAGCTGGGCCAGCTCGACCTGGGCCTTGCCCTCGCGGCTCTTGGCGTGCTGGGCGAAGATGTCGAGGATCAGGGCGGTGCGGTCGATGACCTTCACCTTGACCGTCTCCTCGAGCTGGCGGAGCTGGCCGGGGCTCAGCTCGCCGTCGCAGATCACCGTGTCGGCGCCGGTCGTCTCGACCACGTCACGCAGCTCCAGCGCCTTGCCGGAGCCGATGTAGGTGGCGGGGTCCGGGAACTGGCGACGCTGGATGAGGCCTTCGAGCACCAGGGAGCCTGCGGTCTCGGCCAGGAGCCGCAGCTCCTGGAGTGAGTTTTCGGCGTCGGTGATGGTCCCGGAGGTCCAGACGCCTACCAGGACGACCCGCTCGAGCCGCAGCTGGCGGTATTCGACCTCGGAGACATCCTGGAGTTCGGTGGAGAGGCCCGCCACGCGGCGCAGCGCCTGGCGCTCCTCGAGGTCCATGTCGCCGTTCTCGAACTCGTCGAGCGCGGAGTATTCGTGCATTCGTGTCATCTCTAATAGGCAACGTCTGGACACCTCAGTGTCTTCCCCGATGGTGACACGACATCCCAGATGTAATCACCTGGTTATCCCGCGATCACGCTGACATTCCCGGAGCCGGTGGTGAGCGACACCTTGCGCGGCGAGTTCGGGTCCTTGTCGACCGCCACGTTCGTGTCGCCGGAGCCCACCTGGGTCTTGACGTCGTAGGCGCCGTCGGGCACGTGCAGGGTCACGTCACCGGAGCCGGCCTCGAGCTCCGCGCTGTCGGGCGCGGCGGTGTACTTGAGCTCGATGTTGCCCGATCCCGCCTCGGCGAAGACCTTCTTGCCCGCCAGGCCGGAGGCGTCCACGTCGCCGGAACCCACGGTGAGGTTGAGCGGGCCGGTCAGGGACCTGAGCGTGATGTCGCCCGATCCGGCGTCGGCGTCCACCGCCAGCCCCTTGGGGATCTCGATCTTGTAGTTGACGCTGCAGCTGCCCCAGTCCTGCTCGCAGTCGTACCTGACGAACAGCGTGTCGCCGTCGACCGAGTGCTCGGCGTTGGGCTTGTTGTCACGCCACTGGAGCGTCTCGACCACGCGGATGGCGCTGCCGTCCGTCTCGGTGATCACGGTGTCGCCGGCCCCGCTCTTGACGTGGAGCTTGGCCACCTTGTCGGTCACCTCGTAGCTGACGGTGTCCTGGTTGGTCGGGCCGCCGAGGCCGGCGAGGCCGCAACCCGACAGGAGTGCGGCGGATGCGAGGAGTCCACCCGCGATCGCGATCGTCTTCATGCCTTGAATGATCGCCCGTGTTATGCCCTCCACACATCGGGGATGCCCCCGAACACCACCCGGGGTTACCCCCGCCTTTGACCCGTCGAACCCCCATGGCATAGCTTCACTTCCATAATACAAAACTCGGTTTCCACCCAGTGGAAAAGAGACGAGGAGCCCATGGAGATCACCGGCCAGATGCTCGACCGGTTCGACGAGATCCTGACGCCGGAGGCGCTGGACTTCGTGGCGGCTCTGCAGCGGGAGTTCGGCGCCAGGCGCCTTGAGCTGCTCGACGCGCGCCAGGCGAGGCAGGCGGAGCTGTCGGCGGGCGGCACGCTGGACTTCCTGCCGGAGACCAAGGCCGTCAGGGAGGGCGAGTGGCGCGTCGCGCCGCCGGCTCCCGGCCTGGAGGACCGCCGGGTGGAGATCACCGGCCCGGTGGACCGCAAGATGACCATCAACGCGCTCAACTCCGGCGCCAAGGTGTGGCTGGCCGACTTCGAGGACGCCAACTCCCCCCTGTGGGCCAACTGCGTCAGCGGCCACCTCAACCTGCGTGCCGCCCTCGACCGGACGATCGACTTCGAGAGCGGCGGCAAGACGTACGCGCTCAAGCCGGACGCCGAGCTGGCCACCATCGTGGTCCGGCCGCGCGGCTGGCACCTGGACGAGAAGCACGCCCTGGTGGACGGGCGGCCGGTGGCGGCCTCGCTGTTCGACTTCGCCCTCTACTTCTTCCACTGCGCCCAGCGGCAGATCGCCAAGGGCCGGGGACCTTACTTCTATCTGCCGAAGCTGGAGTCGCACCTGGAGGCGCGGCTGTGGAACGAGGTGTTCGTCCGGGCGCAGGAGCTGCTGGGGATCCCGCAGGGCACGATCAGGGCGACCGTGCTCATCGAGACCTACCCGGCGGCGTTCGAGATGGAGGAGATCCTCTACGAACTGCGCGACCACTCGGCGGGGCTGAACGCGGGCCGCTGGGACTATCTGTTCAGCGTGATCAAGAAGTTCCGTACCCGTGGCCGCGAGTTCCTGCTGCCGGAGCGTAACGCGGTGACGATGACCGCGCCGTTCATGCGCGCCTACACCGAGCTGCTGGTGCGTACGTGTCACAAGCGCGGCGCGCACGCGATCGGCGGGATGGCGGCGTTCATCCCGTCGCGCCGCGACCCCGAGGTGAACGCGACGGCGCTGGAGAAGGTGCGCGGGGACAAGACGCGCGAGTCCGGTGACGGCTTCGACGGGTCCTGGGTGGCCCACCCGGACCTGGTTCCGGTGTGCCGGGAGGTGTTCGACGGCGTGCTCGGCTCCAGGCCGAACCAGCTCGACCGGCTGCGTGAGGACGTCAGCGTCTCGGCCGCCGACCTGCTGGCCGTCTCCGAGACGCCGGGCGACATCACCGAGACCGGGCTGCGCAACAACGTGGACGTGGCGCTGCGCTACCTGGCCGCCTGGATGGGCGGGCTCGGCGCGGTGGCGATCCACAACCTGATGGAGGACGCGGCCACGGCGGAGATCTCCCGGTCGCAGATCTGGCAGTGGATCCACAACGGCATCACGCTCGCCGACACCGGCGCGCCGGTGACCAAGGAGCTGGTCGAGCGGATCATCGCGGAGGAGCTGGCGGGGATCGCGGCCGAGCCGGGTTACGACGAGGAGCTGTACGGCCAGGCGACGGCGCTGTTCAAGGAGGTGGCGCTGGACGACGACTTCGCCGAGTTCCTGACGCTTCCGGCCTACGCCCGCATGCCGTAAGTGTCGCCATATATTTACGTATATAGGGCGAGCATGCGGGAGGCGTCATGCTGGACACGCTGATCGAGGCACTGCGTGGCGCGCTGCCCGCCGAGTCGGTGATCACAGACCCGGTGCGGTTGCGTACCTATGAATGTGACGGACTCACCTACCATCGGGCCACGCCCGGCGTGGTCGTGCTGCCGGAGACCGCGGAGCAGGTCGCGCGGGTGGTCGTGCTCTGCAATGACTTCGCGGTGCCGTTCGTGGCCCGCGGGTCCGGCACCGGCCTGTCCGGCGGGGCGCTGCCGCGCGAGGACGGCGTGCTGATCGTCACCTCCAGGATGCGCCGCGTCCTGGAGGTGGACCTGCCCAACCGCCGGGCGGTGGTGGAGCCGGGCGTCACCAACCTGGCGATCACCGAGGCGGTGCGCCACGAGGGCTACTACTACGCGCCCGACCCCTCCAGCCAGCAGATCTGCTCCATCGGCGGCAACGTGGCGGAGAACTCCGGCGGCGCCCACTGCCTGAAGTACGGCTTCACCGTCAACCACGTCGAAGCCTGCGAGATCGTCACACCCGACGGCGACCTGGTGACGCTCGACCGGATGGACCCCGGCTACGACCTTTTGGGCGCGTTCGTCGGCTCCGAGGGCACGCTGGGCATCGCGACCAAGATCACTGTACGGCTGAGCCGCGCGCCGCAGGCGGTCACCACGGTGCTGGCCGCCTTCGAGAGCATCGAGCAGGGCGGCAAGGCCGTGTCGGCGATCATCGGCGCGGGCATCGTGCCCGCCGCGATCGAGATGATGGACGCCCTGTCCATCGAGGCGGCCGAGGCGGCGGTGGCCTGCGCCTACCCGGCCGGCGCCGGCGCGGTGCTGATCGTGGAGCTGGACGGGCCCGCGGTCGAGGTCGAGCGGCAGTTCGCCCGGCTGGAGGAGATCTGCTCCGACGCGTTCGAGCTGCGGGTGGCGGCCGATCCGGCGGAACGGGCGGCGATCTGGAAGGGCCGCAAGTCGGCGTTCGCGGCCGTCGGGCGGATCAGCCCCGCCTACATCGTGCAGGACGGCGTGGTGCCGCGCACCTCGCTGCCCCGGGTGCTGGCCGAGATCGACCGGCTCTCGGCCGCGTACGGGATCAGGGTGGCCAACGTCTTCCACGCCGGTGACGGAAACCTGCATCCGCTGGTGCTGTTCGACGACGCCGAGCCGGGGGCCGGCGAGCGGGCCGAGGCGGTCTCGGGCGCGATCCTGGATCTGTGCATCGAGCACGGCGGCTCGATCACCGGAGAGCACGGGGTGGGTGTGGACAAGGCGAAGTACATGCCGAAGATGTTCTCCGAGGCGGATCTCGACACCATGCAGCTGGTCCGGTGCGCCTTCGATCCGCGCGGCCTGTCCAACCCGGGCAAGGTGTTCCCCACCCCGCGGCTCTGCGGCGAGGTGCCGGGCGTGCGCAAGGGCGTGCATCCGCTGGTGGAGTCCGGACGGGCGGAGCAGTTCTGATGCCGCCGCGGGAGCTGGCGAGGACCGGCGTGACGCTCAGGGAAGCCGGTCCCGACGACGCCGTGTGCGGCGTGACCCCCCGGTGGGTGGCCCTGCCCGAGACGGCCGAGGAGGTGTCGGCCGTGCTGCGGGCCTGCGCCGAGCACGATCTGGCGGTCGTGCCCGCGGGCGGCGGCACCAAGCTGCACTGGGGGCCCGCGCCCGAGCGGTGCGACGTGCTGCTCGACATGTGCTGCATGAACGAGATCGTCGAGCACGCGGCGGGCGACCTGGTGGTGCGGGCGCAGGCCGGGGTCACGATGGACGCGCTGTCGGCGGCGCTCGCGGAGCGGGGGCAGGAGCTGGCGCTGGACCCGCCGTTCGCCGAGGGCGGCACGGTCGGCGGCACGCTCGCCGCCGCCGTGGCAGGCCCGCGCGCCTTCCGGTACGGCACCGCCCGCGACCTGCTCATCGGCATCACCGTCGTGCTGCCCGACGGGACGATCGCCAAGTCCGGCGGCAAGGTGGTCAAGAACGTCGCGGGCTACGACCTGGGCAAGCTCTTCACCGGCTCCTTCGGCACCCTCGGGGTGATCGCCGAGGCCACGTTCCGGCTGCATCCGCTGCCCGTGGACCGCCGCTGGATCGTGGCCGTGGTGGAGCCGCCGGAGGTGGCCGCGGCGGAGCCGTGCCAGGCCGGGGAGCTGGCCGCGATGCTCGCCGCCGCGCAGGAGGAGCCCAGCGCGGTGGAGCTCGACTGGCCGCACGGGCAGGGGCCGATCTGGATGACCGTGCTGGTCGAGGGGGCCGCCGCGGAGGAACGGGCGCGGGTGCTGCGTGCCCGGATGGGCAGCGTGGTCAAGGACGTGGTCAAGGACGTCAGGGACGAGCCGCCGCCGCAGTGGGGGCTGATCCAGCACGACGACATCCTGGCCGAGGTGCGCTTCGAGCCGGCCGAGCTGACCCGGGTGCTGGACGCGGTGCACTACAGCGGGTTCTCGCTGCGCGGCTCCGCCGTCGCGGGCCGGGTCTGGCTGGAGCTGTGGGACGACCCCGGCGAGGAGAAGACCGCCGAGGCGGTGGCCGCGCTGCGCGCCCGGCTGGACGGCATCGGCGCCCGGCTGACCGTGCTGGCCACGCCGTACGAAGGTGTGGAACGGTGGGGGGCCGTCGGGTCGCTGCCGCTGATGCGGCGGGTGAAGGAACGCTTCGATCCCGGGCGCAGGATGTCCCCCGGCCGGTTCGTGGGAGGGATCTGACATGGACCCGGAGCTGATCAACGACTGCGTGCACTGTGGGTTCTGCCTGCCCACGTGCCCGACGTACGTGCTGTGGGGCGAGGAGATGGACTCCCCGCGCGGCCGCATCCACCTGATGGGGCAGCATGTCGGCGGCACGCCGGTGACGCCGGAGATGGCGGGCCACTTCGACGCCTGCCTCGGCTGCATGGCGTGCGTGACCGCCTGCCCGTCCGGGGTCCGCTACGACCGGCTGATCGAGCAGACCAGGGAGGTGGTGGAGCGGGAGCACGAGCGCGACCCGCGTGAGCGGGCGGTGCGCGGCCTGGTGTTCGGCCTGTTCCCCTATCCGCGCAGGCTGCGGCTGCTGCGGCCGGGGATGCGGCTCGCCGAGCGGATGGCGCCGTTCCTGGAGCGGGTCCATCCGAGCCTGGGCGCGATGGCCGGGCTGGCGCCGCCGGTGCCGCGACGGCAGCGGCTGCCGCGGGTGGTGCGGGCCAGGGGCGCGCGCAGGGCCGTGGTGGGCATGCTCACGGGGTGCGTGCAGGGCGAGTTCTTCCCGCAGGTCAACGCGGCCACGGCGCGGGTGCTCGCGCTGGAGGGCTGCGACGTGGTGATCCCCGCGGGCCAGGGCTGCTGCGGCGCGCTGAGCGTACACGCGGGGCGGGCGGACCAGGCCAGGCGGCTGGCCCGCCGGACGGTCAGGACCTTCCGCAAGGCAGGCGTCGACACGGTCGTGGTGAACGCGGCCGGCTGCGGGTCGTCGATGAAGGAGTACGGCGACCTGCTCGGCGAGGAGCCCGGCTTCCGGGTGCTGGACCTGTCGGAGTTCCTGGCCGAGCTGGGGCCGGTGGCCGAGCGGCACCCGCTGCCGCGCACCGTCGCCTACCACGACGCCTGCCATCTGGCCCACGCGCAGGGCGTCCGGGCGCAGCCGCGCGAGCTGCTGCGCGGCATCCCGGGGCTGGAGCTGCGCGAGGTGCCCGACTCGGCGATCTGCTGCGGCTCGGCCGGCACCTACAACATCTTCCAGCCGGAGGCGGCTCGCGACCTGGGCGACAGGAAGGCCGAGTCGGTCGGCTCGACCGGCGCCGAGCTGCTGGTGTCGGCCAATCCGGGCTGCACGATGCAGATCGTCGCGGCGATGCGGCGCGCGGGCGGCGACATCAAGGTCGCGCACACCGCCGAGGTGCTGGACGCCTCGCTGCGCGGGGTGAGCCTGTGAGCGTCCAGTCGGTCGAGCGGGCGCTCGACGTGCTCGAAGCGCTGGCCGAGCACGGCGGCGAGGCGGGACTGTCGGAGATCGCCGCCAGGACCGGGCTGCCGTACGGGACCATCCACCGGCTGCTGCGGACCCTGCTGGCGCGCGGCTACGTGCGTCAGGAGTCCGACCGGCGCTACGCGCTGGGCGGTGGCCTGGTACGGCTCGGCGGCGTGGCCGAGAGCATGGTGGCCGTGTGGGCGCAGCCGTACCTGACCAAGATGGTGGAGCTGTCGGGTGAGACGGCGAACCTGGCGGTGCTCGAAGGCGACTTCGTCGTCTACGTGGCGCAGGTGCCCTCGCCGCGCAGGCTGCGCATGTTCGCCGAGGTCGGCAGGCGGGTGCTGCCGCACAGCACGGCCGTCGGCAAGGTGCTGCTGGCCGGGCGGGCGGCCGGCGAGGCGCTGCCGGTGTTCGAGCGGACCGGCATGCCCCGGCGCACGCCCAACACGATCACCGACGGCCCCGCCATGATGGCCGAGCTGGACCGGGTGCGGGCCCACGGCTACGCCATGGACCTGGGCGAGGAGGAGCTCGGCGTGCACTGCCTGGCCGTGCCGGTCCGCGACGGGGACCGGGTGGTGGCGGCCATGTCGGTGTCCGGCCCGGCCGACCGGATCGACGCGCTGGACCGTGACGAGCTGGCCGAGAGCATGCGGAAGATCGCGCACGCGTTCGGCGCGGAACTCAGGCCGATGATCGGCGGGGGCTGAGAAGCGGCGCTTCGCCAGATATGGTGTTGCGCTATGAGCAACAGCTCAGTGCAATCAGTCGACAGGGCCATCGCGATTCTGGAGATACTCGCCCGAGAGGGCGCGACGCGGGTGACGGATCTGGCCAACGAACTAGACGTGCACAAGTCCACGGCCTTCCGGCTGCTGGCCGCACTGGAGCAGGGCGGGCTCGTCGAGCAGAGCGGTGACCGCGGGCGCTACCGGCTCGGATTCGGCGTGGTGCGGCTGGCGGGCGCCGCCACGGCCCAGCTCGATCTGGCCAAGGAGAGCAGGCGCGTCTGCCGGCGGCTGGCCAAACAGGTGGGCGAGACCGTCAACGTCGCGGTGCCCCAGGACGGCTACGCGGTCAACATCAGCCAGGCGCGAGGGCCGTCGGCGATCAGCGGCCACAACTGGGTGGGCCAGCGCACCCCCGCGCACGCCACCTCCAGCGGCAAGGTGCTGCTGGCCTACGGCGCGCTGCTGCTGCACGACGAGCTGGAGCGGTTCACCCCCATGACCATCACCGACGCCAGGTTGCTGGGGCTGGAGGAGATCAGGCGGCGCGGCTGGGCCTTCACCGTGGAGGAGCTGGAGCTGGGCCTGAACGCGGTGGCCGCGCCGATCATGGGCAGCGACGGCTCGGTGGTGGCGGCGGTCAGCGCCTCCGGCCCTTCCTACCGGCTCACGCCGCAGCGGCTGCCCGAGGTGGGCGAGATCATGGCCCAAGGCGCACTGGAGATAAGCCAGCGCATCGGCTATTACCGTTAGGGGTATGTGCCGAAGCATCAAGACCCTGCGCCCGCCCTTCACCGAGGACGTGACCGAAGACGACGTGCGAGCCGCGGCCCTGCAGTATGTCCGGAAGATCTCCGGCTTCCGGGCGCCCGCCGCGCACAACGCCGAGGCGTTCGACCGTGCCGTGGAGGCCATCACCAGAGCGTCTGAGGAGTTGCTGGCCGCCCTGCAGGTGCGCGGAGCCCGCTGACACCCGCTTCCGGCCCCGAATCAGCGTGCGGTCGCCGTGGAGATCAGGACGGCCCGAGCCTGACGGGACGGTCGCCGGAGCAGCCGAGCTTGAGCTCCACGTCCTCGCCCTCGTCCGCCTCGAACTCCACCTCGGCCTCTCGGCCCGGCCCCGGCTCGACGCCGTCCACGGAGTAGCCCTGGGCCGGGCTCCACGAGCGCAGCGTCACCAGGCCGCCGGCGCAGGAGGCGATCACCGTGCCGCCCGGCGTGCGGACGAACTCCCCTTCGGCCGTGCCCGGCTTCGGGGTCGCCGTCGGCGGCGGGGTCGTGGCGGGCGTTGCGGGGGTGGTGGACGCCGAGGTCGGGCGTGGCAGGGTGGCGAGGGCGGCTCGGGCCTCGTCCTGGGTCAGCACCGGGCCGGACGTGCCGGTCAGTGCGCCGCTGACCAGGCCGAGCGCCGCCACGGCCGCACCGGTCGCGGCGAGCGCGGCGGCCACCCAGGCCAGGACGAGTCGCTTCACCCTGTCACCTTCCCCCACGTACGGCTAAGGCCAGGTTAAGGCGACGATAACGAGGCGCGGAGCATCGCCCGTGACCGTCTACGGTTTCCTCATATGGCTGACATCCTGCTCATCGAGGACGACGTGGCGATCCGCACGGCGCTGAGCCGGGGGCTGCGGGAGCTGGGCCACGCCGTGTCCTCCTCCCCCACGGCGCTGGACGGGCTGCGGCTGGCCGTACAGGACCACCCTGATCTGATCGTGCTCGACCTGGGGCTGCCGGACCTCGACGGCGGCGAGCTGCTGCGGATGCTGCGCGCGGTGAGCAAGGTGCCGGTGATCGTGGCGACCGCCCGCGACGGCGACGCCGAGATGGTGCCGGTGCTCGACGCGGGCGCCGACGACTACGTGGTCAAGCCCTACAGCGCCGCCCAGCTGGACGCGAGGATCAGGGCCGTGCTGCGGCGGGCGGGCGAGAGCGCGCCGGAGCCGCTCCAGGTGGGCGGGCTGCGCGTGGACCCGCGCGCGCGGACGGCCGAGCTCGACGGGACGGAGCTGGAGCTGACGCCACGCGAGTTCGACGTGCTGCACTACCTCGCCGCACGCCCGGGAGAGGTCATCACCAAGCGTCAGCTGCTGACCGAGGTGTGGCAGCTCCCGTACGGCGGGGCCGACAAGACGGTGGACGTCCACCTGTCGTGGCTGCGCAGGAAACTGGGCGAGACCGCCTCGGAGCCGCGCTACCTGCACACCGTGCGGGGCGTCGGGGTGAAGCTGGTCGGGCCGTCATGAGGCGCTGGCTGGCGCTGCTGGTGGCGGCCACCACCTCGCTGGTGCTGATCGCGCTGCTGGTGCCGATGGCGCTGCTGATCCGCGCCGTGGCGGAGAACGGCGCGATGAACCGCGCCACCACCGCCGCCGAGTCGGTCGCCTTCGCGGTCGGCACCTCCGACCTGCCGCTCGCCGTGGAGCGGGTGTCGCGTCCCGTGACGGTGTTCCTGCCGGACGGGCGGACGGTGGGCGCCCCGGCCGAGCGCTCCGAGGCGGTACGGCTGGCCGCGACGGGCCGCAGCGTCACCGCCGAGGTCGACGACGGCAGGGAGGTGCTGGCGTCCGTCCAGTCTCCGCAGGGCACCGTGGTGATCAGGGTGTTCGTCGGCGACGACGAGTTGCGGCGCGGCGTACGCGCGGCGTGGGCGGCGCTGCTGGTGCTCGGGCTGGCACTGGTGGTGCTGGGCATCGCGCTGGCCGACCGGCTGGCGCTGGCGGTCACCAGGCCGGTCGACGGCCTGGCCCGGGTCTCCCACCGGCTGGCGGGCGGCGACCTGGAGGCGCGCGCCGAGCCCGGCGGGCCGCCGGAGGTGCGCTCGGTGGCCCTGGCGCTCAACCATCTGGCCGGGCGGATCGGCGACCTGCTGGCGGCCGAGCGGGAGTCGGTGGCGGACCTGTCGCACCGGCTCCGTACACCGCTGACGGGCCTGAGGCTGGACGTCGAGTCGCTCCGGGACCCCGAGGAGGCGGCGAGGGTGGGCGCCCGGGTGGACGCGCTGGAGCGGGCCGTCAGCGCCGTCATCACCGACGCCAGGCAGCGCTCGGCCGAGCGCGGCGCCTGCGACGCGACGGCCGTGGTGGGTGAGCGGGTGCGGTTCTGGTCGGTGCTCGCCGACGACCAGGGACGCACGGTCACGGTCGCCCTGCCGGAGGAGGAGCTGACCGTGGCGGTCGGCGCCGAGGCCCTCGGCGCCTGCGTGGACGCGCTGCTCGGCAACGTCTTCGCGCACACCCCGGAGGGGGTGTCGTTCTCCGTACGGCTCGCGCCGCATCCTTCGGGGGCCGTGCTGGTGGTCAGCGACACGGGGGCCGGCTTCGACCCCGCCCTGCTGGAGAGGGGCAACAGCGCGGGCGGCTCGACCGGGCTCGGCCTGGACATCGCGCGCCGTACCGCCGAGTCCTCGGGAGGCCGGCTGACGGTGTCGTCGTCGGGCGGCGCCATCGTGGAAGTGGTGTTAACCCGGCCTTAGCGCGCGGTTACCGCTGATCGGGGTTTCGTAGGGGCATGCACATCACTACGAAGATCATCGTTGCCAGTGCCGGTGTCATGGCCCTCGTGGCCGGCGGGTCCGCCGCCTTCGCCGCCGTCGACCGGCCCGCCCCCAAGGTGGGCGCCGAGCAGGCCATCCAGATCGCCCAGAAGCAGGTGCCCGGCTCGTGGGTGCGCGAGGTCGGCTTCGACGGGCGCGCCACCCAGCCCGACGTGTGGGAGGTCGAGCTGATCAAGGGCGACACAGAGTACGAGCTGGACGTCGACGCGGCCACGGGCAAGCTCCTCAAGCAGGAGAGCGAGCGCGTGGACAGCGACGACAGCGACGACGACTGATCAGCAGGAGGACAGGATGCCCGCCATGGCCTCCTTCTCCGCCGAGGTGACCCACAGGTCGTACTTCGCCTTCACCTCGATCTGCCGCGCGATGTACTCGCACCGGTAGGCCTTGCGCGGCGGGAGCCAGGTGGCCGCGTCGGAGTCGCCCTTCTGGCCGTTGAGCGGGCCGTCGACGGCCAGAAGGTTCAGGGGATCGTTGGCGAACTCCTTGCGCTCGGTCTTCGTCAACTGCTGGGCGCCTTTCTGCCAGGCGTCCGACAGCGGGATCACGTGATCGATCTGGACCTTGCTGCTGGTGTCCTGTCCACGCTCGAACTCGATCGTCCTGCCGCTGAAGGGGTCGTCGAGCACGCCGGTGAGCACGATGCAGTCGTGGGTGCCGGGCTTGAACGTCTCCTCGGTCAGGTCCCGCTTGAGGATGTCGTTGCGGGTGTCGCAGCCGTTGCGGTCCACATCCGACCAGGCGGGACCGAACTCGTCCCGGTCGTAGCCGGTCTTCGGCGCCCGGCCCTTCACCGGGATCCCGTCGAGCTTCTCGCGCGCTTCCTTGATGTCGGCGGAAGTGGCCTTGCCGGACTCCGCGTCCTGATCGGGAAGCAGCGTCGCCTCCAGATCGCCACAGCCTCCGAGCGCCACCACTGTCACTAAACCGGCCAAAACTACACGTACGCGCACTTACGCCCCCAGACTCGTGATTGCAAAGTCTAGGTATATCAATTTCCGCTCAGCGGGCCTTTTACCGCCCAAGAGCGTCAAGTAGCCATTCGGCTAGGTAGTTGGCGTACGAAGAGCGCACGTAAATCCGGTATGTACCGCCATCTCGCTCCACAATCGCCGGCGTCTTCGCCAGGAGCGTCTGGGCGTGACCGGTGAACACCGAGGGGTGCAGGTCGAGGGGGCACCCGGTGATCAGCACCTCAAGAGCCCCCGGCCCCGCCAGCTCCAGCACGGTCCGCTGCCCCGACACGTCCACCCAGCCGGTCCCGGCCGGAACACCGCCGAAGGCCTGGCCGGCGAGGCCCGTCACCAGCCACCAGCCGGGGCCGAGCCGTAGCCCGACGCCGGGGTCGTCGCCCCGGACCTCCCACATGGGCGTCGGGGGCAGCTCGCGGAGCCGTACGGCATCGGAACTCGCCGCCGCGAAGCGATCGGCGAGGTGGGCGGCCGGGCTCTCGGCGCGGCAGGCCCCCGGAGCGGGCACCGGCGCGTCTTCCAGGGAGGCGGGAACAGCGGGGTCGCCGTCGCGGCGGGTGTTCTCCGGGTCGTAGAAGACCGGCGCGACGACCGTCACCGCGACGGCGGAGGACCCGGAGACGGCGGTGAGCCGGTCGCCCGGAGCCACGTCCCGTGCCAGGGCGAGGCCGAACGTCCGGCCGAGCACCGCGCTGGCGTAACCGCTGGTCACGTGGCCGAGCATGCGCACCGTGCCCGCCCCCCGTGCGGGCCCCTGATCCAGGGCCGCCGGTGCCGGCTCGGGGTGGGGTGCGGACGGGATGAGCTGGGCGCCCTCCACGAGGGGGGCCGTGGGGTCGTCGGGGAGGAGGCCGATCAACGTTTTGCGGCCGTCGCGGATGGTGTCGGGGCGGGCGTGCGAGCGCTTGCCGACGTAGTCGGGCTTGCGGGGGGAGACGATCCACGACATGCCGAGGTCCTGCGGGGTGACGGTGCCGTCGGTTTCCTGACCGACGATGGGGAAGCCCTTCTCGGCGCGCAGCACGTGCATGGTCTCCGTCCCGTAAGGCACCGCGCCCAGGGCCAGCACGCTCTCCCAGAGCGACCTGCCGTACTGCCAGGGCACGTTCACCTCGTAGGCCAGCTCGCCGGAGAAGCTGATCCTGAACACCCGGCCGGGCACGCCGAGCACCTCGGTCTCCGCGCATCTCATGAAGGCCAGGCTCGGCGCGCCCGGCGCGACGGCGGCGAGTACGGCGCGGGCTCGTGGGCCGACGATCGCCACCGTGGCCCAGTGGTCGGTGACGGAGGTGAGGCGTACATCGAGCTCCGGCCATTCGGTCTGCCGCCACTCCTCCAGCCAGTCGAGCACCGCCGCCGCGTTGCCGGTGGTGGTGGTCATGAGGTAGTGGTTCTCGCCGAGCCTGGCGGTGGTCCCGTCGTCGAAGACCATCCCGTCGGCCGTGCACATCAGGCCGTAGCGGCAGGCGCCGACGGCGAGCGTGGAGTACGTGTTGGTGTAGATGCGGTCCAGGAAGACGCCCGCGTCACGGCCCCGGATGTCGATCTTGCCGAGGGTGGAGGCGTCCATCGCGGCCACCCCGGTGCGGGCCGCGCGGCACTCCCGCGCCACGGCCTCGTCCATCGTCTCGCCGTCCAGCGGGAAGTACCAGGGCCGCTTCCACTGGCCGACGTCCTCGAACGCCGCTCCCCTGGCGACGTGCGCGCCGTGCAGTGCGGTCGTCCTGACCGGGTCGGACAGCTCACCCCGGTCGCGGCCCGCCAGCGTGCCGAAGGCCACCGGCAGGTACGGCGGGCGGAAGGTGGTCGTACCCGTCTGCCCCGGCGCGATGCCGAGCAGCTGGGACATCACTCCCGTCACCAGCGCGCCCGAGGTCTTGCCCTGGTCGGCGCCGGTGCCGGCGGTGGTGAAGCGCTTGACGTGCTCGACCGAGCGCATCCCGGCGCCCACGGCCCTGGCCAGGTCGGCGACCGTGACGTCTCGCTGAAGGTCGACGAACGCCGTGGGGTCCGGCGCGAGCTCCCCCCAGTGAACGGCCGGCGGGCGCAGCGCCGGCTCGTCGCTGGTGGGCACCCGGGAACCGCCCTGAGCCAAGGACCGAGCCATCTCACGCCTGGCCCCGTCGCCCGCCGGGCGGAGCGCGTTGCGGGCGGCGGCCGCGCCTGCGGTGTGGCCGTCCTCGATCGCCTCGCGGGTGCCGTACAGGCCCCTGCACGCGCCCGCCGACTGCTCGGCCTGCGCGGAGGGACCGGGGACGAAGGCCTGGAGGGCGTCGTCGAAGGTGACCCTGCCCTGGGACTGGCTGAAGAGGTGCACGGCCGGGTTCCAGCCGCCGGCCACCGCGAGGAGGTCGGCCTCGACGTGCAGGTCGCCCAGCCGGACGCCGGTGAGCAGGCCGTCCGCGTCGGCCGTGGTCCCGGTGACGGTGCGGCCCGCCAGGGCTCCGGCCAGGCCCCGCGGGCGCGGGTCGACGATGGCGGCGATCTCCACGCCGGCCGCCTCCAGGTCGCGGGCGGCCTCGTACCCCGAGTCGGCGCAGGCGTAGACGACCGCGCGGCTGCCAGGCCGTACACCGTACCTGTTGACGTAGGCGCGGGCGGCGGAGGCGAGCATGACGCCGGGCCGGTCGTTGCCCGGGAAGGGCAGCGACCGCTCGTGCGCGCCGGTGGCGAGCACGACGCGGCGGGCGCGCAGGTGCCACAGGCGCTCGCCCGAGGGGCGGCGTTCGACGGCGACCAGGTAGTTGTGGTCGTAGTAGCCGATGGCGGTGGTCCTGACCAGGACGCGGACCTCCGGGAGCGCGGCCAGGCCGCTCTCCGCGGCGGCGACCCAGTCCAGCGCGGGCGCGCCGTCCAGCAGGGCGCGGCTGCTCAGCAGGTCGCCGCCGAGCCTCGGCTGGTCGTCCAGCAGGATCACCCGCGCGCCGGTCTCCCCCGCGGCCAGCGCGGCCGCGAGCCCGGCCGGGCCGCCGCCGACCACCAGCACGTCGCAGTGCAGGTAGCCCTTGTCGGCGCGGCGCTCGTCCACGGCGTCCGGATCCACCCGGCCCCTGCCGCGCAGGCTCCACGCCTGGAGCCCGGCGCGCAGCTCCACGGTGGTGGCGGCGAGCATCGGGTCGGCGTCGACGCGGACCAGCGCGTTCGGCTCCTCGGGCCCGGCGGAGAAGATCCCGCGCGGGCGGCCCAGGTCCACGCTGTGCCCCACGACCCGCACACCGCCGGCCAGCAGGGCCGAGGCGAGCGTGTCACCCGGATGCCCGTGCAGCGGGCGGCCGTCGAAGTGGAACGGGAGCGTGACCGAGCGATCGATCAAACCACCCGAAGGCAGACGGGTCATCGCAAACTCCTACAACGGCGCGAAAGTCAGGGCGATCTACGGATCTCATGGGTGACCGTGTGGCGTTCCACGACGAACCAGGTGCGGCAGCCGTGGGTGTGGAACCAGCGTTCCCTGAACCAGCTTTTGGGGTTGTCGCGCAGGAACACGTACGCGGCCCACTCGGCGTCCGTCAGCTCGCCCGGCGTGTCGGGGTAGGCGATCCCGGCCTGGCCGCCGTAGTGGAACTCGTTCTCGTCGCGGGGGCCGCAGTGCGGGCAGTCGATGAGCAGCATCAGTGCGCCACCGCCGCCGCGCCGTGCTCGTCGATGAGCGCCCCCGTGGTGAACCTGTCCAGCCCGAACGGTGCCGCCAGGGGATGCGGCTCGCCGTGCGCGATCGTGTGGGCGTAGACCCAGCCCGCGCCCGGCGTGGCCTTGAAACCGCCGGTGCCCCAGCCCGCGTTCACGTACAGACCCTCCACCGGGGTGGTGCCGATGATCGGCGAGGCGTCGGGCGACACGTCGACGATGCCCGCCCAGGTGCGCAGCACCCGTACCCGGCTGAACAGCGGGAACAGCTCCAGCGCCGCCGCCATCTGCGCCTCGATGACGTGGAAGGCGCCACGCTGGCCGTAGGAGTTGTAGGAGTCGATGCCCGCGCCCATCACCAGCTCCCCCTTGTGCGCCTGGCTGACGTAGACGTGCACGGCGTTGGACATGACCACGCAGTCGAGCACCGGCTCCAGCAGCTCCGACACCAGCGCCTGCAGCGGGTGTGACTGCAGCGGCAGCCGGATCCCGGCCTGCTCGGCCAGCACGGAGGTGTGCCCGGCGGAGGCGAGCGCGACCTTGCCCGCCGCGATCCTGCCGCGCGAGGTCTCCACCGCCGTCACCCTGCCGCCGGTGATCTCGAAGCCGGTCACCTCACAGCCCTGGATCAGGTCGATGCCGTAGGCGTCTGCCTTGCGGGCCAGCGCCCAGGCCACGTGGTCGTGCTTGGCGATGCCGCCGCGCCGCTGCAGGGTGGCGCCCATGACCGGGTAGCGGGCCCGGTCGGAGACGTTGATGATCGGGCAGAACTTCTTGACCTCGTCGGGGTCGAGCCATTCGGCGTCGACGCCGTTGAGCCGGTTGGCGTTGACCCGCCGCCTGGCCTCGCGCACGTCGGCGAGGCTGTGGGCGAGGTTGAGCACGCCGCGCTGGCTGAACTGGAGGTCGTAGTCGAGCTCCTCGCTGAGCCCTTCCCACAGTTTCAGGGAGTGCTCGTAGATGGCGGCGCTCTCGTCCCACAGGTAGTTGGAGCGGATGATCGTGGTGTTGCGGGCCATGTTCCCGCCGGCCAGCCACCCTTTCTCCAGGACGGCCACGTTGGTGATGCCGTGGTTGCGCGCCAGGTAGTAGGCGGTGGCCAGGCCGTGCCCGCCGGCGCCGACGATGACCACGTCGTAGGCGGGCTTCGGGTCGGGGTCGCGCCAGAGGAAGTCGGGGTGGGTCACCGGCGGATCTTCTCCATCTGGGGGTCGTACAGCGGCTCGGCGGCGACCTCGGCGGGAACCCGCCGCCCGAAATAGGAAATATCCAGTTGTGTCCCGGGGGTGGCCAGCTCGATCGGCAGCCAGGCGTAGGCGATCGGGCGCTCGATGGTGTGCCCGTAGGCGGCGCTGGTGACGTAGCCGACCGTGCGGCCCTGGTGCCGTACCGGCTCCTTGCCCATGACCACCTCGGCGCTGAGCAGCGGCGCCAGCTTGCGGGTGACCTCCGCCGACAGGGCGTCGCGGCCGACGAAGTCCTTGTCCTTCCTGACCGCGAAGCCCAGCCCGGCCTCGTACGGGTTGTGCTCGGGCGTCATGTCGACGCCCCAGAGCCGATAGCCCTTCTCCACCCGGAGGCTGGTGAACGCGGCCCGGCCGCCGGCGATCGGCAGCCCGGTCCCCCAGAGCGTGTCCCACAGCTTCAGACCCAGGTCGGCGGTGGTGTAGAGCTCCCAGCCCAGCTCGCCGACGTACGAGACCCGCATCGCCGTCACAGGCACCTGGCCGACATATCCGCTCTTACACGTGAAATAGGGGAAGCCTTCGTGCGACAGGTCCAGGTCGGTGAGCGGCTGGACCAGCTCCCTGGCCCGCGGCCCCCACACGCCCACGCAGCAGGTGCCCGGCGTGATGTCGCGCACGTACACGCCGCCGGGCGCGTGCCGGGTGATCCAGTCGAGGTCCAGGTTGCCGTTCGCGCCGATCTGGAACCGGTCCTCCGCCAGCCGCGCCACCGTCAGGTCCGACCGGATGCCGCCCTTGGCGTCGAGCAGCAGCGTGTACGTGACCGAGCCAGGCTTCTTGTCGACGTTGTTGGTGGTCAGGCGCTGCAGGAACGCCGCCGCCCGCGCCCCGCCGACCTCGATCCGCTTGAGCGGCGTCATGTCGTAGAGCGCCACGTTCTCCCGGGTGGCGTACGACTCCGCGGCGGCGATCGGCGACCAGTGGCGGGCGGCCCACTCCTGCCGCCGCGCCGCTCCCACCAGCGGCTCCGGCTCGCCGCCGCGTTCCCGTACGAGATCCTCCAGCAGCGGCGCGTTCGCCTCGAACCAGTGCGGCCGCTCCCACCCGGCCGCCTCCAGGAAGTGGCCGCCCAGCTCCAGCTGGCGCGCGTAGAAGGGGCTGGTACGCATCGGCCGCGGCGAGTCCATCGGCTGCAGCGGATGGATGACGTCGTAGACCTCGACGAAGTTCTGCTTGCCGCGCTCCTCGACGAAGGCGGGGGCGAGCTGGACCGGCTCGAACCGGTTCAGCTCGCACTCGTGCAGGTCGACGCCGCTGTGCCCGTCGACCAGCAGCTCGGCCACCGCCTTGGCGACGCCGGCCGAGTGGGTGACCCAGACCGCCTCGGCCACCCAGAACCCGTCGAGCTCCGGCGCCTCCCCGATCAGCGGGAACCCGTCGGAGGTGAAGGAGAAGATCCCGTTGATGCCGTCTTCGTACCGGGACTTCCTGAGCGCGGGCAGCAGCTCGCCGGCGTCCCGCCAGGCGGGGTCGAAGTCCTCCTCGGTGAACTTCTGCACCGACGGCATCGTCGTGCCCTTGGGGCCGATCTCGTGCTGGGCGACCGGCATCGGCCGGTGCGCGTAGGAGCCGACGCCGACGCGGTCGCCGTGGTGGCGGAAATAGAGGTCGCGGTCCTGGTGGCGCAGGATGGGCCCGCTGCTGAGCCCGGCCAGCGGCCCGGACTTGGCGTACTGGTGGGCCAGCGGCTGCAGCGGCACGGTCAGCCCCGCCATCGCGCCGATCGCCGGTCCCCAGAATCCGGCGGCGCACACGACCACGTCCGCCTCGATGACGCGGTAGCCGGCGGCGGTCCGCACGGCCACGCCGGTGACCCTGCCGCCCTTGTGCTGGACGTCCACCACGGTGTGTCCGGCCAGGAATCTGGCGCCCCGCTCGACGGCCCGCCCGGCCTGCGCCTCGCAGCAGCTCACGGCCGCCGCGAGCCCGTCGGTGGGCACGTGGAACCCGCCGAGCACCCGGCGCCGGTCGAGCAGCGGCCACAGCTCCGCGCACCGCTCGGCGTCCACCAGCTCGCCCTCGACGCCCCAGGACTCGGCCCAGCCGTGCTTGCGGTGCAGGTCCTGCCACCGCTCCTGGGTGGTGGCGACCTCCAGGCCGCCCACCTGATCGAAGCAGCCGAGCTCGGTGTACTTGCGCACGGTGTAGGAGGCGAACTCGGTCATGGTCTTGGACGAGTTCGTCTGGAACACCAGGCCGGGGGCGTGCGAGCTCGAACCGCCGGTGGCGAAGAGCGGCCCCTGGTCGACGACGGTGACATCGGTCCACCCCCGGACCGTGAGCTCGTCGGCCAGGGCACAGCCGACGATGCCGGCTCCGATGATCACTAAACGAGGCCGGCTTGTCATGGGCCCTCCGGTTGTTCCTTATTACGCAACACGCACCGGACTACGCAACGAACATAAGGCCCCAGAGACCTCCGAACAAGGTCTGTCTTTCACCGGCCGCCGCCACCCGTCCTCCCGGGCGGCCCAGTCGGCCCAGGCGGGCATGTGCCGGCGGGAGACGTCGTACGCCATGCCGCCGAGCAGCCGGTCGGCGGCGTACGGCCGAGCGGCCGGTCGCCGCCGGCGTATGCGGCCATGCCAGGGTGAGCATCGGGCATCGCCGCCCGTCGCGGGCGTGGGCGTGCTACCGCGGGCGGCCGTCCAAGGGGAACGCCCGCGGAAATCTACGGGACCCTGTCAGGAACGCCCGTAGGAGTCTTCGAGGCGCTCGATGTCGTCCTCGTCGAAGTGGCCGAAGGCGACCTCAAGGATGCGGGTGGCCGGGCCGGAGGAGCTGAGACGGTGGGTCTGGCCCGCGCGGATCAGCACCCGGTCACCGACGGCCGGCTCCAGGCGCTCGCCGTTGACCTCGAAGACGCAACCGGGGTCGAGGGCCACCCAGAGCTCGTCGCGGTGCTCGTGCCGCTGCAGGCTGAGCGTCTGCCCCGGTGACACGGTGATGATCTTGACCGTGGACACCTCGTTGAGGGTGTAGCGCTCGAAGGCACCCCACGGGCGCTCGTCACGGATCACGGCGGCCAACCTATCGATGTCCTGCATTGTGCCTCCAAGTCCCGAAATATCGCGCCAAAAGCTATCAGGCCAGGTGGATGTCACCGCCTACCGGGAGTGCCGTGCCCGGCGGCGAGGCCGGGCACGGCGGGAGACTAGAGCCCGTACTCCTTGACGATCCGCTCGTGCCGCTCGACCTCAACGTCGACCTCGCGGGCCAGGTCGAGCCAGGCCAGCGGGTGGGACCAGCGCTCGGTGGCGTCGTCGAGCAGCGCGTCGACCTCGACGGCGGTGACGTTGGGCGGCACCGCGACCCAGCCGAACACACCGGGGATCTGCTCGCCGCTCGTCGGGTGGGTCACCTGGTAGTTGTCATCGCTGTAGACCCACATCGGCCAGCCGCGCTCGGCCATGACCTCGGTGAACTCGGTCCAGTCCTCGTCGCTCGGCGCGGCGCCGTCGAAGAAGTAGCTGGTGTAGCCGCCGGGCCGCAGGATGCTCACCGCGGCGAAGGGCGGCACGAAGTTCTGCTGCTCTTCGGGGTCCTCCGGCAGCGGCTCCAGCAGCTGCGGGTCGAACACGACCAGGTCGCCCGCGTTGTAGTCCATGCCGCGCGGCTGCGGCAGCGCCAGCCTGGCGGTGGCCGGGCCGGTGCGGATGGACAGCACCTGACGCTGACCGCCGTCGGGCGCGGGGAGGATGAGCCTGATGAGGCCCATCTCCTCCTCGATCGGCCCCTCGGTGGACTTGATCGGCATGCCGAGCTTGGCGGCGCCCTTGCGGACGGTCACCCAGTCCTCGGCGGCGGTGGCCATGACGATCATGCGCCAGACGTCTTCGTCGGTGAGCTCGTCGAGCACCTCCAGCAGCGCCGCGGCGCCCCTGGCGTTCTCGTCGATCTGCTGGGCGGCGCCCGCGACGAGGCGGCGCGCCTCCACCCCGGCTCCGGCGGCCACCGCGTGCTGGGCCTCGTCGAGCGCCTCCGGCCAGCGCTCGCGGGCGCTGTGCAGGCGGGCCAGCGCCAGGTGCTTGGCGTCGTGGGGCAGGGTCGCGGCCATCTGCTCCAGCCGCTCGTCCTGACGCGCCTCGATGAGCAGCGTGGTGAGGTAGGCGATGTCGTCGGCGTCGGCGGCGGCGATGTCGCCGGTGTCGACGAGCATCTTCCAGTAGATGTCGGCGCCGGTCGTCGGGTAGCCCAGGAAGCCCATCGTGGTGGTGTGGCGGCGGGTGGCCTCGATGTCCTTGCCGGACAGCGGGGCCAGCCAGCCGACCCAGCGCTCGGGGTCGGCGTTGTAGCCGTCGGCGGCGTCGAAGTAGGCGACGCGCTCCGCGACGGGGCCGGGGGCCGGGGGCTCGGTGGTCGCGTCGGCGGCGGCGCGCAGCTCGGCGATCCGCTCCGCGACGCCGGTGGCGTCACGCAGCTCCCCGGCGGCGGACTCGGCCAGGTCGGCCAGCAGCCGGGCCTGCCACACGCCCTGCCTGGCGATGGCCAGCTCGCCGGCGATCAGCGAGAGCTCGACGCGGGAGCGGTAGCCGCCCATCATGCCGAAGTAGTCGACCCACTGGCGCAGCACGCGGCCGAGCTGCCAGGTGTTGGTGATCTGGGAGGAGTCGCTCAGCTTGTTGACGGCGTGCGCCCACTCGACGAACACCCTCGGGTGCTCGCCGACCACGTCGAGGTCGGGCAGCGCGTCGACGGCCTCGGCGACGCGGCCGAGGGTGGCCAGGATGAGCGCGCGGCGGACGCCGTCGCGGTGCTCCTTGGCCACCGGGTCGTCGGCCTGGAAGCCGCCCGCGGCCTGCAGCGCGGTCAGCGCGTCCTCGGCGCGGCCGGCGGCGAGCAGCGCGCGGGCGCTCTCGGCGCCCAGCTCCCAGCTGGCCTCGCGCCCGGCGGCGCGCAGCCGCTCGACGGCGGACTCGGCGTAGGTGACGGCCTCGCCCGCACGCCCGGCGTCGACCAGGGCCGCGACATACTGCGTCACCAGGCCGGTGTAGGCGGGGTCGGTCGGCTCGAGCTGCTCGATGGCGGCGCCGACGGTCTCCAGGCGCTGCGCGGCGTAGCCGGGGCCGTCGGTGTTGGCCCAGACGAGGGCGAGCGCCTCCACCGCGGCCGGCGCGGCCGGGCAGGAGCGCACCTCTTCGCGCTGAGCGAACGCGAGCAGCTGCTCGGCGTCCCCGACGGCGACCGCGCCCTGCGCGCGGTCGCCGATGCGGCCGAGCAGGTGCCAGTAGCGGGCGTAGAACTCCAGCCACGGCTGCTCCAGGGTCTCCGCCTGCTGCGAGATGGCCGGAGCCATCACGTCGAGCTGCGGGAAGCGCCCTTCGTAGGCCTGTGCGGGGAGGTCTCCCAGCGCCATGGCGAGGCCAACGTTGCCCGCTTCAGAAAGCTGCTGCTGGGTTTCGCCGACCCAGGCCCAGATGTCCACGTCCATGAGACGTCAGTCTGCCAGGTCAACGAGCGTGCCCAAAACGCAGAAGCTCGATGAGCTCGTCCGATTCGTCATTGTTGAGGGGAGAAAATACTGAAGCCATCAGATCATCGGTGACATCCTCGACCGCCGCACGGCGTGCGATCAGGTCGGGGTCCGGCTTCGCATAGGGCTCCGGCCATTCGAAGAACCTGGCGGCGATCTCACCGGACGCCTGCCCGAAGGGCGTCGCGTCGTGGTCGGCCGCGAGGGTCGCCTGCAGGGGATGCAGGCCCGCGGCGATCACCGCGTTGGCGTGCAGGCCACCGCGCAGTTCGCGTACGACGTGCATGAGCTGGGCGGCACGCGCGGGCGGGTCGCCGGGCAGGGGCACGGCCCGCCATCCGGCGAACAGCGGGGCGCCGATCGGCGAGGCCTGTCGTACGACCCGTTCGAGCAGCTCGGCGATCCTGGCACAGCCGTCGTGGTCGCCGAGCCTGCGGCGTCCCCATGCCGCCAAGGCCCCGGCGTAGAGCTCGACCGCCCGCTCGACCGGCATCTTGCGGCCGCCGTTCCAGTTCTTCTCGACGTGCCCGTACGGGAAGAAGACGGCGACCGAGGTGACGACGTCGGCGTCGCACTCGCCGAGCACGCCGCACCGGCCGCGGAAGTAGAGCTCGCGCGGGCCGAGACCGTGCTCCTCGCAGAGGGCCTTGGCCTCTCGGGAGATCATGAAACCGCCGCCGAGTTGCCCGATCGGCGCCTTGACTCGGACGGCCGTGGTCCGCGGATCAGCCATGTCCACCCCTCTCAGTCCAGGAAGTGAACTCAGCATCCCCTAGGAGAACATCATTCTGCAAGCGTCAGCTCGCCGGAGGCGACGATGACCGCGGGGCCGCGCAGATAGCTGGTGTCGTGGTCGAGGATCACGGTGAGCGAGCCGCCGGGCACGTCCACCGTCCAGGTGCCCGTGGTGTCGCCGGACAGCGCCGCCGCGGCCACGGCCGTGGCGACCGCACCGGTGCCGCAGGAGCGGGTCTCGCCCGAGCCCCGCTCGTAGACGCGCATCACCGCCCGGCTGGTGCCGACCGCGTTGAACAGCTCGATGTTGACGCCCGTGGGGAAGACACCCGGGTCGAAGCTCGGCTGGTGGCCGAGGTCGAGCTGGACGACCGGGTCGCCGATCGAGCACGCCAGGTGCGGATTGCCGACGTCGATGTGCAGGCCGAGGTACTCCTGGCCGCCGACGCTCGTGACGCTCTCGCCCCGCACCACCGGCAGGCCCATGTCGACGGTGACGTCACCGGTGGCCTCGACCCGCACCTTCCTGGTGCCGCCCCGGGTGGCCACGCCGAACTCGCCGGGGGCCTCCAGGCCCGCCTCGACCAGGTAGCGGGCGAAGACCCGGGAGCCGTTGCCGCACATCTCGGCCATGCCGCCGTCGGAGTTGCGGTAGTCCATGAACCACTGGGCGTCGCCCGCCTGGTCGGCCACCTCTGGAGCCAGCTTGGTGCGCACCACGCGGAGCACGCCGTCCGCGCCGATCCCGGCTCTCCTGTCGCAGATCTTCGCGATCAGCGACGTCGGCAGGTCCAGCTCGCCGTCGAGATCGGGAAGGATGACGAAGTCGTTCTCGGTGCCGTGCCCCTTGAGAAAGCGCATGGCACAATTTTATGCCGACGCGTCGCCCGCTATCCGCGCCAGGGACCGGTCAAGCAGATCCGGGGCGTCGTAGGGCAGCCAGCACACGCGCGGGTCGCGCCGGAACCACGACTCCTGGCGTCGCGCGAACCTCCTGGTCAGCCTGACCGTCTCGGCGAAGGCCTGCTCCTCGGTCCACTCCCCGGTCAGATGGCGGATCACCTGGGCGTAGCCGAGCGCCCGGCTCGCGGTGCGGCCCGCCGCCAGGCCCTGCCCGAGCAGGCGGCGCACCTCCTCCACCAGCCCGGCCGCCCACATGCGCTCGACCCTGACCTCGATCCGCCGGTCGAGCTCGGGCCTCGGCACCTCCAGCCCGATCTGCACGCTCGGGTAGAGCGCCTCGTAGGACGGCATCGTCGCCGAGAACGGCCTGCCGGAGTGCTCGATCACCTCCAGCGCCCGCACGATGCGGCGCCCGTTGCTCGGCAGGATGGCCGCCGCCGCCGCCGGGTCCAGCTCGCGCAGCCTGTCGTACAGCGGCGCGGCCCCGCGCTCGTCGAGCTCGGCCTCCAGCCTGGCCCTGATCTCCGGGTCGGTGCCGGGGAACTCCAGGTCGTCGATCGCCGCCCGGACGTACAGCCCGCTGCCGCCGACCAGCACGGGCACGCCGACGGCGTCGATGACGGCCCTGGCCAGCCGCTGGTACTCCGCCACGCTGGCCGTCACCGTCACGTCCCAGACGTCCAGCAGGTGGTGCGGGACTCCTCGCTGCTCGGCGGGCGTGAGCTTGGCGGTGCCGATGTCCATGCCGCGGTAGAGCTGCATGGAATCGGCGTTGACGCACTCGCCCCCCAGCCGGAGCGCGAGGTCCACGGCGAGGTCCGACTTCCCGGCCGCGGTGGGACCCACGACGGCGATCACTGACTTGCGCACACCGACCAGTGTGTCAACGCTCCGGGTGTGCCCGAGCCGGTCAGAGGTCGAGCAGCGTCGGCTGCAGGTAGCCCTCATGGGTCAGCAGCCAGCGCTTGGTCTCCACGCCCACCCCGCCGCTGAACCCGCCGAGCCCGTTTCCCGCCACCACCCGATGGCAGGGCACCACGATGGGCAGCGGATTGCCGCCCATGATCGAGCCGATGCCCCGCGCGGGCACTCCGGTGCCGCTGCGGGCCGCCAGCTCCCCGTAGGTGACGACCGTGCCGTACGGGATCTCGTACAGCGTCTGCAGCACCTTGCGGCGCGAGCCGGAGGTGAGCCGCCAGTCGATCGGTGTCGTGAAACGCCGGGACTCGCCCGCGAAATAGGCGTCGAGCTGCTCGACCACGGAGGTGGTGCGCCCCGGATCGGCCGCCTCGGGGAGGCGGAGGCGCTCGCGCAGCGCCGCCTCGGAGCCCCAGCCGGAGGCGACCAGGCCGTCCTCGGTGACGGCCAGCACGAACGGCCCGACGGGGGTCGGCACCTCGGCGAACGCGACCGTGGTCATCAGATCCTCACCTGGCATCTCCTGGAAAGTCATATCGTACGCCGCGGGTCGGGAAACGCCGGTATCCGTCCTGAACGTCTAGCATCTCGCTCGTGGCCCGTGAACTCGTCGTGCTCGGCACCTCCAGCGCCGTGCCCACCCGGCACCGCAACCACAACGGCTACCTGCTGCGCTGGGACGGTCAGGGCTACCTCTTCGACCCCGGCGAAGGGACGCAGCGGCAGATGCTGCACGCCGGGGTGAGCGCCAACGACGTGCACTGGATCTGCGTGACGCACTTCCACGGCGACCACTGCCTCGGCGTCCCCGGCCTGGTCCAGCGCATCGCCCGCGACCGTGTCCGGCACCCGGTCCGGGCCGTCTTCCCCGCCTCCGGCGAGGCCTACTGGCGCAGGCTCCGGCACGCCGCCCCGTTCGCCGACACCGACGTCATCGAGGAGCACCCGGTCGCGGGCCCGCTCGCCGCCGTCGGCCCGCTCACCGCGCGCCGCCTGTCACACCCCGTCGAGTCGTACGGCTACCGCGTCCAGGAGCCCGCCGGCACCCGCATGCTTCCCGAGAAGCTGGCGGCGCACGGCATCCGCGGCCCCGACGTGGGCGAGCTCCAGCGCTCCGGCTCCGTGCGCGGCGTCACGCTCGCCCAGTGCAGCGTCCCGAGGCCCGGCCAGTCCGCCGCCTTCATCATGGACACCCGCCTGTGCGACACCGCCTTCGAGCTCGCCTCCGGCGTCGACCTGCTGATCATCGAGGCCACGTTCCTGTCCTCCGAAGGGCCGCTGGCCAAGGAGTACGGCCACCTGACGGCGTTCGAGGCCGGCCTCGTCGCCGCCGACGCGGGCGTACGGCACCTCGTCCTGACGCACTTCTCCGAGAGGTACGGTTTCGCCCACGAACCGGCCTTCCTGGAAGAGGTACGGCGCACCTACGACGGGGACGTCACCCTGGCCAGGGACCTCATGCGGATCCCGGTGCCCCGCCGCCGTCACTGACCACGTAGAGCAGGGCGGCCATGCTGGTGCCGCAGACGAGGTCGCGCCGGTCGATGAGCCCGCGGATGTCCGCGAGCGGCACCCATGCGACCCTTTCGGCCTCCCAGGGGTCGGTGGGCGGACCGATGCGGATGGCGCCGTCGGCGCGGAAGATGTGGTGCGCCGAGTCGGACAGGCCGTTGGTCGGCTGCGTGTACAGCAGCGGCCGCAACGGGCCCGGCCGCCAGCCGGTCTCCTCCTCGGTCTCCCGAGCCGCGGCGGCCGCTGGCTCCTCCCCCTCTTCGATCTTGCCGATGGGGATCTCCCAGCCCCACGAGTCGGTGATGAAGCGGTGCCGCCAGAGCAGCAGCACCCGGCCCCGGTCATCGGTGACCACCGCACCCGCTCCCGGCGCGGTCCGGATCAGGCGATGGTCCAGGCGCGTGCCGTCGGGCAGCTCCACGTCGGCGACCCGGACGTCGAGCCAGCGGTCGGTGTAGAGGGCTTCTTCGGAGTGGACCTGCCAGCGCATGCGGCGTGCTCCCAGCGTGGATGCCTTGCTCTCGGCCCTACGCTACAAGCGCGCCGCCTCGGCGGAGTGCGGATGCCGCTCCCAGAGCCCGGCGAAATACCCCACCCCGTAGGGCGCCGCCTCGGCGAGCACCCGGCCCGCGAACTCCCCGCCGCTCGCCGCGCCCGCCAGCACCTGCAGCGCCGCCCGCCCGCCGACCCACAGCCGGTCGGCCTCGGCCGCGTCCAGGGCCGCGAGCGCTTCCCCGTCCGCTCCGGCGACCGCGCGCACGAGCAGGTCGTTGTACGGGCGAGCCGCCGGGTCGTGGTGCCCCGGGGCCCTCGGGGTCAGGCAGGCCGATCCGTCGGCCATCACCAGCAGCGCCACCCTGCCCTCGCCCGCCAGCTTCGCACCGAGCGCCAGGCAGTCCTCGGGCTCGGCGGCCGAGGCCACCGCCTGGAAGGCGACCGCGCCGGGGCCGTCTTCCAGGCCGCTCTCCAGGAGCCAGCGCCCGACCGTCAGCGACAGGGGCAGCACCGGCTCGCCCCGGCCGACCCTGACGGCCACGCCCCACGGGCGCAGCGAACCCGCCGCCTGCGCGCCGTACCGTCCGGTGAGACCCGCGCCGCCCACGACGACCAGCAGGTCAGGACTCGTGTCGCGGAGCGCGGCGACCGCGGTGCGGCAGGCGGAGCGGAGCTCGTCCAGCTCGGCCTGGGCGGCGCCGGCCAGGGCGGGGACGAGCAGCGGGGTGTGCGGGCAGACGGCCGCGGCGACAAGCACAGCCGACAGCGTAGCGACGGCCCTCCCGCCCCCACCGCCCCAGGCCCTTCGCCCTTCGCCCTTCGCCCTTCGCGGCTAGTGGAGCTGGTAGGGGTCGCGTCCTTCGCTGACGGCCTGGATCATTCTGGTGGCGTAGCCGTGCGCCGCCTCGTGCAGGCCGTGGCCGTAGCTCACTCGGGCCACCCCCAGCTCGGCCAGCCGTTCCAGGCTCGGCGTACCGGGGGCGAAGAGGATGTTGACCGGCCCTCCCACCTCGCCGACCAGGGCCTTGATACCGGCCTCGTCCGCGAGCCCGATCGGGTACACGCAGTCGGCTCCGGCCGCCAGGTAGCTGCGCGCCCGGTGCACGGCCTCGGCACGGGCGCGGTCGGGGTCCGACTCGCCTCTGATGTAGGCGTCGATCCTGGCGTTGATCACCAGCTCCTGCCCGGCCGCGGCCCGCACCTCGGCCAGGAACGCGGCCTGACGCTCGGCCTCGATCAACTCGCCGGAGCGGGGGTCGGAGTCCTCCAGGTTGCAGCCCACCGCTCCCGTGCCGAGCAACCGCTCGACCAGTTCGGCGGGATCGAGACCGTAGCCGCGCTCCATGTCGGCGGTCACCGGCACGTCGACGACCCTGACGACGCGTGCGACGGCGGCCAGCATCTCGGCCACCGGGGTGGCTTCGTGGTCCTCGTAGCCGAGCACCCGGGCGACGGCCGCACTTCCGGTGGCGACCGCCGCGAACCCCGCCTCGCGTACGGCCACCGCGGAGGCGGCGTCCCAGGCGTTGGGCAGGATCAAGGGCTTGCCGGGCACGTGCAGCGCACGCAGCACGGCTACTGCTGCTGTGTCAGTCGTCATACCCGCTGATCTTAGGGACGGGGTGGCCTGGCACGCAGGTCCAATAACAGCGAATAAAGGCTGACCACTTCAGGCCACACGGTCCTACGGACGCGTGAATCGCGCGGTCCGCGGTGCCGGAGAGCGACGGACGCGTGAATCACGCGGTGTACGGGTGCCGGAGGGTGACGGAACCCGGTGGATCGCGCGTGCCTGAGGGGCTCGGAGGTGGCGGCCGCTGTGATTCACCGTGGCTTGAGGGTGCCTGAGGAGTGAGTCACGCGGCCTGAGGTGGGTGGCGCGGCTCCCGGACCGAAGGGTGACGGACCGTGTGCCACAACCGTGGGGGTGGGTCAGCACGGATCGGGCCCCGCGCTGCTCCGCCTTGGGGGTGGGTCAGCAGCCGCTCTTGGCGCACTGGCCGGTGACGGCGCCGGCCGGGCCGTCCGCCGGGGTGTCGGCGGCGTCCTCCGGTGCCGGCTTGGACGGGCTCGTCGTGGGCTTCTTCGCCGGCTTGTCGCCGGTGTCAGACTCGTCCCTGTCGCGCGCGTCTGTGCCCGCGGAGCCCGTGTCGGTCGACGCCCTGTCAGCGGTGTCGCCTGTGCCGGGTGTGTCAGCGGTACCGGTGTCGGCCGTGTCACCGAGGTCGTCGGTGGTGTCGCCGACTCCGTCGTCGGCGGTGCCCTCGGCCGTTTCCTTGGAAGGAGCGTCGTCGCCCTTCGAGGTCTTCTCGTCCGGGGCCTCCTGCTCGGCGGGAGGCGCCTGATCGCCCGGAGGCGCCTGCTGGCTCATCTGTACGGGGGTGTCGCCGCCGCTGACCATCACGTAGCTGACGCCACCCACGGCCAGTGCGGCCACGAGGACGGATGCCGCGATGGCGACGATCTTTTTGGGGTTTCTGCCGGACCTGCGATGGTCGCCCGGTCCGTCGAGGATGTCCTGACGATCCGGCTCGGTCGGATCTTGCATGGCCTACAGCTCCTGCGGTCGTATCGGGAAAGCTCTCCGGCTTCCGCGGGCGATGGACCACACTAGCCGCAACAGTGGAATGCTCGCGCACCAATCACGAAGGAATCACGACTTGTCCCCCCTTCGAGCTATTCGCCCAGGTAGCTACAACCGGTTCGCACCTGCGGCGGGCGTCGCCACGGTCCTGGCCATCGCGGGACTCGGAATTCTCCTGGCGTTCACTGGTCCTCGAAACCCGGTACGGAAAAGCGCTCCCGAATTCGATCAGGAAAACGCGCTTTTCCATGGATCAAGAACGCCGTCGCATTCTCCTTGGTCAACGCCGGTTTCGAGCCCATCCTCCAGGCTCACGGCGCGAGCGAGCTCTGTCCCCGCCCACCGCCCCTCCCGCTCCTCTGCCCCGGGCACCGTCGCCCCCGGCTGGGTGCGCGTACTCCCGGCTCCCACCCGCGACGCCGGCTCGCCGGCGCCGCGGACCGGCACGCCTGCCCCGGCACGGGCGGCCACCCCGGACGCGCGGCCCTCCCCGCTGATCACAGCGGCCCGCGAACCCGCTGTCCCGGAACCCGCCGCCCCTGAACCCGCCGCACCCGAACCCGCCGCCCCTAAGCCGGTCCCTGAGCCGACCGTCCCGGCGCCTCGCGCCACTGTCCCGGCGCCTCGCGCCACCGTCCCGGCGGGGCCGAACCCGTGCGCCACGTTCCAGGACTTCCGGTCCGACTACTGCAACCGGCTGCTCGACGGCCTTCGCCGATGACGTACGTGAATGCGCGGTGAGATCCGGTCACCTCATCCGGCCGGCATCCGTCATCAGGAGTGAGACCGCACTGACGACGGAAGGAACCGAATCGTGAACGCGCGTATGAAGAACCCGGCCATGGTCCTGCCCGGCGCCCTGCAGGCGCTGACCTCGCTGGCCAAGGCCACCGAGCAGGCCGGGGTGCCGGCGACCACCCTCTACCTGGTCCACCTGCGCAGCAGCCAGATCAACGGCTGCGGCGTCTGCGTGGACATGCACGCCAAGGAGCTGCGGCAGGCGGGCGAGAGCGACGAACGCGTCTTCGCGGTGGCCGCCTGGCGGGACACCCCGTACTTCAACGACGCCGAACGCGCCGCGCTGGCGCTGGCCGAGGCGGTCACCCGGCTGGCCGACCGATCGGACCCGGTGCCGGACGAGGTGTGGGACGAGGCCGCCGACCTCTACTCGGAGCAGGAGCTCGCCGCCCTGATCACCGCCATCGCCACGGTCAACCTCTGGAACCGCCTCAACGCCACCACGAGGCAGGTGGCGGGCTCAGCCTGGTAAGCGGCCTGGTGGTCAGCGTACGGAGCAGCCGTCCGCCGCCGGGAGAGGCGCGGGCCGGCCGATCGCGGGCATCCCCAGCAGGACGCCGGGCCCCGCGGCGGGCGCGCCCTGCCGTGACTCCCACGCGTCGCCGGCCCGGGTGCGGCGCAGGCCGCGCACCGGCCCGTCCGCCACCAGGTGGTGCGGCGCCGCGTACGTCACCTCGACCGTCACCATGTCGCCGGGCCGCGGGACCTCGTCGCCCACGGCGAAGTGCACGAGCCGGTTGTCGGCGGCGCGGCCCGACAGGCGGCGGGTGGCGTCGTCCTTGCGGCCCTCGCCCTCCGCGACCAGCACTTCCAGGGTCCGGCCGACCTGCTTCTTGTTCTCCTCCCAGGAGATCTCCTCCTGCAGGGCGACCAGGCGCTCGTAACGCTCCTGGACGACCTTCTTGGGCACCTGGTCCGCCATGGTCGCGGCCGGGGTGCCCTGACGGATGGAGTACTGGAAGGTGAAGGCGTTGGCGAAGCGGCTGCGTCGTACGACCTCCAGGGTCTCCTGGAAGTCCTCCTCAGTCTCGCCGGGGAAGCCGACGATGATGTCGGTGGAGATGGCCGCGTCGGGCATGGCCGCGCGGACGCGCTCGATGATGCCGAGGTAGCGCTCGGCGCGGTAGGAGCGGCGCATCGCCTTGAGCACCCGGTCCGAGCCCGACTGCAGCGGCATGTGCAGCTGGTGCATGACGTTGGGCGTCTCGGCCATGGCGGCGATGACGTCGTCGGTGAAGGCGGCCGGGTGCGGGGAGGTGAAACGGACCCGCTCCAGGCCCTCGACGGCGCCGCAGGCGCGCAGCAGCTTGCCGAACGCCAGCCGGTCGCCGAACTCGACGCCGTAGGTGTTGACGTTCTGGCCGAGCAGGGTGACTTCGAGGACGCCCTGGCCGACGAGGGTCTCGACCTCGGCCAACACCTCACCGGGGCGCCGGTCCTTCTCCTTGCCGCGCAGCGACGGCACGATGCAGAAGGTGCAGGTGTTGTTGCAGCCGACGGAGATCGCGACCCAGGCGGCGTAGGCGGACTCGCGCTTGGTGGGCAGCGTCGAGGGGAAGACCTCGAGCGACTCCTTCAGCTCGACCTGCGCCTCGCCCTCGATGCGGGCGCGCTCCAGCAGCACGGGCAGGGAGCCGATGTTGTGGGTGCCGAAGACCACGTCCACCCACGGCGCCTTGCGGACGATCTCGCCCTGGTCCTTCTGGGCCAGGCAGCCGCCCACGGCGATCTGCATGCGCGGGTTGCTCATCTTGGCGGGCCGCAGATGGCCGAGGTTGCCGTAGAGGCGGTTGTCGGCATTCTCCCGGACGGCGCAGGTGTTGAACACGACCACGTCGGCGTCCGCGCCATCGGGCGCGGGCACGTAACCGGCGTCCTCCAGCAGGCCCGACAGCCGCTCGGAGTCGTGGACGTTCATCTGGCACCCGTATGTGCGCACTTCGTAGGTGCGGGCGCTCTCCTGGGTCAAAGTCATGGCATGTTCAAGGGTAGTCGGTTTACGGCTCGGGACAGCCGTGAGAGGCTAAAAGTCCAGCTTGACGGCACGATGTGATCGGATCGGTACCCCACAGTTAGTGACCAGCGTCCTTCCTACCTCTACCGTTTGGGTCCATGACGGAGAACGGTGACGTAACTCCACTCGTGCAGATGGAGAACGTCAACAAGCACTTCGGGGCATTGCACGTCCTGAAGGACATCAACTTGACCGTCTCTCGTGGCGAGGTGCTGGTCGTCATCGGTCCTTCCGGCGGCGGGAAGTCCACGCTCTGCCGGACGATCAACCGGCTGGAGACGATCGACGGCGGGAAGATCATCTTCGACGGTCAGGTGCTGCCCGAGGAGGGCAAGGGACTGGCCAGGCTTCGGTCCGAGGTCGGCATGGTGTTCCAGTCGTTCAACCTGTTCGCGCACAAGACGATTCGGGAGAACGTCACCCTCGGCCCCACCAAGGTGCGCCGCCAGGCCAGGGCCGAGGCGGACACCCGGGCGATGGAGCTGCTCGAGCGGGTCGGCATCGCGGCACAGGCGGACAAATACCCTGCCCAGCTCTCGGGCGGCCAGCAACAGCGGGTGGCGATCGCCCGAGCGCTGGCCATGGACCCGAAGATGATCCTGTTCGACGAGCCGACCTCGGCACTGGACCCCGAGATGGTGCAGGAGGTGCTCGATGTCATGATCGGGCTGGCTCGTGACGGAATGACGATGATGGTCGTCACGCATGAGATGGGCTTCGCCCGTAGAGCCGCCAATCGGGTGGTGTTCATGGCCGACGGGCAGATCGTCGAAGAGAACACACCTGACGAGTTCTTCACCAACGCGCAGACCGAGCGGGCGCGTGACTTCCTTTCGAAGATCCTCACGCACTGACATGAAGAGGCAGGTAAACATGCACATGCGTCGAGTGGGAGCGGTGTTCTCCATGGCGGCCCTCGCCGCCGGGTTGAGCGCCTGTGGCGGTGGCGGGGAGACCTACGCCACCGTGGCCGACAAGATCAGCGGCGGCGGCACCGTCGTCGTCGGCACCAAGTGGGACCAGCCGAGCTTGGGCCTGAAGGTGGGTGCGAACCCGGAGGGCTTCGACGTTGACGTCGCCAAGGCCGTGCTCAAGGAGGTCAACGGCGGCAAGGACGTGCAGATCGAGTGGAAGGAATCTGCCTCGTCCAACCGCGAGCCGTTCCTGCAGAACGGCACGGTGGACATCATCTTCGCCACTTACTCCATCACCGAGGAGCGCAAGCAGAAGGTCACCTTCGGCGGCCCCTACGTTCTCGCGCACCAGGACGTGATGGTCCGCAAGGACGACACCTCGATCGCCGCCCCGAAGGACCTCACGGGCAAGAAGATCTGCAAGGCCGCGGGCTCCAACTCCTACAAGCGGATCACCGACCCGCCGCCGGACGGCGAGCTCGACCTTGACGCCACCACCGTCGACGCCGCCAACTACTCCGAGTGCATCCAGAAGCTGGGCGGCAGCAACCTCGACGCGGTCACCACCGACGACCTGATCCTGGCGGGCTTCGCCAAGCAGGCCGGTGGCAACTTCAAGGTGCTGGGCCAGGGCTTCACGGACGAGAAGTACGGCATCGGCCTGAAGAAGGGCGACACCAAGACGTGTGAGGCCGTCAACACCGCGGTGAAGAAGCTGTGGGACAACGGCACCATGAAGACCCTGCTGGACAAGTGGTTCGGCGGCATCGAAGGACTGAAGCTGTCCGAGGCAGCGCCGCCCGCCGAGGGCTGCAGCTAGTCACATCAGAGGCGGCGGCCGGGATCCGGCCGCCGCCGTCCTATGCGGTGGAGCACGATGGACGAACTGATCAAGTACGCGCCCGACCTCGCGGAAGGCTTTTTGGAGAACGTCAAGCTCTCCCTCGTGGCCGCGGTCGCTTCCCTCATTCTCGGCACGATCCTGGTGGCGATGAGGGTCTCCCCCACCCCGGTGCTGCGCGCGGCGGCCACCTTCTACGTCAACGTGGTGCGTAACACCCCCCTGACACTGGTGCTGGCCTTCTCCGCGCTCGGCCTCAGCGACCAGCTCGGCCTGATCTTCTCCGAGACGCCCAGGACCAACTCCTTCTGGATCGTCGCGATGGGCCTGTCGCTCTACACGGCCTCCTTCGTGTGCGAGGGTCTGCGCGCGGGCATCAACACCGTTCCCCTCGGCCAGGCCGAGGCGGCCAGGGCGATCGGGCTGACGTTCATGCAGTCCCTGTCGCTGATCATCCTGCCGCAGGCGTTCCGCGCCGTCATCGCGCCGCTCGGCAGCGTGATGATCGCCATGATCAAGAACACCACGGTGGCGACCGCCGGCGGGTATCTCGCCGACGCCGCGGCCGTCATGAAGATCACCTTCGACACCACCGGCGCGTCGATCCCGATCTTCATCGGGCTCATCCTGGCCTTCATGGCCCTGACCATGCCCATCGGCTACTTCACCGGCTGGTTGGCCCGACGCCTGGCGGTGGCCCGATGACCTCCGTTCTGTTCGACGCTCCCGGACCGCGCGGGCGGGTGCGCAACCACCTGCTCACGCTGCTCAGCGCCGTGGCGGTGGCGGCCGCCCTGTTCTGGGTCTACCGCGGCTTCGACGCCAAGGGGCAGTGGGAAGGCAAGATCTGGGAGCCGTTCCTGCTGGCCGACACCTGGGAGCACTACATCATCCCGGGCCTGGTCGGCACGCTGAAGGCCGCAGGGGCGGCCGCGGTGCTCGCGCTGGCCTTCGGCGCGATCTTCGGCCTGGCACGGCTGTCCGACCACGCCTGGATCCGCGTCCCGGCGGGCCTGGTGGTCGAGGTCTTCAGGGCCATCCCGCTGCTGCTGCTGATCTTCTTCATCTTCTACCTGGCGCCGACCATGTTCGGCGGCGGCGACTACGCCTTCATCGCCGTGGTGCTCGGCCTGACCCTCTACAACGGCTCAGTGCTGGCCGAGGTCGTCAGGGCGGGCGTGCACTCGGTGGCCAAGGGGCAGTCCGAAGCGGCCTTCGCCATCGGCATGCGCAAGAACCAGGTGATGCGCATGGTGCTGCTGCCGCAGGCGGTCACCGCGATGATGCCGGCGATCGTCAGCCAGCTCGTGGTGCTGCTGAAGGACACCGCCCTCGGCTACATCATCGCCTACGTGGACCTGCTCAACGTCGGGTTCAAGATCCTTCCGGCGGTCCACTTCGGCTCGCTGATCCCGGCGGCGATCGTCATCGGCATCATCTACGTGATGCTGAACATGGCGCTGAGCTACCTGGCCAACCTGCTCGAACGGCGTAGCCGGCGCAGCCGCAAGACCTCGGCCAAGCCGGTCGCGCCTCCCGGCGCGGAGGCCATCGGCCTGCGGTCCGGCGGCGGGCTGGACAGCACCGACTAGAGACGGCGTGGATCAACCGGCACACAGCGGCGGGGATTTCCGGCAGGATTCGGTTATGCCCGCCGCTTCGTGGCTCTCGCCCATCTCCACGACCCAGGTCGCCCGCGCGGGGGTCCGCGCGGGCTGGCCCAGCGCGCGCGACGGGCAGGCGTGGTGGACGGAGGACCGTCCAGAAGAGGGCGGCCGGACCACCATCGTCCATCGCGTCGCCGACGGCACCCGCCGCGAGCTGCTGCCCGCCCCCTGGTGCGCCCGCACCCGCGTGCACGAGTACGGCGGCCGTCCCTACACCGTGACCCCTGACGGCGCCGTCGTCTTCGCCAACCTGGCCGACCAGCGCCTCTACCTGCTCGACGGCACCATCACTCCCCTCACCCCGGACGGCGAGAACGCCCGCTACGCCGACCTCCTCGTCCACGACGGGCACGTCTGGTGCGTACGCGAGCACCACACCGACGACGGCAAGATCTCACGGGCGATCGTGTCCGTCCCGCTGAGCGGCGGCCGGCCCCGCGAGCACGTCACCGGCCACGACTTCTACGCCTTCCCCACTGTCTCCCCCGACGGCCGGCACCTCGCCTACGTCTGCTGGGACCACCCGCGCATGCCGTGGGACGGCACCGAGCTGCGCCTCACCCGCCTGTCCGACGGCCTGTCCTGGCCGATCCAGGGCGGCACGTCGGAGTCGGTCCTGGCGCCCCAGTGGAAGGACCACGAAAGCCTCTACCTGATCTCCGACCGGTCCGGCTGGTGGAACCTGTACGAGCTCGGCCTCCAGGGCGGCCCGCCGCGGCCGCTGTGCCCGATCGAGGAGGAGTTCGCCTGGCCCCTGTGGTACCTCGGCGGCCTGCCGTACACGATCCTCGACGACGGCCGGCTCGCGGTCCTGCACGGGCGCGGTGACCTGCGGCTGGGGCTGCTGGACCCGCGCACGCGGGTCCTCACCGACGTCCCCACCGGCTACGGCGGCTGGGAGCCCGCGCTGGCCGCCGACGGCACGTCCCTGATCGGCGTGGCGTACGGCGCCGCCACGGCCAGGTCGATCGTCCGGTTCGACACGGTGAGCGGACGGGCCGAGGCGGTCAACGGCGGCGCGACGCCGCCCGACCCCGCCTACCTGCCGGCACCGCGGGCGGTCGAGCTGCCCGGCGAGGACGGCCCCGTGCACGCCTTCCTCTACCCGCCGACGAACCCGGCCGAGACGGTCGAAGAACCGGCCCCCTACGTGGTCTTCGTGCACGGCGGGCCGACCGGGCACGTCGGCACCGCACTCGACCTGGAGAAGGCGTTCCTCACCTCGCGCGGGATCGGCGTGCTCGACGTCAACTACGGCGGCTCCACCGGCTACGGCAGGGCCTACCGGGAGCGGCTGAAGGGGCAGTGGGGGCTGGTCGATGTCGCCGACACCGTCGCGGCCGCCCGCTGGCTCGCCGCCGAGGGGCTGGCCGACCCGGACCGCATCGCCATCCGCGGCGGCAGCGCCGGCGGATGGACCGTGATGGCCGCCTGCTGCCGCTCCGGCGTGTTCGCCGGCGGTGTCTCCTACTACGGCGTGAGCGCCCTGGCCCCGCTGAACGCGCACACCCACGACTTCGAATCCCGCTACGTGGAGTGGCTCGTCGGCCCGGACGACCCGCACGTCTACGCGCAGCGCGAGCCGCTCGCCCTGGTCGGCGGGGTGACCTGCCCGATGCTGCTCCTGCAGGGACTCGACGATCCGGTCGTGCCGCCCGAGCAGTCGGCCGCCTTCGCCGACGCCCTGTCCGAACGCGGCGTCTCCTGCACCTACCTCGCCTTCGAGGGGGAGTCACACGGCTTTCGCCGCGCCGAGACCCGCTCCGCGGCGCTCGCCGCCGAATACGCCTTCTACCAGCAGCTCTTCACCTGACGCCAGCTCTGTGAGGCCGGCTTCTCGCCCGAGACCGACTTTCGCCGACGCCGGCTTCTCGTCTGAGGCCGGCTTTCGCCCCAGGGCCGCTTTTCGCCTTCTCGCCGGAGGCGTCAGCGGGCGAACTCCGTCGCCCGCGACTCCCGCACCACCGTGATCCGGATCTGCCCCGGATAGGTGAGCTCCTCCTCCACCTGCTTGGCCACGTCACGGGCGATCACCTGGGCCTGGATGTCGTCGATCGCGCCCGGCTTGACCATCACCCGGATCTCGCGCCCGGCCTGCATGGCGAAGACCTTCTCCACCCCCTCGTAGGACTGCGCGATCTCCTCCAGGCGCTCCAGCCGCTTGACGTACGCCTCCAGCGACTCGCGGCGGGCGCCGGGACGGCTGCCGCTGATGGCGTCGGCCGCCTGCGTCAGCACCGCCTCGACCGTGCGCACCTCCACCTCGCTGTGGTGCGCCTCGATGGCGTGCACCACATCCTCCTGCTCGCCGTAGCGGCGCGCGATCTCCGCTCCGATCAGCGCGTGACTGCCCTCGACCTCGTGCGTGAGCGCCTTGCCGATGTCGTGCAGGAGTGCGCAGCGCTTCATCAGCGGCTGGTCCAGCTTGAGCTCGGCGGCCATGATCCCGGCGATGTGCGCCGACTCGATGAGGTGCTTGAGGACGTTCTGCCCGTAGGAGGTGCGGTATCTGAGCTGGCCGAGCAGCAGGGTCAGCTCCGGGTGCATGTCGGTGATGCCCAGCTCGACCAGGGCGTCCTCACCCGCGCGGGCGCACAGGTCCTGCACCTCCGCGCGGCTGCGCTCGTGGGCCTCCTCGATCCGCTGCGGATGGATGCGCCCGTCCAGCACGAGCTTCTCCAGGGTGAGCCGGGCGGTCTCCCTGCGCACCGGGTCGAAACAGGACAGCAGCACGGCCTCGGGCGTGTCGTCGATGATCAGGTTGACGCCCGTGGTGGACTCGAACGCCCTGATGTTGCGCCCTTCGCGGCCGATGATCCGGCCCTTCATCTCATCACCCGGCAGGTGCAGGACGCTGACCACCGACTCCGCCGTCTGCTCCGCCGCCACCCGCTGCACCGCCAAGGTCACGATCTTGGTGGCGCGCTTCTCGCCCTCCTTGCGGGCCTCCCCCTCGATCTCCCGTACGATCAGCGCGGCCTCGCGCTTGGCCTGGTTCTCGATCTCCTTGACCAGCTCGGCCTTGGCCTGCTCCGAGGTGAACCCGGAGACCCGCTCCAGGATGACCCGCCGCTCCTCCTCGACCTGCAGCAGCTCAGCACGCCGATCGGCGAGCTCGACCTCGGTCTCGGCCAGCTTGCGGTCACGCTCGGCCTGTCGCCGGGCCTCCTCGTCCAGCCGCTGCTCCCGCTCGGCCAGCCGGCCCTCCCGGCGCTCCAGGTCGGCGCGCAGCTCCTTGAGCTCGGTCTTGAGGAGCCGGCTCTCCTCCTCGACCTCGGTGCGCATCCGCGCCGCCGACTCCGCCGCCGACTCCGACCTGCGCAGAATCTCCTCCGCGTCGGACTCGGCCTTGAGACGGATCTTCCCGGCCTCCTCACGCGCCTGCTCAAGCTCGGTGTGTACGGCTTCGACCTGCTCCGGAGTGGGCTTGGCGGCCTTCGGGACGCTGCCCGAGGTGCGCCGGACGACGATGTAGAGAGCCGCCATCATCCCGCAGGTCAGGACGAGCACCGCCACCGACAGCACTACGACAAGCGGCCCCATGTACGCCCCGCCCTCCTCGCGTCGTCAACACCCACAAACGCGACCCTCTCAACGGAGGGTCACGGGCGCGGCGCGGAAAGCCGGAACGGCGTCATTCCCAGGACCGATATCAAGCCAAGACTGACCGGGCGCCGACTGTCACAGCCGACACCTCGCCCGTCTGTCGTTCGTCCGTCGTTCACCGGTATGGCAATCCGCACTGCGCGGAGTAACTCCTCACTGCCGTCGAGGTTATGCGTCGAACAGGTCACGAGCAAGCAAACGCGTTATCAAGCGTGTCTTACGAGTCATCATGCTGGATCTTCGTAAGATCGATGATCACATACTTGCCTTTCAACTCATATGCCACCAGACGCCCTTGGTGTCCCGTTGGTAGTGATGTCGTCCCGGGTGCCCGGCCCGAGATCCGCTCGCTTGCCGGTGCACCAGGCCTTCCAGGCCCCGCCAGGTCGTCCAGGGCCTTTCAGGAGCCGGCCGTCCGGTCGGCGAGCACACCGCCACCCACCCCCGACCACCAGAAGCCTCAAGGGCTCCTGAACCCACATCCGCCGCCCCCGAGAGCGCCACAACCCCAGAGAGCTTGCCTGACACGACGACCTGCCCAGAGGGCTCGCCCGACACCACGACCTGCTAGAAAGATCGCCCGGCGCCCCGCACAGCTCCGAAATGGCACGCACGGAGGACCTGCATCAACGTGCCTGCCTCCCGTACGCGAACGACGCAGGCACCGGGGTAGAGACGCGCAGCACAGACACTCACCCTCAGGAGCAGAGCCGCATCAGGCCGGACTGGGTCATGGGTAGTCGTCCTCGACCTCGATGCCCTCCTGCTCCAGCGCCTCCCGGACCACGCGGAAGGCCAGGCCGGGGGCGTACCCCTTTCTGGCGAGCATGCCCGCAAGGCGACGGGTGCGGGCCTTGGCGTCGAGGGAACGGGTGGAGCGGAGTTTTCGCTCCACGAGCCGCCGGGCCGTTTCGAGCTCCTGGTCAGGGTCGAGGCGCTCAACGGCCTCATTGACCGTCTCGGAGTCGACGCCACGGTGGCGGAGCTCGGCGGCGAGGGCACGCTTGGCCAGGCCCCGGCCGTGGTGCCGGGAGTCGACCCAGGCTTCCGCGAACGCCTCATCGTTGATGAGACCGAGCTCGGAGAACCGGTCGAGCACTTTCTCCGCCGCCTCGTCCGGCACGTCCCGTTTACGGAGGGCCTCGGCCAACTGAGCCCGGGTCTTGGGCGCCATGGTGAGCAGGCGGAGAACGATCCCCCGCGCCACCGACTCGGGATTGGCGTGCGGGGTGGTGCCTGCAGATGAATCGGGATCCGGCCCATCAGGCAGCCACCCGCTTCCCGCCCCACTCGCAGCACGCCGCCCCTTACCCGCTCGGCCGCCCCCGCCCTGCCGACCACGGCCTCGGCCACCGGCAGACCGGCGCCCCTTACCGGTCCCCCCTTCCTTCGGCCACCCACCGTCAGATGACTCGCCACCGCCCCCAAAACCATCGGGCCGGTCACCACCTGCGAACCCACCACCCGACGCGTCTCCCACAGGTCCACCGCCGTACGGGACACCACCCGCAGAACCTGCCTCGTACGGCTCACCGCTCACCAGGCCGGCACCGTAGGAATCATCGCCGGTCAGGGCAGCCGAGTCGTCTCGGTCACCACTAACAAAACCGGACCAGTCGTGCCGTTCGCCAAAGCCACCATCCGACCGGCCGACACCCGCCTGACCAGCGCCGTACTGGCCACCACCTACAGGACCCCCGCCGTACGACTCACCGCCCGAAAGACCCGCGTCGTACGGATCATCGCCCGATGAACCCGCGCCGTGCGACTCACCACCCGGAGGAACTGCGTCGTGCGGCTCACCGCCCGCAGGTCGACCACTGGAACCGTTGCCCGTTGTGTGGCCGGATCTCGGTCGGCGGTCCGCAGGCGATTCGTCTACTGGCCTGTCGGGCTCGGTGGCCAGTAGAGGTTGTCGATCTGCGGGAGCCGGTGGCGCGTGGTCCGGGGAAGCCGTCTCAGGGTCGGCAGACCAAGGAGTCGACTGCGTGGCGGAAGGCGTATCGGGCGGTTGTGAGTCGTCCGATGGTGGGCGACGGAGTGCGCGCAATTCGCTGAGAGAAGGCCACCCATTGCCGCCCGTGGGCTGCGATGCCGCAGATGATCGCGACGAGGTGCCTCTTGGCTGCATCCCAGAAGCACCCGCCCCGGAAAGACCCGGCTTAGGAAGACCCATCCCGCCCGACCCGTCTGGTCCGGAGTCGGGGGTGACTCTTTCTGCCGCTTCCCCGGCGCGTTGGCCCTTTCGGCGGGAGCGGCGGCGGGGGGAAGGGGGGACGTCTGGCCAGGCGCCCCAGTCTCGGGAGGGAGGCGCCTGGTCCGGGTCCGTGTCACTCATACGGCGACCGATCAGACGTCACCGGGCTTCGGGGTGGACTTCGCGGCTCGGGCGGCGGGGGCCGGGGCGGCGGGAGCGGCGGCGGCCGCCGGGGCCTCGGCCGGCACGTCGAGGCGGGGGCCGACGCCCAGCTTGTCCTTGATCTTCTTCTCGATCTCGTTGGCCATGTCGGGGTGGCTCTTCAGGAAGTTACGGGCGTTTTCCTTGCCCTGGCCGAGCTGGTCGCCCTCGTAGGTGTACCAGGCTCCGGACTTGCGGACGAAGCCGTGCTCGACGCCCATGTCGATGAGGCCGCCCTCGCGGGAGATGCCGATGCCGTAGAGGATGTCGAAGTCCGCGACGCGGAAGGGCGGGGCCATCTTGTTCTTGACGACCTTGACCCTGGTGCGGTTGCCGACCGCCTCGGTGCCGTCCTTGAGGGTCTCGATGCGGCGGATGTCCAGGCGGACCGAGGCGTAGAACTTGAGCGCCTTGCCACCCGTCGTGGTCTCGGGAGACCCGAACATGACGCCGATCTTCTCGCGGAGCTGGTTGATGAAGATGGCGGTGGTGCCGGTGTTGCTGAGGGCGCCGGCGATCTTGCGCAGTGCCTGGGACATCAGGCGGGCCTGGAGGCCGACGTGGCTGTCGCCCATCTCGCCCTCGATCTCGGCCTTGGGCACCAGAGCGGCCACCGAGTCGATGACGATGATGTCGACGGCGCCGGACCGGATCAGCATGTCGGCGATCTCCAGCGCCTGCTCACCCGTGTCGGGCTGGGAGACGAGCAGCGCGTCGGTGTCGACGCCGAGCTTCTTGGCGTATTCGGGGTCGAGGGCGTGCTCGGCGTCGATGAAGGCCGCGATGCCGCCCGCCCGCTGAGCATTGGCCACTGCATGCAGGGCGACCGTGGTCTTACCCGAGGACTCGGGGCCATAGACCTCCACGATCCTGCCACGCGGCAGGCCGCCGATGCCGAGCGCCACGTCCAGGGAGATCGACCCGGTCGGGGTGACTTCGATGGGGGCGCGGGCTTCATCGCCCAGGCGCATCACAGACCCCTTGCCGAACTGCCGCTCGATCTGAGCTAGAGCCGTTTCGAGGGCCTTCTCGCGGTCGTTGATTGCCATGGGAAACTCCCCCTGGAGAGTTGTGGTCCGAACAGTCGAGTGAAAGCTACGGCCTGCCACCGACATTTTCTGGCGAAGCCACGGGCCCATCTTAGCCGAACGGCTGTTCGATCACACCCTGAACACGCGTACCACGGTGGCCCCGGCCACGCTCCTGGCCCCGTACTTTCACCCGTGTTGTGCCGTACGTGTTGTCATGCTCCGTGAGCTGGGGAGACTCACAGGGACAGCGGGAGGTAGCACGTGAGGAGCGCGTACACCGGGGAGCGGCGCGGCCATCTGGAGGCGCTCGCCGAGGTGCTGCCCGGCCACGGGCTGGTGAGCCGCATGGTCGGCGACGAACACGCGGTGCTGTGGGTGTGGCAGCCGCAGAGCGGCCGGCAGACGCTCGTCTTCGCGACCCCGGCGCACCGCGGCTGGTTGTTCCTGTGGTCGCCCGGCGGTCAGTGCCGCGCCGACGATCCGGAGCGGGCGGCCCGGGCGCTGAAGGAGGCGCTGGAGTCAGCGGAGCCGGGGTGAGACCTCCTCCACCTGGCAGACCGCCCGCCAGACGGACTTGGCGCTCTCGCCGTCGGCGAGGGCTTGGGTGACGGTGCGACCGCCGAGTGGGGCGAGCACGTAGTCGCGCGCCCAGGACTCGGCGTACGGGTCACCGAAGTGCTCGCGCATACGTCTCCAGAATTCGGTCAGGCGCATGTCACAAGTATGGAAGGTGTCAGGGGATGGGTAGGACCACCCCATGGCAAAGACCCCCAAGTCCTCACCCCCGAAGTCGACCCTGGCCAAGGCGAACAAGGCCCGCCGCCGCCGATTGCGATTAGCGCGGCGAACGGCGATCCAGCAGGAGAAGGGCGAGCGTTCCGAGAGGCACGCCGGCATCAGGCAGGAGCCCCGCGAGGGCACGCCGCGCAGGCGCAAGGCGTCGCGGCGGTAGGTCACAGCACGCGAGCGCCGTACATCTCCCCGAGGTGGTCGGCGAGCAGCTCCAGCCGGGCGCCGTCGGGGTCCTTGAAGTAGATGGAGGCGCCGCTCTCGACCTGGTGCGGCACGCCGGCCATCTCCAGCTTGCCGCGCAGCCGCTCCCAGGTGGCGGGGTCGACGGAGATCGCGATGTGGTGCAGTCCGCCGAGCACTTCCTGGTACGGGCCCAGGTCGAGGCCGGGGAAGTCGAAGAAGGCCAGCAGGTTGCCGTTGCCGACGTCGAAGAAGAAGTGGCTGGAGCCCTTGTAGTCGCGGTTCTCGAAGATCTCCGTCAGCGGGAACTCCAGCAGTTCCTGGTAGAACTTGACGGTGCGTTCGACGTCGGACGAGACCAGGGCCATGTGGTGCAGGCCCCGCGCGCTGCTCGGCGGTCGGTGCGCTAACACGTACCGGTCTCTGATCTCCTCGCGGCGAGCCTCGATGGCTGCGTGGTCGATGGTCACTGTCGGTGTATGTCCGCCGATGCCGCCGCTCAATCACCCGGGCTCGTGACAATGCGTTTTCTGTCGGTGCGACGAGGCAGTATGGGCGCGTGAGCTCGCTCGACCACTTCAGCCAGGTGACCAGGCAATGGTTCGCCGGGGCCTTCGCCGCGCCGACCGCCGCCCAGGAGGGCGCGTGGGAGTCGATCGCGCGCGGCGACAGCACTCTCGTGGTGGCGCCGACGGGCTCGGGCAAGACGCTGGCGGCCTTCCTCTGGTCGCTCGACAGGCTGGCCGCCGAGCCCACCGAGCAGCCGGGCACCAAGGTGGTCTATGTCTCGCCGCTGAAGGCGCTGGCGGTGGACGTGGAGCGCAATCTGCGCGCGCCGCTGGCCGGGCTCAAGCAGACGGCGCGGCGGCTGGGGCTGCCGGTGCCGGAGATCTCGGTGGCGATCCGGTCCGGGGACACGCCCGCCCAGGATCGCCGGCGGTTCGCCGCCCGGCCGTCCGACATCCTCATCACGACACCGGAGTCGCTGTTCCTGCTGCTGACCAGCCAGGCGCGGGAGGCGCTGCGCGGGGTGCAGACGGTGATCGTGGACGAGGTGCACGCGGTGGCGGCGACCAAGCGCGGCGCCCATCTGGCCCTGACTCTGGAGCGGCTGGACGCCCTGCTGCAGCGGCCCGCGCAGCGCATCGGGCTGTCGGCGACCGTGCGGCCGGTCAGCGAGGTGGCGACCTTCCTCGGCGGCGCGCGCCCGGCGGCCGTGGTGCAGCCGCCGTCGGACAAGCGCATCGAGGTCGAGGTGGTCGTCCCGGTCGAGGACATGACCGAGATGGAGGCCCGGCCGAGGGAGGCGGGCGCCGACGACTTCGCGCCCGACCCGGCCAACCGGTCGATCTGGCCGCATGTGGAGGAGCGGCTGTTCGATCTGATCGAGGCGCACAGCTCGACGATCGTGTTCGCCAACTCGCGGCGGCTCGCCGAGCGGCTCTGCACCAGGCTCAACGAGCTGGCCTACGACCGTCGGCAGGGCACCGAGGCGGTGGACCTGTCGATCTGGGAGACGCCGGCCGACGGCGCGTCCGGCATGCCCGCGCAGGTGATGGCGCAGGCGGGGGCGAGCAAGGGCGCGCCGACGGAGATCGTACGCGCTCATCACGGCTCGGTGTCCAAGCAGGAGCGGGCTCAGATCGAGGAGGCGCTCAAGTCGGGCCGGCTGCCCGCCGTGGTCGCCACGTCCAGCCTGGAGCTGGGCATCGACATGGGCGCGGTGGACCTGGTCGCCTGTGTGGAGGCGCCGCCGAGCGTGGCGAGCGGGCTGCAGCGTATCGGCCGGGCGGGCCACCAGGTGGGCGCGGTGTCCAAGGGCGTGATCTTCCCTAAATACCGTGGCGACCTGGTGCAGACGGCCGTGGTGGCCGAGCGGATGAAGAGCGGCCTGATCGAGGAGCTGCGCTATCCGCGTAACCCGCTCGACGTGCTGGCCCAGCAGATCGTGGCGATGACCGCGCTGGAGGAGTGGACGGTCGACGAGCTGGAGACCGTGGTCAAGCGCGCCGCCCCCTACGCCACGCTGCCGAGGAGCGCGCTGGAGGCGACGCTCGACATGCTGGCCGGCCGCTATCCCAGCGAGGAGTTCGCGGAGCTGCGGCCGCGCGTGGTGTGGGACCGGGTGACGGGCACGCTGCGGGGGCGGCCGGGCGCGCAGCGGCTGGCGGTGACCAACGGCGGCACGATCCCCGACCGGGGGCTGTTCGGGGTGTTCCTGGTCGGTGAGAAGGCCTCCCGGGTCGGCGAGCTCGACGAGGAGATGGTCTACGAGTCCCGCGTCGGCGACGTGTTCGTCCTGGGCGCGACGTCATGGCGGATCGAGGACATCACGGCCGACCGGGTGCTGGTCTCCCCCGCGCCCGGCCAGCCGGGCAAGCTGCCGTTCTGGCACGGTGACACGGCGGGCCGGCCCGCCGAGCTGGGCGCGGCCATCGGCGCCTTCCTGCGCGAGCAGGCCAAGCAGGAGTCCACCGAGCGGCTGCGCGAGGCCGGCCTCGACTCCTACGCCGCCGACAACCTGGTGGCCTACCTCCGCGAGCAGCGCGAGGCGACCGGCTACGTGCCCGACGACCGGACCCTGCTGGTGGAGCGGTTCCATGACGAGCTGGGCGACTGGCGGGTCGTCATCCACTCCCCCTACGGCGCGCGGGTGCACGCGCCCTGGGCGCTGGCGATCAACCGGCGGCTGCGCGAGCGCTACGGCCTGGACGTGCAGGCCGTCCACTCCGACGACGGCATCGTGCTGCGCATCCCGGACACGCTCGCCGAGCCGCCCACCGACGTGGCCGCGTTCGACGCCGACGAGATCGAGCGGATCGTCACCGAGGAGCTGGGTGGCTCCGCGCTGTTCGCCTCCCGGTTCCGGGAGTGCGCGGGGCGGGCGCTGCTGCTGCCGCGCCGCACGCCGGGCCGGCGGAGCCCGCTGTGGCAGCAGCGCCAGCGGGCCGCGCACCTACTCGGGGTGGCCTCGCAGTACGGTTCGTTCCCGATCGTGCTGGAGACGATGCGGGAGTGCCTGCAGGACGTCTTCGACGTGCCGGGGCTGGTGCGGCTGATGCGCGATCTGGCCGCGCGGCGGGTACGGCTGGTGGAGGTGGAGACGTCGCAGGCGTCGCCGTTCGCCGCGTCGTTGCTGTTCCACTACGTCGGCGCGTTCATGTACGAAGGCGACGCGCCGCTGGCCGAGCGGCGGGCGCAGGCGCTCGCCCTGGACACCACCCTGCTCGCCGAGCTCCTGGGCCAGGCCGACCTGCGCGAGCTGCTCGACCCCGACGTGATCGCCGACACCGAGCGGGAGCTGGCCAGGCTCGACCGGCCGCTGCGTGACCTGGAGGACCTGTCCGACCTGCTGCGCTCGCACGGGCCGCTGCAGGCGCCCGACGTGAGCGTGCGAGGTGGGGATCCGGCCTGGCTGGAAGAGCTGGAGCGGGCGCGCCGCGTGATCAGGGTACGGCTCGCGGGCGAGACGCAGTGGGCCGCGATCGAGGACTCGGCCAGGATGCGTGACGCGCTGGGGGTGCCGCTGCCGGTCGGGATCCCGCATGTCTTCCTCGAGCCGGTCGCCGACCCGCTGGCCGACCTGGTGGCCCGGCATGCCCGCACCCGTGGGCCGTTCCAGGCGGGCACGGCGGCGGCCAGGTTCGGCCTGGGCGTGGCCGTGGTGGGTGACGCGCTGCGCAGGCTGGCGGCCTCCGGGCGGGTGGTCAACGGCGAGTTCCGGCCCGGAGGGCGGGGCGAGGAGTGGTGCGACGCGGGCGTGCTGCGGATGCTGCGCCGCAGGTCGCTCGCCAGGCTGCGCAAGGAAGTCGAGCCGGTGGCGGCGGAGACGCTGGCGCTGTTCCTGCCCGCCTGGCATGGCGTCACCGGGTCCGGCGGAGGTGCGGGGGGCGGCGACGCACGCGTGTCTTCTTCCGGCGGCGGCGCGTACGCCGCACGGGCGATGGACGGGCTGGTGCGGGCGGTCGAGCTGCTCCAGGGGGCGGCGGTGCCCGCCTCGGCGTTGGAGACGCTGGTGCTGCCGTCGCGGGTGCCCGGCTACCATCCGGCCCTGCTCGATGAGCTGACCTCCTCCGGTGAGGTGATGTGGGCGGGGCAGGGGTCGTTGCCCGGCAGCGACGGGTGGGTGTCGCTCTACTTCGCCGACACCGCGCCGCTGCTGCTCCCGGAGCCGGCCGAGATCACCATGACGCCGGTGCACGATCAGGTGCTGGAGGCGCTCGGCGGCGGTGGGGCGTTGTTCTTCCGCGGGCTGTCCGACAGGCTCGGCCTGCTCGACGACCAGGCGCTGGCCACGGCGCTGTGGGATCTGGTGTGGGCCGGGCGGGTGTCCGGCGACACGCTGGCGCCGCTGCGCGCCACCCTCGGCTCCGGGCGGCCGGCGCAACGGCCTGCGACGAAGCGGCGGCGGGCGGTGCTGCCGAGCCGGAGCGGGCCGCCGACCGTGGGCGGGCGGTGGTGGCTGCTTCCGGAGGCCGCAGGAGACGTCACCCAGCGCGCCAACGCCCAGGCGGAGGTGCTGCTGGAGCGGCACGGGGTGGTGACGCGGGGGGCGGTGACGGCTGAGCGGCTGCCGGGCGGGTTCACGCCTGTTTACCAGGTGTTGCGGGCTTACGAGGAGAGCGGGCGGTGCCGCCGCGGCTACTTCGTCGAAGGTCTCGGCGGGGCCCAGTTCGCGCTGCCCGGGGCGGTCGACCGGATGCGCGCGATGGCGCCCAGCGTCGCCCCGACCGGCGGGATGCGCCTGGAAGGCTCCCCCTACGGGCTGCCATCCTCCGATACGTCCCCCTCCGGTACGACACCCTCGGACACAACACCCTTCGGCACGACACCCTCCGGCACAGCAACATCCGGCGCGACGACATCCGGCACGACGCCCTCCGGTACGGGTTCCTTTGCAGGGGCGCCCACCGATGTGGCGTTCACGAGCGCTGGGGGGCGGGTAGGCGCGGGCGGTCAGCGGGGTGCGGCTCGCAGGGCCGTGGTGCTGGCCGCCGCTGACCCTGCCAACCCGTACGGAGCCGCCCTGCCGTGGCCGCAGCATCCGGGCGAGGTCGGGCACAAGCCCGGACGTAAGGCGGGGGCGCTGGTCGTGCTGGTCGACGGCCATCTGGTGCTCTACGTGGAGCGCGGCGGCAAGACGCTGCTGTCGTTCGCCGACGGCGACCGGTTGCAGCCTGCCGTGGACGCGCTGGCGCTGGCTGTTCGCGATGGCGCCCTCGGGAAGCTGACGGTCGAGCGGGCCGACGGCGGCTCGATCGTGGACTCGCCGCTGGCGGCGGCGCTGGAGTCGGCCGGTTTCCATCCGACCCCCCGGGGCCTGCGGCTGCGCGCCTGACCCGAAGATCGTCAAGGCCCACGCAACGAAAGGACGCCCAAGGGCTTCCCAAAATTTGAACGGCTATTTAAAGTTTTGAACGTGCCGCCAGAAAGCCGTACGTTCATCGAAGAAGCGCGTCGCGCCCAGATCATCCAGTGCGCCATCGACGTCCTCGCCACCGAGGGCTACGCCCGGGCCTCCATGGCCAGGATCGCCAGGCAGGCGAAGATCAGCACCGGCGTGATCTCGTACCACTTCGGCGGCAAGCGGCAGCTGCTGGAGGCGGTGATCGGCGAGGTGGCCAGGATGGCCACCGAGATGATGGTGCCGCGCATCCTCACCCAGCCCACCGCGACCGAGGGACTGCGCGCCTACTTCGAGAGCAACCTGGAGTTCATGCGCGTCCACCGCAGGCCGCTGCTGGCCATGGTGGAGATCATCACCTACACCCGCGACGGCGGCGGCCCAGGTCCGTACGCGCAGCAGCACGACACCGCCATCAACGACGTCATACGGCTCCTGGAGTGGGGCCACCGGACGGGAGAGTTCCGCGACTTCGATCCGCGCAGCATGGCGATCGCCATGCGCGGCGTGGTGGACGCGGTGCCCGCTCGCCTCATCCAGGACCCGGAACTGGATCTCGACCTGCTCGCCCGGGAGTTCGTCGCCCTTTTCACCCTCGCCACCAGGAGGCAGCCATGACCGCGGCACTGGACATCGCCGGTTTAGCGAAGACGTTCGACGAGCACGTCGCCGTCGACCATGTGGATCTGACGGTCCCCCAGGGATCGTTCTACGGTCTGGTCGGTCAGAACGGGGCCGGTAAGACCACCACCCTGTCCATGGCGGTCGGGCTGCTCAGGCCCGACAGCGGCACGGCGCGGATCTTCGGTGCGGACGTGTGGGCGGATCCGGCCGCCGCCAAGGGGCTCGTCGGGGTGCTCCCGGACGGGATGGCCATGCCGGAGCGGCTGACGGGGCGGGAGGTGCTCACCTATCTGGGGCTGCTGCGCGGGCTGAGCAAGGACCTGGTCGCCGCGCGCGCCGAGGAGTTGCTGTCGGTGCTGGAGCTCGACGGGGCGGAGAAGACGCTCGTCATCGAGTACTCGACGGGCATGCGCAAGAAGATCGGCCTGGCCACGGCGCTGCTGCACGCGCCGCGGCTGCTGGTGCTGGACGAGCCGTTCGAGGCGGTGGATCCGGTGTCGGCGGCGACGATCAAGACGATTCTGCGCGGGTTCGTGGCCGGCGGCGGCTCGATCGTGCTCTCCAGCCATGTGATGGCGCTGGTGGAGCAGCTCTGCGACCACGTGGCGGTGATCGACAAGGGCCGGGTGGCGGCCGCGGGGACGCTGGGCGAGGTGCGCGGGGACGCGACGCTCGAGGATCGGTTCGTGGACCTGGTCGGCTCGGTGTCCACCGGTACCAGGGGGCTGTCGTGGCTGTAGCGGTGACCATGGTGCGGATGAAGGTGGCGATCCTGCGCCACTCGATGACCGGCCAGCGTGGCGGGATGGTGGCGACCGCGGGGACGCTCGGGGTGGTGCTCGCCGCGGGCACGATCTATCTGGCGACGCTGGACGGCGACTGGCTCGCCGCCGGGTACGCCGTGTGGATGCTCGGCTGGATCATCGGCCCGGTCTTCTCGGGCGGCGGTGACGAGACGCTGCGGCCGGAGTACTTCGCGCCGCTCGGGCTGTCGCTGCATCGGCTGGCGGCGGGCCTGCTGGTGTCGGCGTTCGTCGGGGTGGCGCCGGCGATCAGCCTGCTGGCCCTGTCCGGCCTGACCGTGCTCGGCGTACGGCAGGGCGGCCTGGCGGCGCTGGTCGCGCTGCCGGCCATGGTGTTGCAGCTGGCCGTGTTCGTGCTGCTGTCGAAGGTGGCCGTGGCGGTGCTCGGCATCGCGCTGCGCTCCCGGGTGGGGGCGATCGGCGCCGGGTTGATCAACGGTGCCGTCATGGCCTTCCTGGGGCAGGGCTGGGTGTTCGCCTTCGCCTTCGGGCAGGGCGGGCAGATCCCGTCGGTCGTGCGTTACCTGCCCTCCGGCTGGGGGGTGCTCGCCGTACAGGGTGACTACGCGGCGCTCGCCGCGATGGTGGTGCTGATCGCGCTGCTGCTGGGCGCGTGGGCGGCGCTGCTGAGTAGGAGGGCGGGGACGAGCCGCCCGTCCGCGCGGGGGCGCAGGCCGATGCGGGCCGCGTCGGCGCGGGAGGCCGTCCTGGCCAAAGAGCTGCGCACGTGGACACGCGATCTGGTGCGCACGCACCAGCTCACGTTCGCGCTGGCCTACGGCGTGTTCTTCGCGGCCGCGCCGCTGGTGCTCGGCTGGACCGGGATGCTGCCGTGGGCAGGGCCGATCTTCATCGTGATGGCCGCCTCGATGACCTCGAACCTCTATGGGCTCGACGGCACCGCGCACTGGCTGACGCTGATGACGCCGGGCGCCTCTGACGTGCGCGGCAGGCAGCTCGCCTGGCTGGTGACCGTGGCGCCGGTGGCGGTGGTGCTGGCGGTGACGTTCACCGCGGTCAACGGCGGACCGTGGCCGATGATCATCGCGGTCACGGCCGCGCTGCTCGGCGGAGGCGCCGGGATGGTGCCGTTGATCTCGGTGTACGCGCTGGTTCCGGGGATCGATCCGCAGCGGCGCGGCGGCAACCCGTTGCGGACGAGCGAGGACGACGGCGCTCTCACCGGTCTGGCGTACCTGATGATGGTGCTGGTGGCGGCCACCGCGGTGCCCGCCGGCGTGGTGGCGGCGCTGTTCGGCTGGCCGGGGGTGGCGGTCGGGGTGCTGACCGGGGCGCTGTGCTTCTGGGGTCTGGGGGTACGCACCGAGCGGAGGCTGGCGGCGCGCGGGCCCGAGCTGCTCGACATGATGCGCACCGGCCGCCGACCGGCCGCCTCCAGCATGACGTTCAAGCTGCCGGAGATGCCGAAGACCGCGCGCATCGTCACGATGACGTGCTGGACGCTGGGCGCGATCCCGCTGTTCCCGCAGGGCATCCTGGCGGCGGTCTTCCTGACCAACGGGCAGCTGGAGCATTCGTGGTTCCTGGCCACCTACATGTCGCCGGGGCTGCGCTGGCCGACGGCCGTCTTCATGATTCTGCTGGGGCTGACGATGTACGGGCTGGGGCTGTGGATCCCCGCAAGGTATAGGAAGGTCGCATGACTTCCTCCCGGAATGTGTTCACGACCAGGCCTGAGCTGTCAGGCGACTTCGGCATGGTGGCCAGCACCCACTGGCTGGCCTCCGCCACCGGCATGAGCGTGCTGGAGCGTGGCGGCAACGCCTTCGACGCGGCGGTGGCCGCCGGATTCGTCCTTCAGGTGGCCGAGCCACACCTGAACGGCCCCGGCGGCGAGGTGCCGATCCTGCTGTGGAGCGAGGCCGACCAGCGGGTGTCCACCGTGTGCGGGCAGGGCGTCGCCCCGGCCGCCGCGACCATCGAGCGCTTCACCGAGCTCGGGCTGGACATGGTGCCCGGCACCGGGCCGCTCGCGGCGACCGTGCCCGGCGCGTTCGGCGGCTGGATGCTCATGCTGGAGCGGTGGGGCACCTGGTCGCTCGCCGACGTGCTGGCGCCCGCCATCCATTACGCCGAGCGGGGCGTGCCGGTCCTGGAGCGGATCGCGGCCACGATCGAGTCGGTCGAGCGGCTCTTCACCGACGACTGGACCACCTCCGCGGCCATCTGGCTGCCGGGCGGCAAGGTGCCGGAGCCGGGCGCCAAGCTGGCCAACCCGGCGCTGGCCGCCACCTACCGTCGGCTGGTCGCCGAGGCGGAAGCCGCGTCGAGCACCCGTGCGGGGCAGCTCGAAGCCGCCCGCCGGGCCTGGTACGAAGGCTTCGTGGCCGAGGCCGTGGCCGGTTTCTGCGCCGGCAAGGCCTGGCTGGACAGCTCGGGCCGCAGGCACGGGGGGCTGCTCACCGGTGACGACCTGGCGCGCTGGTCGGCGTCGGTGGAGGAGCCGGTCAGCTTCGACTACCACGGGCACACGGTGTGCAAGACGGGGCCGTGGGGTCAGGGGCCGGTGTTCCTGCAGCAGCTGGCGTTGCTGTCCGGGTTCGACCTGGACGGCATGGGCCTGCTCGGCGCCGACTACGTGCACACGGTGACCGAGGCCGCCAAGCTGGCCTTCGCCGACCGGGAGGCCTGGTACGGCGACGCGGACGTGCCGATGGACGACCTGCTGAGCGAGCCGTACAACGCCGCCCGGCGGGCGCTCGTCACGGACGCCGCGAGCCTGGAGCTGCGGCCCGGATCCCCTGGTGGGCGGTCGCCTCGCCTGCCGGTGTTCCCCGGCGGCTCGATGGCAGCTGTCTCGGGCGTCGGGGAGCCCACAGTGAGCAGACCGGTGGGTAGGCCTGTTCCCGGCGAGCAGGTGGTGGCCGCGGACGGCAGTGTGCGCGGCGACACCTGTCATCTGGACGTGGTCGACCGGCACGGCAACATGGTCTCCGCCACGCCCAGCGGCGGCTGGCTGCAGAGCTCCCCCACCATCCCCGAGCTGGGCTTCTGCCTGGGCACCAGGGCGCAGATGTTCTGGCTGCAGGAGGGGCTGCCCGCCTCACTGCGGCCCGGCACGCGCCCGCGCACCACCCTGTCGCCTTCGTTCGCGCTGCGTGACGGCAGGCCGTGGCTGGCGTTCGGCACGCCGGGCGGCGACCAGCAGGACCAGTGGAGCCTGAACTTCTTCCTGGCCCTGGTGCACGGCGGGCTGAACCTGCAGGAGGCCATCGACGCGCCGATGTTCCACTCCGAGCACTTCCCCAGCTCGTTCTTCCCGCGCGGCTCCCGGCCGGGCGTCCTGCAGGTGGAGGACCGGCTGGACCCGGCCGTGCTCGCCGAGCTGCGGCGGCGGGGGCACGAGGTGGAGTCGCAGGGGTCGTGGACGCTCGGCAGGCTCAGCGCGGTCGCCCGTGACGGCGACTTCCTGAAGGCCGCCGCCAACCCGCGCGGCGTGCAGGGTTACGCGGCGGGCCGCTGACCCCTGATCGGCTCAGGCGACGGTGGCCTCGATGAGGTCGTCGACCACCGCCGCCAGGTGGCCGGATCGGGCGAGGACCCGTCGCTGGCGGGCGGCGCCCGACCCCTGCCTGAGCAGCCGGTCCAGCCCTTCCTCGACGAACGGCAGGTCACCGGACTGCTCCATGGCCTGCCGTACGTGCTCCAGCAGGCGGCGGGCCATCACGGGGGCGGGCACCAGCGCGCCGTGCCGTACGTCCAGGCTGTCGCCCGTCAGCCCGTCGCGGGCGGCGCGCCAGTAGGCGGCGCGCAGCACCTCCGACGGGATGGGCAGCCCCCGGTCGCCGCGCGCCACGTCGGCCAGGGCCGTGACGACCAGGCCGCGGACCAGCCCGATGATGGTGAGGCTGTCGCTGACGTCGAGCGGCACGTCGGCCACCCGCACTTCGACGGTGGGCAGTTTGGGCGACGGGCGGGTGTCCCAGAAGACCGTCTTGGGGTCCATCAGGGCGCCCGACTCCGCCAGCGCGCGCAGCGCGAGCTCGTAGTCGGCGAAGGTCGGGAAGTACGGCGGCGCGCCGGAGACGGGCCAGCGGCCCCAGCTGATCACCCGCCAGGAGGCGTAGCCGGTGTCGCGGCCGACGAAGAACGGTGAGTTCGCGGCCAGGGCGATCAGCGTGGGCAGCCACGGGCGCAGGTGGTTGCCGACGTAGACGGCGACCTCCTCGTCGGGCACGTCCACGTGCACGTGCAGGGCGCAGATGCTGATCTCGTCCTGCAGCGCCCGGTAGAGCACGCGGCCCTGCTCGTAGCGGGCGTCGTCACTGAGCGGCGGCGGCATGACGTTGCCAAGCACGGGGATGCCGCTGGCGACGACGGCCAGCCCGCAGGAGCGGGCCGCGACCGCCACCTCCTTGCGCGCGGCGCGTAACTGCGTCCCGAGCTCGGTGAGGTCAGCGGACGGCGCTGTCCTGGCCTCCACCTGGAAACGGGTGATCTCGTGAGCCACGTCCAGCACGTCCGTCGCGGCGTCCAGCACCTCGGCGGCACGGGGGGTGACGTGGCGGGTGCGGGGATCGACGACGAGGTACTCCTCTTCGATCCCGATCAACGGAACCATGCCCACACCTCGCAGGGAAGTCCAGGAGCCTCCGTACCGTTTGTGCCCCTTGTCCGCCCTCGGGAACCGCTAGATCCGTACTGGTCCGTAACAAGCGGCGGGCTCGCCCGAGACGAGGGCCCAGTAGCGGTCGCCGTAGGACCAGTGCCACCACTCGGTCGGGTAGTTGACCAGGCCGGCCGGTTCCAGGGCGGCGGCGAGGATCTTGCGGTGCGCGCGGGCGTCCGCGGAGATGTGCGGGGCGGCGGTGTAGCAGGCGCCGTCGCTCTCCTCGGGGTTGTCGTTGACCTGGGTGCCCATGTCGTACTCGGTGCCGTCGGGGGCGCACAGGGTCAGGTCGACGGCCGCGCCGGCGGTGTGCGGGGCCACCTCCACCGGGGAGACGTACCGGCTCGCCGCGACATGCGCCTCGTCGGGCGTCAGCTCCGGGGAGGCGGCCAGGAGCTGGTCCCTGTACTCCTCGAAGTAGCGGCGCTGCGTGCTGACCGGCCGGTAGCCCTCGACGATCAGCAGCTGGTAGCCGTCAGGGAGCAGCCGCGCGGCCCGCTCCAGCCGGGCCAGCAGGCCCGACCGCAGGTGCGCGTACGCGCCCTCCTCGTCGGCCAGCCGGCCGTCCACCCGCAGGCGCCCGCGCACGTCGGCCAGGGGATCGTGGTTCTCCCGCACCGGGATCGCCGCCACACGCGGATCGGAGATGAGCACGATGTCGCTCGGAGGCTGCCACATGAGCGTAAATTCTCACACAGTGTCGGAGAAGACCTGCTCGCGGGCCTGCTCCAGGGCCGCCACCAGAGCGCCTCTCAGCACCGGGTTGCCCGCCACCCCGCTGGTCACCACGGCGGGACGGGTCGGGCAGATACGGGCCACGGCGTCCTGCACCTTGGCGGCCAGCCGTGCGCCGCCCGCCCGGCCGATGTCGCCGCTGAGCACGATCAGCCCCGGGTCGAGCACGACGGCCACCGCCGCCACGCCCACCGCCAGTCTGGCCGCCACCGCGTCGAGGTATCCCTCGTGGCCGTTGCGGATCAGGTCGGGCACGCCGGCGCCGGTCACGCCGTGCTGGGCGGCCAGGCCGCTGAGCGCGTCGTGGTTGACCAAGCGCTGGAAGGAGCCGGAGTTGGGGTGGTTGACGTCGTCGGGCAGCGGCTCGCCCGGCACCGGCAGCCAGCCGATCTCGCCGGCGCCTCCGGTGATGCCGCGGTAGAGCCTGCCGCCGAGCATGACGCCGAGGCCCTGGCCGACGCCGGCCCACATGATCACGAAGTCGTCGACGCCGACCGCCGCGCCGTAGCGGTGCTCGGCGAGCGCCACGAGGTTGACGTCGTTCTCGATGGTGACCGAGGCGCCGAGCGTCTGGCGGAGGCTGGCCAGCACGCCGACGTGCCAGGAGGGCAGATCCAGGGAGAAGCGCACGTCGCCGGTGCGCGGGTCGACCACGCCCCTGGTGCCGATGACGAACGCGCGCAGTTGTGACAGGCTCACCCGGGCCGAGTCGCACGCCCGCCGCACCGCGTCCTGCACGGTCTTGACCGGGTCACGGGCGTCGGCCGGGTTCACGGTGACCTCGACCACCGTCTTGCCTGTGATGTCGGCCACACCTACGGTGAGGCTGTCGGGCAGCACCTCCAGCCCGGCGACGTACGCACTGGAGGGGACCACTCCGTACAGGGCGGCGTGCGGCCCCCTGCCGCCCGCGCGCTCCCCCGCGACCTCGACCAGCCCTCGATCTTCGAGCCGGGCCAGCAGCTGACCTGCCGTGACCTTGGAAAGCCCGGTACGCTCCCCCAACTCGGCTCGCGTGAGGGGGCCGTCGGCGAGCAGGAGCTCCAGCGCCGCGCGGTCGTTCAACCGCCGCAGCAGCCGCGGGGTTCCCGGACTCCGGCTCATCGGCGCGCCCCTCTCGTCACGATCGGCTAACGGGCGTTTCTTTTAAGAAAGTTTCTTGTTAGTTTAACACCACTTCGTAAGGCATTGACGATCAGCCTGGTGCGGACCCTAGGCCGGCACCCGGGAAGGGAGAACCCTGTGAGGATCGCGAAGATCACAGCCACTACGGTCACCACGGCCGCCCTGGCCCTGGGCCTGGCAGCCTGCGGCGGTGGCGCGGAGGCCCCCGCCGAGCCCGGCGCGGCGGCCAGCACGGCAGCGGCGAGCGGCCCCAAGTACGCGGGCAAGGAGCTCACCTTCTGGCGGCTCGGCGACACCAACCCCGCCGCCCAGAAGTACACCGACGAGCTGGTGGCCGCCTTCGAGCAGCAGACCGGCGCCAAGGTGAAGGTCGAGTGGATCCCCTGGCCCCAGGTGAACGACAAGTTCACGGCCGCCGCGGCGGGCGGCACCGGCCCTGACGTGACCGAGATCGGCAACGACCAGGTCCCGCTCTGGCAGAGCCAGGAGGCCCTGGCGCCCATCACCGACATCGTGGCCGCCGGCGACCAAGCCCAGATCCCCAAGAACCTGATGGGCCTGGAGACGATCGACGGCGAGACGTACGCCGTGCCGTGGGGTGGCGGCAGCCGTGCCGTCCTCTACCGGGCGGACTGGTTCAAGGACCTCAAGATCGAGATCCCGAAGACCTGGGACGAGCTCGTCGCCGCGGCCAAGAAGATCCAGGAGGAGAAGGGCAAGGACGTCGACGGGTTCGCCTTCAACGGCGGCTCCGACGCCAACCACCTGCTGGGCTCGCTGGCCTGGACCGCCGGCGGCGAGTACGCCGTCAAGGAGGGCGACAAGTGGGTCGGCAAGCTGACCGACCCGGCCTTCAAGACCGGCTTCGAGCAGTACACCTCCCTGGTCACCGAGGGCCTGTCCAGCAAGTCGCGGCTCAGCCAGAACACCACGGAGATCCGTACCCGCTTCGCCAACAACAAGGTCGGCATGTACCTCACCGCCTCCTGGGACCTGGCGGGGATCGAAGAGGACAGCAAGGGCAAGCTCAAGGGTGACAAGCTGGCCTTCTTCCCGCTCCCGGCCAAGGACGGCGGCGAGGCCCAGTCCTTCCTCGGCGGCAACGACATCGCCGTGTGGGGCACCGCCAAGGAGATGGACGCGGCCAAGGACTTCGTGAAGCTGGCCTCCGGCAAGGAGTGGGGCGTCAAGTACGCCACCGACGGCGGCCTGCTCCCGGTCTACCCGGAGGCGCTGGCCAAGCTCTCCGAGGACCCGGCACAGGCGCCGTTCGCCGCCGCCTTCGCCAAGGCCAAGGCCTTCCCCGCCGACCCGAACTGGACCGAGGCCAACGAGACCAAGGCCGTGCTGCAGAACGCGGCCCGTCAGGTCATCGAGGGCAAGGCCACCGCCGACGAGGCACTCGGCAAGGCCAACACCGAGCTCGAGAACATCCTCAACCAGTCCTGACGACTCATGACCGACACGTCAACGCTCACCCGGGGCGGAGGCAACCCCTCCTCCCCGGGGCGGCGCCGCCCCGGGCGCCCGGTCAAGGCCAGCGGCCTGCCGGTCTGGTCCATCCCGTACGTGCTGCTGATCCCCGGTCTGCTCGTCATCGGGGCACTGCTGCTCTACCCGATGGTCCAGGTCGCGATCATCGCCTTCCAGAAGGTGGGCCTGCCGCAGATCAGGCCCGTCAACACCAAGCCCGCCGAGTGGGTCGGCACCGACAACTTCACCCAGATCTTCGACAACGAGATCTTCTGGAACGCCCTGCGGAACACCGTCGTCTTCGCCGTCCTGGCGGTGACGCTGACGCTGGTCGTCGGCACCGCCGTGGGTGTGCTGCTCAACAAGCTCGGCAAGAAGATGTCCACCCTGGTGATCGTCGGCATCATGTTCGCCTGGGCCGTCCCGCCGGTCGCGCAGGGCATCATCTGGAAATGGCTGTTCGACGCCGAGGCCGGCATCATCAACTGGGCGCTGAACCTGCTGCCCGACTGGCTGTCCACCCTGGTGTTCGGCCGGGCCGACTGGACCGGCGAGCCATGGCTCAACGACGCCTGGTCGATCTACATGGTGCTGATCATCACGGTGGTGTGGGCAAGCTTCCCGTTCATCGCGGTGTCGGTGCTGGCCGGCCTCAAGGGCATCCCCTCCGAGCTGTACGAGGCCGCCCGCGTCGACGGGGCATCCGCCTGGCGAACGTTCAGGAAGATCACCTTTCCGCTGCTCCGGCCGGTCTTCGCGGTGCTCACCGTGCTGTCGATCATCTGGGACTTCAAGGTCTTCAGCCAGCTGTACGTCCTCATGGGCGGGCCGGCCAACCGTGAGGCGTACAACCTGTCGATGTACTCCTACGCCGAGGCGTTCAGGTCACCGCCCAAGATGGGGTCCGGTGCCGCGATCGCCCTGGTCCTGACCGTGATCCTGCTCATCGTCACGGCCGTGTACGTCAGGCAGCTGGTCAAGCAGGAGGACATGACATGAGCCCGCTCGCCCGCAAGCGCTTGGGCAAGGCCGCGCTCAACGTGACCGGCCTGCTGGTGTTCGTGTTCGCGATCTTCCCCGTCTACTGGATGGTGTCGACCGCGTTCAAGACCAACGACCAGATCTTCACCACCGAGTTCATCCCGTTCCCCACCTCCTTCACCTTCGAGCACGTGCAGCGGGTGCTGACCGAGGGGGTGGCCGGCAACTCCATCTGGGTCTACATGGGCAACAGCGCGGTCGTGGCGCTGGGCACGGTCCTCATCGGGGCGGTGTTCTCGCTGCTGGCGGCGACGGCGGTGTCCCGGTTCAACTTCAAGGGGCGCAGCACGTTCCTGATCGTGCTGCTGATCGCCCAGATGATCCCGGCCGAGGCGCTGCTCATCCCGCTGTTCCTGCGGGTCAGAGATCTCGGCCTGTACGACCACCTCGCCGGGCTGATCCTGGTCAACGTCGGCCTGACGCTGCCGTTCGGCATCTGGATGCTGCGCACGTTCGTCGCCGCGGTGCCCAAGTCGCTGGAGGAGGCGGCCTGGATCGACGGCGCCTCACGGTTCACCACGTTCTGGCGGGTGCTCTTCCCGCTGGTCGCCCCCGGCCTGGTGGCGACCAGCATCTTCTCCTTCATCACCGCCTGGAACGAGCTGATCTTCGCGCTGGTGCTGATGAGCGAGTCGTCCGGCTACACGATGCCGGTGGCCCTGCAGTACTTCTTCGGCCAGAAGGGCACCGACTGGGGGGCCATCATGGCCAGCTCCACGATGATGACCATCCCGGTCGTCATCTTCTTCCTGATAGTCCAGCGCCGCATGGTGACCGGCCTGATGGCCGGCGCCGTGAAGGGCTGACAGCCACGGTCCTCGTACGGCCCGCCACCGGCGTGCCGTACCCGACCCTGCCTTTTTACCGACGAGGGCCGTACCCAGCCCTCCCTTTTCCGATGAGGAGCCATGAGTCGAAGTGATCGGGGGCTGCGCCGTCTCGCGGCCGGCACGTTGCTCGTCGCCTTCCCGGGAACCACCGCGCCCGCATGGGTGCTGCGAGAGCTCGAACTCGGCCTGGGCGGCGTGACGCTGTTCGGCTTCAACGTCGCCGACGCCGAGCAGCTCACGTCGCTCACCGCCGAACTGCGGGGGGCGGCCGGGGAGCCCGTCATCTCGCTGGACGAAGAGGGCGGCGACGTCACCCGCCTGGCCTACCACGTCGGCAGCCCGTACCCGGGCAACGCGGCGCTCGGCGCCGTGGACGACGTGGAACTCACCCGCCAGGTCTACCGGGCGATCGGCTCGGAGCTGGCCGCCTGCGGCATCAACCTGGACATGGCGCCGGACGCCGACGTCAACTCCGAGGCCGACAACCCGGTGATCGGCACCAGGGCCTTCGGCAACGAGGCCGCGCTGGTCTCGCGGCACACCGTGGCGGCCGTGCAGGGCCTGCAGTCGGTACGGGTGGCCGCCTGCGTCAAGCACTTCCCCGGCCACGGCGCCACCCGCGTCGACTCGCACCTGTCCGTACCGGTGGTGGACGTCACGCCGGAGCTGCTGCGCACGCGAGAGCTGGCGCCGTTCAGGGCCGCGATCGAGGCCGGCACCAAGTCGATCATGACCGCGCACGTGGCGGTGCCCTTCCTGACCGGTGACACGCCCGCGACGCTGTCTCCGGCCGCGCTCACCGAGCTGCTCAGGGGCGAGCTCGGCTACGACGGCGTGGTGGTGTCCGACGCGCTGGACATGCAGGCGATCGTGGACAGCGTCGGCCTGGCCGGCGGCTCCGCCCTGTCGCTGGCCGCCGGGACCGACCTGCTCTGCCTGGGCCCCCTGCCCACCTACGACGACGTACGGGAGGTCATCGACGGCATCGTGGCCGCCGTGGGCGACGGCCGGCTGCCGCTGTCCCGGCTGGAGCAGGCCGCCGACCGGGTGGACGCACTGCGCGCGTGGTTCGGCTCAGGGTTTGACTCACGGTTCGACTCACAGGCCGAGCTCACCGGGCAGAACGGGATCGGCCTGCACGCCGCCCGCCGCGCGGTACGGCTCACCGGCGCGCCCGCGCCTCTGGTCGAGCCGCTGGTGATCGAGGTGGACACGCCGCCGACGATCGCCGTGGGCGACGTGCCGTGGGGCGTGGGGCCGTGGCTGCCCGAGGCCGAGATCCTGCGCGTCGAACCGGCCGCCGGCGACGTGCCCGGTCTGCTGGCCAAGGCCGCGGGCCGGTCGCTGGTGGTGGTCGTCAAGGACGCGCACCGCAACGCCGGCAGCCGCGAGCTGGTCTCGGCCCTGGTCGCGGCCCGCCCGGACCTGACGGTGATCGAGATGGGGCTGCCGATCTGGCGGCCGGCCGGCGTCACTCACATCGCGACGTACGGCGCCGCCAGGCCGAACGCGCAGGCGGCGGCCGAGCTGATCAGGAGGTGAGCAGCTCGCCCCGCGCCCGGTCGAGCGCGGCCAGCACGGCGCCGCGCAGCACCGGGTGAGGGTCGGTCACGGCTGTGGTGACCACCTGGGGGCGCACCGGGCAGATCCTGGCCACGGCCTCCTCGACGCGGGAGGTGAGCGCCTCGCCCCCGGCGTGCCCCACCTCACCGGCGAGCACCACCAGGCCCGGATCGAGGATCACGCAGACGGCGGCCACGCCCAGGGCCAGCCGGTGGGCGATCTCGTCGAGTAGCGGCTCGCCCTCGGCGCCGGCCGCCACCGCGACCCGGACACCCTGACCGGCGTTGTCCACCTCGAACCCGTGGCTCTGCGCGAGCTCGGCCACCGCCTCGGCGCTCACCAGCGACTGCAGACCGCCCGCCAGCGACGGCAGCCGGCCGGGCGAGGTCCGGATGTCCTCCGGCAGCGGCACGCCGGGCACGGGCAGGTAACCGATCTCGCCCGCGCTGCCCGAACGGCCGCGGTGCAGCTTGCCCCCCAGCATGACCGCCATGCCCAGGCCGCGGTCCGACCACAGCAGCACGAAGTCGCCGCGCCCCTGGGCGGCCCCGTCGGCCTGCTCGGCGATGGCGGCGAGGTTGACGTCGTTCTCGATCGTCACCTCCCGCTTGAGATCACCGGCCAGCGCCTCGTGGATGCCCTCGTGCCAGCCCGGCAGGTCGAAGGAGAAGCGCACGTCGCCGCTGCGCGGATCGACCACGCCAGGGGTGCCGATGACCACGCCGCGCAGCTTGGCCGCGCTCACCTTGGCGGTGCGGCAGGCCTTCATGATCGCGTCGTGCACGACCGGCACCGGGTCGTCGTGCCCGGTGGGATCGACGGCGATCTCGGCCACCGTGCGGCCGTGGATGTCGGCGATCGCGGTGGAGATCAGGTCCGGCCCGACCTCCAGCCCGGCCACGTACGCGCTGGAGGCGATGACGGAGTAGAGGGCGGCATTGGGCCCGCGCCCGCCCGCCTGCGCGCCGACGACCTCGACCAGCCCGCGCTCCTCCAGCCTGGCCAGCGTCTGGGACGCGGTCACCTTGGACAGCCCGGTCAGCTCGCCGATCTGGCCGCGCGTCATCGGCCCGGTGGCCAGCAACAGATCCAGCGCGGCCCGGTCATTGATCTCCCTTAGCAGTCTGGGCACACCAGGGCGTCGCTCCACGCTGAATCCCACCGTCTTATCGAAAAGGCTTGCTGGAAGTTTAGCGCTCTCTGCCTTGCTGACCAGCGCAGGGAAGGCGAGGACAACTCATGACCACCTCCGCGACCGAGCCGTCATGCCGCGCCGATCAGCAAGGGTGTCACGGCGCTATCCGCCCAGGCCCTCGCGTTCGCCAACTCCGATCTTCCGCCCGATCTGACGGCCTTGCGGCTAACCAGTGTTGACCAGGAGGGATAATCGAGAACATGCGCCTTTCCGCTCGTGTCGACTACGCCCTCCGCGCCGCCGCCGAACTCGCCGCGGCCGGTGCCGGTCCGACCACCGTGGGCGAGCTCGCCAAAGAGCAGGACATGCCCCCTAAATACCTGGAAAACATCCTTTTGCAGATGCGTCGGGCCGGGCTCGTCCGTGGCCAGCGCGGCCCCGAGGGCGGCTACGTCCTGGCCAGGCCCGCTGCGGAGATCTCGCTCGCCGACGTCATCAGAGCCGTCGACGGCCCCCTGGCGAACGTCCGGGGCGAGCGCCCGGAGCACGTCGGCTACCGCGGCCCCGCGCAGTCCCTGCAGCAGGTCTGGATCGCCCTGCGAGCCACCGAGCGGGCCATCCTGGAGGAGGTCACGCTGGAGCAGGTCGCCAGCGGCGCCCTCCCCGACCGCGTCCGCCAACTGGCCGCCGACCCCGCCGCCTGGGACTGACCCCCGCAACCACCCGACCCTGACCACCGCCACAACAAAGAGCCACCCACCAGACCGGGCCACCCCCGCACACCGACCGGCCTCCCCCCAGCACCGCCCATGCGCCCCACACCGGCCTACCGGCACCGCCCAGCCGACCCAGCGGGCCTCGCCCCCCACACCAGCCTGGCGGCCCAGCAGCCTTACGCCCGACACCGGCCAGCGGGCCTCGCGCCCGACACCGATCAGCCGGCCCAGCGGGCCTCCCGCCCCACACCAGCCTGCCGGCCCGGCGGGCCTCGCGCCCGAGATCGGCCCGGCGGGCCTCGCGCCTGACATCGGCCTGGCGGCCCGGCGGGCGAGCCCGGTGTCCGAGCCTCGCCATCGTCACCGTGGTCGCGGGGTGCGGGGAGCCTGACGCTGTCCGTCCACGCTGGACGGGCTGCCGGCACAGGCGTCGGTACGCGGTCGGGGCCGGCTGATTTCTAGACTGGAGGCATGCCCGAAGGAGATGCCGTCTACCGCACGGCCGCGCGTCTGCGCGGGGCACTGGACGGGCAGGTGCTGACCCGGTCGGAGTTCAGGGTGCCGCGGCACGCCACCGCCGATCTCACCGGCCGCTCGGTGCTGGAGACGGTCTCCCGGGGCAAGCATCTGCTGACCCGCGTCGAGGGCGGCCTGACCGTGCACACGCATCTGCGCATGGACGGAAGCTGGCAGGTGACGGCCCCTGGGCGACGCGTCGCGGGGGGCGATCAGGTGCGGCTCATCCTGGCCAACGCCAGGTGCCAGGCCGTAGGCGTACGACTGGGGATGGTGGACCTGCTGAGGACGGCCGACGAGGGCCGGGTCGTCGGCCATCTCGGGCCGGACCTGCTGGGGCTCGACTGGGACCCGGTCGAAGCCGTGCGGCGGCTGCGCCGGGATCCGGACACGACGATCGGGGAGGCGCTGCTCGACCAGCGCAACCTGGCCGGTATCGGCACCATCTACCGCGCTGAGACGCTGTTCCTACGCGGGATCTGGCCGTGGCGGAGGGTCGGGGACATCGAGGATCTGGACGGGGTGGTCACACTCGCCCAGCGGTTGCTGGACGCCAACAAGCGCCATGCGGGCACGGTCACCACGGGCGACCGCCGTCCGGCGAACCAGACCTGGGTCTACGGCAGGGCGGGCAGGCCCTGTCGTCGATGCGGCACCCGCATCAGCCGCGGGGAGATGGGAGCACACGCACAGGAGCGGCTGGTCCTGTGGTGCGGCGGCTGCCAGCCTCGCTAGGCAGCCACCATGTCCTTGACTTCGGGGAACACAGTGTCGGAAATGGCTCCGGGCACCGACTCGGCAAGGGGAAGACGCTCGTGCTCCGGCGCGTCGGCCAGCACCGGGGCAGCTTGGAGCTCTGCCAGTGCGAACTGGTCGGACACCTCACGCAACACCTGCGACAGCGGCACTCCCAGTGCGCCACAGATCGATGCGAGCAGCTCGGAAGACGCTTCCTTCTGGCCGCGTTCGACTTCGGACAGGTAGCCAAGCGAGACACGCGCCAGCGTGGACACCTCGCGAAGTGTACGTCCCTGCCGCACCCGCAGCCGTCTCAGCACATCGCCGAGCAGCTGACGCAGCAGAATCATCTGTCGCTCCCTCCCCGGCGTGGATGTCTTCACCACGCCCCGCGCGATCGGATCGTGCCGCCCATTGTTCTTCTTCGCTTCGTACATGCTCCTCGCCGTCATCATCGGACGTCTCCGCCCCTGGCCCGTCGCACGTGGCTCATCGCGTGACTCATCAGGCCCGCCTGCCGGGCGCTTGCTGCTTGCAGTTGGCTCACGGACCTCACTCACACATCCACCGTACCCGTATCCACCGACACCGCGTCAGACCGTGCTTCGCATGTTCGCTCGGGACGTAACACGGTAATCATCCGGAATGTTCCCCTTCGTTAGCCTTCACCACACTTGCTAGGAGATCAATCGCCTGGTCCATCGTCTCTATCCTGATACGTTCGCGAGACCCATTCAGGCTCAGCTGTCGCTGATGTATCTCATGATGCGGACCGCTCACCGCGACGTACACCGTCCCGACCGGCCGGCCGTCCTGTGGCTCCGGCCCCGCGACCCCCGTCACGGCGAGGCCGTAGGTCGCCTCGCACAGCCGCGCGACACCGGCCGCCATGGCCGCGGCCACCTCGGGGTGCACCGCCCCCTCCCGCAGGAGCAGGTCCTCGGGCACGCCCAGCAGGGCCTGCTTCAGATCGGTGGCATAGGAGATGACCCCGCCCCTGAACGCCTTGGACGCCCCCGAGACCGTGGTGATCGTGGCACCGATGAGCCCGCCGGTCAGCGACTCCGCCACGGCCAGCGTGGACCGCTGCCGCACCAGTGCCGTCAGAACCTCAGCGACCTGAGTCATGCTCACTCCCCGCGGGCCCGCCTGGCCACCTTGCGCAGTTTGAACGCGCGTACGACATAGTCGCCCCCCGTCACCACGGTCACGATCACGGCCGCGCCCATCGTCACCCAGCGCAGTGGATCGGGCACGCCCGGCAGGATGTAGAGCACGATCGCGGCGATCTGCAGGACCGTCTTGACCTTGCCGCCGTAGCTGGCCGGGATGACCGCGCGCCGGATGAGCACCAGCCTGAGCAGCGTGATGCCGATCTCACGGCCGAGGATCACGATGGTGACCCACCACGGCAGCTCGTCCAGCACCGACAGGCACACCAGCGCCGCGCCCGTGAGCGCCTTGTCGGCGATCGGGTCGGCGATCTTGCCGAAGTCGGTGATGAGGCCATAGCGCCGGGCCAGCTCACCGTCGAGGTGGTCGGTGAACGACGCCACCGCGAACACCGCCAGCGCGGCCAGCCGCCATCCTGTGCCCGGCACGAGGAGGCAGAAGACGAAAAAGGGGACGAGCGCCAACCTGAGGACCGTGAGGACGTTGGCGATGTTCCACGGGCTCACCACGCGGCGCTCGTCCCTGGTCATGGACCGGCCTTGATTCGTGCGATCAGGTCAACCCCCTCGGCGTCGACCACGACCGCCCGCACGATCTGGCCCCGGACCAGCCCGATGCCCTGCACCGTGACGGATCCGTCGACCTCCGGCCCCTGGTGGGCGGCCCGGCCTTCGTAGCCGCCGTCGCCGAGGTCGTCGTCGATGAGCACGTCGACCTCGGTGCCGATCCGCTCCTCCGCGCGCTGCGCGGTGAGCTCCTCGGCGAGCTCGGTGAGCACGCGCACGCGCTCGTCGACGATCTCCTGGTCGAGCTTGCCGTCGAAGCCGGCCGCCTCGGTGCCGTCCTCGTCGGAGTAGCCGAACACACCGATCACGTCCAGCCTGGCGGCCTCCAGGAACGCGACCAGCTCGCCGAACTCCTCCTCGGTCTCGCCGGGGAAGCCCACGATGAAGTTGGAGCGCACGCCCGCCTCAGGGGCGCGCTCGCGGACCGCGTCCAGCAGGGACAGGAAGCGCTCGGGGTCGCCGAAGCGCCGCATCCGGCGCAGCACGGTGCCGCTGGCGTGCTGGAAGGACAGGTCGAAGTAGGGGGCGATGCCCTCGGTGGAGCTCAGCACGTCGATGAGGCCGGGCCGCAGCTCGGCGGGCTGAAGGTAGCTCGCCCGCACCCGGTCGATGCCCTCGACGGCCACCAGCCTCGGCAGGAGCTTCTCCAGGGCTCTCAGGTCGCCCAGGTCCTTGCCGTAGGAGGTGGAGTTCTCGCTGACCAGGACGAGCTCTCGGACGCCGCGGTGGGCCAGCCAGTCGGCCTCGGCCACCAGGTCGTCGGGGTCGCGGGAGACGTAGGCCCCGCGGAAGGCCGGGATGGCGCAGAAGGTGCAGCGCCGGTCGCAGCCGGAGGCCAGCTTGAGTGAGGCCACCGGGCTCTCGTCGAGCCGCTTGCGCAGCACGCGAGGGCCGCTGGCGGGGGCGACCCCGTCGGGGAGGTCCCCGTGGCCGGGGATGTGGGACCTGGGCGCGGCGGCGCGCTCCACAGGCGAGATGGGCAGCAGGGTGCGGCGATCACGCGGGGTGTGCGGCTTGAGCGAGCGGCCGGCGACGACGTCGTCGAGCCGGCCGCCGATGTCGGCGTAGTCGTCGAAGGAGATGACCGCACTGGCCTCGGGCAGCGCGTCGGCGAGCTCGTTGCCGTAGCGCTCGGCCATGCAACCCGCGGCGACCACTTTGGCCCCGGAGTCGGCGGCGGCCAGCAGCGTGTCGATGGAATCCTTCTTCGCCGAGTCGATGAAGCCACACGTGTTGACGACGACGACGTCTGGGTCGTCGTCGCCCAGCTGCCAACCGGCAGCCTCAAGTCGCGCGGCCAGCTCCTCGGAGTCGACCTCGTTGCGCGCGCAGCCCAGGGTGATCAGCGATGCGGTTCGGCGGGATGACATGGTGAACACTACGGTATCGGGAGTTGGCCACCACCCGATGCACGGGCTACCTGGCTCGTGGTTTGGCGGGGCCGAACGAGCGCTTCACCATCTCCCCGCTGCGGCCCGCCGGACCCAGATTCTTGCCGTTGACCTGCAGCGACACCGCGCCCCCATCGGATATGACGAGATTCATCCGTGATGCCGTGCGCCAGGTCGAAGACCGCCCCGCCTGCAGCGTGCCGGCGAACATCTTCTTGCCCTTGGCGTCGAGGACGTTCAGGTAGGAGGCGCGCTTGGCCTTGACCTTGACCACGACCAGGTCCTCCTTGGCGATGGCCTTGGGCCGTGAGCGGCGCGGCTCCTCGGTGAACGGCGAGTTGGGCGGCACGCTGGGCGCCGCCGTGCCGTGCCCGCCGGCGTTGCGCACCTGGTCGGACTCGCCGCCCATGACCCGCACCACACCGAACACCACGACCACGGCCACCGCCACGCCCAGCGCCATCGTCCAGCTCGGGCCACGCCGCTCGCCGAGACTGGCCGTACGGTCGGCCTGGAAGACCGCGGCGGCGCGGACCGGCGCCGGAGCGCCGCCGTGCTGCTGGTCGTAGAGATGGACCACCTCGTCCGGATCGAGCCCTACCGCCTTGGCCAGCGCCCTGACGTGCCCCCTGATGTAGAAATCGCCCTCGAACTTCGAGAGGTCGTCACGCTCGATCGCGAGGATGATCGCCTCCCGGATGCGCGTGTTCGCGCTGAGCTGCTCGACCGTCAGCCCCGCCGACTGCCTGGCGGCCGCCAGCATTGCTCCTGTGCTCTGCTCCTGCACAGCAAACGCCTCCCCCACCACGACGTAGCGTAGTGGCTTACATTCAACCAGTTACCGTCGGGGAAGTCGGCATTGGGGTCATTCGCCACGCAGGTCGGCCAGCAAACCTGGTAGATCATCCGGCTTCACCAGCACCTCGCGCGCCTTCGAACCCTCGCTGGGGCCGACCACGTTGCGGCTTTCGAGCAGGTCCATCAGCCGCCCCGCCTTGGCGAAGCCGACGCGCAGCTTGCGCTGCAGCATCGAGGTGGAGCCGAACTGGGTGCTCACGATCAGCTCCGCCGCCTGGATCACCAGGTCGAGATCGTCGCCGATGTCCTCGTCGATCTCCCGCTTGACCGGCGCGGCGGCCACGTCGTCGCGGTATTCGGCCTGCATCTGCGTCTTGCAGTGCGCGACGATCTCGGCGGTCTCCTTCTCCGAGACGAACGCGTTCTGGATGCGGATCGGCTTGCTGGCCCCCATCGGCAGGAACAGCGCGTCACCCTGGCCGACCAGCTTGTCGGCGCCCGGCTGGTCGAGGATGACCCGCGAGTCGGTGAGCGAGGAGACCGCGAACGCCAGCCGGGACGGCACGTTGGCCTTGATCAGGCCGGTGACCACGTCCACGGAGGGCCGCTGGGTGGCGATGACGAGATGGATGCCGGCGGCGCGGGCGAGCTGGGTGATGCGGACGATGGAGTCCTCGACGTCGCGCGGGGCGACCATCATGAGGTCGGCCAGCTCGTCGACGATCACCAGGAGGTAGGGGTAGGGCTGGTAGACGCGCTCGCTGCCGGGCGGCGGCACCAGCTTGCCCGCCTTGACGGCCGCGTTGAACTCGTCGACGTGCCTGAACCCGCTGGCGGCCAGGTCGTCGTAGCGCCGGTCCATCTCCCCCACCACCCATTCGAGGGCCTCGGCGGCCTTCTTCGGGTTGGTGATGATGGGGGTGATCAGGTGGGGGATGCCCTCGTAGACCGACAGCTCGACGCGCTTGGGGTCGACCAGGACCATGCGCACCTCGTCGGGCGTGGCGCGCATGAGGATCGAGGTGATGAGCCCGTTGACGCAGACGGACTTGCCCGCGCCGGTGGCTCCCGCGATCAGCAGGTGGGGCATCTTGGCGAGGTTGGCGACGATGGTGCGGCCCTCGACGTCCTTGCCCAGTCCGACGATCATCGGGTGGTGGTCGGCCTGCGCCACCTGGGCGCGCAGCACGTCGCCGAGCGACACCAGATCCTTGTCCGCGTTCGGGATCTCCACCCCGATCGCCGACTTACCGGGAATCGGAGACAAAATCCGTACATCTGCGGATTTGACGGCGTAGGCGATGTTCTTGGTGAGAGCGGTGACCTTCTCCACCTTCACCGCCGGGCCCAGCTCGATCTCGTAGCGCGTCACCGTCGGCCCCCGGGTGAAGCCGATCACCTGGGCGTCGATGGTGAACTGCTCCAGCACGCTGGTCAGCGCGTTGACCACGGTCGTGTTGGCCTTGGTCTGCGGCTTCGGCAGACTGCCCGGCTTGAGGAACTGCAGGTCCGGCAGCAGATACGGGCCCGTCTGCGGAGAGAGCACCAGCTGCTCGACCTTGCGGGGCGCGGGCGTGGGGTGCGGCGGGTCCTTCTTGACCGGAGCCGCGGGCTCCTCCTCGTCCGTCAGCCCCGGCACGATCTCCGGCGAGTGGCCCTCCCGCTTGCCGTTCTTGGGGTCGTCCTCGGCCAGCACCGGGGTGTCGTACGGCTTGACCAGCTCGCCCGGCTCCGGCGTGGGCTTCTTGGGCCTGGGGCGCTTCCTGGACTGCTGAGGGGCCGCGTCGGGGGCGTGCCGCTCGAACAGCATGTGCCGCAGCTCGCTCAGCCGCTCGGGGATGCGGTGCACGGGCGTGGCGGTGATCACCAGCACGCCGAACCCCGACAGGATCAGCAGCAGCGGGATCGTGATCCACGACGGCAGGATGCTCATCGGCGGCGCCGACACGATGAACCCGACGAGCCCGCCCGCCTGCGACACCTGCTCCATCGTGTTGCCGGCGTCGCCGGCCGGATAGGGGGTGCCGTTGGCGACGTGGATGACGCCGAGGACGCCGATGAGCAGCGCGCTCCACCCGATCCCCATCCGGCCGGTGTCGGCGTTCTGGTCGGGGTGGCGCAGGTAGCGCCAGGCCAGCAGGCCGAACAGCAGCGGCAGCGCCCAGGCCAGCGAGCCGAACACGGCGTGCACGACGGTGTTGACGGCGGCGGAGACCCCGCTCCCGGTGTCGCGCCAGGTCATCGCGGCCAGCACGATCGCGCCGCCGAGCACGGCCAGGCCCACTCCGTCGCGCCGGTGCGCCGGGTCCAGCTCGCGGGCGTTGGCGCCGAGGGCCCGCGCGGCGCCGCCGATGCCGTTGGCGAGCAGCATCCACAGCCCGACGATCAGCTTGCCGACCATGGTGAAGACCCAGCTGATCGGGTCCTGATGGGTCATCGACGGCTTGCGTGCCGACGAGGCGCCCTTCGCCCTGGGCCGCCCCGCCGACGTGGCTCCCCGCTTGGCGGGGGTCGAGCGGGACGAGGGCGACCGCTTCGCCGGCCCCTTCGATGCGCTTTTCGGCGTACGGGTGGCCATGATGCCAAAGGTACGTCGGAGACCCCCGGGAAAGCACAGGGGCGCGCCGGGCGTTCGTCGAAGAGCGGCCTTCTTCGCAACCGCAGGTATGAGAGGCTCTCGGTCTGCCACTCTGAGAGTGACCGAACTGCCACATCGAGTGATGTTCTAGGACGCACAGTGGATACGACCCGGGAGTCGAGCACCGCTTTCGACGGCACTCCCCATGCCCCAGCGGCAGCGCGCCGATTCGTCCGCCAGGTGCTCGGTGAGTGGCGCCTGAGCCACCTGGCCGAGGACGCCGTGCTGCTGACCAGCGAGCTCGTCACCAACGCGGTCGTGCACGCGGGCACCGGCATCGAGCTGACCTGCCGCCTGGACGCGAACGCCACCCCGCCCAAACTCGAGATCGAGGTCGACGACCACCACCCGGAGCGGCAGGTGCTCGGCGGCGAGCCGCCGCCCGCCGAGCCCCTGGCCACCTCCGGGCGCGGGCTGGCGCTGGCCGGCATGCTGGCCGACGCCTGGGGTGTCACCTACACCAGGACCGCCAAACGGGTCTGGGTGCGGATGGAGTTCGCCGACGTGCCGGAGTCGTCGCCCGCGTGCCTGCCCGCGCCCCGCCGGCCCATCGACCGGCTGCATGTCGCGGTGGTGGTCGCCGACGCCGAGCGGCGCGTCGTCTCGTGGAACTCCGACGCCGAGTCGCTGCTCGGCTGGACGGCGGAGCAGGTCGCCGGCAGCCCCCTGGAGGAGCTGGTCGTCTGGCGCGGGCACGGGCCGTACGCGCTGTCGCTGGCCGAGACGCTCGCCCTGGGACGCTGGCGCGGCGAGACCCGGATGCGCCACCGGGACGGCCGGTCGATCCCCGTCTACATCTCCCACCTGCGCACCGAAGGGCCGGCCGAGAACCGGCGGTCGATCTGGATGGTGGCCGACAGCGAGCACGGCTTCGTCCTCGCCTCGCCGCCCGTGCCGCTCAGACGGGAGGCGGGCAGGCGGATCAAGGACCTGCTCGACCAGGACAGGCCGCTGACCGAGCTCCTCGACACCATCGCCCGGATCGTCCAGCTGTCCAGCGGCGCCGACGCCGCCTACGTGCTGCTGCGGGCCGACGGCTGCGACCGGTTCGGCGTGGCGGCGGGCGCGGGCGCCACGGCCGGGCTGGTGGGCGTGCTGACCCCGGGCGGGTTCGACCTCAAGTGCGAGACCCCGGCGCTGATCGACGACCTGCTCGCCGTGGACGTGGAGCTGGCCCAGCGGCTGGAGGCCAGGTCGCTGGCGTCCGCGCCGCTCATGGTGGCGGGCGAGGTCGTGGGCCACCTCGCGGTGACCGCCGCCCGGCCCGGCCGGTTCGAGCGGGACCTCACGGTCAGCCTGCTGCACATCGCCGAACAGGTGGCGGCCACCGTGCAGCGCGAGCGGCTGGCCGAGCAGGAGCGCGCGCATCGGGGCAGGCTCTCCTTCCTCGCCGAGGCGGGCGAGCTGCTCGCGGGCGTGCACGACGAGGAGTTGCTCGCCGCCCTGGCCGCGCAACTCGTGGTGCCGAAGATCGCCACCTGGGCCGCCGTCTACCTGACCGACCTGACGGGCATGACCAGGCTCGCCCACGTGTGGCACAGCGAGGAACGGCACAACGCCGAGTTGCGCAAGTCCCTGCCCGCCATCCCGCGCTCGCCGCTGAGCGAGGTGACCTGGCCGGTCGGCGAGGAGACGGTCCTGTCCTTCCCGCTGCGGACGCAGGGCAGGTCCCATGGCGCGCTGGTGATCGGGCGCGGCGAGCCCACGCTCCCCCTGGAGCTGGCGGACCTGCTGGCCGACCTGTGCCGGCTGGTCGCGCTCAACGTGCACACCGCCATGCTCTACACCCGCCAGGCGACCACCTCGCGGGTGCTGCAGCGCAGCCTGCTGCCGATGCGGGTGGCGCCGATGCCGGGCCTGGAGTCCGCGGTCATCTACCGGCCCGCCGAGGAGGGCGCGGACGTCGGCGGCGACTTCTACGACCTGTTCACGGTGGCCGACCACTGGTGCTTCGCACTGGGCGACGTGTGCGGCAGCGGCCCGGAGGCGGCCGCGGTCACCGGGCTGGCCAGGCACGCCGTCCGGCTGCTCGCCAAGGAGAACTACACCGTGGCCGACATCCTGGACCGGCTCAACCAGCGGCTGCTGGAGGAGGGCGACGAGGGACGCTTCCTCAGCCTGCTCTGCGGCGAGCTGACCCCGCTGCCGCAGGGCGGCGCGCTGTGCACGATCGCCTCCGCCGGCCACGTGCCGCCGCTGCTGCTGCGCGCGGGCGGCAAGGTGGAGGTGATGGCGACGCCTCAGCTGCTGCTGGGCGTCGAGGCGGACGCCCGCTTCTTCGTCGAGACGTTCGAGCTGGCGCCCGAGGAAGTGCTGCTCTGCGTCACCGACGGCGTCACCGAGCGCCGCGACGGCAAACGGTTTCTCGATGACGACGACGGCCTGGCGCACCTGCTGTCCGGCTGTGAGGGACTGAGCGCCGACGCCGTCGCCGAGAGGGTACGGCGGGCGGTCGACTCCTTCGCCGCCCAGCCGTGCACGGACGACGTGGCGCTGCTGGTGCTCAGGGCCATGCCGGCCCGGCTGATCAGCCCGTGAAGGAGTAGGTGGTGGTGGAGGTGTAGCGCTCCCCCGGCCTGAGCACGGTCGAGGGGAAGCCCGGCTGGTTGGGCGAGTCGGGGAAGTGCTGGGTCTCCAGGCAGAGCGCTGCGTGCGGACCGAACGGGGTGGCGTCGCCGTCGAGCATGCCGCCGGCGTAGAACTGCACGCCCGGCTCGGTGGTGGTCACCTCCATGGTGCGGCCGCTGACCGGCTCCACCACGGTGATGTCGCCGTCCAGCACGAAGCAGTGGTCGTAGGCGCCGTCGAACCTGGCCCCCACGGCGTGCGGGACGGTGAAGTCGAACGGGGTGCCCTTGACCGGGGCGAGCTCCCCGGTGGGGATCTTGTCGTCGTCGACCGGCAGATAATGCTCGGCGCCGATCCGCACCAGGTGGCCGAGGACGTCGCCGCTGCCGGCCAGGTTGAAGTAGGAGTGGTTGGTGAGGTTGAGCACGGTCGGCGCGTCGGTCTCGGCGGTGTAGTCCAGCCGGATGGCGTCGCCGGTCAGCGTGTAGGTGACCGAGGCGGTCAGCGTGCCGGGGTAGCCCTGGTCGCCGTCGGGGCTGGTCAGCGTGAGCGTCACCGAGGAGTCGGTCACGCCGGAGACCGCCCAGACCCGGCGGTCGAAGCCGTCGACGCCGCCGTGGAGGCTGCTCGGCCCGTTGTTGACGGGCAGCCGGTGCTCGACGCCGTCGAGGGTGAAGCGGCCGCCCGCGATACGGTTGCCATAGCGGCCGACCACCGCGCCGAAGTAGCGGCTGCGGGTGAGGTAGTCCTCCAGCGTCGGCAGGCCGAGCACCACGTTGACGCCCGACACTTCGAGCGTCTGCAGGATGGCACCGTAGCTGAGGACCGAGGCGCGCAGCCGGCCGGACGACAGGACATGACGCTCGACGGTCTCCCCCGACGGCAGCGTTCCGAAGATCATTTGCGGTTTTCCCCCGTTGAATCGCGGACGATCAAACTCGTCTCCAGCACCGTGACGCCGCCGGCCGACTCGGAGTCGACCGACTGGAGCAGCAGGTCCACGGCGATGCGGCCGGCCGCCGCCGTGGGCATGGCGATGGTGGTCAGTTTGGGGCGGCTCAGCCGGCCGGGGACGATGTCGTCGACGCCGATCACGCTGATCTCGCCGGGCACGTCCACGCCGCGGGCGGCCAGGCCTTCGATGAGCCCGATGGCGACCAGGTCGTTGTAGGCGAGCACCGCGGTCGCGCCGGAGGCGATCACGTCGGTGACGGCGGCCAGGCCGCCGAGCTCGGTCGGCGGATTGGGGCCGAGGAAGGTGACGTCGGCCTCGCTCATCGCGGCGGCGGCGGCCTGCATCTCCTTGCTGGTCCACGACCCGCTGGGGCCGGTGACGAGCGCGAGCCTGCGGTGGCCGAGGCGGCTGAGGTGCTCGACGGCGAGCCTGACCCCGCGCCCCACGTCCATCAGGACCGTGGGCATGCCCTTGACCCTGCGGTTGACCACGACGAACGGGATCTCCTCGCGCAGGCGCTCGATGGTCCTGTTGGTCAGCCGGGGACTGCACAGGAGCACGCCGTCGACCTGCTTGGTGAGGGTCTGGATCAGCTCCTCCTCGACCTGCGGGTCCTCGTCGGTGTCGGCCACGAACACGTGGTAGTCGCGCATCCTGGCCTGCGCCTGGGCGGCCTTGATGAGGGGCGGGAAGAAGGGGTTGGCGATGTCGGCCACGATGAGGCCGATATTGTGGGTGCGCCCGGTCGTCAGCGCCCGCGCGGCCCGGTTGGGCCTGTAGCCCAGGTCCTCGGCGATGGCGAGCACCCTGGTGCGCGTGACCGGGTTGACCAGGTGGGGCGCGGAGAAAGCGCGTGACACCGTGGAGACATGCACTCCTGACGCCTCCGCCACGTCACGAATCGTCACCGCCACGCTTGGCCTCCGACCATGCCCTGTACATTAATGCAAGCGCTTGTATCACTGTCAATGGACCGTGATAACGCCTTGCCTGCCGCCAAAGCCCACCTTATCGATTCGCACCTGCCTGGGTCACCCCGCAGGCGAGAGCAGCGCGGCTTGACGTTCTCCCAACACCGCCTCGATACTTTTGCAACCGGTTGCGGTAACACGAACCCTTACAGGAGGGTGAGCCAAGGATGACACGAACACTGGTGACGGGCAGCGCCGGAAGGCTCGGGCGCAGCCTGGTCACCACGCTGGCGCAAGCGGGTCACGAGGTGATCGGCGTCGACGTCTCCGCCGGCACCCCGGACGAGGCCGCGGCCACGCTGCCTGCCGACCTGACGGATCTGGGCGAGGCCTACGACGTGATGGCGCGCTTCCGGCCCGACGTCGTCGTGCACCTGGCCGCGATCGCGACGCCGTTCAGCCGGACCGACGGGCTGACCTTCCGCACCAACACCCAGCTGGCCTTCAACGTGTGCCAGGCGGCGAGCAGCCTCGGCGTCGGCCGCGTCGTCGTGGCCAGCAGCCCCACCGTCATCGGCTACGGCGCGCCCTCCGGCTGGACGCCGAGCTACCTGCCGATCGACGAGGAGCACCCCACCAAGCCGTGGAACTCCTACAGCCTGTCCAAGCTCGTGGCGGAGCAGACCATGGTGTCCTTCGCGCGCACCTCGGAGACGAAGTTCGCGGCCGTGCGCCCGTGTTTCGTGGTGGCTCCCGAGGAGTGGGCGGGTGCGCCCACGCAGTCGGGCCACACGATCGCCGACCGCCTGGACCGGCCGGAGCTGGCCGGCGTCTCGCTGTTCAACTACATCGACGCCAGGGACGCCTCGGACATGATCTCGGTGCTCATCGAGCGGCTTCCCGGCCTGCCCAACGGCGAGGTGTTCTTCACGGGCGCCGCCGACGCGCTGGCCAGGCGGCCTCTCGCCGAGCTCCTGCCCGAGGTCATGCCCACCACCGAGACCAGCGGGACAACCGAGGCCATCGAGTCCATCGCCTCCCCCCTGACCGGCACCGCCCCCGCCTTCACCTCGGCCAAGGCCGAGCGCATGCTCGGCTGGATCGCCAAGCGCAGCTGGCGTACCGAACTGGAGATCGGATGAACCTCAGCGGAGTCCTCTTCTTCCCCGTCACCCCGTTCGCGCCGTCCGGTGAGCCGGCCGTGGACGCGCTGGCCGAGCACATCGACCGGGGCCTGGAGCACGGCCCCGGCGCGGTGTTCGCGGCGTGCGGCACGGGTGAGTTCGCCGCCCTGTCGGAGGCCGAGCACGCGACCGTCGTCCGGGTCGCCACCGCGACCACGCGTGGCAGGGCGCCCGTCTTCGCGGGGGCCGGCGGACCGCTCGGCGCCGCGCTCAACCAGGCGGCGGCGGCTCGTGACGCGGGCGCCGACGGCCTGCTGCTCATGCCTCCCTACCTGTCCATGGGCACCCACGAGGGCTTCGTGGCCTATGTGCGCGCGGTGGCCGCGATCCTGCCGGTCATCGTCTACCAGCGCGGCTCCGTGGTGCTCACCCCGGCCCAGGTGGTGGAGCTGGCCCGGGTGCCCGGCGTGGTCGGGCTGAAGGACGGCCTGGGCGACATCGACCTCATGCAGCGCATCGTGCTCGCGGTGCGCGGGGAGATCGGCGACGACTTCACCTTCTTCAACGGACTGCCCACGGCCGAGCTCACCATGGGCGCCTACCGCGGGCTCGGCATCGAGCTCTACTCCTCCGCCGCCTTCGCCTTCGCGCCGGACATCGCCACCGCCTACCTGAACGGCGCCCATCAGCTGCTCACCGAGTTCTACGAGCCGCTCGTCCGGCTGCGCGCCAAGGTGCCCGGCTATGCCGTCGCCCTGGTCAAGGCGGGTGTACGGCTCGGCGGCGTGGCGGCGGGACCGGTGCGGGCTCCGCTGGTCGACGCCTCGCCCGAGGACGTGGCCGAGCTGGAGGCGCTGATCAAGCACGGACGTTCGCTGGTCGGCGAGCCGTGATCCGCGACCTCAAGGTCACCCCCCACACGGCCCGGCTGAGCCGGCCGTGGGGGCCGGACGTGCCGGTCAACCACGTGCTGGTCGTGGAGATCACCCTGGACGACGGCCGTACCGGCACCGGGTTCTCCTGGACGCCGCAGATCGGCGCGCGGGCGGTGCGGGCGCTGCTGGAGTATGACATCCGCGACGCGGTGCTCGGCCTGGACCCGCACCCGGAGGTGGTGTGGGACCGGCTCTGGCGGCACCTGCGCGAGGCGGGGCCCGGCGGGATCACCACGGTGGCGCTGGCCGGGGTGGATCTGGCGCTGTGGGACCTGCGCTGCGGCGAGCGCGGCCTGGTCGACGTGCTGGGCCGGCGCAGGGACGGCGTCCCGGTGTACGGCAGCGGCGTGAACCTGCACTACTCCCTGAACGAGCTCGTCGCCCAGGCCGGCCGGTGGAAGTCGGCGGGCTACCCGGGTGTGAAGATCAAGGTGGGCCGGCCGGATCTGCGCGAGGACGTCGAGCGGGTCGCCGCGGTCCGCGAGGTGATCGGCCCGGACACGCTGCTCATGATCGACGCGAACCAGCGGTGGGACCTGCACCGGGCCCGCCGCGCCGTGGCCGCGCTGGCCCCGTACGACCTGCACTGGCTGGAGGAGCCGCTGCCCGCCGACGACGTGCCGGCCCACGTGGAGCTGCGGCGGTCCGTGGACGTGCCGATCGCGGTCGGCGAGAACGTCTACACCGTCTACGGCTTCCGAGACCTGCTGGCGGCGGGCGCCTGCGACGTCGTGCAGCCCAACGTGGTCAGGGTGGGGGGCATCACCCCGTTCCTGCGCATCGTGGAGCTGGCCCGGACCTACGACCTGCCGGTCTACCCGCATCTGCTGCCCGACCTGTCGGGGCAGCTCGCGCTCACGCTGCCGCTGCCGTGCATGGCCGAGGACGTCGAGGACGCCTCGTTCGCCGCGCTCGGGCTGCTCGCCGAGCCGTACCCTGTCGACGTGGACGGCGCGACGCTGCGCGTCGGCGAGCACCGGGGGCTCGGCCTCCGCTGGAGGTGACATGCGCGTCGTGCTGGCCGGAACGCACGGCTTCGGCTCCCATCACCTGGACCGGCTGCGGCGCCTGACCCATCTGGTGCGGCTGGTGGGCGTCTGCGACGTGCGGCCCGTCGAGGAGGAGAGCCTGGCCGGGCTCGGCTCCCCCGAGATATCCGCCGACCTGCCCGCGCTGATCGAGCGCACCGGGGCGCGGATCGCGATCCTGGCCACCCCCATCCCCACGCACGCCGACCTGGCCGTCGCCGCGCTGAAGGCGGGCGCGCACGTCCTGGTCGAGAAGCCGACGGCGGCCACGCTGGCCGACTTCGACCGGATGGAGCGGGCCGCCGCCGGGGCGGGGCTGGCCTGTCAGGTGGGTTTCCAGAGCCTGGGCTCGGCCGCGGTGCCCGCCGTGCGCGAGCTGATCGCGAGCGGCGCGATCGGCCGCGTCACCGGCATCGGCGTCGCGGGGGCGTGGCCGCGGCCCGCCTCCTACTTCACCCGCAGCCCGTGGGCGGGCAGGAGGGTGCTCGACGGCGTGGACGTGGTCGACGGGGCGCTCACCAACCCGTTCGCGCACGCCCTGGCCACCGCGCTGGCCGTCGCCGGTGCCGAGGAGCGCGGCGCCGTCGCCTCGGTGGAGACCGAGCTCTTCCACGCCAACGACATCGAGTCCGACGACACCTCCGCCATCCGCGTGCACCTGGCCGACGGCCCGCCGATCGTGGCGGCCGTGACCCTGTGCGCGGCCGAGCGGGACGAGCCCTACGTGGTCGTGCACGGCGACCGGGGACGCATCCGGCTCACCTACACCCTGGACGAGGTCCAGGTGAACGACGGGCCGGTGCGCCGCTACGGCCGTACCGACCTGCTGGAGAACCTCGTCGAGCACCTGCGGTCCGACGGCGAGCTGCTCGTCCCGATCCACCGGACGGGCGCGTTCATGGAGGTCATGGAGGCCATCAGGGTCGCGCCCGACCCGCTGCCGATCGCCGCCGACCACCAGGACCGCTCCGGCGAGGGGCGGGTGCTGCCGGGCATCGCGCGGGTGGTGGACACCTGCGCGGACCGGCTGACGCTCTTCTCCGAGCTGGGGCTGAGCTGGGCCGTGCCCCTCACGGTGGCGGACACGGTGGTGGCGGACTACACCACCGCCCCCGACCTGCCCCTGACCGCCGCGCCGAGGCCCTTCCTCCACCCTGTACGGACACTCGGCGGCATCGTCGTCACCGAGTCGCGGCCGGACGACCACCCGCACCATCTGGGCGCCGGCGTGGCCGTGACCGATTTGGGCGGGCGCAACTTCTGGGGCGGGCGCACCTACGTCCGCGACCAGGGGCCCGCCTGGCTCGACGACCACGGCGTCCAACGGCATGTGTCGTTCACCGCCCGCGACGCCTCGGGGTTCACCGAGACGCTGGTGTGGGAGCGGCCCGGCGAGGAGCCGCTGGTGCGTGAGGAGCGGACCGTGCGAGCGGCGCCCACGGCGCGGGGGTGGGCGCTGGACTTCGCGTTCACCCTGCGCAACCTCACCGGCGGCCCGCTGAGCGTGCGCAGCTCGGCCACCAAGGGGCGGGTGGGGGCGGGGTACGGCGGCTTCTTCTGGCGGGCGCCGGCCGGCACGGCGGGGCTGCGAGTGTTCACCGCCGACGCCGAGGGCGAGGAGCGGGTGCACGGCTCGCGCGCGCCGTGGCTGGCGCTGGCGGCCGACGACTGGACGCTGCTGTTCGCGCAGGACGACGATCCGTGGTTCGTCAGGGTCGCCGAGTATCCGGGGGTGGGGACGGCGCCGGCCTGGGACACGCCGCTGGAGTTCGCCGAGGAGCTGGCCCGCCGCGTCACCGTCGTGGTGGCCGACGGCCGGCTGTCCCGTCAGGAGGCCGCCGCCCTGGCCACCGGCCTCTGAGCCGGTTCAGCCGAGCCGGTTCAGCTGAGCCGGGCGGTGAGCCAGGTGAAGGCCTGCTCCTGCATGGCGGCGGTGAAGGCGTGCGGGGCGTCGTGGAAGACGCCCTCGTAGCCGCCGTCCGGGTAGCGGCGGGAGAGGGCCTCGTGCGCCCGGCGCATCCCCTCGGGCGGGAACAGCTCGTCCCGCCCGGCGTACTGCACGAGCAGCGGTCGCGGCGCACGGGCGGCCACCAGGGCGGGCCAGTCGCACAGCCGGGACAGGCCCGGCGGGTAGAACATCCAGGTGTGCGAGGCGACGTAGCCGTCGAGCAGGTCGCGGTAGGAGGACACCATCGCGGCGATCACCACCGCGCTGACGTCCGGGTCGAACGCGCCGAGCAGACCGGCCCGCAGCCCGCCCCCTGACAGACCCACACAGCCCACCGAGCGCACGTCGCCCCTGGACCGCAGGTAGGCCGCCGCGGCCAGGTCCTCACCCGCCACGACACCGGCCAGCGACGTGCCGAGCAACGTGCAGTACTTCTCCAGGACGTGCTCGTGCGGCCCGGCCGCCACGTCGTACCGATCGGCGGGTGACAGCGGGAGTCCGGCCGGCACGTCGTCGCGACCGGCGGGTGACGGCGAAGGGCCGGCGGTCTGCGCGGTGATCGACCGGGGCATGTCCGCCAGGGGGAACCTGCGGCTGCCCCAGCCGATGACGTCGTGCGCCAGCACGGTGAAGCCGCGTCTGGCCAGCTCACAGGCATAGGCGCGGCCGCCGTAGATCTGCTCGCGCAGCCGCAGGACCTCGGGCGTGGGCGGCTCGGGGCCGTCGGCGATCTTCTCCTTGCCCGCCCACTTCATGCCCGCGTGACAGTGCAGCGCCAGCACGCCGGGCAGCGGACCGGTGGCCTCGCGCGGCCTCAGCAGGTACGCGTGCGTACGCGGGCCGTACCCGACCGACCAGGAGAGCTCCTCACCGGCCAGGTCGCCCGCGGTCCACGTACGTTCGACCCTGACGTCCTCGGCGGTGAGGTCGAGCACGCCGATCACGTCCCGGGCCCGCCCGCTGAGCACCGGCCCGGGGGCGGCGTCGGGAAAGACGCCGCGCTGCCGCACCGCCACCTCGGCGAGCCCGGAGAACTCGCCGAGGTGACGCAGCTCGGCCACGCCGCGTTTCAGTGGTCGGTACGGCTCACGCATCGGCCAGACGGGTGCCGTCGGCGGTGAGGTGGACGGGCTGCCCGGTGGCGGCGGAGCGGTTGGCGGCGACGCCGACGAGCACGCTGCGGATGCCGTCGCGGTAGCCGGCGGGGCGGCCGAGCGGGTCGTCGCCGGGGCCGCGGAAGACGTCGTTCAGCAGCAGCCGGTCGCCCCCGCCGTGGCCGCCGGCGCCCTGCTCGATCGGCACCTCCTCGCGCTCCTGCCAGTGCCGGTGCAGGGTGAGCCGCTCCCACGACTCGGCCGCGTGCTCCTTGCTCGCGGCGCTCGGGTCGATGGCCGCGTGCGGCGGGGTCCAGGACCGCTCGCAGACCTCCAGCTCGATCCGGCCCTGGGTGCCGTTGAAGGCCACCCGGTAGCCCTCGGACGGGGCGTGCGCGGTGAGCGAGTAGGTGAGGGTGGCCCGGTTGGCGTAGCGGACCAGGACCGACATGTTGTCGTCGATGTTCACGCCGGGGGCGAAGACGTCCTGGTCGCGGATGTAGCCGTCCTCGTGCTCGGCGTCCAGGTAGAGGCGCTTGAGCCGTTCGTCGGTGGAGATGTCCAGGATGAACGGGTCGCTGCCCAGCTCCGGGGCGCCCTGGCCGCGGGCCGGGCGCTCGCCCCGGGGCAGGGCGTCGCCGTAGAAGCGCAGGTCGGTCTGGGCGAAGACGAGCTCGGGGGCCACGCCCAGCCACCAGTTGACCAGGTCGAAGTGGTGGGTGGACTTGTGCACCAGCAGCCCGCCGGAGTTGGCGCGGTCGCGGTGCCAGCGGCGGAAGTAGTCGGCGCCGTGGATGGTGTCGAGGGTCCACTCGAAGTGCACGGAGGTGATGTCGCCGATCGCCCCCTCGCTGATCAGCCGCTTGACGGCCGAGTTACGCGGTGAGTAGCGGTAGTTGAACGTCACCACCAGCTCGCCCGTGCCGCGCTCGGCGGCCTCGGCGATGGCCTGGCAGCTTTCCGCGTCGACGGTGAGCGGCTTCTCCACGACCACGTCGAGCCCGGCGTCCAGGGCGGCGACCACGTAGCGGGCGTGGGTGGCGTCCACCGTGCAGACCACGACGGCGTCGGCCATCTCCAGCACCTTGCCGTACTCCTGAGGGTCGAAACACGGCACCTGGCCGCCGATCTGCTCGGCGTAGTAGCTCATCCGGGTCTGGTTGGTGTCGCACAACGCGACGATCGTGCCGGTGTCCTGCCAGTCCCCCAGCAGGGCGTCAACGTACATCTGCGCGCGGTGGCCAAGGCCGACAAGGGCATATTTCTTGCTCAACTGTCTCTCCCCGATCGTGGTGACGGCCGGGGGCCTCGGCAGGCCCCCGGCCATGGTGGGTCAACTCAAGTGGGTCAGCCTGCGATGGCGGCGTTCGCCTCCGACAGGAACTTCTGGGCGGCGGCGTCCGGTGTCGCCTTGCCGAACATGACCTCCTCGGAGTTGCGCTTGAGGATGTCCTCCATCTCCAGCGCGCCCTTCGGCGGCGCCTGGATCGGGCTCAGCTCGCCCTTGACCTCGTCGATGAAGGTCAGCGTCTTCTGGTCGACCTCCGGCAGCTTGTCCTTGACGGCGGCGAGCACCTTGGCGTTGGTGGGCAGGCCACGGTCGCTCAGCAGAGTGGCGGCGGCGTCCGGGTCGTTCACCAGGAAGTCGATCAGCTTGGCCGCTTCGGCGGGGTGCTCGGACTTGGCCGAGGCGGTGTAGAACATGGCGGGCTGCAGGAACATCCCGCCGGTGGTGGCCCCTTCCGTCTTGGGCATCCGCAACAGGGTCATCTCCTGCCCGGCCGACTTGGCCAGGGCGTTGAGCTGGTTGCTCCACCACATGCCCATGGCGCCGGTGCTGGTGCCGAGGAGTGACTGCTCGGGGCCGGTCGCGCCGATCTCCGCGCTCTTGGCGGCGTCGGGCGAGCCCTTGGTCTCGATCAGCTCCTGATGGATGGCCCACCAGGACTTGATGGTGTCCGCCGACATGCCGATCTTGTTGCCGTCGTAGAACTTCTCGCCGCGCTGGGCGGCGTAGATCTGCAGGAAGGCGGGGTTGAAGTTGTACTCGGCACCGGTGACGCCGCCGGTGGCCGAGATCTCCTTGGCCAGGTCGACCCACTGGTCCCAGGTCCAGGAGGTGTCGTCGGGCAGCTCCTTCTCGGCCTTCTCCAGGGCCGCCGGGTTCGCGATCATGGAGAAGGCGTTGACACCGGTCGGGATGGCGTACTGCTTGCCCTCGAGCTGGCCGCTGGCGAGCACCTGCTGGTCGAGGTCGGCGGCGGGGACCTTGCCGGAGAGGTCGGCGAGCGCACCGCGGCCGGCGTACTCGCTGAGGCCGCGGATCTCGATGCTCATCACGTCGGGGGCGTCCCCGGCGGCGACCTTGGTGGCGATCTTCTCGTAGTAGTTGTCCCAGCTGGAGAACTCGCCCTCGACGTCGATGGCCGGGTTCTTCGCCTCGAACTTCTTGATGACCTCCTCGGTCAGCTTCTGCCGGGCGTCGCTGCCCCAGTAGGCGAAGACGATCGACACCTTGCCGTCCTCGGCCGCATCGCCGCCGCCGCCGCTGCCGCAGGCGCTTGCCGTGGTCATCACGGCAACCGACAGCAGGGCGACCGTCCACTTGGTCGTGCGAGAGCTGAAGGTCACAGCTCTACCTCCTCTTGAAGAGTTTGCAGGGGGGTGCAGAGGAACTACTTCAAACCCGTGGTCGCCAGGCCTCTGATCAGGTACTTCTGTCCCGCCAGGAAGAACCCGAAGATCGGGCCCAGTGAGACGATCGACATCGCGAACATCGGGCCCCAGGAGGACTCGCCGCTGGAGTCGAGGAACTGACGCAGCGCGACGGCCACCGTGAGGTTGTCGGAGTTGGTGAGGTACAGGTTCTGGCTGAAGAAGTCGTTCCAGGTCCAGATGAAGGTGAAGATGCCGGTGGTGGCCAGCGCCGGCATGCACAGCGGCAGGATGACCTGCAGGAACACCCGCCAGTAGCCCGCGCCGTCGATGGCGGCCGCCTCGTCCAGCTCCCTGGGCAGGGTGCGGATGAACTGCACCATCAGGAAGATGAAGAACGCGTCCGTGGCCAGGAACTTGGGCACGATCAGCGGCCAGATCGTGTTGATCCAGTCGAGTTCGGCGAACACGATGTACTGCGGCACGACCGTCACGTGGTGCGGCAGCATGATCGAGCCCAGCATGATGGCGAACCAGATCTTCTTCAGGGGGAAGTCCAGCCGGGCGAAGGCGTAGGCGGCCAGCGAGCAGGCGACCAGGTTCGCCAGGACCGACAGGCCGGTGATGACGGCGGAGTTCCACAGGTAGTAGCCGAAGGAGTGCTTGAGCGCCGTCCAGCCTTCGCTGTAGTTGTCCAGCGTCACGGTGCTCGGCCACAGCCCCGGCTCGCGGAAGATGAGCTCTTCCGGCTTGAGCGAGCTGGAGATCATCCACAGCAGCGGATAGAGCATGATCAGGCCGAAGCCGATCAGGAGCAGGTGCTTCAGCAGGTGGTTCCGGCGCGGCAGTGGCCGGAACAGGAGCGGGATCGGCTTACTTCGTGTCGCCATAGAAGACCCAATACTTCGACGCGAGGAAGTTCACGCCGGTCAGGCCGGCGATGAGGAGCAGAAGGACCCACGCCATGGCGGCCGCGTAGCCCATCTCGTAACTCTTGAAGCCCTTCAGGTAGAGGTAGAGCGTGTAGAAGAGGGTGGAGTCGGCAGGTCCCCCGTCGCCGCCGCTGACGATGAACGACTGGGTGAAGGACTGGAACGACTTGATCACTTCGAGGACCAGGTTGAAGAAGATGATCGGTGTCAGCAGCGGCAGCGTGATCGAGCGGAACTGGCGGAGCCTGCCGGCGCCGTCGACCGACGCCGCCTCGTAGTAGCTCTGCGGGATCTGCCGCAACCCGGCCAGGAAGATCACCATGGGCGCGCCGAACGTCCACACGTGCAGGAGGATCAGCGTGCCGAGCGCGGTGTCGGGGTCGGACACCCAGCCCGGCCCCTGGATGCCGAACAGGGCGAGCACCCCGTTGACGAGGCCGTCGGAGCCGAAGATCTTGCGCCACAGGATGGCGATGGCGACGCTGCCGCCGAGCAGCGACGGCAGGTAGTAGATGGACCTGTAGAACGACAGGCCGCGCAGTCCCCGGTCGAGCGCGAGGGCCAGGGCCAGGGCGAAGATCAGCTGCAGCGGAACGGACACGACCACGTAGATGGTCGTCACTTGGAGCGAGGCGATGAACCGGGAGTCCTCGAAGAACATCTCCCGGTAGTTGCCGAGCCCGACCCACTGAGCCTCTTCCAACAGGCTGTAGTCGGTGAACGACAGGTAGAGCGAGGCCAGGATCGGCCCCACGGTGACCACGAAGAGGCCGAGGAACCACGGCGCGAGGAACACGTAGGCCGCACGGGCCTCCCGCCGTTTGTGAACGTTCACATGGGGGGGTCGGGGAAGGCTTCCTGGGGGCGAGATCGTTTCGGACATACATCCCTCTTCCAGGTCCAGCCCGGGCACGGCGGGATCGGATAGCGCATTCCTATAGGGGATGTAAAAGATTCGTCAACCCTTTGCAGGCGTTACAAACCCGTTACCGATATATCGTTATGTTTATCCTCGCAGGTCAGTGCCTATTTATGGGTTGTCACATGTTCTTAACATTTTGAGTCACCTCATGAACCTCTACAACCGGTTGCACCTTCAAGCAAGCGATCAGGGCAACCAAAAAGCCGCCCCGATCTGCGCGATCGAGGCGGCTGTCAAACAGAAACGCTCACCAGGAGCCGCCGAGCTCCTTCAGCGTGAAGATGCCGCCGGCCCGGTCGTGCAGCGGGTCGCTGAGATCCGGCTCGCCGTGCTCGGCGATGAGCGCCGCGGCCCTGGACTCGGAGTCGTCCTGGGAGACGTACCCGATGGCCTCGGCCTCCCGCAGCGACCACCAGCGGCGCGCGTTGTCGGAGACCCCCCAGACGACGTGGAAGCCGGGCGCGGTCAGCGCGGCCTCGACCAGGCGGGTGAGGTCGTCCGGCGAGATCCAGGTGGCCAGGCCGCGCGTGTCGGACGGGCCGTCGTTGCAGGTGCCGAGCCTGATCACGGTCACGTTCATGCCGAACCTGTCGTGGTAGAGGCTGGCCATCCCCTCCATGACGACCTTGCTCACCCCGTAGAAGGTGTCGGGCCGGGGGAAGGCGTAGTCCGGCAGTTCCTCGCCGGACGGCGGCCGGGTGTGGAAGCCGGCCGCGTGATGGCTGCCCATCAGCACCAGATGCGCCACCCCTGCCTTCCTGGCGGCCTCCATCAGCACGTACATGCCGTCGATGTTGGACCTGACGATGTCGGCCCATGGATGCTCGCGGCTCTGCCCGCCCAGGTGGATCACGGCGTCGACGTCCTTCATCGCCGTCGCCATGGCGGCCTCGTCGGCGAGGTCCGCGATCACCTGCTCCTCGCCTGCCCCGAGCTCCACCCGCTGAAGGTCGGACAGGCGCAGGGTCCTGCCTTCACGGGCGAGACGGGGACGGAGCAGCGTGCCGACCTTCCCGGCGGCGCCGGTCATGAGTATGCGCATGGATCAGTTGTACACAAATCTGTATGAGATTCACATCCTTGAATATTGACCGTGATGTGTGCCACTCGTTAACGTTCCAGGAACAACTTCCACGTCCGCGACAGATGTCCACATATGTGAACAGGAGGCGGTCTGATGTCACGTCATTTGCTCGGGGTCGCTATTGCGACGGCCCTGACCGTAACGCTGACAGGCTGCGGCTCCGGGGGCTCAGAGTCTGCTACCGACGAAGCACTGGAGATCTGGATCAGGCAGGCGCCTGACTCCGACTCCCACAAAACAGCACAGAAGCTGGCCGACGCCTTCACCAAGGCCAGCGGCATCAAGACCAAGGTAGTCGCCCTCTTCGACGATTTCGAGACGAAGCTGCAGCAGCAGGCCGCCCAGAAGGACCTGCCGGACATCGTCATCAACGACACCGCCCAGATCGGCAACATGCAGACGCAGGGCTGGCTGCGCGAGGTGGACAAAGCCTCGCTCGCCGGTGGCGACAAGGTGTCCGAGGGCGCCTGGAAGGCGGCCACCGCCAGCGACGGCAAGATCTGGGGCGCCCCGTTCTCCTCCCAGGCGTTCGCGATCATCGCGCGCAAGGACTGGCGCGAGAAGCTCGGCCTGGAAGTGCCGAAGACCTGGGACGACCTCGCCGCACTGGCCAAGGCCTTCACCGAGAAGGACCCCGACGGCAACGGCGAGAACGACACGGCCGGCTTCCTCGCCCCGGCCGGCACCAAGCGTGGCTACGCCTCCTGGTATGCCTCCTCCTTCATCTACGCCAACGGCGGGGACTTCCTCAAGGCCAGCGGCAGCGGCACCTTCTCCGCCACCATGAACGACCCCAAGACGGTCGAGGCCGTCCAGTGGCTCCAGGACCAGTTCTGCGACGCCAAGACCGTCAACCCGGGCGCGGTCAGCAACGACACGTCGGTCACCCACGAGGTGTTCGAGAACAACCAGGGCGGTCTCTACCTGACCGGCCCGTACGTGCTCGCCCGGTTCGTCGGCAGCATCGGCACCGACAAGATCGAGGTCTTCCCGGTGCCCAAGGGCCCGTCGGGCGGCCCCGGCACCCTCGGTGAAGGGGAGAACGTCTACTTGATGGCCGGCTCCAAGAATGAGGACGGTCAGAAGAAGTTCGCCGAGTTCGCCATCTCCGCCGAGGGCCAGCGGATCGGCATGAACAAGGACGCCAACGGCGCCATCGTCCGCCTGCCGGTCAACACCGAGGTCGACCTGGCCGCCGAGCGGCAGGACCCCCGCTGGAAGGTGTTCCAGGACGCCTACCCGAACGCGGTCTACGCGCCTCCCGTGCCGAACTGGGCGCCGATCCGCCAGAGCTCGGCCGACTCGATCAACACCGTCTGGGCCGACTGCGCCAAGGACGTCAAGACGGAGATGGAAGCCGCCAACGCCAAGTTGACCCAGGAACTGCAGAACCAAAAGGCATCATGACCTCGACGCTCACACGGGCGAAGTCCCGGCCCGCGGCCCCCTACCAGCGCCCCGTGATGGCGCGCTGGCGGGGGCCGCTCATGGCCTGGGCGTTCCTGGCCCCCGCTCTGGTGCTGTTCCTCTACTTCAAGTTCATCCCCATGATCACCGGTCTGGTGATGAGCTTCCAAGAGATCCGGTACATCGACACCACGTGGGTAGGCTTCGACAACTACGCCACGATCCTCTCCGACGACGCCTTCATGTCGGCCATCTGGCACAGCGCGGTCCTGGCGGTCGGCACGACCGCGGGGTCGCTGCTGCTCGGCTTCGGTTTCGCGCTGCTCATCGAGGGGCCGGCGAAATACCTCTGGTTCGTCAGGACCGCGGCGTTCCTGCCTGTCGTGACCACGATGGCGGCCGTGGCCGAGGTGTGGCGGATCATGTACCACCCCGGCGACACCGGCCTGCTCAACACCATCCTCGGCTGGGTGGCCCTGGGCCCGCAGCCCTTCCTGGCCAGCGAGGACACCTCGCTGTTGTCGATCATGGGGATGAGCATCTGGCGCGGCACCCCGTACGACATGATGGTCTTCCTCGCCGGGCTGGTCGGCATCGACCGCACCCTCTACGAGGCCTCCGCCGTCGACGGCGCCTCCATCTGGCACCGCCTGAGGCACATCACGCTGCCCGCGCTGCGCCCGGTGTTCTGGATCCTGTTCACCCTCGCCGCCATCCGCGGCCTGCGGGTCTTCGTCGAGGTGTACGTGCTCACCAACGGCGGGCCGAACGGGTCCTCCGAAGTGTTGATGACCTTGATCTACAAGCTCGGGTTCCAGTCAGGCGAGCTGGGGATCGCCTCGGCAGGCGGCATCGTGCTGTTCGTGGCCACCCTGGTGCTCACCGTGGGAGTCCAGCTGATGCGCAGGAGGCAGGCGGCGTGAAATTCGACAGCGCCCTGGGACTTGAGACACGGCGTGGGCCCCTGGCCACCCTGTTCAAGATCCTGGCCTACACGAGCATGGTGCTGATCTTCACCGGCCCGCTCTTCGGGCTGCTGGTCAGCGCCTTCAACGAGACGCTCGACCCGACCTCCTTCTCCTTCTGGCCGGACAGCTTCACCCTGGACAACTTCGTCCAGGCGGGCAACAGGAACGTCTACCTCTACCTGTTCAACTCGTTCGTGGTGGTCGGGTTCGGGCTGCTCCTGCAGGTGCTGGTGAGCGTGTTCGCGGCCTATTCGCTGGCGCGCAAGAAGTTCAAGGGCATGTCGGTCGTGATGCTGATCATGCTCGCCACCATGATGCTGCCCGAGGAGATCATCGCGATCCCCTTGTCCCTGGTCCTCGCCGACATGCCGCTGCTGAACGTGAACCTCATCGGCACCTACGCGGGCATGATCCTGCCGGTGGGCGCCTGGGGCTTCTCCATCCTGGTCATGACGGAGTTCATGAAGGAGGTGCCGGTCGAGCTGGAGGAGGCCGCGCGCATCGACGGCGCGGGCGAGCTCCGGACCTTCTTCACGATCATCCTGCCGCTCTGCCGTCCCGCCCTCGGCGTGATCGGCGTCTTCGGCTTCACCATGATCTGGGACCAGTATCTGCTGCCCCTGATCGTGGCCCCCGAGTCGGACATGTGGACGCTGCCCATCGCGCTGCGCTCGCTGCGCGGGGACGAGGAGGTCGGGCTCGGCGTGCTGCTCGCGGCCACGCTGCTGGCGTTGCTGCCGTCGATCCTCGCCTTCCTCGCCTTCCAGAAGCAGTTCATGCGCGGGCTCACCAGCGGTGCGGTCAAGGGTTGATTGTCCATGTATCTGAACGGCATCCCATATGCTGACACATCGAAGCCGCAGTCGAGATGGGATGAGCATGGAGCCGCAGCTGGTCAAGTCCGCCGAGCGGACAGTACGCATCTTGGAGACACTGGCCGCCTCCCGCGACACTTTGACACTCTCGGAGCTGCAACAGCGCACCGGGTTCCCGCGGAGCAGCCTGCACGCGCTGATGCGCACTCTCGTGGAGCTCAACTGGGTCGAGACGGACGGCACGAAGTCCACGTTCGGCATCGGCCCGCACGCCCTGCTGACCGGCACCGCCTACCTGGACAAGGATCCGGCGCTGCCGTTCGCTCAGGAGACGCTGGAGGACCTGCGGGCGGAGACGGGACACACCGTCCACTTCGCACGCCGGGACGAGGGCCACGTGCTGTATCTGGCCACGAGGGACTCGCGCGAAGCGCACCACATCATCCCCCGCGTGGGCAGGCGTCTGCCCGCCCACGTCACCGCACTCGGCCAGGTGCTGCTGGCGCAGCTCACGGACGACGAGGTCGCGGCCCTGATCCCGAAGCCTCTGGCACCGATCACCGATCACACGATCACCGACCTCGCCAAACTGACCGGCGAGCTCGACCAGATCAGGGCCAGAGGATGGGCCTACGAGCGCGAGCAGGGCACGCCGGGCGTGGTCTGCGTGGCGGTCGCGGTCGATTACCGGATCCCGGCCACCGACGCGATCAGCTGCTCCATGCCGGTGGGCCTGGAGCCCGCCGAAGTGGAGCAGGTGACCGATGCGGTGCTCAAACATACCCACAAGCTGGGTGCCACTCTCCGCCGGGAGGGCATCCGCTAGAAGGAGGCGTTGATGCGGCTAGATGGTGTTCTCTTCTTTCCTGTTACTCCGTTCGGACCTGATGGTGAGGTGGCCGAGGAGCCACTGATCCAGCATGTCGACCAGGGAGTGTCAGCCGGGGCGGGAGGAGTGTTCGCCGCGTGCGGCACGGGTGAGTTCAACGCCCTCGACCTCGACGACTACACCAAGGTCGTAGCGGCTTCGGTCACCGCGACCGCGGGCCGGGTGCCGGTCTTCGCCGGTGCGGGGGGCTCACTGCCCTTCGCCAAGGCGGTCGCGCGCGCCGCCGCCGCCAGTGGGGCGGACGGTCTGCTCCTGATGCCTCCCTACCTGGTCACCGCGCCGGCCGAGGGCCTGATCCAGTACGTGCGCGAGGTCACGGACGCCGCCGGCCTGCCGGTCATCGTCTACCACCGGGGCAACGCGCGCTTCACCCCCGACTCGACGGCCGTGCTCGCGCGGATGCCGGACGTGATCGGGCTGAAGGACGGGCTGGGGGACTTCGACCTGCTGCAGCGCATCATCCTGACCGTGCGGCAGCAGGCGCCCGGTAGCGAGTTCACGTTCTTCAACGGGCTGCCGACCGCGGAGCTGACCGTGCCGGCGTTCCGGGGGATGGGCGTGAACCTCTACTCCAGCGCCGCGTTCGCGTTCGCGCCGGAGGTCGCGCTGGCCTTCCACCAGGCGGTGACGAGCGGCGACGACGCGCTGGCCCAGCGCCTGCTGACCAGCTTCTACCTGCCGCTGGTCCAGCTCCGCGACGAGGTGCCCGGCTATGCCGTCTCGCTGGTCAAGGCGGGGCTGAGGCTGCGCGGCCAGGACGTCGGAGGGGTACGTCCGCCGCTGGTCGATCCGTCGGCCGAGCACGTGGCGGAGCTGGAGAAGATCATCGCTGCCGGGCTCGAGATCGTGGGGGCCTGACCGCATGGGGCCGTGCGGAACGCGTCCGCACGGCCCCAGGCCGTCTGCGGAGCCGTCAGCGGGTCAGAGTGCCGTCCACGCGGCGCGGGACGTTCAGCGGGTTGCCGTCCTTGAGCTCGTCCGGCAGCAGCTCCTCCGGCCAGTCCTGATAGGCCCTGGGCGCGAGCCAGCGGTCGATGGCCGTGGCTCCGACCGAGGTGGTCGTCGAGGTGGCGGCCGGCCAGGGTCCGCCGTGGTGCATGGCCCAGGTGACGGCCACGCCGGTGGGCCAGCCGTTCCAGATGAGCCGCCCGGCCTTGGCGCCGAGCGCCTCGGTGATCTGGGCGGCCTCGCCGGGGTCGGTGCCGTGCACGGTGGCGGTCAGCGATCCGTCGAGCCGCTCCAGCACGGGCCGCAACTCGGCGATCTCGCGGTAGGTCACCACGATCGACGCGGGGCCGAAGCACTCCTCGCCGATGCCCGGCAGCTTGTCGGCGAACGTCTTCACATCCGTGGTGAACACCTTGGGCGTGACCGCCCAGTCGCCCTCCCCCGGCTTGCCCTCGGCCAGCAGCCGCAGCTCACCGAGCCGTTCCACGGCGCCCAGGTAGCCGTCCCTGATCCGCTCGGCCAGCATCGGCCCGCCCGTGGTCCCCTCGACGGCCTCCACCAGCGCCGTGCGGAGCTCGTCGTCCTCGGGCACGAACATCAGCCCGGGATTGGTGCAGAACTGCCCCACTCCCATCGTGAGCGAGGTGGCGAACCCGCTCGCCACCGCCGCCTTCGGCGCCGACGGCAGCACCACGACCGGGTTGACGCTGCCCAGCTCACCGAAGAACGGGATCGGCACCTCCCGCTCGTCGATGAGGCCCTGGATCGCCTTGCCGCCCGCGACGGACCCGGTGAACCCGGCCGCCACCACCCGCGGGTGCTGGACCAGGTCGGCCCCCGCCCGCATGCCCTGCACCAGCCCGAGCAGGTCGGGGTACGGCAGCGCGAGCCGGACGATCTGGGCCACCCGCTCGGAGGTGTGCGGATGGCCGGGGTGCGCCTTGACCACCACCGGGCAGCCCGCGGCCAGCGCGGAGGCGGTGTCGCCGCCGGCCACCGAGAAGGCGAAGGGGAAGTTGCTCGCCGCGAAGACCGCCACCACCCCGGCCAGCGGCTGCTTCATCCGGCGCACGTCCGGCCTCGGCGGCGTGGCCGCGGGATCGGCGTGGTCGACGATCGCCTCCAGGTAGCCGCCGTCCCTGATCACCCGGGCGAAAAGCCGAAACTGCCCGGCCGTACGGGCAACCTCGCCGCGCAGCCGTACCTCGCCGAGCGCGGTCTCGCGGTCGGCGAGCTGCCACAGCTCGTCGGTGTGGGCGGCCAGCGCGTCGGCGACGGCTTCGAGCGCCTGCGCCCGCTCGGCCGCGGGGGTCGCACGCCACGCCTCGCCCGCGGCCGCCGCGGCGGAGACGATCATGTCGACCCCGTCACGATCCGTCTCGGGGAGGGCGTCGCCCACGGTCTCGCCGGTCCTGGGGTCGTATCCGTAGATCATCGCATGGCCCTTCGGAGTCTTGACACTTTCTCAGCTCGATTCTTACAGTTGCCGCATTCTGTCCACAAACCTGACCCTTGTTCACATATATGAACGGCGATCACATGATCATCACGCAGATCCACGTCACCCCTGTCGCATTCAAGGACCCCCCTCTGCTGAACGCCGCCGGGGTTCACGAGCCATGGGCCCTGCGCACGATCGTCGAGGTGATCACCGACGAGGGCCTGACCGGGCTCGGCGAGACCTACGGCGACCTGGGCCACCTGACCAAGGTACGTGAGTGCGCCGAGGTCCTCATCGGCCTCGACGTGCACGCCACGAACGAGATGTACGCCAGGATCGCCGCGACCGTCGGCGACGCCGTGAGCGACATGCACGGCCTGACCGGCGCCGCCACCAAGGAGAAGAGCGTCGACCGGGTGTTCTCCCCGTTCGAGGTCGCCACCCTGGACATCCGCGGCAAGGCGGCCGGCGTGCCCGTCGTCGACCTGCTGGGCGGCCGTGTCCGCGACGCCGTGCCGTACAGCGCCTACCTGTTCTACAAGTGGGCGGGCCACCCCGACGCCGAGCCCGACAGGTTCGGCGCCGCACTCGACCCCGAGGGAGTCGTCGAGCAGGCGTCGCTGTTCATCAAGGAGTACGGCTTCGCCTCGATCAAGCTCAAGGGCGGCGTCTTCGAGCCCGCCGAGGAGGTGGCCGCCACCAAGGCGCTGCACGAGGCGTTCCCCGGTGTGCCGCTCCGCCTGGACCCGAACGCCGCCTGGACCGTGGACACCTCCGTCTGGGTCGGCCGCGAACTCGACGGCGTGCTGGAGTACCTCGAAGACCCCACACCCGACATCTCCGGCATGGCCAGCGTCGCCGCCCAGGTCTCCATGCCGCTGGCGACCAACATGTGCGTCGTCACCCCCGAGCACCTGCCCCCCGCCATCGCCGCCGGCGCCATCGGCGTGCTGCTGCTCGACCACCACTACTGGGGCGGCCTGGTGCGCACCTCACACATCGCCTCCCTGTGCGCGACCTTCGGCCTGGACCTGTCCATGCACTCCAACTCCCACCTCGGCATCAGCCTCGCCGCCATGACCCATCTGGCCGCCGCCACCCCCAACCTCACCAGCGCCTGCGACACCCACACCCCCTGGCAGAACGGCCAGGACGTGGTCGCGCCCGGCGCCCTCACCTTCGTCGACGGCGCCGTCCCCGTGCCGTCCGGCCCGGGCCTCGGCGTCGAACTCGACCGCGACGCCCTCGCGGTCATGCACGAGCAGTACCTCAAGTGCGGCCTCACCGCCCGCGACGACACGACGTACATGCGCCGTTTCGACCCGACCTACACCGCGAAGCGACCCCGCTGGTGAACATCGCCTACGCCTACCCCTGGGACATCGTCGGCGACCCCGCCGCCCCCGAACGCCTCGCCGCGCTCGGGGTGGACGCCGTCGCCCTGGCCGCCAGCTACCACTCCACCCGCGCGGCCACCCCGCGGCACCCCGGGCACCGCGTCCTCGACGTGCCGCACTCAGCGTTCTACCTGCCGGTGCGGCCCGAGGCCTGGGGCCGCCTGGTGCCCGCCGCCCCCACCTGGACCACGCCGGACGCCTACCTGCTCGCGAGCGAGGAGCTGCGCGCGGCCGGGCTGAAGGTGTACGCGTGGACGGTGCTGACCCACAACGCCCACCTCGGGCAGGCGCATCCGGATCTCGTGGTGCGCAACGCCTTCGGGGATCGGTACCCGTACGCGCTGTGCCCCTCGTGGGAGGACGTGGCGGACTACTGCGAGCGGCTGGTGCGCGAGGTGCTGACGGCCGGGGAGCCGGACGGGCTGATCCTCGAAGGGTGCGGGGCCATGGGGTTCGGGCATCAGAGCGTGCATGAGAAGACCGCGGGCGCGGACTTCGACGCCGACCTGATGTCGCTGTGCTTCTGCGCCCGCTGCGCGGACCGTTATCCGGCGGGGACGAGAGAGCGGGTACAAGCGGCCATCGACACTGGTTCGGCCCCTCAGCCCGCCCCAGCAGCCCGCACGCCGGCGCGCCTTCAGGAACCCCATCGGGCCCTCACCGTTGGCACTGGCTCCGGTGCCTTGGAAGCCGCCCTCGGGCCGCTCGCCGACGAGGTAGGCGCCGTACGCGTCGAACTGTCGGCGTCCCTACGCCGCCTCCTGACGGCCACCGCCCGGCAGGTCGCACCCGACGTGCCCATCACCCTGCATGCGGACCCCAACCCCTGGGCCACCGGCCCGTTCGCCGCCCTGCCCGAGGGCGAGCAGGCGGCCGACGTGCTGGTGGGCAACTGCTGGGGCGACCCGGCCAAGGACGCCGCCCGCCTCTCCCGCCTCGGCGAACTATGCGCTCCAGGCCAGCGTGTCGGCGCGTACGTCCTGGCACTGCCCCCACGCCCCGCCGACGCCCAAGCCCTCGCCGAGCTCCTCAGAACCTACGTCAAGGCAGGCGCGTCGGAGATCCACCTCTACCACGCAGGCCTCGCCAGCCCACAGCGACTGACGGCCATGGCGGACGCACTACGACTCGCCAACCTCTAACCCGTCACCCATCAATGCCTCACCCATCCAGCGCAGGTGCGCCCCACCGAACGGCCCTTCCCGCCGCTCAACCGCCGCGAGCAACCACCGCGCGGTCTCCTCAGCCCGGTCGATCATGTCCCGGGGATAGCCGAGCAGCACCTGATGCTCGGCGAACTCGTCTTCGTCGTCCAGAATCAGCCGCCCATCCCGCATCCTGAGCACGTCAAGATCCAGGTCAAGCATGGTCATCTCGCCGTCGCGCCACTCGGGCACGGTCGTCACGTCGACGTAGATCTCACAATGGTGTGGCGGCATGTGGAAGGTCGCCGTCCACCAGGCGTCACGCGGGAACAGCATCAGGCAGTCGGTATGCCAGGTGACCGGCGGCCCCTCCCCCTTTCGCGCGACGGTCCCACTCGGCACCGCCACCCACACGCCGTACCCGTCCTCCCCCAGAAGCTTGCTTTGATGGTTCCAGTGCAGCGCTCCGCCGTATTTGCGATAAACAATCCTCACATCGCTCACGAACGGAACCTACCTGCGCGGAACGCACCCGTCACCGCTGCCCGAGCACAAACCAGCCGCGAACACTTCACCAGCGCCCAGCCACCCCAATCCCTCCTAACCACCACACGCCCCACCGCGTCACCCCACTCGCATCACTACACGCCCTACCATCACCCCATTCGCACCAGGAGACCCTCGGTACCGTCAGCTCACCGCACCATCACATGCCCCATAGCGTCACCCACCCCGCGTACCGTCACACCCACCACACCCCTCGCACCGTCACAACGCCCACACCACCACGCCGCCCGCATCGTCACAACGCCCACGCCACCACAACGCCCGTATCGTCGCTGTCGTCAACATGCTGCGGATACCAATCCACTCTCGTATGCCGCGATGACAAGCTGCGCTCGATCGCGAGCGTCGAGCTTGTGGAGCAGATGACCGATGTGTGTCTTGACCGTGGCCAGAGTCACCTGCAGGTGCTGGGCGATCTCGGCGTTCGCCAGCCCTCGCGCTATCAACGTGAGAACCTCCCGCTCCCGCTCCGTCACACCGTCCAACCCCCGGACACGAGGCGAGGCCGGCGTGCGCGCGAACTCCTCGATCAACCGGCGCGTCACCGCCGGAGCCAGCAACGCATCCCCAGCCGCCACCACCCGGATGGCTTTGATCAGATCGGCGGGCGGAGTGTCCTTGAGCAGAAATCCACTGGCTCCCGCACGCAACGCGTCGTAGACGTACGCATCGAGATCGAACATCGTCACGATCAGCACCCGCGCGGCGCCCCCGATGCGCCTCGTTGCCTCAATGCCGTCCATCTCCGGCATGCGCACGTCCATCAGCACGACATCGGGACAGGTTTCCAGCGTGACCGCCACGGCCTCCGTCCCCGTCGCGGCCTCGCCTACGACCTCCAGGTCGGGCTCCGAGTCCACCAACACCTTGAAGCTGCCCCTGAGCAAGGCCTGGTCGTCGGCGACAAGCACCCGGATCACGAGGCCCTCCCATAGGGCAGGTCGGCCGATACCCGAAACCCGCGCTGAGGAAGTCTCCCCGCTTCGAAAATCCCGCCGTACATCATCACGCGCTCTCGCATCCCGATCAGCCCATGCCCCAGCCCTTCGCCCGGCAAAGTTCGGTGCCCAGGCCCGTCGTCTCTGACCTCGATCCGGACAGACCGCCCATCGTCGACCACCGAGACCCAGCAATGAGCGGGTGCCGCATGCTTCACGACGTTCGTCAGCGCCTCCTGCACGATGCGGTAGACGGACAGCTCCACACCTTCTGGCAGCCTTTTCACCCTGCCTGGCTCCCCAGGTCCCGTCCAGGGCCGGACACGGCCGGCGCTGCCTCCAGCCTTCAGGCTCACCTCTCCGTCATCAGCCGAGCTCAATGCCGGAGCAGCCATCCCCTGCTCTGACCTGCGCAGGTCACGGCGGCCTGAGCTACTCGTCTCACCGCTACGGTCCTGGCGATCCTCGTGCTCGCTGCTGACACGAACATCGAGATCCACCCCCACCCCAGCCAACCTGGCCTGTTCCGCCAGAGCACCTAGGCCGTCGATACCCGGCGCCGGATCGAGTGCTGGTGTGTCAGCAGACCGGAGAACCCCCAGCAGGTGACGCATTTCGACCAGTGCACTCCGGCTGGCCGTCTCGATCACGCGCAACGCGTCATGTGCCTCCTGTGGTCTGGTGGGCAGGACATGGTTGGCCACGCCGGCCTTCACCGCGATCAGCCCCACATTGTGGGTCACTACATCGTGGAGCTCGCGCGCGATGCGCAACCGCTCCTCGCTTACGGCTTGCGCCGCCATGCGCTCGGCGTCGTGGGCCGCGTAGATCCTCCTTTCACGCACTGCCCGACCGACCGTCCAGGCACCGCCCAGCGCCGCGACACCGATGAGCATCTTGTCGACCCCCAACAACCACTCAGGGGCAGCCGCCTTGGGCGCGCCTCCCGCCACCACCAGCCCCACCCCTGTGATCGCCGCGACCACTCCAATGGCAGAACTGGGCAACCAGGTGCCGCGGCTCTGGGCCACCGCCACCAGGTAGAGGGCGTACGCAGGCGATACGTAGGCGAAGCCCACCACGCCGACCCATACGGCCACGACGGCGACCACCAACGTGAACAGGAAAACCGACAGAGGAAGCACCCTCCGTATGGCCAGCGGCAACCCCAAGGCCAAGGGAACGGCGATCCGAACCCACGGTGGCAGCTCCTCCACGTTGACAGCCGCCGTCAGGAACACGAGCGAGAAGCCTAACCCAGCCGCCATGTCCAGCATGATCAGCTGGGCACGTGGGAGCCGCCTGGCGAAGAGGGGGTGCGAGTCGTTCACGCGACGAAGGTAGCTGGTCATTCGAGGTTCGCACGTCAACCCGGAGTCTGAGATTGAGGTTCGGACCGTGGTCCGATGTGGCGAAGACCCACCATGCCGCAACCTAACGGCGTGATCGAACTCCAACGCCTGACGAAACGCTACGGCCGCACGCTCGCGGTCGACGACCTCTCCTTCACTGTGCAGCCGGGACACGTGACCGGCTTCCTCGGCCCCAACGGCGCAGGCAAGTCCACCACCATGCGACTGGTCCTTGGCCTCGACGCCCCATCGTCCGGCGCCGCGCTGGTCAACGGTAAGCGCTACACCTCCTTCAGCAAGCCCATGCACGAGGTGGGGGCCCTGCTCGACGCGGGCGCGATGCATGGCGGCCGCAGCGCCTACAACCATCTGCTGTGTCTGGCCCTCACCAACGGCATCGGCCCTGGACGAGTGTCGGAGATGCTGGAGCTGGTAGGTCTTGCCGGCGTGGCACGTAAGCACGTCGGCGGGTTCTCCCTCGGCATGAAACAGCGGCTCGGCATCGCGGCCGCGCTGCTCGGCGATCCCGGTGTGCTCATGTTCGACGAGCCGGTCAACGGGCTCGACCCCGATGGAGTGCGCTGGATCCGGGATCTCATGCGCTCTTTGGCCGCGGAGGGCAGGACGATCCTGCTGTCCAGCCACCTGATGAGCGAGATGGCGCTCACCGCCGAAAACATCGTCATCGTCGGCAGAGGGAAATTAATCGCGGAAGCGACCGTCCAGGAGCTCACCGCGCGCTATCCCTCTCTGGAAGACGCCTATCTGGCACTCACTGCCGGCCACCTGGAGTACGGAGCAAGGTCATGAGAATGGTCTTCTCTTCCGAGTGGCTCAAGCTGCGCACGATCGCCTCGACCTACCACGCGCTGGGGTCGGCCGCCCTCATGGTGGTTCTCGGAATGGTGTGGACGATCTACGTGAGCAGCCTGGCGGAGGAGCGCGGATCTCTGCGGGCCGCCGCGCCCGAGGAAGGATTCCTTCCTCTCGTACAGATCAGTCTCGCCATCATCGGCGTGCTTGCCATCACTTCCGAGCACGCCACGGGAATGATCCGTGCCAGCCTCACCTCCGTACCCGGACGAGGCACTCTTCTGGTGGGCAAGGCCGCGGTCGTCGGTGTGGTGACGTTCGCCGCCGCCCATGCGATCCTTCTCGTCACCTACGTGTCCGCCCGATTGATCGCGGGGGATCGGCAGCTGGGATTCAACGACACCAGCTTCTTCGATGATCTGCCCATGCTGTTCGCCTCAGGTGTCTCGGTTACCGTGCTGGCCCTCGTAGGGCTCGGCCTGGGGGCCGCCACCCGTTCGACGGCGGCCGCGACCGTGTCGGTGGTGGTGATGTTGTTCGTCCTGCCCGGCATCGCGACCTACCTACCCGAGCCGTGGAACAGCAGGGTGGCGTCCCTCATGCTGCCGAATCTCGTCCCCCAAATCGCCGGCGATCGGCTCTCTTCCCGCCTCGGCGATGGGCTTCTGTCTCCGGCGATGGCATTCACGGCACTCATCTCGTACGCGCTGGTGGCTCTCACCGTCGGCCTCTACTTCCTGAAGAGACGAGACGTATGAGTGTTCTCGCCTCCGAATGGCTCAAGATCCGTTCGGTACGATCAAGTCACCTCACCGTGGGCATCAGCCTCGCCGGCATTCTGCTCGGCCTTGGGCTCGCATGGGTGACGGCCGACATGTACGACAACGCCGCCCCAGCTCAGAAGCCTGGCGCCCGACTCGCCGAGCTCGAAGAAGTCGTGCTCATGGTGCCGCAGCTCTGCATGGGCATCATGGGTGTGCTGACCATGACATCCGAATACGCAACCGGCTCTATGAGGACGACTCTGACCGTCGTTCCGAAACGCTGGCCGGTGATGGCTGGAAAGTCCGTTGTGGTCAGTGTCATCGCCCTGTTCACAGGCTCAGCGGTGGTCTTCGGCACCTACCTCGTCTGCCGGTCCCTGATCGATGACCGCTTCGGCGGCATCTACCAGGTGCCGTTCACGGACAAGCTGCCGCTCCTGATCTCCCTGACCCTTACGGTGCCGGTGTTCGCCCTGCTCGGCGTGGGGCTGGGAGCGATCCTGCGCTCCATTTCGGGCGCGATCATCGTGCTGGTGGGCGCCATCCATGTCATCCCGATCATCGTGGGAAACCTGCCCGAGCCCTGGAGCGACCTGCTGGGATCAGTGATGATCGGCGCTCTGCCCCATGAGCTCACCGGCGATACGACCACGAACACGGTGTACGGCTCGCTCCTGCCACCTGCGGCGGCGGGCGCAGTCCTAGTGGCCTACGCCCTCCTACCGCTGCTCGCAGGCACCTGGCTGCTACGCCGGAGGGACGCCTGAAATGACGCCCTTGGTTGCACTCGCGCGGGCATCACGACATGTCGTCACCTGCGCCGAGACCTTGTGGGAAGGCTGTTCGTCCCTCGCACGAGCAAGAGATCGTTCACGGGTACGGCAGGCGCACATGCATGCCGTACCCACGACGAACTCAGACCTCGACCACCACAGGGATGATCATCGGACGGCGGCGATAAGTGTCACTCACCCAGCGTCCGACGGTGCGACGGACCACGCGACGGATCTCTTGCATATCCACCACCCCGTCAGCCGCCTTGTCCTGCAGAGCCTTCTCGATCTGCGGGATGAACTGCTCGAACTGCGCCGGATCGATACCGGAGCCACGCGCATGGATCTCCGGCCCCGCGGTGATCTTGCCCGTGGTGGAATCCACGGCGATGACCACGGAGATGAACCCCTCATCACCGAGGATCCTGCGGTCCTTCAGCGACACATCGGTGATCTCACCGACCGACGAGCCGTCCACGTACACGTACCCGGCATGAACCGCACCGACGACCTTCGCTCGGCCGTCGACAAGGTCGACTACGACACCGTCCTCCGCGATCACGATGTGATCGTCCGGAACGCCGGTGAGCGCGGCCAGCTTGGCGTGCGCCCGCAGGTGACGCCATTCACCATGCACCGGCATGAAGTTGGACGGCCGGGTGAGGTTCAGCACGTAAAGCAGCTCGCCTGCGGCCGCGTGCCCAGAGACGTGCACCTTGGCGTTGCCCTTGTGCACGACACGGGCGCCCCAGCGGGTGAGCCCGTTGATCACCCTGTTGACCGCGGTCTCGTTCCCCGGCACCAGGGACGAGGCGAGCAGGACCGTGTCCCCCGCGGCGATACGGATGGGATGGTCGCGATTGGCCATCCTCGACAGTGCCGCCATCGGCTCACCTTGGGAGCCGGTGCAGACCAGCATCACGTCCTCTGGCGGCCACTCCTCGATGTCGCGGGAGTCGACGATGATGTCCGGCGGCACCTTGAGGTATCCGAGGTCGCGAGCGACCCCCATGTTTCGCACCATCGACCTGCCGACGAGCGCGACCTTGCGGCCATGCTTGGCGGCCGCGTCGATGACCTGCTGAATACGGTGTACGTGCGAAGCGAAGCTCGCGACGATGACACGCTGCTCAGAGGTACGGATGACCTCGTCGATGACCGGGCCGATCTCGCGCTCGCTGGTGACGAAGCCCGGCACCTCGGCGTTGGTCGAGTCCGACATGAGCAGGTCGACGCCTTCGGTGCCGAGCCGGGCGAAGCCGCCCAAGTCAGTAAGCCGACCGTCACTCGGCAACTGGTCCATCCGGAAGTCACCGGTGTGCAGCACAATGCCGGCGGGCGTCCTGATGGCCACAGCCAAGGCGTCTGGAATCGAGTGGTTGACCGCCAGAAACTCGCAGTCGAACGGCCCGAAGGTGTGACGTTCGCCCTCGACCACCTGGAGCTTCTTCGGTTGGATCCTGTGCTCGGTGAGCTTGGCCTCTATCAAGGCAAGCGTCAGCCGGGATCCGATGAGCGGGATGTCACGCCGCTCTCGCAGGAGATACGGCACAGCCCCGATGTGGTCCTCGTGGGCGTGCGTCAGAACCACGGCCTCGACCTGGTCGAGACGGTCTCTGATGTATTCGAAGTCGGGCAGGATCAGGTCGACACCCGGCTGATCGGGCTCGGGGAACAGCACCCCGCAGTCAACGATCAGCAGACGGCCGTCGTACTCGAAAACGGCCATGTTCCGGCCGATCTCACCCAGCCCGCCCAGTGCGACGATGCGCAGCCCTCCGTCGGGCAGCGGCGGTGGGGGGCCAAGATCAGGATGTGGATGGCTCATGGCCGGCCCCCAATGTCAAATCGTGTTCTCAAAACTTCCGTTTCCTCCCCGTTTCTATGCGTCTGTCAACTTCACCCCGCCGGCTACCAGGCAAGCACGCAGCTCGGCGATTTGCTTCTCCGTCGCGGACACCAGCGGCAGTCGCACCGGTCCGACCGGCACCCCCACCATGCTCAGCGCCGCCTTCGCCATGATCGCGCCCCCCGCGCTCAGCATGATCCCGTCGACCACAGGCGCCATCTGGCGATGAATGGCCAGGGCCTGGTCGACATCACCACCGCGGTGCAGTTGGATCATGCGGGCGAGATCAGCGCCCACCACATGGCCTACTACGCTTACGAACCCAACCGCGCCCAGCGAGAGCCAGGCCAGATTGAGCACATCATCGCCGGAGTAGTAGACAAGGTCGGTCATCGACATCATCTGACTACCGGCAAACAAGTCTCCCTTTGCGTCCTTCACGGCCACGATGCGATCGTGCTGGGCCAGCCGCAGCAAGGTCTCAGTCTTGATCGGCACGCCGCTACGCCCAGGAATGTCATACAGCATGACAGGCAGGTCCGTCGCATCGGCGACAGCCATGAAATGTCGATAAAGCCCTTCCTGCGGGGGCTTGCTGTAGTAAGGGGTCACCACGAGGAGCCCATGAGCTCCCTCAAGTGCCGCCCGCTTGGCCAGCTCGACACTGTGACGGGTGTCATTGGTGCCTGCGCCTGCCACCACGGTCGCCCGATCGCCGACCGCCTCCAGGACAGCACCGAGAATACGTGCTTTCTCGTCGTCGGAGGTAGTTGGGGATTCGCCGGTCGTACCGCTGACGATCAATCCGTCGTTACGCTGCTCGTCCACCAGATAGGTAGCGAGCCGTCGCACAGCCTTGTAGTCGACCGCGCCGTCATCGGTGAACGGCGTGACCATGGCGGTCAACATGCGGCCGAAAGGCGCATCGATGGTTCCAGTTGGCGATGCCATAGTGCGAACGCTACCTGGATTCCCAAATCCGTTGGACGCCGCCACCCCGCTTTGCCAGCCAGGAGCCGCTTTTTATCACACCGTCCTCCGGCATCTCTTACTACATTCTACTACAGTCCGCATCCAGTCGATCGCACTCCGCTTCCGCGCGAGGCTTCCCGGAGCTTCCTGACCCGACTGTCCTATACCCATCCTCAGCCGACGAACGTCCCAACCTGGCACTGCAGTCCCGCTGGGTCGAAGCAAGCGACGCGCCGTGAGGGTGTGCCACAGATTCGCTCGAAGAGCGCCCATGCATCCGCGCCCTCACGCTGGGGTCGGGTGCATTGAGGTCGGGTGCATGGGAGGGACACGGCACCAGCATTGAGCTGTCCGATGAGCGCAATGGCGCTCATCGCCACCGACACCGACACCGACACCGACACCGACACCGACCATAGCCGTCAGCCCCTCGCTCGAGTGGCCGCCTCCGTACAGACGCCTCAGGACAGACGCCTCAGTAGTCCGCCACAGCACCGGCTGCCTTCGATCGATACCTCTTATTGCCCGCCCCACGTGCCGCGCCATCTCCCCTCCTTTGGCTGGCGTGCCATCGCTCGTCGGCGGCCATCTCAAAGTTGTGAACCCCTCCACCTCGCATGTCGGCCTCAGGCCAGGGAAGCGGGTGGCGAACTGGGCGAAGATCACTTGTAGCTCGATGCGGACCAGCGGCGGTCTCTGCAGCAGTGGCCTGATTTCCTATCCGGACACCGCCGTCCACGGTCACGTCCGCGAACGCCCCCGTGAACTCCCACAAATGACCCGCGCCTGAACGCGCCTGAACACGCGTAAACGACCGTGGGGACGCGGGAGCATCCAGCAAGCAACTGTCGCGAATGGCCTTCACGGCCGAGCCATCACCGCACTGCCAAGCAAGCAACCTCTAGACCCGTCCGCAACCCCGTACCACCGGGTATGCGAGGACCAGCAGCAGCTCGCTGCGAAGATGCGCCTGACTGTCCAGATCCCTTTGCCGCCGTCCAGATACCGCCGCCGTCCAGACCCAGCCGCCGCGAGCTACCGACGGAGGGGCCCCAGGTCTGCGGTGGGCGCCGGGCGTTCACAGGCCAGCCGAGTAGTAGAGCTGCTACGGCCTCGCGCAGGGCTGGGTCGTAAATCAGCGGGTCACGCGCCGGGCCGCGATCACAGGGCCGCCCGGTGGTGCGCGGATCTGATGCGCGCCCGATCGGCAGACGGCCAGCGGGCGGTACGGGAGGCTGGTTCGCAGGTCAGCCGAGTGGCGGCGGAGCTTGGGGGCGGCTCGCAGCGGGGCTGGGAGGGGATATGGGAAGAGGCCGCCGATATGTGCTCGGGGGTACACACATCGACGACCTCTACCGGAGAATCGCCACCCCTTACACCGGCGTTACAGAGTTTCTCCGATAATTTTCCGCTACTGCAAAGTTGGGGCTCCAGCAGTCCTCGATGACGGTCGGTTACCTGCCGAATACGGCAACATGGGGCAACGCCTCACACGAACCCCCAGGGATGGACTAGTGGCCACCTCAGATCCGGTCTACCTGCGTGTCGTCGAAGACATTCGGCGACAGATCAACGACGGCACCCTTCCTCCTGGCTCGCCCATTCCGTCGCGGGCGCAGCTGACCCGCAAGTACCAAGTCGGCGAGACCGCCGCCCGCCACGCTCTGCGCGTTCTGGCGGGCGAAGGGCTCATCATCGGCCGGGTGGGCTCGGGCCATTACGTGAGAGAACGTCCTGATCTCGCACCTTTGCACCGATGGCGTTTTCTTGATCACTCCACTCCGTTCGCCGCCGATCTCCAGTCGCAGGGCCGGCGCGTGACCTGGGATTGGCACAGCGAGCCCACCGAGGCTGGGCCCGACCTCGCAAGGCGGCTTCGAGTCGATCAGTCGGCGACCCTGACCAAGACCCACTACGTCTTCCGTGGCGACGGGCGTCCGCTACAGCTGGCTACCGCCTACGAGCCTCTGGAGTTCGCCGCCCACCATGTGGAGGAGCGGCGCAGCCTGGTCACCAGGATGTACGCGCATGGCGTAAAGATCACCGAGGTCGTCGAGAGCGTCCAGAGCCGCGTCCCCGACCCGAGCGAGAGCGACGTCCTCGACCTTCCGGTAGGCGTACACGTCCTGCATGTCGAGCGCACCCACTGGGCCGGCGACCGACCCGTGGAGACCAGTGACATCATCATTCCGGGCGACCGATTCCGTATGGTCTACAGCATGCCGGTCTGACCCCCTGCCACCGTGAGCTCCGCGCCGCGACCACTTCGTCCGCCGGAGCTCACGTCATCTAGACCCGGCCGCTGCCATGGAAACGGCATCAGAGCCGTGACCCATTGGCCGAGCACACCGAAGCCGGAGCACAGCGCGGCAGAACACGACGTTGAGGTCGCGTTCACGGGACACGCTGGGGCCCAAGATCACGGCGCCACGGAATCCACGTCGAGGCCGGAGCCGGCTCACGGAACGCACCGAAGCGGATCACGGTGTGGCGGAACACGACGTTGCGGCCGAGGTTCCACGTAAGACGCTGGGGCCGGATCACGGGCCCTGGAATACGTCATTGAGACACGGGTCACGTCCACGGCCGAACTTCACCATCGTTGAACTCGGACCGCACCAGAGTGATCTTCACACCGTGTGAGCACCCACGAGCCGGCACGGTCGCAACGCGCGGACTGGCAGGGTGAAGCCCACCAGCAACTCGGCCGAGAGCAAACTCCCGTATCCGGCAGTCGCGTACCGCATAATGGCGTACAGATCCACGTCATCGCCTCACACGATGCAAAAGCACTCACCCCCACATAGGCGCAACAGGGAACACCGCCGCAACGCTCCCACCCCCACAGTAGGGGCACCTCAATGAGCCGAAATATCGCGGCATTCCAGGGATAAACCCTGCCAACGGGCATACGACATAGACACCGACAAACGAAATACGAGCCGAATTCCAGCATAGATCGGTCATTGCGGAATCGCTTCAACGCGTAGGCCAGAGGTTGTCGGTGGTCGTTGATAGAACCGTTTTGGAGGTGCGGGGATGCTAGTCAAAGACCTGCCGAGGCGGGAGCGGCCGCGAGAGCGGTTGATGGAGAGTGGGGCCGAGGCACTGGCCGATCGCGAGCTGCTGGCCGTGCTGCTCGGCTCGGGGTTTCGCGGGACCAGCGCGATGGATCTGGCGGCCCAGGTCATCGCGCACTGCGGCGACCTCGACGGGCTGGCCCGGTCGGAGCCGCACCGGTTGCTCGCCGTGCCAGGAGTGGGGCCCGCCAAGGCGGCGCGGGTGGCGGCGGCCTTCCATCTCGTACGGCGCGCGGAGGCGGAGCCCGAGCCGGCGCGGGTCACCAGCACGGCGGACCTGGCCTTGGTCACCGCGCCGCTGTTGCGCGGCCACTCACACGAACGGCTGGTCGTGGTCGTTTGTGACGTTCGCGGTGCGGTGCTCCGGCGTACGGTCCTCACGGAAGGCGGAGCGGATCACACGACGGTCCCGGTACGGGAGATCATCACCACGGTGCTGACCGCGGGAGGCGCCGCATTCGGCATCGCGCACAACCATCCGAGCGGCTCGCTGCATCCGAGCGACGCCGACCTCAAGGCCACGAGCCGACTCATGGAAGCCGCCGAGACGGTCGGTCTGCGCTTCCTTGACCACCTCATCGTCACCGATTCGCTGTGGCGGCGGATCGAAAGCTGACCCGAACAGCGTCCCGAGCGGGAGACCAGTCGAACAGAAACCGACATCCTCAGAGAGCTCGTATGCAACAAATCACGAAGAACGTGTCCGGCCAGATGAAGTCGGCATTTCGCACATAACTGAAGGGCCTTTCACTCTTCACCACCGAAAACGCGCGATCTCTATGAAAGCGCAGAAGGGCAGTCGCGCCGTGGAAAGCCATGGCATCCTCATCTCTACGGGCAGGCCATCTCTGGATTGGCCGGTTGCTCGTAGTGCGTGGTCCCGCGCCTCCCGGAAGGAACGGGGCCACGTGGCCTGCTGCCGGGCGATCCTCGGGCTTCGATCATGACGAGGAAGATGGGCCAGTCAGCCCGACAGCAGGTTCACCGGAGATCGTGGACAGCGACACCGTCAGTGATCCAGGCAAGTCGACCACCGAGGATGCCTCCCGCCAGGCTTCTCGGGTTCGCGTCCACGGGAGCCGGTCACGTCCACGGACGTGACCGGCCTCCGGTGAGCATCGAGCAGCGAAGCGACTCACCCGAAGTGCGCGGTGTGGCCGTGGACCCACTCGGTGAAGCTACGAGCTGGACGGCCGGTGAGGTCCTCGACGGTGGGGACCACGGTGTACGCCGCCGGGGGCGGGTTGCCCTGCCACGCGGCGAGCAGGTCGATCAGCTCTTCTCCGTGGCTGGCCTGCCTCCATCGCTCCCGTGCCTGCTCCTCGGTGAGCTCGTCGAAGCGCAGCTCACGACCGATGACAGCGGCGATGATGTCGAGCCGTCGCCGTGGGGTCAGCGCCTCGGGCCCGGTCAGCGTGTAGATCTTGCCCGCGTGCCCCGGCTCGACGAGTGCGACTGCCGCTGCGGCTCCGACATCGGCCTCGTGCACCATCGCAGCCGGAACATCACCGAACGGTTCACGTACCGAGTCTTCGGTGCGTATGGACTCGGCCCAGCCGAGCGTGTTGCCCATGAAGTCGACGGGCTGGAGCCGGGTCCATTCGAGTTCGCTGGCCTCGACGGCCTCCTCCACCGGGCCCAGCTGCCCGTTCCACAGGACGGTGGCCCGGCGGACGCCGGCTTTCAGGGCCAGGGCGACGATGTCGGGGGCGGTCCGCAGCGTGGCGTAGTCGTCTCCGCCCACCGTCAGCAGGTGAACGCCGGTCACGCCGTCAAAGGCGGGCGCGAGGCTCTCCGGGACCGTGAGGTCTCCGGCCACCACCTCCACCTGCGGCGGCAGGTTGGCCTTCGCCGGGTCGCGGGTCAGTGCGCGGACCTGCTGTCCGGCCTGGAGCAGGTGGTCGACGACGTGGCGCCCGGCCTTCCCGGTCGCTCCGGTCACGAGATACGTCATGTCAGGTCCTCCCTTCAGAGGAACCCGACGTTAAAACCTCAACCGCGCCTGAGGTCAACCGACACGACTGAACGGCGGTCCGAACGGGCGGACTCCGGCGGGCCTGGACGACCAGGAAACCCGCCGGAGTGCCCCAGTGACCCCCCGCGAGCCGGCGGCAGGGGCTCGCGGGGGGAGTCGACCCGGCAGGCGTGGTGCGTGGGATGACGCCTGCCGGGGATCGGACAGGCTGGACCAGGGCCTGTTCGGCTGAACGGCTCGCGAGCTGTGGCGCACGAACCGTAGATCATGGCTACGCAGTCGCACCTTTCATCCCTCCGGCGCGGAGCCATGGGCCCCGGCCTGCTTCGCTGCGGCGTCAGGGAAGCAGGCCGGGAGTCTTCAGCAGCTCACGGCGGGCATGAGCATCTCTCGGATCGCCCCCGGCCAACCGAGCGGCTCTCGGCTTGTTCCTGGCGGGCCGAGCGGCTCTCGGATCGTTCCTGGCAGCCTGAGGAGCTCTCGGATCGTTTCCGGCGGGCTGAGTAGTGACACCTCCTCGCAAAGAGGAGGATTCGCGCCAGAGTGGACGGCCGGCGTCGCGCGATCATCGTGCCGCTCCTTTCAGCAGCATGGCCCACAGTTCGTTGATCGTCGAAGCGATCGCGTCCGGGCTTTCCACAACGAGCAATCCACCACTGCCCTCGCTGGTCCGGCGAATGAAGCGCACACCACCTGCCTGACACAACTCATAGAACGTCGGCTGACAGTCGCAGGTGTAGTCGCGCACCCGTACCCGTACCATCCGGGACAGCTCCGGCGACCAATCGATCAGCATCGGCACACTGGCCGGCGCCCTCACATGGCGGCCGTGATAGTCACCCGGTTCCCAGAGCATGTAATCACTATAGACCGTACTCATAGGTCTATGCACGTATCCATAGATCTACTGAGCGTCTGCTTTGTACGCCCATGTCTGCTTTCGTCTATAATCCGAGTGTGCTTGACCGCGAGGGGCCAGTGCCCATCTACAAGCAGGTCGCCGACCTGATCCGCGAGCAGATCGAACGCGGCGAGCTCAAGGCGGGTGATCCTGTGCCCAGTGAGGCCAAGCTGGAAAAGGATTACGAAATCGCCCGAACGACCGCTCGCCGGGTGGCACGGGAGCTGCGAGAGCAAGGCATGGCGTACACGATCCAAGGCGAAGGAACCTTTGTCGGACAGCCAGGAGCACCGCACACACCCAGCAGGTTGCCCCGCTATCAGCAAATCGCCGAAGAGATCGCCGAGCGGATACGCCGAGGTGACATTCCGCCGAACAGGGCCATTCCTGGCGAAAAAGCAATGATGCAGCAGTACGGCGTCGCCAAGGTGACCGCACGCCAGGCTGTGGCACATCTCAGAGAGCAAGGCTGGGTATTCACAGTCCCCTATCGGGGAACGTACGTGACAAGTAAGGATAAGTGGCCAAAGGCCAAGAGCCGGTAATCATCGCCCTCTGTCCAACCGATATATCCTTGAGCAATGCTCGACCCTGACGGTGACACTCACCTTTATGTGCAGATCAGCGAGGTCATCCGGTCACGCATCGTTCAGGGCGGCTCCCCCGGCGATCCCGTGGCCAGCGAGGCGGACATCCAGCGAGAGTTCGGCGTGGCACGCACCACGGCGCGCAGGGCGATCCGAGTGCTTCGCGACGAAGGGCTCGTGCATACCGTGCATGGCGAGGGCACCTTTGTCGGTGTCCACGCCGCGGCTCCGCGCCTTCCCCGAAAAACGCCGCTATATCAACACATCGCCGCAGAGATCGCGAAGCAGATCAGCGCCGGGGAATTCCAGCCAAGGCGCCCGATCCCTGGCGAAACAACACTTATCCAGCAGTATGACGTAGCCCGCGAGACCGTTCGATGAGCCATAGCGCTTCTGCGAGACCAAGGATGGATTTATACGGTGCCGCAACGCGGCAGTTACGTCTGTCCTGAGGAACGCTGGCCCTCCGACTGAAGATTCGACGCCCAATGATGTCGCCGAATGCCTGCGTAACCGTCGGCTGACGCCTCACCATTGTGGTGAGCGGCCATCGCTTGTTCCTTCGCACTGCGCCGATCATCGGGGGGCGCGATGGCCGCCCCTCCTCACCGGCCGAGCAGGCGGAACGACAGGCACACCACCGTCGTGGTGTCGTCCACGGCGACCCCCTCGTCCCTCCAGTACCGCCTGTGCGCCTCGCGCCAGTCGTCGATCGAGCCGTAGCCCTCGCCCTCGGACTCGGCGAACTCCCAGCTCACCTCCGCGAAGGGCACCTGCGTGACGCCCACCACCTCGACCGTGGCCGTGTGGGCGCCGGAGTCGTCGATGAGGGCCAGGTGCTCCCCCACGTGCTCGAGCTCCTCGTTCTCGGCGTGGTAGTCGAGCTCCAGGAGACCGGCCGTGCCCTGCTTCTGGCCGGCCAGCACCAAATCCGTCAGCCAGCCGCGCATGGCGCCGGGGGTGCCCAGTTCGAGAACGCGCAGGCCGTTCGTCCGTCCCCACATGGAAGGTCAGAATACCGGGATGATGTCCTCGGGATCGATGAAGTCGACCGGCACTCCGTCGAGGTCCAGCTCGGGGATCGCGGGGAAGGCGATGCCCCAGCGTTCGACGATGGCGCGGACGCGGGCCATGGCGACCCGCCAGTTCTCGGCCTGTTCGTCGTAGGAGAGCACGCCCAGGCCGGCGTCCCGGGCGTGGTCCATCAGGACGCGGTGGTTATGCAGGAAGTAGGGCGGCAGCTCCCAGAAGCCTTGGGGCGGCTCCCAGAGGATCATGGACAGGAAGACGAAGCCGGCCCGGAGCTGGCGGGTGATCAGGACACGGGTCTCGTCCGTGAGGCCGGGCCACTCGTTCTCCAGGATCGTCATGCAGATCTGGAGGTGACGGGATTCGTCGCGGCCGATGCGCTGGAACATCTCCTCGAAGACGGGGTGTCGTGCGCCTGAGGCCATCCCCCTGAAAAGGGTGGAGGCCGCCATTTCTCCCATCATGAAGCTGGTGAACAGGATCGGCAGCGAGTATTTGCCCACGGCGGTGTTGTAGCCGGTCCAGTAGCGGCCGCCGTTGTGGTAGAGCCAGCCGATGTTGTTGTGTGCGGCCTTTTCCAGATTGTCGGTGGGGGTCCAGTCGAGGGGGCCGCCGGGCCAGAGTTTGGCGATGCTGCGCTGGCAGCATTCTTCGTGGTTCATCTCGTCACGGGTGATCGAGAAAAAGCACTTCCTGACCGGGTCCTCTTCGTGTTTCTCGAATGCCTGGATGGTGGCGCGGGCGAACACGGCCGGACCGGAGGCGTCGAAATTGGCCAGCACGGCGAACCAGTACATGATTCCCAGCCGTTGCTCGCGGGTGAAGTCCTCGGGGTCCAGCTCGTCCCAGGGGAGGTCGGCCGGGTTCCACAGGGTGCGCTTGGACTTCTCGTAAATGGCCGCGAGTTTCTGGGTCTCGACCCGCCACTCCATCGGGTAGATGTTGGGCTGCGGGATCTCCGGAGCAGGCCAGAAGCCGCCTTCAGGGATCGTGAGGTCCGCCATGTAACACCTCCAATCCCTATCCTGCGTCCAGCCGTCACGCCTTTCAAGTAGGAGCGCGCGGGCGATGGCGACGCAGGCGACTCGCCGCACATGCACACGCGCCGCAAAGTGATGGCGACCAAGCGTCACACCATTCAGGTACGCGCCCGCTGCGTGATGGCGACGCAGGCGAGTACGGTCAGGGCCGCGACCACCGTGGCCGCGCCGAACCTCTCCCCCATCAGGAACCAGGCCCACACCAGCGTGAGCAGCGGCTGAACGAGCTGAGTCTGCCCCGCTCTGGCGATGCCGCCCCTGGCGAGGCCCGCGTACCAGGGAAAGAAGCCGAGGAACATCGAGATCAGCCCCGTGTACGCGAAGCCGGCCAGGGAGACCGGGGTGGGGGTCATGGGGGTGGTGAGAGCCAGGGCCACGGTGATCGGCGCGGTGAGAGGGAGGGACAGCACGACGGTGTAGGAGATGACCTGCCAGCCCGGCGTGGTCCTGGACAGCGTGCCGCCCTCCGTGTAGGCGACGGCGGCCGAGAGGAGGGCGCCCACCAGGAGCAGGTCGGACCAGGTGGCGCTCGCCTCGCCGCTGGTGAGGGTGAACGCCGTGATGGCGGCGGCGCCTGCCGTACAGGCCACCCAGAACAGGGGACGCGGGCGCTCGCCCGCGCGCATGACGGCGCAGGCGGCGGTGGCGGCCGGCAGGAGGCCGATGACCACGGCGGCGTGGGAGGTGCCGGCGCCCAGGTGCAGGGCCAGGCCGCTGAAGACGGGGAACCCGAAGACGACGCCCAGGGACATCACGGCGTACACGCGCCAGTGCCGCCTCGGCGGGATGAGGGGAAGGCGGAGCGCTTTGAGACACACCAGGGCCACGATCCCGGCGAGCAGGGCGCGGCCGATCGCGACCAGCCACGGATCGAAGCCCTGCATCGCGTAGACGGTGGCGGGAAAGGAGCCGGAGAAGGCCAGCACCCCCAGGAAGGCGAGGGCCGTGCCGGTCCGCCGCGCCTCGGGAAGGGGGACCGCTACTCCCAAAGCGACAGTAGCGCTATCATTATCCTTCATGGACAACGATAGCAGTATCGCTCAGATCGCCGCGATCCTGCGCGAAGAGGCCGGCCGCCTCCGGCCGGGTGACCGGCTGCCGTCCAGCAGGGAGATCATGCGCCGCCACGGCGTGAGCCCGGTGACCGTCTCGCGGGCTCTCGGGCAGCTCACCGCCGAGGGCCGGGTGGTCACCAGGCCGGGCAGCGGCGCCTTCGTAGCGGCTCGCCGGGAGTGGGCGCCCGACGCCGCGGACTTCTCCTGGCAGACGGTCGCGCTCGGCGACCGGGTGATCGACGAGGAGCCGGTGGCGGCGCTGCTCCGCGTGGCACCCGAGGGCGCGGTGCCGCTGACCGGCGGCTACCTGCCCGCCGGGCTCCGGCCCGACCGGCAACTCGCGGCCGCCGCCACCCGTGCGGTGCGCAGGCCGGACGCGTGGGCGATGCCGCCGCTGAACGGGCTGGGCGAGCTGCGCGGCTGGTTCGCCGCCCAGGCCGGCGGGGACGTGACGGGCAACGACGCGCTGATCGTGAGCGGCGGGCAGGCCGCGCTGTCCCACGCCTTCAGGGCGCTGGCCGCTCCCGGCACGCCGGTGCTGGTGGAGACGCCGACGTACCCGGGGGCACTGGCGGCGGCCAAGGCGGCGGGGCTGCGCGCGACGGCGGTGCCCATCGACAGGGACGGGGTACGGCCCGACCTGCTGGCGGAGGCGTTCGCGGTCTCGGGGGCACGGGTGTTCTTCTGTCAGCCGACGCTGCAGAACCCCACCGGGGTGACGCTCGGCCTCGAACGCCGGCGGCAGGTGCTGGAGGTGGCCAGGGCGGCGGGGGCGTTCGTGATCGAGGACGACTACGCCCATCACCTGACCGAGCAGGCGCCACCGTCACTGATGTCCATGGACGCGCACGGCACTGTCGTCCACATCCACTCGCTCACCAAGATCCTGTCGCCGAGCATGCGGCTGGCGGCCGTCATCGCCCGGGGGCCCGCGGCGCACCGGCTGCGGGCCGCCCAGCTCGTGGAGTCGTTCTTCGTGGCCCGGCCGCTGCAGGAGACGGCGCTGGAGTTCGTCGGCTCACCGGCCTGGCAACGGCACCTGGTGGCCGTACACACCGAGATCATCACCAGGCGCGACGCGCTCGCGGCGGCGCTGGCCGCGCGGATGCCGCAGGCGGAGCCGTACCTGCTGCCGAACGGCGGCATGCACCTGTGGCTGCGGCTGCCCCCGGAGACCGACGAGCGGGCCCTGGTGGAGGCGGCCAAGCGCAACGGCGTCCTGGTGAGCCCGGGCCGGATCTACTACCCGTCGGAGCCTCCGGGGCCGCGCATCCGGGTCACCCACATCGCGGCCGCGAACCTCGCGGAGCTCGCCGAGGGTGTACGCCGGCTGGCCCAGGCCCTCGACGCGTGCGGATGATCACAAGCCAGTACAGTGGTCACATGTCGGCGCTCACGGAGTTGGTACGCGACTTCGTGAACACCTACGACGTCGAAGCCGACAACGACGAGCTCGGCACCTCATCCGAGTTGGCCGTCTGGCTTCGCGAACGCGCGCTCATCGGCCCCGCCGACCGGGCGACGGACGACGATCTGACGACCGCGATCGCCCTGCGCGAGGGACTGCGCGCCGCGTTGCGGCGCGAGGCCGGTGCGCAGCCGCCCGACCTGCCGGCGCTGCCGGTGCTGCCGCTCACAGTGACGATCAACGTGACGAACGACATAACAAGCGGCGTGACGAGCGGCGTGCGTCCTGGCCTGGTGCCGGTGGCGGACGGGGTGGCGGGCGCCCTGGCCGGCATCGCGGCGGCGGTGACGGACGGTTCGTGGGATCGGCTGAAGGTGTGCGCGGAGGAGACCTGTCAGTGGGCGTTCATCGACGGGTCGAAGAATCGATCACGATCATGGTGTTCCATGAGGGTCTGCGGTAACCGCACCAAAACACGCGCTTACCGGGCGAGGAAGCAGGGTTCGCGTCATCCCCAAGGTGCAAACACCGATACGGTGTAACTCGTGCCTTGTGGCACGAAGAGCAGGCGAAGGAGCGGGCCGAGATGGCAGACGTAGGCGTCCGGGCGGCCCGGCGCGAGGATGTGCTTCAGGTGGCGAATGTCCAGGTCCGTGCCTGGCGCCTCGGCTACCGGGATTTTCTGCCCGAGGGTCCTCTCGAACAGATGACAGGCCCCGCAGCGGAGAAGATGTGGCTACGGCAGTGGGATGAGGCGATCGTCGCCCCGCCCACCTCCCGGCACCGGGTGCTGGTCGCGGTGGAGACGATCCTCGACACCGAGGGCTTTCCCGCGCTGGGCGCCGGCGGCAATGCCGCGCCCATGACGCCGCGGGGCGGCGAACGGGTGGTCGGGCTGGCCTCACACGCTCCCGCCGAGGACCCCGACCTCGACCCGACCGTCGTGGCGGAGATGCTGACGCTGCTCGTGGACCCCGACTTCGTCCGGCGCGGCCATGGCAGCCGCCTGCTGAACGCCACGGTCGACCACCTGCGCGAGGACGGCTACCGCCAGATCGTCACCTGGGTGTTCGCCGACAACTACGCGGTTCTCGGCTTCCTGGAGTCGGCGGGGTGGGGCGAGGACATGGCCGAGCGCGTTCTCGACATGGGCCGGCCGATCCGCATGGTCAGGCTCACCACCGACATCAGCTAGAGGATCTCCCGCATGGCAACCCCTGGTCAGTGGCTCGCCGGCGCGCGCCCGCGCACGCTGCCGAACGCGGTCGTCCCCGTCATGGTCGGCACCGGGGTGGCGATCGGCGAGGGCGGCTTCAACTGGTGGCGCGCGGTTCTCGCGCTGCTCGTGGCACTGCTGCTGCAGATCGGCGTCAACTACGCCAACGACTACAGCGACGGCATCCGCGGCACCGACGACGAACGGGTCGGCCCGATGCGCCTGGTGGGCTCACGGGTGGCCACACCCCGGCAGGTCCTCGGCGCGGCGCTGGGCAGCTTCGCCGCCGCGGCGGTGCTCGGGCTGATCCTCGTGATCGCCACCCGCGCGTGGTGGGTGCTGCTGGTGGGCGCGGCGGCCATCGCCGCCGCCTGGTTCTACACCGGCGGCAAGAGCCCGTACGGTTACCGCGCGCTGGGCGAGGTGGCCGTCTTCGTGTTCTTCGGCGTGGTGCCCGTGGCCGGCACCGCGTTCGTGCAGACCGAGGCGCTCTCGTGGCCGGCGCTGGTGGCGTCCGTGCCGGTCGGGCTGCTGTCATGCTCGATGCTGGTGGTCAACAACCTGCGTGACGTCGGCTCCGACGGCGAGGTGGGCAAGCGCACCCTGGCGGTCGTGCTCGGCGCGCCGCGCACCCGCACCCTCTACGCCACCTGCCTGATCGTGCCGTTCGCGGTGGCGCTCGCGATGATCGTGGTCGCGCCCGCGGCGGCGCTCGCCGTGCTCGCGGCACCGCTGGCGATCTCCCCGGTGCGCACCGTGCTGGGCGGCGCAGCGGGGCCGGCGCTGATCGCCGTACTGCAGCAGACGGGCAAACTCCAGATGGCGTACGGCCTGCTCCTCGCGATCGGCCTGGCCGTCACCCTCTGACATGTCCGCCTGCCCGGCGAGCGCTACGTGGCGACCCTCTCAGCCCCTCCTGGACGCCTCCTACCGGCGCATCACCACTCGTGGCGCCACCTCGATGCCCAGCTCCCGCTCATGCTCGACCAGCGCCCTCAGCTCCGGCCCCCACTCCGACTCCCCCAGCACCTCGAAGCCGTGCCGCTCGTACCAGGGCGCGTTCCAGGGCACGTCCCGGAAAGTGGTCAACGTGACAGCGGGGGCACCCACGGCCAAGGCGTGATCCAGCACCGCCCGCACCAGCCGCCCGCCGATCCCCCGGCGCATCCGGTCAGGGTGAACGGCGAGCTGTTCCAGATGAACGTTCCCGTCGACCCAGCCGATCATCGCGAACCCATCGGGCGGGAAGCCGTCGACCAGCACCGTGCCAGGATCGTCGACCTCCTCGACCATGGTCGTCCCAGCCGGGAAAGTGATCCCCACCTGCTCGAACAGCCCGTCGGCCGCCACTTCGACCGCCACCAGGCCGGCAAGGTCACCGGCTACTGCCCATCGCACCATGCCGACACGGTCTCATGTTCGGTGTGACGGCCGCCTCTGGCTATTAGTGTGATGATCGTAGGCTCGGCTGTGCGGAGCCGGGACCCTCTCCTCACACCGTGCCCGCGACCTGACCAGGTGGTGGGCACGGCGTCTGTCTAGAGGTCGAGCAGTGGCTCCAGCCCGATGGTGAGGCCGGGGAGCTCACCCACCCGGCGGACGCCGAGCAGGACGCCGGGGGTGAAGGCGGCGCGGTTCATGGTGTCGTGCCGGATCGTGAGGATCTCGCCGTCGCCGCCCATCAGCACCTCCTGGTGCGCGATGAGGCCGGCGAGCCGTACGGCGTGGACGTGCACGCCGCCGACGTCGGCGCCGCGGGCGCCGTCGAGCTCGGCGCTGGTCGCGTCGGGCATCGCGCCGAGACCGGCCTTGACGCGCGCCTCGGATACCAGCTCGGCGGTGCGCCTGGCGGTGCCGGACGGGGCGTCGGCCTTGTTCGGGTGGTGCAGCTCGATGATCTCGACGGACTCGAAGTGGCGGGCGGCCTGCTGCGCGAAGTGCATCATGAGCACGGCGGCGATGCCGAAGTTGGGGGCGATGAGGCAGTTGGTGCCCGGCGAGCGCTCCAGCCAGCCGCGCACGGTGTCGAGCCGCTCCGCGTCGAAGCCGGTGGTGCCGACCACCGGGTGGATGCCGTGCGCGATGGCCCACTCCAGGTTGCCCATGACCACGTCGGGATGGGTGAAGTCGACCACCGCCTCGGCGCCGTCGAGCCCCTCGATGGGGTCGTCCTTGTCGAGTGCGGCCACCAACTCCATGTCGGTGGCCGCCTCGACCGCCTTGCACACTTCCACGCCCACCCGGCCGCGGGCGCCGAGCACACCTACCTTGATCACACGGTCAACCATATCCCAAGGTCAGGAGATGGCGTCGGAGAAGTCCTTGTCACCGTACGGACCGATCACGGCGAGCGTGAGCGGCCTGTTGAGGACGTCCCTGGCCACCTCGGCGATCTCGTCGCGGGTGACCGACTCGATCCTGGACAGGACCTGGTCCACCGAGAGCAGTTCGTCGTAGACGAGCTCGTTCTTGCCGATGCGGGACATGCGTGAGCCGGTGTCCTCCAGGCCGAGGACGAGCCCACCGCGCATCTGGCCTTTGCCGCGGACGATCTCGTCGTCGGCCAGGCCGTCGGAGACCACGCGGGCCACCTCGTCGCGGCAGATCTTGAGCACGTCGTCGATCTTCGAGGGCAGACAGCCGACGTAGATGCCGAACTGGCCCGTGTCGGCGTAGGCGGAGGTGTAGCTGTAGGCGGAGTAGGCGAGCCCGCGCTTCTCCCTGATCTCCTGGAAGAGCCGCGACGACATGCCGCCGCCGAGCGCGGCGTTGAGCACGCCGAGCGCGAAGCGGCGGTCGTCGGTGCGGGACATGCCGCTGGTGCCGAGGACCAGGTTGGCCTGCTCGGTGGGCCGGTCGACGACCAGGGCCGTCGACCGGGTCCGGGCGCCCGGCCCGCTGGTGCGGGGCGGGGCGAAGACGGCGGGGCCGGTCAGCGCCCCGGCGCGCTCGTAGGCCCGTACGACCAGCTCGACGACCTCCTCGTGGCGGATGTTGCCCGCCACCGAGACCACCGTGCGCGGCGGCTGGTAGTAGCGCTGGTAGTACTCGGCGATCCGGTCGCGGCCGAGCATGTTGATCGACTCGACCGTGCCCAGGATGGGCCGCCCGATGGGCGTGTCGCCGTACAGGGCGGCCGCGAACTGCTCGTGCACCACGTCCGACGGGTCGTCGTCGTGCATGGCGATCTCCTCCAGGATCACGCCACGCTCCGACTCGACGTCGTCGTCGGTGACCAGCGAGCTGGTCACCACGTCGGCGAGCACGTCCACCGCGACCGGCAGGTCCTCGTCGAGGACCCGCGCGTAGTAGCAGGTGTACTCCTTGGCGGTGAAGGCGTTGATCTCACCGCCGATGCCCTCGATGGACGCCGAGATCTCCATGGCGTCGCGGGTGGGCGTGCCCTTGAAGAGCAGGTGTTCGAGGAAGTGGGTGGCCCCTGTGTGCTCCGGGGCCTCGTCACGCGAGCCGATGCCGACCCACATGCCGACCGCGACACTGCGCACGGTCGGCATGGTCTCGGTCACCACGCGCAGCCCACCGGGGAGGACGGTGCGCTTGACTACCCCGGCCCCGTCCCGGCCGGGATGCAGCGTGGTGGTCGTCACGAGTTGCGGTCGCCGCCGTCCCCGTCGTTGCGCGTGGTACGCACCCGGGTACGGGTGCGGCGCGGGCGGTCGTCACGGGGCTTGTCGTCGCCGGCCGGAGCGGCCGCCTCAGGCTGAGCCTCGTCGGTGTCGCCCCTGGCCTCCTTCTCGGCGGCCTCCTTCTCGATGACCTCGACGGGCACGAGAGAGAGCTTGCCCCGCTGGTCGATCTCGGCGATCTCCACCTGGATCTTCTCGCCGACGCTCATCACGTCCTCGACGTTCTCGATGCGCTTGCCGCCGTGCAGCTTGCGAATCTGGGAGACGTGCAGCAGACCGTCCTTGCCCGGCATGAGGGAGATGAACGCACCGAAGGCGGCGATCTTGACGACCGTGCCCAGGTAGCGCTCGCCGACCTCCGGCATGTGCGGGTTGGCGATGCCGTTGATCGCCGTACGGGCCGCCTCCGCGGAGGGGCCGTCGGTGGCACCGATGTAGATGGTGCCGTCGTCCTCGATGGTGATCTCGGCGCCCGTTTCGTCCTGGATCTGGTTGATCATCTTGCCCTTGGGGCCGATGACCTCGCCGATCTTGTCCACGGGGACCTTGATGGTGATGATGCGCGGCGCCGTCGGGTTCATCTCCGCCGGGGAGTCGATGGCCTCCTGCATCACGTCGAGGATCGCCAGCCTGGCGCCCTTGGCCTGCTTGAGCGCGCCGGCCAGCACCGAGGCGGGAATGCCGTCGAGCTTGGTGTCGAGCTGCAGCGCGGTGATGACGTCCTTGGTGCCGGCGACCTTGAAGTCCATGTCGCCCATGGCGTCCTCGGCGCCGAGGATGTCGGTCAGCGTGACGTAGGTGTCACCCTCGCCGATGAGGCCCATCGCGATGCCGGCCACCATCTCCTTGAGCGGCACACCGGCGTCGAGCAGCGCCATCGTGGAGGCGCAGACCGAGCCCATCGAGGTCGAGCCGTTGGAGCCGAGCGCCTCGGAGACCTGGCGGATGGCGTACGGGAACTCCTCGCGGGCCGGCAGCACCGGGATCAGCGCCCGCTCGGCCAGCGCGCCGTGACCGATCTCGCGGCGCTTGGGCGAGCCCACCCGGCCGGTCTCACCGGTGGAGTAGGGCGGGAAGTTGTAGTTGTGCATGTAGCGCTTGGTGCGGTCGGGGTTGAGCGTGTCGATGACCTGCTCCATGCGCAGCATGTTGAGGGTCGTGATGCCGAGGATCTGCGTCTCGCCACGCTCGAACAGGGCCGAGCCGTGCACCCGGGGCACCACGTGGACCTCGGCCGACAGGGCGCGGATGTCCTTGGTGCCGCGGCCGTCGATGCGCAGGCCCTCCTTGACGACCCGCTCGCGCATGAGCTTCTTCATGACCGAGCGGAAGGCGGCGGAGATCTCCTTCTCGCGGCCCTCGAACTCCGGCAGCAGCTTCTCGGCGGCCAGCGCCTTGACCCGGTCGAGCTCGTTCTCGCGCTCCTGCTTGGCGGCGATGGTGAGAGCGGCGCTCAGCTCGTTCTTCACACCGGACTCGACGGCGGCGAGGACGTCCTCCTGGTAGTCCAGGAAGATCGGGTACTCGGCGGTCTCCTTGGCGGCGACCTGGGCGATCCGCGACTGCGCCTCGCACAGCACCTTGATGAAGGGCTTGGCGGCGTCGAGGCCCTCGGCGACGGTCTCCTCGGTGGGAGCCACGGCGCCGTCGGCGACCAGCTTGAGCGTGTCCTTGGTGGACTCGGCCTCGACCATCATGATCGCGACGTCGCCGTCGGCGAGCACCCGGCCCGCCACGACCATGTCGAACGTGGCGCGCTCAAGCTCGTGGTGGGTGGGGAAGGCCACCCACTGGCCGTCGATCAGCGCGACGCGGACGCCACCGATCGGGCCGGAGAACGGCAGCCCGGCGAGCTGCGTGGACAGCGAGGCGGCGTTGATGGCCACCACGTCGTAGAGGTGATCCGGGTTGAGCGCCATCACGGTGGCGACGACCTGGATCTCGTTGCGCAGGCCCTTGACGAACGAGGGGCGCAGCGGCCGGTCGATGAGCCGGCAGGTGAGGATGGCGTCCTCGGAAGGACGGCCCTCACGCCGGAAGAACGAGCCGGGGATGCGGCCCGCGGCGTACATGCGCTCCTCGACGTCGACCGTGAGCGGGAAGAAGTCGAGATTCTCCCTCGGGTTCTTGGACGCCGTGGTCGCGGACAGGACCATCGTGTCGCTGTCGAGATAGGCGACGGCACTGCCTGCCGCCTGCTGTGCGAGCCGTCCGGTCTCGAACCGGATCGTGCGCGTTCCGAAAGAGCCGTTGTCTATGACGGCTTCGGCTGTGTGGACACCCTCCACGGGGGACCTCCTTGGTCAGTCGGTCTCCCGCGCCCTGTACACCGGCACCCTCGTTAGGTGCAGCGCCGGTCTTCGATCGAAGCGCCCGGTCTTGGTTACCGGAAGCCACTACCGAGGACCGGCCCGCAGGCGTCGCGGGTCGCATGGTGCTGAGCGGACGCGGGGGCTCTAAGTGTCTCGGATATTCAGTTGTACGTCAGGCGCGCGGCGCGAAGCCGCTCGACTCGCCGGACCATATGAGAAGGGAGCGGCGTGTCACGCCGCTCCCTTTCATGCTATCGGCGCAGGCCGAGGCGCTCGATGAGCGCACGGTAACGCGCGATGTCGACCTTCTGAAGGTACTTCAGCAGGCGACGCCGGCGACCGACGAGCAGAAGCAGGCCACGACGGCTGTGGTGGTCGTGCTTGTGCGTCTTCAGGTGCTCGGTGAGCTCGCTGATGCGCTTGCTGAGCAGCGCGATCTGCACCTCGGGCGACCCTGTGTCACCGTCGGCCGTCGCATATTCCTCAATGATGGACTTCTTGGCAGCGGTGTCGAGGGACACGGCTCTCCTTCATCTACGGGCACGCGCGAATGGAAACCTGATGCGAACGACCGTGCGTGCCTACAGTCGCCGCGGCGAAGGCCTTCAAGGCAGCGCACAGCGCCGCCGTCACAGAGCCGACATGCAAGGTTACCACCACGGGCTGGGTGCCCGGGCTCCCCGCTGTCAAACGTAGTGCTCCGCGTACTCCTGGGAAGGCGCGATGGGCGTGATGACGTCGATGAGCACGCCGTTGGGGTCGGCCACGATGAAGTGCCGCTGGCCGAAGTCCTCGCTGCGCAGCGGCAGCTCGGGCGTCAGTCCCGCGCGCACGACGAGCCGCTCCCACTCGGCGTCGGCGTCGGCCACCTCGAAGTTGAGCAGCAGCCCGGCGACCTTCCTGCGGTAGGCCTCGGGCAGCGTCGGATGGGTGTGGTCGAGCAGCGCCAGCTCGTGGGAGCCGCGGCGCAGGCTCACGTACCAGTCCGCCTCGAACGTCACCTCGAAGCCGAACAGCCGGACGTAGAAGTCCCGGGACTGGGCCACCCTGTCGGTGCAGATCACTGGATAGAGCTCCATGGTCATCCCCCTTCACATACCAACGGTATGTGACGGTACGCTAGTTCGCGTACCATCGGTATGTCAAAGGGGGCGCGGTGCCGAGGACCAGAGCCGAGCAGCGGGAGCACACCAGGCGCACGCTGGTCGCCGTCAGCCGGCGGCTCTTCGCGAGCAGGGGGTACGGCGCGGTCGGCCTGGCCGAGATCGTGCGCGAGTCCGGCGTCACCAAGGGCGCTCTCTACCACCACTTCGACGGCAAGGCCGAGCTGTTCCGCGCGGTGCTGCTGGAGGTGCAGCAGGAGGTGGCGGCCCGGGTGGCGGCCGCCGCCGACGCCGAGAGCGACCCCTGGTCACAGCTCAGGGCCGGCTGCGCCGCGTTCGTGACCGCGGGCGCCGACCCCGACGTGCAGCGCGTCATGCTGATCGACGGCCCGGCAGTGCTGGGCTGGAACGAGTGGCGGGCGATGGACGAGGCCACCTCCGCCAGGCACCTGGCCGAGGCGCTCACCGCGCTCATCGAGGAGGGCGTCATCGCCGCCCAGCCGGTCGCCCCGCTCACCCACCTGCTGTCGGGCGCGATGAACGAGGCGGTGCTGTGGCTGGCCCGGTCGGCGGGGCCGAACGACCTGGCCGACACCCTGGCGGCGCTGTCCAGGCTGCTGGAGTCGCTGCGCCGGCCGTGAAGAGTCCTACGAGGTGAGGCGGCGGGACTCGGCGACGTCGGCGTGGATCTGGGCGATGAGGTCCTCGATCGAGTCGAACTTCGTGTTGCCCCGCAGCCGCGCCGCGAACTCGACCGCCACGTGCACGCCGTACAGCTCCAGGTCGTCGCGGTCGAGCGCGTACGCCTCGACCGTGCGCGGCACCCCCTCGAACGTCGGGTTGGTGCCGACCGAGATGGCGGCGGGCCAGCGCTCGCCCTCGTAAAGGGCCGGCAGGTTGGCCACCGGCACGCACTCCAGCCAGCCCGCGTAGACGCCGTCCGCCGGGATGGCCGTCTGCGGCGGCGTCTCCACGTTGGCCGTGGGGAAGCCGAGTTGACGCCCGCGCTGGTAGCCGCGGACCACCACGCCCTCCACCCGGTGCGGCCGCCCCAGATCGGCGGCGGCCCCCCGGACGTCGCCCGACACCAGCCGCTCACGGATCTCGGTGGAGGAGAGCGCGTCGAGCAGCATGACCGGCTCGACCGTGAAGTCGTACTTCTCCCCCAGCGCCCGCAACGTCTCGGTGTCGCCCTCGGCACGGTGGCCGAAGGTGAAGTCCTCCCCCACCACCACGCAGGCGGCGCGCAGCCCGTCGGCGAGCACCTGCTGGGCGAACTCGGCCGGGCTGAGCCGCGACATCGCCGGCGTGAACTCCAGCACCCGGACCTCGTCCACGCCCAGCCGCGTCAGCAGATCGGCTCTGCGCCGCGGCGTCGTCAGGCGCGCCGGACGGTGCCCCGGCCGCACGAGCTCGTCCGGATGCGGCTCGAACGTGAGCGCCACGGCACGCAGCCCCGACTCGCGTGCGACGGCGACAGCCCGCTCGACCACCCGCTGGTGGCCGCGGTGCACCCCGTCGAACACGCCGATCGTGACGACAGATCTCTCCGAATCCCGCACGCCGGGCCCCATTCGCTTGTGGCGGTTCACTCCTCCACCAGCCTGCCATGCTCGTCCCCGTTCGCAGAAACCGAGGGCGGTACCATCGTTGCCACCATGCCTCGTTACGCTCTTTTGATCCTGCCCGCCTTCAACCGCGTCTACGGCCAGAGCTCCGCCCGGCTCACCCGCGCCGAGCTGGCCGTCTTCAGCGACAGAGCGCTGACGGCCGCGGTGTCGGACATCGACGAGAGCCGGATCGGCGGCCTGCCGTACGTCACGTTCGCGACAGCGCGACCGCTCGACGAGGCGGATGTGGCGCTGCTGTCCAACCTCTCGTCGGTCTACGCCCTGTTCGGGATGGAGGGCGAGCTGCTGCGGCCGCTCATGATGAGCCCCCTCGACCGGCTGAGCAGTGACCTGCTCACCATCCAGAAGTACGCCGGCAAGACCAACGAGCACTTCACCAAACTGCTGCTCAACGTCACCGCGCTGGCCTCCGACTTCCCCCTCGACGGCCGGCTGTCGGTGTTCGACCCGATGTGCGGGCGCGGCACGACGCTCAACCAGGCCCTGATGTACGGCTACGACGCCTACGGGCTCGACGTCGACGGCAAGGACTTCGACGCCTACTCCGGCTTCCTCAAGACCTGGCTGAAGAACAAGCGGCTCAAGCACACCGCCGAGACCGTGCCGGTGCGGCGCGAGCGGGCGCTGATCGGGCGGCGGCTCACGGTCACCTTCGCGCTGTCGAAGGAGGCGTACAAAGCGGGCGAGACGCAGCAGGTGTCGGTCGTCAACGCCGACACCGTGCGCAGCCGCGACTTCTTCAAGCCGCGCTCGTTCGACGTGATCGTCACCGACGCCCCCTACGGGGTGCAGCACGGCAGCAAGGGCGGCGGCGGGCTGGCCCGCAGCCCGCTGGAGCTGATCAAGCAGGCAGCGCCGGCCTGGGCCGAGCTGCTGCGGCCCGGCGGCGCGCTCGGCATCGCCTGGAACACCTACGGCGGCGGCCGCGACGAGCTGGCCGGCATCCTCGCCGCGACCGGCCTCGACGTGGTCCCCTACCCCGACTTCGAGCACTGGGTCGACCAGGCGATCGTCCGCGACCTCATGGTGGCCAGAAAACCCGCCTAGGAGACGAAGACCGCCAGCGGCTTGGCCAGCCGGCCCTGCTCCTCCACCAGCGCGAGCAGCTCACCGTCGGGCCCGAACATGCCGATCGGCCCCTTGCCGAGCCCTGCCGCGGGCAGCCGGCCGCCGTGCCTGACGACACGGGCCTCCTCGTCGCTGACGTCCCTGCGCGGGAACGCCGCCGCGACCGCCTCGCCGATCGGCAGCACCGTGCACCGCTCGGCGAGCTGCTCGATGGTGCTGGCTCTGGTCAGGTCGTACGGTCCGACGCGGGTACGGCGCAGCGCAGTCAGGTGTCCGCCGACGCCGAGACCGGCGCCCAGGTCGCGGGCGAGCGCCCGGATGTAGGTGCCGGAGGAGCAGCGGACGGTGGCGTCCACGTCCACGACCTCGCCCTGGTGCCGGATGTCGGTGATCTCGAAGGCGTGGATCGTGACCGGACGGGCGGCCAGCTCCACGTCCTCGCCGGCGCGGGCCAGCTTGTAGGCGCGCTGACCGTCCACCTTGATCGCGCTGACCTGCGGCGGGATCTGCATGATCTCGCCGGTGAGCGCGGCCACGCCGTCCCGCACCCGCTCGGCGGTGACGCCCGTGGCGGAGGCCGAGGCCGTGATCTGGCCCTGGGCGTCGTCGGTGTTGGTGGTCACGCCCAGCCGCATGGTGGCGGCGTATACCTTCTCCGTCAGCGCCAGGTGCCCGAGCAGCCTGGTCGCCTTCTCCACGCCCACCACCAGCACGCCCGTCGCCATCGGGTCGAGCGTGCCGGCGTGCCCGACGCGGCGGGTGCCCGCGAAGCGGCGGAGCTTGGCCACCACGTCGTGGGACGTCCACTCGGCGGGCTTGTCGACGATGATCAAGCCGCTTTCGGCCATCAAGCCTCTCTCAGCAGTTCCTGGAACTTCGCCATGGTCTCCTCGACGCCTTCGTGCGAGGTGAACCCGGCCGCGCTGTGGTGACCGCCGCCGCCCAGCGCGGCGCAGATCGCCGCCACGTCGACGTGGCCCTTGGACCTGGTCGACACCTGCCACGCGCCCTGGTCGTCCTCTTTCAGGACGGCGGCCACCTGGGCCTCGTCAGTGCGCCGCACGACGTCGATGATGCCTTCGAGCTCGGAGTACGGCAGACCGTGAGCGGCCCTGTCGACGCGGGTGACGTACGTCCACACCAGGCCGTCGTCCAGCCGCACCCGCTCCAGCGCCGCGCCCAGCACCTTGAGGTAACCGAACGGGGAACGGTCCCACAGCTCTCTGGCGATCTCCTCGGTACGCAGGCCGGTGGCGACCAGGCGGGCCGCCATCTGGTGCACGGCGGGGGTGGTGGAGGAGTACTTGAACGACCCGGTGTCGGTCACCAGGCCCGCGTACAGGCAGGTGGCAATGTCGTGGTCGAGCCCGCCGCCGAGCCGGTAGATCAGCTGCTCGGCCAGCATGGCGGTGGCCGCCGAGCTGGGGTCGATGAGGTCGAGCGTGCCGAACCCGTCGTTGGACGGGTGGTGGTCGACCACGATGACCTCACGAGCCCTCCGGACGCTGTCGGCGAGCACGCCCAGCCGGCCGATCGACGGGGAGTCGAAGGTGATCATCAGGTCGGGCGCCGCCGGATAGTCGGCCGGCGGCACCAGCATGTCCTGGCCGGGCAGGAAGCCGAGCAGCCGCGGCACGATGAAGTCACGGTCGCCGAAGGAGGCGGCGACGCGCTTGCCCATCGACCGCAGCAGGAAGCCGACGGCCAGCATCGAGCCGAGCGCGTCGCCGTCGGGCGACACGTGACAGGCCAGGGCCACCTCGTCGGCCTGCGAGATCAGCTGGAGCGCCCGGCTCCACGCCGCCTCGGGCACGGGCGAGCCTGTCGGCTGCGCCGTGCCCGGGGTCACGCGGGGCGGGCGGTCGAGCCTGTCGCGCACGTCGGGCGTCACGGCGCGGGGTGTCCCGCCTGCTCGTCGTCTTCCTCGTCGGGCTTCTTGTACGGGTCGGGCTCGCCGGCGTATTCGGCGCCCGCGGCCCGCCGCGCCACTTCGGCGTCCCGCGCCTTGGCGGCGTTGATCAGGTCGTCGAGCTGGCGGGCGCTGTCGGGCAGCGGGTCATGCTTGAACGCCAGCGTCGGGGTGAAGCGCACGCCGGTCTGGCGGCCCACCTCGGACCGGATGACACCCTTGGCGCTCTCCAGCGCGGCCGCGCTGTCGGCGCGCTCGGCGTCGGAGCCGAACACCGTGTAGAACACCGTGGCTTCGCGCAGATCAGGCGTGATCCTCGTGTCGGTCACGGTGACGAAGCCCAGACGCGGGTCCTTGATCCGGCGCTCCAGCATCTCGGCGACGATCTGCTGGATGCGATCGGCAAGCTTGCGCGCTCGTGGTGCATCCACCATGTTCGCTCCCCCCTCAGGCACGACAGGCCGTCGTGCGGTCGTTCACTCTTCGTCGTTGTAGATCCGATGCCTGGCCGACAGCAGCTCGATTTCAGGGCGGAAGGCCACCAGGCGCTCACAGGCGTCCATGACCTCTTTGCAGTTGTCCACTGAGCCGGAGACGACCGCGATGCCGACCTCGGCTCTGCGGTGCAGGTCGAGGTGGCCGGTCTCGGCCACGGCGACGGCCGGAAAGCGCCGTAGCACCTCGGCGACCAGCGGACGTACGACGGATCGCTTCTGCTTCAGCGAATGCACATCGCCGAGCAGGATGTCCAGGGTAAGGGCACCCACATACATGGTTGGCAACCACCGCTTGCCTTGGAGTCTGAAGCACGCCGGTCCTGGTGCGGTGGCGACCAGATCAGAGCGTGCGGAGGGCGCCCGGCGGATGATCCGCCGGGCGCCCGGCCACGGGTCAGGCCCGCGGCTTCTCCCGCATCTCGAACGTCTCGATGACGTCGTCGATCCTGATGTCGCTGTAGCCGACACCGATACCGCACTCGAAGCCGTCACGCACCTCGGTCGCGTCCTCCTTGAACCGGCGCAGCGACGAGACGGTCAGGTTGTCCGCCACGACGACGCCGTCGCGGATGATCCTGGCCTTGCTGTTGCGGACGATCACGCCGGAGCGGACCAGCGAACCGGCGACGTTGCCGATCTTCGGCACCTTGAAGATCTCGCGGACCTCCGCCGTGCCCATCTGGACCTCTTCGAACTCGGGCTTGAGCATGCCCTTGAGCGCCGCTTCGATTTCCTCGATCGCCTGGTAGATGACCGAGTAGTAGCGGATGTCGACGCCTTCGCGCTCGGCCAGGTCGCGCGCCCGAGGCTCGGGGCGGACGTTGAAGCCGATGATGACCGCGTTGTCGTCGGCGACGGCCAGGTTGACGTCGTACTCGGTGATCGCACCGACGGCGCGGTGCAGGACACGGAGCCTGACCTCGTCGCCGACGTCGATCTTGAGCAGGGCGTCTTCCAGCGCCTCCACCGAACCGGAGACGTCGCCCTTGATGATGAGCTTGAGCTCGTCGACGCGCCCCTTCTCGAGGTTGCTGAACAGCTCCTCGAGGGTGAGACGACGGCTCGACTTCGCCATGTCGGCGCTGCGCTTGCGCGCCGCGCGCTGCTGGGCGATCTGGCGAGCCATCCGGTCGTCGGTGACAACGATGAAGTTGTCGCCGGCGCCCGGCACGGCCGTCAGACCCATCACCAGGACCGGACGGGACGGCGTGGCCTCCTCGACCGCGTCGCCGTTGTCGTCGAGCATCGCCCGGACGCGGCCGAAGGCCTCGCCACAGACGATGGAGTCGCCGACGCGGAGCGTGCCGCGCTGGACCAGGACGGTGGCGACAGGGCCGCGGCCCTTGTCGAGGTGTGCCTCGATCGCCAGGCCCTGCGCGTCCATCGTCGGGTTGGCCCGCAGGTCGAGCTCGGCGTCGGCGGTCAGGATGATCGCCTCGAGGAGGTTGTCGATGCCCGTGCCGTTCTTGGCCGAGATGTCGACGAACATCGTCGAGCCACCGAACTCCTCGGCCACCAGGCCGTACTCGGTGAGCTGGGCCCTGACCTTGTTGGGGTCGGCGCCCTCCTTGTCGACCTTGTTGACCGCGACCACGATCGGCACGTCGGCCGCCTGGGCGTGGTTGAGCGCCTCGATCGTCTGCGGCTTGACGCCGTCGTCGGCCGCGACCACCAGCACCGCGATGTCGGTCGCCTTGGCACCACGGGCACGCATGGCGGTGAACGCCTCGTGACCCGGGGTGTCGATGAAGGTGACCTTGCGCTCCTGGCCCTCGTGCTCGGCGGCGACCTGGTAAGCACCGATGTGCTGGGTGATGCCACCGGCCTCGCGCGCCGCCACGTTGGTCTTGCGGATGGCGTCGAGCAGCTTGGTCTTACCGTGGTCGACGTGACCCATGACGGTCACGACCGGCGGACGCGCGGCCAGGTCGGCCTCGTCGCCCTCGTCCTCGCCGAACTCGATGTCGAAGGCCTCGAGAAGCTCGCGGTCCTCCTCCTCCGGGCTGACGACCTGGATGTTGTAGTCCAGCTCGGCGCCGAGCAGCTGCAGCGTCTCCTCGTTGACCGACTGGGTGGCGGTCACCATCTCGCCGAGGTGCAGCATGATCTGCACCAGCGCGGCCGGGTTGGCCCCGATCCGGTCGGCGAAGTCCGCCAGCGAGGCTCCGCGCGGCAGACGGATCGTCGCGCCGTTACCGCGCGAGACCTGCACACCGCCGATCGCCGGCGCCGACATGTTGTCGAACTCCTGGCGCCTCTGACGCTTGGACTTGCGGCCACGCGTGGGACGGCCGCCGGGACGCCCGAAGGCACCCGCCGTACCGCCGCCGCGACCGCGGCCACCGCCGCCGGGACGACCGGCGAAACCACCCGGAGCGCCCGGACGCTGACCGGTGCCGGCGCCACCCGGGCGACCGGCGAAACCGCCGCCACCGCCACCGGGACGACCGCCGCCGCCACCGCCGCCGCCGGGACGGCCTCCGCCGCCACCGCCACCGGGACGACCGCCACCGCCACCGCCGCCGGGACGGCCTCCGCCGCCACCGCCACCGGGGCCGGCAGGACGGCCCTGCGGCATCATCATCGGGTTGGGACGCGGACCACCCGGGCGGGGACCACCCGCACCAGGACCGGGACGCGGACCCGCGGCGCCGGGCGGACCCGGACGCGGACCGGGCGCACCCGGCCGCGCGTCGCCACCGGCACGACTCTGCGGCGGACGCGGACCCGCGCCCTCACGGGGCGGGCCGTCACGACGCTCGCGCGGACCTGCCGGTCCGCCGCCGCCTTCACGGTTGCCTCCGGGACGCGGCGGCCGGGACTGGCCCATGCCGCTGGCGTTGGAGGAGAACGGGTTGTTGCCCGGACGCGGGCCGCGCGGACCCGGCTTGGGACCGGGACCCGGACGGGCACCGCCGCCACCGCCACCGGCAGGAGCGCCGGGACGACCGGCCTGGCCGGGACCGCCACCGGCGGGCCCACCACTCTGACGGGGCGCCGCCGGACCCGGCTTGGGACCGGGACGGGCCGCCGGACCGGGACGCGGACCGGACGCCGCCGGGCGCGTGCCGCTGTCGAAGCGGGCCTGCGGAGCCGCGGGCGTCTCGCCACGAGCCGCCTCGGGCCGCACCTGCGGCTTGGGCTCAGGCGCGGCGGCCTGGGGCTCCGGCTCCGGCTGCGGTTGCGGCTGGGGCGCGGGCGCCGGCGGACGCGGCGCGGGGCCCGGACGCGGACCGGGCTTGGGACCCGGACCCGGACGCGGAACGGATGAGGTCGGCGCCTCGTGGACGCCGTTGCCGGCCTGGCTGTCCGCCGGCCGAGGAGCAGCCCTTGGCGGCTGCGGCTTGTGAGACGACGAACCGCCGCCTCTGGAGGGCCCACCCTTGGATGCGCCCAGAGCTTCGGTGAGCCTGCGGACGACCGGCGCCTCGATGGTCGAGGACGCCGAACGGACGAACTCCCCCATCTCCTGGAGCTTGGCCATGACGACCTTGCTCTCTACGCCGAACTCCTTAGCGAGCTCGTATACCCGGACCTTCGCCACTGCACTCCCTTACTCGGCCCGGGAGGCTGGCTGTGCCGTCCGGACCGTCGTTACGTTGACGTCTTCATCGCCGCGTGCTCATCAGGCGCTCATAGCAATCTGACTCCGCCCCATCAACTCGGCGTCCTACATGACATTTCGTGGTTCTCCTTCTAGGTGGGCTCGCACCCGCGAGACGTCAAGCGGCCCCGGCACGCGAAACGCGCGCGGGAGCGCTCGGCGACGCTCGGCAAGCTCTAGACAGCTCACGGTCGGATGCAGCGATGCACCCCGGCCAGGAAGCCGTCCTCGCAGGTCAGGGACCACCTGGTCCTCGACCCGCACCAACCGGAGCAGCTCGGACTTAGCCGTGCGGACCCTGCAGCCCACACAGGTGCGCTGTGGGGCCGCGTGGCAACCATATTCCAGCTTACCGTGTCGACGCATCTACGGAACCGGCGGCGTCCTCGGCCTGCGTATCCGGACGGATGTCGATGCGCCAGCCCGTCAGCCGGGCGGCAAGCCGGGCATTCTGCCCTTCCTTGCCGATGGCCAGGGAGAGCTGGTAGTCGGGCACGATCACTCGCGCCACCCGTCCTTCGAGATCCAGGACCTCCACGTGAGAAACACGTGCGGGCGACAGGGCATTCCCCACGAAGTCGCCCGGGTCCTCCGACCAGTCGATGATGTCGATCTTCTCGCCGTGCAGCTCGGTCATCACGTTGCGCACCCGCGAGCCCATCGGGCCGATGCAGGCGCCCTTGGCGTTGACGCCCGGCCTGCGCGACCGCACCGCGATCTTGGTGCGGTGGCCTGCCTCGCGCGCCACCGCCGCGATCTCCACGGTGCCGTCGGCGATCTCCGGCACCTCCAGCGCGAACAGCTTCTTCACCAGGCCGGGGTGCGTGCGCGACAGCGTGACCGAGGGGCCCTTGTGGCCCTTCTTCACCTGCACCACGTAGGCGCGCAGGCGCTCGCCGTGCACGTAGTCCTCGCCGGGCACCTGCTCGTGGGCCGGCAGCACGGCCTCGATCTTGCCGAGGTCGACCAGCACCACCCGCGGGTCCTTGCCCTGCTGGATGACTCCGGAGACCAGCTCGCCCTCGCGGCTGGCGAACTCCCCGAAGTTGATCTCGTCCTCGGCGTCACGCAGCTGCTGCAGGATGACCTGCTTGGCGGTGGTGGCGGCGATCCTGCTGAAGTTTCCAGGCGTGTCGTCGTACTCTCTGACGATCTCGCCGTCCTCGTCGAGCTCGGCCGCCCAGATGGTCACGTGCCCGCTGCTCTTGTCGAGCTCGGCCCGTGCCTTGGTCGCGGCGCCTTCCGTGCGGAAGTAGGCGATCAGCAGCGCGTCTTCGATGGCCTTGACGACCAGGTCGAAGGAGATGTCCTTCTCCCGCTCAAGGCTGCGCAGGACGCTCATGTCAATGTCCACGAGGCTTCCCCTTAGCCTTCGTCGCCGTCGACGTCGTCGAAGCGGCGGAACTCCACCTGCACCCGTCCACGGGTCAGGTCCTGATAGTCGAGCCGTCGCCCGGCTCCTTCGACGTCGAGATCGACGCCGTCGTCGTCGGCGGCGAGGACCCGGCCCTCGATCACCGCGCCGTCTCGCAGCTCTGCCTTCACCAGCCGCTTGGCCGCTCGCCGCCAGTGGCGGGGCTCGGTCAGCGGCCGGTCGATGCCCGGCGAGGACACCTCGAGTGTGTAGGCCGACTGGCCCATCACGTCGTCGTCGTCGAGGGCCGCCGAGACGGCCTGGCTCACGTCCGCCACGTCGTCGAGACTCACGCCGCCGTCACGGTCGACGATCACGCGCAGCAACCGCCTCTTGCCGGCCTGGGTGACGGTGACGTCCTCCAGATCGAGGCCCTCCGCGCTGACCACAGGCTCAAGGAGCTTCATCAGGTGGTCGCGGGATGATGCGCTGCCCATATCGACCTCCCCTATTGTCATGTCTCAGCCGGGCGGACCTCGCCTCTGGCTCTCTGTCGCATGGCTGCTCAGCCAGCGGCGACAGTTGACACCCTATCTGTAGGAAGGCACGCAGAGAGCGACACTCGGCACGCCCGGACGGCGAGCCTCGGCTCCGGAGGCGGCGAACGCCACCTCGGCGAACGACGGCCGGGTGCTGCGGTACGCCTGACAGCGAGGGGAGGCGTGAGCCCGTACGATGCTATCTGCGGTCCGTGACACTGGAGGTCCCTGCTCGTGCGCCAGCCACACCTCTCCCGGCGAGCCGTGCTGGCGGGCGGAGCGGTCATCGTGGCGCTCGCGGGATGCAGCGCCCCCGGCGACGTCCCGGCGCCGCCCCCGCGCGATTCCCCGGAGGAGGCGCTCGCCCGCATCCTGATCGCGGAGAAGGCGAAGACGGTCGCCCTCTACGACACGCTGATCGCCAAGGGCGGCGACCGGCTGGTCCCCTTCAGGGAGCGGCACGAGGCCCACCTCGCGGAGCTGCGCAGGCGCTTTCCCAAGGTGGCCGCCGGTCCCGCAGCGTCCGGCGCCCCCACGGCCGCCGCGAGTCCCACCACCGGCCCCACCACCAGCCCCACCGCCGGCCCCGCTACCAGCCCCACGGCGAGCCGCGGCACGAGCGGCAAGGTGTCGATGGCTCGCCTGCGCAGCCTCGAACGCAAGGCGGCGGCGCTGCGCCCGAGCCAGCTCTCCGGCATCTCGCCGTCTCTCGCCCAGCTCGTCGCCAGCATCGGCGCCTGCGAGGCCATGCACGCGCTGGCCCCGGTCACGGCCCCCGAGCCGGCCGGGGCGGGCGCGCGGCCCGGCGACGTGGACAGGCTGCGCAAGGCCCTGGCGGCCGAGCACGCGGCGGTCTTCGCCTACGGCCTGCTCGGCGCGCGGACCACCGGCTCGATGCGGGCCCGGATCACCCGGGCCTACGACTCCCACCGTGACCGCAGGGACGAGCTGCGCGAGGTGATCATCGCGCGCGGCGGCAAGCCCGCCGAGCCGGCCCCCTCCTACGCGCTGCTGTCCGTGCCGTCGACCGCCTCGGCCGCCGCCGGGCTCGCGGCCCACGTGGAGAGCGGCATCGTGGCCGCCTACCTGGAGCTGGTCGCCGCGGCCGGCGCCGAGACACGCGCGTACGCGGCACTGGTGATGCAAGAGGCCGCGACCCGCTCCTACTCCTTCAGGCCGGCGATCACCACAGCCTTCCCCGGCATGCCGGGGAAGGCCACGCCGCAGCGGACGACCCCGACCCCCGGCGGCTGACCCCGGTCCCCGCCGTCAGCGGCGGCGGCAGATCATGAACTCCGTCGTGGGGCTCTCGCGCAGCACGCGCACCAGGCGCCGCTCCACGGGATAGAGCGCGGCCCCGGCCAGCCAGCCGGTCACCTCGGTCAGCGTCACCGCGCGCAGCAGCCCGCCCCACAGCTTGCGCCACAGCGGCTGGCCGTCGACCTGGGCGTTCATCAGCACCAGCATGGGGACGCGGCGCACCACGTCGAACCCGGCCTCGTCGAGGGCCCTGGTGATCCACGGCAGGGTGCGGTTGACCTGGTAGTCGGAGCGCTCCTCCGGCCTCTGCAGGAAGTTCTCCGACAGCACGAAGGCGCCGCCCGGCCTGATCGCCTCGCCGATGTTGCGCAGGGCCGCGCGGTAGCGGTCGTCGTCGGTGATGTGGAAGAGCATGTCCATCGCGGAGACGGCGTCGAACGAGCCGGGCTCCAGCGCGTCGCCGGGCTCGGCGATGTCGAGCTGAAGGAACGAGGACTTAGGGAAGCGGGCGCGCAGCCGCTCCACGGCCGCCTCCGTGAGGTCGCTGCCGGTGACGGACCCGGCGCCGAGCTCTCGCCACAGGCGGACGTAGAAGCCGGTGCCGGAGCCGACGTCGAGCACCCGCGCCTTCGGCAGGTCCAGGCCGAGGGTGGCCGCCTCCCGGCGGAAACCCTCGGCGCGCACCCGATACATCCAGATATTGAACGCCCGGCCGAGCGCCTTGTATCCGACACCACTCTCGGTCCAGTCGGACTCCAGGCGTCGTTCCCAGAAGTCTTTCAATTCGACATGTGGCTTCATCGCACCGAGGTTTACAGCCCCTCAGCGCGCCGTCAAACCAGCCGCTGTCTAACGCCCTTTATGTACGTGAATCGCCCCTAAGTGCGGGGGTCAGGAGGCCGCGCAGGCGGCGACGACCCGGTCGACCGCCTCTGCCAGCGGAATCTCGCCCTTGTCCCCGGACACGCGGTCGCGCAGCTCCACCACGCCCTGGTCGAGCCCGCGGCCCACGACCAGGATGGTGGGCAGGCCGAGCAGCTCGGCGTCCTTGAACTTGACGCCCGGCGAGACCTGCCGCCGGTCGTCCACCAGGACGCGCAGCCCACGGGACTCCAGCTCGGCGGCCAGCTCCAGGGCGGCCTCCACCTGGCGGCCCTTGCCGGTGCCCACGATGTGGACGTCGGCGGGGGCGATCTCGCGCGGCCACACCAGGCCCAGCTCGTCGTGGGCCTGCTCGGCGATGACCGCCACGGCGCGGGAGACGCCGACGCCGTAGGAGCCCATCGTGATGCGGATCGGCTTGCCGTCGGGGCCCAGCGCGTCGAGGCCGGCGACGTCGGCGTACTTGCGGCCGAGCTGGAAGATGTGGCCGATCTCGATGCCGCGGTCGATGGACAGCTCCGCGCCGCAGCGGGGGCAGGCGTCACCGGCGCGCACCTCGGCGGCCTCGATGGTGCCGTCGGGCTCGAAGTCACGGCCGGCCACGACGTGCGCGGCGTGCTTGCCGGGCTCGTTGGCGCCCGTCACCCAGGAGGTGCCGGTGGCCACGCGGGGGTCGACGAGGTAGCGGATGCCGAGGTCGCGCAGCACCTGCGGGCCGATGTAGCCGCGCACGAGGCCGGGATGCTTGGCGAAGTCCTCGGCCTCGAAGATGGCGGGCTCGCCGGGGGCCAGCGCGGCCTCCAGGCGCTTGAAGTCGACCTCGCGGTCCCCCGGAACGCCGATGACCAGGGTCTCGACCTTTTTCGAGCCGGGGGTGGCGACCTTGACGACGACGTTCTTCAGCGTGTCGGCGGCGGTGACGGACAGGCCGTGGTGCTCGTTGACGTAGGACACCAGCGAGTCGATCGTCGGGGTGCCGGGGGTGTCGAGGACCCGCTGCTCCGGCAGGCCGTCGAGCGCGCGGGCGGCGGGGGCGGGCGTGGTGACGGCCTCGGCGTTGGCGGCGTAACCGCAGGAGCGGCAGGCCACGAACGTGTCCTCGCCGGTGGGCGTGGGGGCCAGGAACTCCTCCGAGGCGGAGCCGCCCATCGCGCCCGACGTGGCGAACACGATCTTGTAGGTGATGCCCAGCCGGTCGAACGTCTTGATGTAGGTCTCGCGGTGCGCCTCGTAGGAGCGCTTGAGGCCGTCGTCGTCGAGGTCGAAGGAGTAGGAGTCCTTCATCAGGAACTCGCGGCCACGCAGGATGCCCGCCCGGGGCCTCGCCTCGTCGCGGTACTTGGTCTGGATCTGGTAGAGCGTGACCGGATAGTCCTTGTAGGAGGAGTATTCGCCCTTGACCATGTCGGTGAAGAGCTCCTCGTGGGTGGGGCCGAGAAGGTAGTCGGCGCCCTTGCGGTCACGCAGCCGGAACAGCGTGTCGCCGTACTCGGTCCAGCGGCCGGTGGCCTCGTAGTACTCGCGGGGCAGCAGGGCGGGGAAGAGCACTTCCTGGCCGCCCATCCGGTTCATCTCCTCGCGGACGACGCGGGCGACGTTCTCCAGCACCATCTTGCCGAGGGGCAGCCACGAGTAGATGCCGGGCGCGACGCGGCGGACGTAGCCGGCGCGAACGAGGAGCTTGTGGCTCGGCACTTCCGCGTCTGCCGGGTCGTCCCGCAGGGTGCGAAGAAACAACGACGACATGCGCAGCAACACGGCTACTCCTTGCTCGGGCCTGATGTGAAGGATTACAGGCTATCGACTCGGAGACACCCTCGGCGCGTGCTTATCCGGCGACGGTGATCCAAGCGGCGAACAGCCCTGTCAGCAGCACGGTGCACGCCAGCGCCCTGATCCGGGCCCCGGCGCTCCCGCGCAGTGCGATCACCACGGCGACGGCCACCGCGCCGATCAGCAGGGCGGGCAGCGGCCAGAAGGACCGCTCGCCGCCGATGAAGCCGGGAGTGGCCCGGTCCACGACGTCGGCGAGCAGGGCCGCGCCGATGACGCCGGCCGCGTAGTCGCCCCACCGGTCGCTCCTGCGGGTCACGTAGGCCAGCAGGCCGATGCCGATCAGCAGCGCGAGCGTCCAGTTGAGCACGGCGACGCTGCCGCCTATCAGGTGGAAGCGGGAGCCGCCGCCGATGACGCCGCCGCCCACGGCCGCGGCCAGCGTGGCCACCGCGGCCAGGAACGTGGTCAGCAGCGCCCAGCCGAAGCCGGACGCGCTGGCCCCGACGGCCAGCGCCAGCGCCAGATAGGCGTACGGGTCGTAGACGTGGCCGAACCATCCGGGGCCCTTGCCCGCGGCGAGCACGCCGAGGAGACCGATGGCCAGCCCGCCGAGAGAAGCGGCCAGCACATGGCGCTCGATGCCTCGTTGCCGCCGATCGAACTCGGCGAGATCCACGTACTCCATTGTGCTCTTACCCATGTCCATCCCCAGGCCATCCGTGCCTAAAGACGACCGTTGTCAGGGTATGTGGCCGTACAAAAAAGGCAAATTTCGGGACAACCTTAGGGAAGGTGTCAGCCGCCGAGCAGTTCTTCCCAGGGGTGGCGGGCGGTGGTGCGGCGGGTGGTGTCGAGCGCCTCGGCCAGGCGCCAGAAGTGCGGCCGGGACCGCACTTCGGTCCTGCCCATCGGGTCGACGGCGCGCAACTCGAAGCGGACGCCCCTCACCTCCAGCACGGCGGAGACGTCGTCGGCGGTCACGACGCGACCGGTGGCGTGCGGGTGCCGGGCGAGCAGCGCCGCCACCTCGGAGGCGAAGGGGCCGTCGCGCCACTCGATGTGCCAGCTCTCGTCGGGCCCGGGCCACCAGGTCAGGTCGCGGCACGACTCGATGAACTCCGCCTTGGTCGCGAGCGCCGCCATCACCCGGCCGAACGCCTCGTAGCGGCAGGCGCTGGCGAGCGAGTGATCGTCCGGGTCGGTCCCGTCCTTCGGCCGCCGTAGCGCGTGCTTTCGCCTCACGAGGATCCACTTTGATCGTGACAGCGCCCTTCCCGCAAGTGGTGGCTGCTGGTACGCTCAACCAAGCGAGCGCTTGGTTCACAGACTTCGGCGGAGGCGCGATGACGGCCCTACGGATCAGCCTGGGCTACGAACTGGAGGTACGCGGGCGCACCCGCGAGGTCGAACAGCGGGCGTTCCAGAACGTGATCGACCAGGTCGTGCTGGGCGATCGGCTGGGCTACGACACGGCCTGGTTCGTCGAGCACCACTTCACCCGCGGCTTCTCCCACTCCTCCGCGCCCGACCTGGTGCTCGCTGCCATCTCCCAGCGCACCGAGCGCATCCACCTGGGGCTCGGCGTGGTGCTGCTGCCGTTCCAGTCGCCCATCCGCACCGCCGAACGGGTCGCCACGCTGGACGTGCTCAGCGGCGGACGGGTGGAGTTCGGGACCGGGCGGGGCGCCTCCCCGCTGGAGTACCAGGCCTTCCAGCGGCCCTTCGAGAAGTCCCGGCAGATCTGGGAGGACTCCCTGGAGGCGACGCTGGCCATCTGGCGAGCCGACGGGGAGCCGGTCAGCCGCTCCAACGAGTTCTTCGAGATCCCGGACGTGGCGGTCTACCCGCGTCCCGCGCAACGGCCCCACCCTCCCGTCTGGGTGGCCTCCACCTCCCTGGAGGGCTACCTGGCCGCCGCCAGGCACGGCTACAACCTGCTCGGCATGACGATGCTCAAGGGCATCGACGAGGTGGCCGAGGACATCGCCCGCTACCGGGAGGCGCTGGCCGACAGCGGCTTCGACCCCGGCACCCGGCGGGTGGCGCTGATGATCCCCTGGTTCGTCGCCCCCACCCGCGAGCAGGCCAACGCGACGGCCGCCGACGCGGTCCTGTGGTACATCCGCCGCCAGGTCAACCTCGTCACCCCGCCGGACTACTACGACGCCCGGCACGCGACCCACCGGGTCCTCGGCCAGCTCGCGGCCGGGATGCCGCCCGAGGAGTCGATGGCCGTGCTGCGCGAGCACCTGATGGTCGTGGTGGACGACGCGGAGGGCTCGCGCAAGGCGCTGGCCCGCGTCGCCGAGGCCGGCGTCACCGACCTGATCCTCCAGGCGCAGGTGGGCGGGCTGGCGCACGACCAGGTGTGCGCGTCGATGACCCTGTTCATGGACGAGGTGATGCGTTGATGCCGGCCCGCTGGCTGACCCGCCACGATCTCGGCGCGACCGGCGGCTCCGCCACCGGGCTCCTGCTCGTCGCACCGGATCTGTCCAGCGTCTTCCCGCTCGACCCCGCCGACCGTACGGCCTGCGTACGGATGACAGGTGAGGCGCTGGCGGCCGTGGGGGTCGGCGCGGCCGATCGGGTGGTCGTGGCGCTGGCCGAGCCGGCCGGCTCGCTCTGGGCGTCGGCGGCGGCGGACGTGGCGGCGGCCGGCGCGTCGGTCGGGCCCCGGGGCCGGATGCGGCTGCACCACGCTCTGACCACACTGAGGGCCACCACGCTCGTCGCCACGCCCACCGGCGTCATGGACTTCCTGGCCAGGCTGCATCTGGAGTTCCTCCTCGACCCGCTCGACCTGGGGCTGGGGCACATCGTGCTGACCGGCGAGATCGCCTCCAAGCGGACGATGCGCCACCTGGCCGGCGAGTTCGGGGCGGCGGTGTCGGAGGCGTACTCCAGTCCGTTCAGCGGCGGCGCGCTGGCGTGGCGGACCTCGGAGGAGGACCCGCTGACGCCCGTCGCGGACGGCGTGCTCGGGCTGGCGGCTCTGGACAAGGACGAGCCGTACGTGGGCAGCGGCCCCGCCGAGCTGGTGATCACGGCCGCCGGGCACTCCACGCTGGGCGACGCCGTGCTGCGGACCGGGCAGGTGGCGGGTGACCCGAGCGCCCCCGGCGGGCTGCCCGCCCCTGAGCACACCGTGGGTGAGCACGTGCTGGTGCGAGGCGTGTGGGTCTCGCTGCCGCGCCTGGAGAAGGCGCTGTCCAAGATCGACGGGGTGTCCGGGTGGGAGCTGACGATCAGCCGGGCGGGCACGCTCGACTCGGCGGTGCTCACGGTGACGTTCGGCCGGCAGAGCCTGGTCGCGAACCCGATGTGGCAGTCCCGGATCCGGGAGGCGCTGCGGGCGCTGACACCCGTCGCGATCGGCGTGGACATCGCGCCCGAGGCGGCCGAGGCGGCCCGGCCCGGTCTGGTGAACGATCTACGCGGCCAGCACCTCGGCCGCGACCGGGCGCTGCTCACCTGAGCCCCCGGTGTGACCCGATCGGAGGCGTGACGGTGCAACCCACGGGATCGACGGGATCGACAGGATCGGCGGCATCCGAGGCATCAGGGGTGCCGGAAGCGGCGGAGGCGGCGGCGCCGGGATCGGCGGGAACGATGCCGGCTTGGGGGACGCTGCCGCGCATGCTGCGCGACCAGGCCGCACGCCATCCCCGCAGCATCGTGATCGTCGACGGGGACACCCCGATGACCATGGCCGAGCTGCGCGCGGCGGCGGCGGTCACCGCGCGCGGGCTCATCGCGCTCGGGGTACGGCCGGGTGACCGGGTGGCTCTGTGGGGGGTGAACGATCCCTCCTGGGCGGTGCACGCCTTCGCCGTCTGGGACGCGGGCGCGGTGCTCGTGCCGCTCTCCCCCCGGTACAAGGGGATCGAGGCCGCCGCGCTGATCGAGAAGACCGGGGCGCGGATCCTGATCACCGGCGACGGCCCCGACCGCACGCCCCTGGCCGGCCTCCTGCCACCGCTGCCGGGCCTGCGGCACCTGGTCGTGCCCGTCTCGGAGCGGCGGGCGGAGCGGCTCACGCACCCCCCGCGTACAGGCCACTCGGAGCTGCGGGCGCGGGGGGCGGAGGTCGAGGAGCGGATCGGCGAGGAGCGGGCGCTCGCCGTACGGCCCGATGATCTGTGCGAGATCATGTCCACCTCCGGCACCACCGGCGCGCCCAAGGGGGTGATGCTGGATCACGCGCAGGTGCTGCGCGGCTACTGGGACTGGTCGGAGATCGTCACGCTGGACGAGCACGACCGCTATCCGGTGATCGCGCCGTTCAGCCACGGGTTCGGGCTGAACGCGGGGCTGGTCGCCTGCGTGCTGCGGCGGGCGGCGATGATGCCGATCCGGGTGTTCGCGCCCGGGGCGCTGATGTCGCTGATCTCCGAGGGGCGGGCGAGCGTCCTGGCCGGGCCGCCGACGCTCTTCCACCGGCTGCTGGACGAGCTGGACAAGGGCGACTGGGACGTGTCGTCGCTGCGGGTGGCCATCTGCGGCGCCGCCGCCGTCCCTCCCGCGCTGATCACCCGGCTGGTGGAGCGGGTCGGGCTGACGCGCATGATCAACGCGTACGGCCTGATGGAGGGCACGGTCGTCTCCATGACCAGGGCCGACGATCCGGTCGAGGTGATCGCGTCCACCACCGGCCGGCCGGTGCCGGGCATCGAGGTGCGCATCGTGGACGACTGCGGCCTGGAGGTGGCCGCCGGGGAGCGTGGGGAGATCCTGCAGCGGGGGTACGGGGTGATGCGCGGCTACTGGGACGATCCGGACCGGACCGCCGAGGCCGTGGGCAAGGACGGCTGGCTCCACACCGGAGACATCGGCACTCTTGATAAATCCGGAAATTTGGTGATTGTCGACCGGAAGAAAGAGCTCTATATCGTCAACGGGTTCAACGTCTCACCCGCTGAGGTGGAGTCGCTGCTGTTGCTCGAAGGCTCGCTCGCCCAGGCCGCCGTGGTCGGCGTGCCCGATCCGGTCTCCGGCGAGGCGGGCGTCGCCTACGTGGTGACCAGGCCGGGGATCACCACCGATCCGGAGGCGCTGCGTGCCTGGGCACGGGCCAACATGTCCGGTTACAAGGTGCCCAAGCGGATCGTCGTGGTGGACGCGCTCCCGACGAACGTCAACGGCAAGATCGACAAGCCCGCGCTGCGCGAACGGCTCGCCCGGCAGACCTAGGCGTCCTTGAGTGCCCGGCGGGTCTGGAGGAGTATCGGTACAGAGCCGGGCCACGATAACCGGATATGTCGGAAAAACCAGAAAAATCTAGAAAAAAAGGATGATCGGGCGGCATTCGGTAAAAATCCGTGTGGGCGTTCGGGGATAGATCGATCACGCCGACCCGTTGCACCTGGTGAAGTGGACAACGACCGGCATAGGGAGACGACGTGACGTTGCGCGTGGCGGTCATCGGGTCCGGGCCCGCTGGGATCTACACGGCCGAAGCCCTGGTGAAACAGTCGGCCGGGCCCGTCGAGGTGGACGTCCTCGAACGGCTGCCGACCCCGTACGGGCTGGTCAGATACGGCGTGGCGCCCGACCACACGTCGATCAAGTCCATCGCCGGCTACCTGCGCCGGGTCCTGGAGCTGCCCGAGGTGCGCTTCCTCGGCGGCGTGACGCTGGGCGAGCACCTGTCGGTCGAGGACCTGCTGCGCTGTTACGACGCCGTCGTCTACGCCACCGGCGCGATGGTCGACAGGAAGCTCGGCATCCCGGGCGAGGACCTGCCGGGCAGCGTCGCCGCCACCGACTTCGTCAACTGGTACTGCGGTCACCCGGACGTGGACCCGTCGAGGTTCACGCTGGACAGCCCGGAGGTGGCCGTGATCGGCGTCGGCAACGTCGCCGTCGACGTGGTCCGCGTGCTGGCCAAGACCGCCGAGGAGCTGAGCTCCACCGACGTGCCGCACGACGTGCTCGAACGCCTGGCGGACAGCCAGGTCAAGGCCATCCACATGATCGGCCGGCGCGGCCCCGAGCACGCCAAGTTCACCCTCAAGGAGCTGCGCGAGCTCGGCGACCTGACCAACGCCGACGTCTGCGTGCGCCCGGAGGAGGCCGTGGTGCTGGGCGCCGACTTCCCCAGGCAGATCCGCGGCAACATCGAGGTGCTGCGCTCCTGGTCCGACCGCGAGCCCGTCGGCCGGCCCCGCCGGCTGGACGTGCGCTTCTGGCTGCGCCCGGTGGAGATCCTGGGCGCCGAACGGGTGGAGGGGCTCAAGCTCGAACGCACCCGGCTGTCGGAGGGGGGCCGGGTAGTGGGCACCGGCGAGTTCGAGACCCTGCCCGTCGGCATGGTGCTGCGCTCGGTCGGCTACCAGAGCGTCCCGCTGCCGGGCGTGCCGTTCTCGCGGGAGACGATGACCGTGCCGAACGAGGCCGGCCGGGTGCGGGAGCGCGAATACGTCGCAGGCTGGCTCAAACGCGGCCCCACGGGCGTGATCGGCACCAACAAGTCCGACGCCGCCGAGACGGTCCGCACCCTCCTGTCCGACCTGTCCGACCTGTCGGGCCCTTCCGACGCGGGGCGTCCGCGCGCGTCCGTCGACGCGCTGCTGGCCGAGCGGGGCGTGCACCCGGTGACGTACGCGGAGTGGCAGGCCATCGAGGCCGCGGAGGCCGAGCTCGCCAGGACGCTGGGCCGCGGCGAGCGGGTCAAGCTCGCCGGCCTGGAGGCCATGCTGCGAGTCTGCCGCCCCTGATCCGCGAAGGGAACCCATGCGCGTCACCACGAGTCACCACGTCGACGGCTTCGAGGAGGTCCACGCGACCCAGCGGGCCCGCTACCCCGAGACGGGCCCCGCTTGGCAGCCGGCGCACACCGTCTACGTGCCGGCCGACCGGTTCGGCGCGGGCACGGTCGCCGCGTGGGGTGACGAGGCGCTGGCCCTGGCCAAGGCCCACCTGTCCGGGCCGGGCGAGCTCGCCGAGGTCTTCGGGCTGCCCGCCGTCCTGGCGACCGCCGTCCACGACAGAGTCCTGCGCAAGCTCGCCACCGAGCCGGTCGAGGACCTGCGGGTGGACTTCGAGGACGGGTACGGCGTGCGGCCGGACGAGGAGGACGGCCATGTCGAGCGGGCGGTCGAGGCGCTGGCCGGGATGCGCGAGTCGGGGACGCTGCCGCGCCGATGGGGGCTGCGGGTGAAGTCGTTCGCCGACGGCGACCCGGCGCGCTCGCTGCGGACCCTGGACGGGTTCGTCACCGGGCTGGTGGAGCGGGCCGGTGAGCTGCCCGCCGGATTCACCGTCACGTTCCCCAAGGTCATCATGGAGTCCTATTTGACCCAGTTCGCGGCATTTCTACAGCGGCTGGAGGAAGGGCTCGGGCTGGGGCGGAGGCTGCGGTTCGAGATTCAGGTGGAGGCGCCGCAGACGGTGCTGTTCCTGCGCGGGGACCTGGCCGAGACGCTCGGCGGACGGCTGGCCGCCGCGCACTTCGGGGTGTTCGACTACACCGCGGCGATCGGGCTGCCGCCGCACGAGCAGCGGCTCGACCATCCCGCCTGCGACCACGCCAGGCACGTGATGCGGACGGCGTTCGCGGGAACCGGGGTCGAGCTGTCCGACGGCTCGCTCGCCGCCTCCCCCGCCTCCGGCTCGGCCGAGGACGTACATGCCCTGTGGCGGCGGCACGCCGAGCTGGTCAGGCACTCGCTCGCGTACGGCTTCTACCAGGGCTGGGACATGCACCCCTCGCACCTGGTGAGCCGCTTCGCCACCGTCTACGCCTTCCACCTGGCGCGCTACGACTCCTACCGGGACCGGGTGCGGGCCTGGGAGGAGCGCCGGGCGGCCGGGGGCGGCGTGCTGGACGAGCCCGCGACGATCAGAACCCTCGCGGCGGCCCTCCACAGAGCGGACTCGACCCTCGGCTGACATTTCGTCTCGCGTACGGCCCGCGTACGGTCAGTCGCGTTCGATCAGGGCGCGCCAGCGGCGGACGAGGCGGGAGTCGACCGGCTCCGTCCAGCTGGGCCGGACGGCGGAGCCGACGTGGAAGGCGCGGACGCCGTAGTCGAGCAGGTCCGGCACGTGGTCGGGCTTGAGGCCGCCGCCCGCCAGGATGATGGAGCCGTCGCCCGCGTCCGTACGGCCCTTCAGGATCGCCAGGCCGTCGGCGACGCCCTTGGGCGAGCCGGAGGTGAGGACGGTCGCCAGGTTGGGCAGCAGGCGCACGGCCCGCCAGGACGCCTGCACGTCGGCCGCGTGGTCGACGGCGCGGTGGAACGTCCACGGCAGCGGTGACACGCCGTGGATGAGCGCCTCGGTGGCGGCCAGGTCCACCGCTCCGGCCTCGTCGAGGAAGCCGAACACGAACCCGGCCGCCCCCGCCTGTGCCAGCGCCCTGGCGTCTCGCCGCAGCCGGTCCAGCTCGTCGGCGTCGGCGGTGAACCCGGCGTGGCCGCGCAACATCACCATCTGCGGCAGCGGGCACTCCGCGGCGATCGCCGCGACCGTCTCCGGCGCCGGGGTCAGCCCGTCGGCCGCCATGTCGGCGACGACCTCCAGGCGGTCGGCGCCGCCCTGTTCCGCGGCGACGGCGTCGCGCACGTTCAGCGCGATCACCTCAAGGAGGGATCCGGTCATGCAGCAGAGGTTATATGGCCTTCTGCACCTTTTCGCCCGAGACGGCGAAGAAGATCCGCCGAGCGGGCCATGATCCGGGCCCGGAACCCGGAGGCGCAGGGACCGGATCAGGCACTGATCAGCTCCGCGAAGGTGAGATCACGGAACTCCGTGATCGCCACGTCGCTCGCCGGGCGCTGGAAGAGCGCGCCGGAGGCCCGATGGGGCAGGTCGACCGTCCGCAGGTGGCGGAACCCCCGGCTGCGGTAGTAGCCCTGCAGACGGGGGTTGCCTTTGGCGCAGTCGAGCCGCAGCCACGGCAGCCCGGCGTCGTACGCGGTGCGGCCCGCCCAGTCCAGCAGGGCGTCTCCCAGCCCGACGCCCGACCAGGAACGCCCCACGGCCAGCTTGTGGACGTACAGGGCCGCGTGGGGGGCGTCGTCCAGGGTCCAGAACTCCGCGTCCGCGTGGCGGTCGAGGGCGATCGTGGCAACCGGAGGGGCCGGCTCGCCGGGGCTGAAGTAGCGGAGCTCGTCCTCCAGAAGATATAGCACCCGCTCCTCGATGAGGGGCTCGATGCGCTCGGGGCCGAAGCCGTCGCGGGGCCACTGGCGGACGCCCCGCGAATACAGCCACTCGGCGGTGTCGGACAGGAGGGTGAGGACGCCCGCGAGGTCGTCGGGCTCGGCCCTTCGGAGTGTCAGCGGTCGGAGCAGGGTGTTGGCGTGCATGGTTCACCTTTCGTCGCTCTGTGCGTTGAGTTGGATACGGTGAGTAATGGCATCATGAGACGCGAACCCAATAAGGCAAATAGCCCGATAAATGCAAATAGTCCGATATATGCGGATAAATCGCCGCCAGGGGAGCGTGCACGACTCCCCGCGCCCAGCGAGAGTGCAAGCTCGCTGTGCCGCGGCGGGCGGATCACCCCCAACCGAGCTCGGTCAGCGGCGGTCGAGCTCGTATCTGATCAGATGTTTGTCGGCAGGCAGCACCGACACCGCAACGCGCACCGGCATGTCATCCACGTCGTATCCGACTCGGACATAAACCACAACCGGTGTACCAAGCTCCAACTGGAGCCGCTCGGCCTCTTCCTGATTGGGCATCCGCGCCCAGATGTCGTCCACCACGCGGACCTGCCCGTGCCCCAGCTCCTCCAGCACCCGGTTGGCGCCGCGCTCGATGTCGCCGGGACGCGCGATCTCGGAATCGGCCACCAGGTCCCGGGGGAAATAGGAGTCGTTGGTGTTGTACGGCTGGCCGTCCACGAACCTCAGGCGGCGCCGCACCACCGCGAGCTGCCCGTCGGCCAGCTCCAGCCTGCTGGCGATCTCCTCGACCGGAGAGACGGTCAGCACCTCGATGTACTGGCTGGGGGCGCGGCCCTCCTGCGTGACGGCGAACGCGAAGGCCTCCCGCAGCTCCCCGGTGGGTTGCGGCTCCAGCTCCCGCTGGGGATACATGAGGAGCGGCCGGCGGTCCCTGACCACCGTGCCGCGTCGCGGAGTGCGTGTGACAAGCCCCTCATTCACCAGCTCACCGAGGGCCAACCTGACGGTGTTCCTGCTCACCCCATGGTCTTCCATGAGTTGCGCCTCAGTCGGCAGCTGCGCTCCGGGGCCGAGTACGCCGGAGTAGATGGCCCTTCGTAGCTCCGAAGCCACCTGCTGATACAGCACCGACCTTGCCACTTTCACCCCTTTTGTTCCAACAATTTAGACGATCTGGTTCTAGCAGGCCATCACCCCTTGACCGGACGGCATAGTCGGCCGCATCATCCATTCGTTGGTACAAATCCATCGAAAGGCCGGTGAGGGGGTGAGGGCCGGTGGCGCCGGACCGCGTGGGTACGCCGTACCTGCCCTGGGACAGCCCCTGCGAAGCAACACGTTTACTGCGTTACGCGGTGCGTCGCACGGGATTCGTCCACATCAACCAAGCCCGCCGACCCGGGAGTCCTCACGAGAGGCCCACTCCCCCACCATCTCCGTGTGCGACCACGCGACCTAGGACTCCATCCCTCGCCGGAGTCCTGGTGTCGCCGCACACGGGGGAAGCGCGTCCTGGCGGGTCCCCCACGCCCGCCAGGGCGCGCGTTCCTGCCGGCCCCGCTCACCGCGCGGCCGGCCGCCAGTCCAGCAGCATCAGTCCGTCGCTCAGCGGCGTGTAGACCCCCCGCACGGCCTGCCCGCCCCGGGGCTCCCGGTCACCGCGCCAGTTGCCGTGGACCAAGCAGCGCGGCACGGCCGCGAGCCGCACCATCACCACGACGTACGGTTCCGCACCCCCCGGAGTGCCGCCCGGAGTGAAGGCCTGATGGTTGACGATCCAGCTCTCCACCGTGCCCACCGGCTCGACCGCCTCCCAGCGCGCGCCCTCGCGGTGGCAGGCGGGGCAGAAGGCCCTGGGCGGGAAGCGGGGCGTGTCGCAGGAGTCGCAGCGCTGGACGGCGAACTCGCGCCGGGCCAGGCGCTCCCACCATTCCGCCGAGTCCCGGTCCGGCACCGGAGGAGGTCTCTCACGCACGGCTGGCCTTTCTGCCGGAGGGCGCGCTCAGCCTCGGGTGAGGATGAGGGCAGAGGTGGCGGGCAGGATGTAGCCGGGCTGGGCGGTGGACAGGGCCACCTCGGCGCCGGGCACCTGGCGGTCGGCCGCGTCGCCCCGGAGCTGGGACACGGCCTCGGCGATGTGGTTGATGCCGTGGACGTACCCCTCGGACAGGAAGCCGCCGTGCGTGTTGACCGGGAGGCGGCCGTCGGAGACCGCGTACGGGCCGCCCTCGCCCTTGGCGCAGAAGCCGTAGTCCTCCAGTTGGACGAGCACGGAGTAGGTGAAGCAGTCGTAGAGCTCCGCCACGTCGATGTCCGAGGGCCCCAGCCCCGCCTGGGCGTACAGGCGCGGGGCGAGGCCGGCGGCGGCGGAGGTGGTCGGGTCGGCGGCGCCGCCCGAGAGGTGGGAGGCGCCGCCGCCCCAGGCGGCGGCCGAGATGAGCACCGGCGGGCGGCGCAGGGCACGGGCGCGCTCGGCCGTGGTGATGACCAGGGCGCAGGCGCCGTCGGTCTCCAGGCAGCAGTCGAGGAGCCTGAACGGTTCGGCGATCCACCGGGCGGCCAGGTAGTCGTCGAGGGTGATGGGGGTGCGCATGAGGGCGCGCGGGTTCTTGGCGGCCGACGCGCGCTGGGTGACGGCAATATGCCCGAAATGCTCGGCTTTAGTGCCATATTTCAGCATGTGGGCTCGGGCGTACATCGCGTACTGCTGCGGCGGCGCGAAGTAGCCGTACGGGGCCTGGAACTGGACCTCCGGGCTGACCGGCAGCCCTCGGCCGGTGCCGCCCATGCGGAACTCGGAGCGGGCGTTGATGGCCCGGTAGCAGACCACGGTCTCGGCCAGTCCCGCCGCCACCGCGAGGGCCGCCTGGCCGACCACCGCGTGCGAGACGCTGCCGCCGCCGAACTGGTCCAGGTGCCAGGCGGGATCGTGCACGCCGAGTGCGGGGCCGACCACCGAGGGGGCGGCGGAGTCCCCCACCCGGTGGGTGGCCAGGCCGTCCACGTCGCCGGGGCCGAGTCCGGCGTCGTCGAGCGCGGCCATGATCGCGCGGCAGGCCAGGGTGAGCGTGCTGACGCCGGAGTCCCTGGTGAAGGCCGTGTATCCCACTCCGGCCACGGCCGTGCGATCCCGGAATTCAAGCAAGCGCTTGGCCACACCGTCACGCTAGGCGGAGAATTCAGGCCATGTCAACGCGTACGCCATTCCGCTTGACAGCCCTTCGGCCGCGCGCCTACCGTCCAAGCAAGCGCTTGGTATGATAGGCGCGTCAGGTGAAGAGGAGGCGACCATGGGCACGCACGCCGCCGGTCTGATCGCACCGGAAACGATCGCTCCGGGCACGATCGCGCCGCGCACGCCACCGGCCGCGCTCGCGCCGGCCGGGGTGATCGCACCGGATCGGCGGGTCGCTCCGTTGCCGCCTCGCCAGCGCAGGACTCGCGACGGAGCCGCCATGCCGACCGGCCCTTCCAACGGCAGTCGCCGAGAAGACGGCCATCTCGACAGCAGGACGTTCAGATCGGTGCTCGGCCGGTTCGCCACCGGAGTGGTGGCGATCACCGCCCTGGACCCGGTGGACGGCAGGCCCTGCGGCCTGGCGGCCAACTCCTTCACCTCGGTGTCGCTCGACCCGCCGCTCGTGGCGTTCTGCGTGGCGCACACGAGCACGAGCTGGCCCCGAGTGCGCGGCGCGAAGGCGCTGACCGTGAACGTGCTGGCCGAGGACCAGCAGGCCGTCTGCGCGCAGATGGCGACCAGGGGCGGCGACAAGTTCGCCGGGCTGCGCTGGACCGGCTCCCCCGGCGGCAACCCGGTGCTCGACGGCGCGCTGGCCTGGCTCGACTGCGTGGTGGAGGCCGAGCACCCGGCCGGGGATCACGTGATCGTGGTCGCCCGGGTGCTGCAGCTCGACACCCACGCCGACGGCGGCCCGCTGGTGTTCTACCGGGGCGGCTACGGCGGCTTCGCCGAGTGACCCCCTGCTGGTCAGAAGGGGCAGGCGGGATCTAGGGTCCAGGGTATGAGCACACGCTCCTCCTTCCTGCTCGACGTCCTCATGTCGGAGTTCGGCGAATCGATCAAGCTTGATCCTCCCGCTTTCAGGAGGAAGTTCCGGAAAATGGCGGCCTCCCCCTTCGCGTTCTACCGGGGCAGCGCGGCCCTGTTCTACGCGGACCTGACCGGGCCGTACGCCGACGAGTCCTATCTCGACCCGGTGACCAGCCGGGTGTGGATCCACGGCGACCTGCACGCGGAGAACTTCGGTACCTACATGAACGCCTCGGGCGTGCTGGTGTTCAACGTCAACGACTTCGACGAGGCCTACGTCGGGCCGTACATCTGGGATCTCAAGCGCTTCGCCGCCAGCGTGGCGCTGCTGGGGTACGCCAAGGCGCTGTCGGACGAGGTGATCGGCAGGCTCGTCGGCGGCTTCGCCGGGGCCTACCTGACCGAGCTGGCCGCCATCGCGCGCGGCGGCGACGACGCCATCGGGGCGCTCACGCTCGACACCACCTCGGGAGTGCTGCACCGGGTGCTGCAGACGGCCCGGCTGCGCACGCGGGTGGCGATGCTGGAGGTGGAGACGGTGGTCGAGGAGTACGACCGGCGCTTCGCGTTCATGGAGGGGCGCGAGCCCGTCGAGCCGGGGACCCGGGCGCAGGTGCTGGCCGCCTTCGAGGACTATCTGACGACGCTGCCGACGCCGTCGAGCCCGGTGGAGCACCTGATCAAGGACGTGGCGCTGCGCAAGGGCGTGGGCATCGGCTCGGCCGGGCTGCCCTCCTACAACTTGCTGCTGGAGGGGACGTCACAGGCGCTGGAGAACGACGTCATCCTCTACATGAAGCAAGCGCAGGTGCCCGCGGTGGCGCGGCACATCACCGACGAGAAGGTGACCCACTACTTCCACCACCAGGGGCACCGCACGGCCGAGTCGCAGCGGGCCCTGCAGGCCTACGCCGATCCCTGGCTCGGCTACACCACGCTGGGCGGTGTGGGGCAGCTCGTGGCCGAGGTGTCGCCGTACTCCGCGGATCTCGACTGGGACGACGTCAACGAGCCGGCGGAGCTGGAGGCGATCGTGCGGGATCTGGGCAGGGCGGTGGCGCGCATGCACGCGGTGGCCGACGACGAGTCCAGCCACGACCTGGTGAGCTTCTCCACCGAGGAGGCGATCGTGGCGGTGGTGGGCGACGACCGGGCCGGGTTCGCCGAGGCGCTGGTGGACTTCGCCCACCGGTACGGCGCGCGGGCCCGGGAGGACCATCAGCGGTTCGTCGACCTGTTCCGCAACGGCCGGCTGCCCGGAGTCTGATCGGCCATGGCAACCGACCGGTCGGTATGGCATGCTTCCGAGACATGAATCTGTTCTCGGTGGAAGGCAAGACCGTCGTCGTCACGGGCGGTTCACGGGGCATCGGACGCATGATCGCGGCCGGTTTCGTCGAGGCGGGCGCACACGTGCACATCTCCGCGCGCAAGGCCGCCGAAGTGGAGAAGACGGCCGCCGAGCTGGGCTGCTCCTCGGTGGTCGCGGACCTGTCCACGCCCGAGGGGGTGCAGACGCTGGTGTCGGCCGTCGACGGGCCGGTGCACGTGCTGGTCAACAACGCCGGCGCCACCTGGGGCGCGCCCCTGGCCGACTATCCCGAGCACGCCTTCGACAAGCTCTGGGACATCAACGTCAAGGGCGTCTTCTACGTGACCCAGCGCTTCCTGCCCCAGCTGCGGCAGGCGGCCGGCGCGGAGGACCCGGCACGGGTGATCAACGTGGGATCCATCGACGGGATCAGGGTGCCGGAGATGGAGACCTTCGCCTATTCGGCCTCCAAGTCGGGCGTCCACATGCTGACCAGGCACCTCGCCAAGCAGCTGGCCGCCGAGCACATCACGGTCAACGCGCTGGCCCCCGGGCCGTTCGAGTCCAAGATGATGGCCTTCGCCCTCGACGACCCGGCGACCCGTGAGGCCATTGCCGCCGGCATCCCCCTGGGCCGCATCGGCCGCCCGGACGACATGGCCGGCGCGGCGATCTTCCTGGCCTCCCGCGCCGGCGCCTACCTGACCGGCACCGTCATCCCGGTCGACGGCGGCCTCACCTGCTGAGCAGCTCGCGCAGCGCCTCGGCGAGGCGCTGCGCCGCCCCGGGCTCCTGACGCAGATAGAGGTACGGCTCCGTCAGCTCGACCTCAATGACCGCCGGGCCGCCGTCATGGAGCCGGACCAGGTCGATCCTGGCGTACAGAAGGGCCTGAGGGATGGCGGCAAGCACCTTCTCCGCGAGTTCGACCTGGTCCGGGGCCGGTGTGCGCGACTGCGCCCGTACGTTGTCCGCGCCGGTCATGCCGGGGGCGAGCATCGGCATGCGGCGGACGGCGTGGCTGAAGCGGCGGTTGAAGTAGAGGAGCGAGGTCTCGCCCTCGGACTCGACCATGTCGAGGTAGGGCTGGACCATGGGCGTGCGCCCGGCGCTCTCCAGGGCGGCGGCGTGCGCCTGGGCGCGGTCGCGGTCGGCGGTGCGGATCGTGTCGCGAGCGCCGGCGGAGATCGCGGGCTTGACGACGTAGTCGTCCCAGTGCGGCAACTCCTGTGACGACCAGTGCGTGGGCACGATCGGCACGCCGAGGTCGCGCAGGTAGGTCTTGTCGGTGTTGGCGGCAAGGACGGCGGCCGGGTTCAGCAGCCGGGTGACGGACTCCACCCGGCGGGCCCAGGAGAGAAACTCGGCCCTGCGGTCGACGTAGTCCCAGACCGAACGGACCACGACGGCGTCATAGGCGGCCCAGTCGACGCCAGGATCGTCCCAGCGTTCGGTCCGGCCCTCGATGCCGGCCGTGTGCCAGGCGTCGAGGGCCGGCTTCCGCTCGTCATCATGGTCGTCATGATCATCGAACGTCACATATGCGCAGGTAGTCATCCGGCGATGCTAATGCCGACGCCGGGATGAGCCCGTGTGGGGCACACGCCCCCGCGCTCCGCGCCGAGCGCGGGCGCGCGTGCCGGGATCGGGCTAGTCGACGCGGACGCCGAAGCCCGCCCGGCTGTCATCGGAGGCGACAGCGGCGTTGCCGTTGATGTTGTTGACGTTGGTCGAGCCCCGGCCACCGAAGTTGGCCGCGCCGATGTTGGCGAAGTTGTTGCCCGACTGCGAGGTCTCGTCGTTACGGCTGGAGTTGCGGTTGTCAGTGTCGGCGTAGGCCGGGGCGGACAGGAGGGTGAGACCCGCGGCGGCGACAACGACGAACCCGGTCACGCTGAGCTTCTTGATCATGTCGATTTCCTTCCACAGAGGTTAGGTCGAGAGAGGTCAGACGCTCGCCGGGACTCTGGGTCCGGCGGGCAGGAAGCCGTGATCGGTCTAGTAGAAGATGTAGGTCACGGCGATGCTGTCGTTCGTCGCGGTCGTGGCGATGCCGTTGAGGTTGTTGACGTTGGTGGACCAGCCCCAGCCTCGGTTGACCATGGCGATGTCCGCGAAGTTGTTCCCCGACTGCCAGGCCTCGGTGTTCCGGCTTTGGTTGTCGGCGCGGCTGTCCGCGTGCGCGGGGACGGCCAGCAGCGTGACGCCCGCCGCGGCCGCGACCACGGCACCGGTGACGCACAGCTTTCTGATCACTTGAGCTCCTTCGCCGTTGGCTTCGAGGGGCGGTGGAACGCCAGGGCCCGAAGGCATGCCACAACCCCCTTGACCTGTCTTGACCCATGAGGATCAAGGTCACAGCGACTATATAACCGTGGGTCATTAATCGGTAGCTTAAAGTAATCAGAAGATTCTTCTGGCAAAGTCACTGACAAGGGATGTCAGTGACAGCGCCATACCGTCGGCCGCATGATCTACGAGCTGCGGCAGTACATACTGCGCCCCGGCATGCGTGACACGCTGATCGAGCTGTTCGAGCGCGAGTTCGTGGAGGCGCAGGAGAGCGCCGGGATGGACGTCGTGGGCCACTTCCGCGACCCTGATGCGCCTGACACCTTCCCCTGGATGCGGGCGTTCGCGGACATGGACAGCCGCCGGGCGGCCCTGTCCGCCTTCTACGGCGGCCCGGTCTGGAAGGCCAACCGCGACGCGGCCAACGCCACCCTGATCGACTCCGACGACGTCCTCCTGCTGCGCCCGGCCGGCCACGGCTTCCAGCGATCACCGCGCCCGCCCGCGGCGCCCGCCTCGCCACCGTCGTCACTGCCGTCGTCGCTGCGGTCCTCGCCGTCGTCGTCGCTGCCGTCCTCGTTGTACGTGGCCACGATCTGCCACGTCGAACCGGGCGCCATCGGGTCGTTCCGCGAGTTCTTCGCCGGGCAGGTGGAGCCGGTGCTGGCCGAGGGCGGGGCGGCGCCGGTCGCCTGCTTCGAGAGCGAGCACGCGGTCAACACCTATCCGGCGCTGCCCGTACGTACAGGTGAGGAGGTTTTTGTGTGGTTCGCCCGCTTTGAGCAGGCGCGGGACGAGCGTGTGGTGGAGGTGCCGGCGTTGGAGAAGTACCTCACCGCGCCGCCACGCCGCCTCCGACTCGCCCCTGCGGCCCGTTCAGCCCTGCGCTGAGCCCTGGGCGGCGCCGCGCCTCAGGGCGTCAGATCACGTTGATGCCCCGGGCGGCGAGGATGGCGTCGGCCTGGGCCCGGTTGATGGTCGCGCCGGCGAACGCGTACAGCCTGGCGTCGTCGATCTCCCCCAGATCGGCGCCGCGCAGGTCGGACCGGGCGAAGACGGTCTTCAGCAGCTTGGCGCCGCGCAGCCTGCAGTCGCTGAAGGTGGCCTCGGTGAAGTCGCAGCCCGACAGGTCGGCCTCGTCGAAGCGGACGCCCTCGATGAGGTCGCCGCGCATCGAGCAGCCGCCGAGGTTGGCCAGGGTGAGGTTGGAGCGGGTGACCTTGAAGCCGGTGCCGCGCGAGCCGGTGAGCGAGGCGCCGATCAGACGGCAGCCGGTGAAGGACGCGTCGGTCAGCAGCGCGCCGCCGAACTGCGCGGAGGACAGGTCGACGTTGGTGAACGTCACGTCGATGAGGTCGGCGTCGCTGAACCTGACGCCCATCCCGCCGCCGCCGCTGAAGACGGCTCCATCGAGGTCGGCCTTGCGGAAGTCGGTCTGCTCCAGCACGCACGACTCGAAGCGCGCCCCGGCCAGGGAGGCTCCCCACAGGTCGGCCTCGGTGAGGTCGCAGCCCTGGAAGAGGTGCGTCTCGTCCGGCGCGAGCCGGTCCGTCAGGGATTTACGGGACAGATCCTCGCCGTCGAAGTTCACGGTGTCAGACGCTACCGGTCAACTGCGGGCGGTCAGACGCGGGCGGTCAAAGGCTGCCGGTGATCACCTCCGCGGCGGCGCGGCCGCAGACCATCGCGGAGCCGTACGTGGCGATGTGCACCGCGCCCAGGTCGGAGCGTTCGGGCAGGCCCATCTCCACCACGACGGCGTCGGGCCGGGCGCTGAGCAGGTGGCGCAGCGCCTCGCCCTGCCAGGGGTGGCGGTGCACGTCGCGGACCACGAGCACGAGCGGGCGTCCGCCGGCCGCGCCGGCCAGCAGGTCCTCGATCGCGGCCCCGGTGGCCTGACCGGCGGCGAACCTGGTCACGGTGGTGCCGGGCAGCAGCGCGGCCAGCGGTCCCGCCACTCCCCAGGGGGTGCCCTTGTCGATGGCCAGGTTCATCTCCGGAGACAGCTCCACCACGTGCGGTGCGGTGGTGAGCGGCAGCACGGCGGCGCTGGACCTGCGGGTGACGCGGACGGCGCGGCGGGCCGCGGTCAGGCCCAGGTTGCCGTTCGCGCTGGGGGCGCTGCCCGAGGAGGTGGTCCAGACGGCCAGCTCGCGGACCCGGCGTGCGGCGTCTGCCAGGCGCTCCTCGGGCAGCAGTCCTTCGGTCACGGCGGCGGCGATGGCGTCGCGCACCCCGGTCGCGGTCGCCTCGTCGGCCCGCTCACCGCCGATGCAGATGGCGTCGGCGCCGGCGGCGATGGCGCGCGCCGAGGCCCCGCCGATGCCGTGCCTCCCGGAGACGGCGGCCATCTCGATCCCGTCGGTGACGATCATGCCGTCGAAGCCGAGCTCCTCGCGGAGCAGCCCGGTGAGCACCTTGGGGCTGAGCGTGGCGGGCAGCTCGGGGTCGTAGGTGGGGACCAGGAGGTGGCCGGTCATGATGGACCGGACTCCCTCCTCGATGGCCGCGCGGAACGGCCGCAGGGCGTCCTCGATCCCGCCGGAGGCCACCATGGGCACGCCGTGGTGGGAGTCCACCGAGGTGTCGCCGTGGCCGGGGAAGTGCTTGGCGCACGCGGCCACGCCGGCGGACTGCATGCCACGGACGAAGGCCCGGGTGTGGCGGGAGACCACGTCGGGGTCGGCGCCGAAGGCCCGCAGGCCGATGACGGGGTTGTCCGGGTTGGAGTTCACGTCGGCCGAGGGCGCGAAGTCGATGGTGATGCCGGCTGCGGCCAGGTCCCGGCCCAGGTCCGCGGCGAGCGCCTCGGTCAGCGCCACGTCGTCCACCACGCCGAGCGCGTAGCCGCCGGGGCGGGTGCTGCCGGTGAGGACTTCGAGCCTGGTCACCTCGCCGGTCTCCTCGTCGGTGCCGACCAGGGCGGCGGGGTTCTCCGCGCGCAGCGCCGCCGTCAGCCGGGCGACCTGGGCCGGATCGGCGATGTTGCGGGAGAACAGCACGACGCCGGCCAGGCCCTCGGCGAGTCTGCGGCGCACCCAGTCCGGCGGGGTGTGACCCGCGAAACCCGGCAATAGCACGGCGTCGGCCATGTTGAGGAGGTCACCGCTCTTGGACATGACTCGAAATCTAATAGGAAAGTTTCTTATTTGCTAGAGGCATTTTCGAACGTCAGCCCATCTCCTCCCCTGACGAACTCCGCCGCCGTGCCCATCCCTGTCCCACCCGGCCGGGCGGGCCGACCGGTCCGGAGGCCGTCGCCAATCAAGCGCTTGGCCGCACCGATGAGCTGGGCCGGTTAGGTGAACAAGCGATTGTCTGAGGGCCCATAATGAGTACGTGACAACGCGAAAGAACTCCGCGGGCACCGCCGCTCCGGCGAAGCGCCAGCGAGCCAACTCCTCGGGCCCCGCGTCCGAGCGCCGTGACCATCTCGTCAAGCTCGCGGCGGAGCTCTTCGCGCGCAAGGGCTTTCAGGCCACGACCGTACGCGAGATCGCCGAAGAGGCCGGCATCCTGTCGGGCAGCCTCTATCACCACTTCGACTCCAAGGAGACGATCGTCGACGAGGTGCTCTCCACCTTCCTCGATGATCTCATCGCCCGCTACCGCGCGGCCCTCGAAACCGGCGGAGACCCGCGCACGGTCCTGTCGGAGATGGTGCGCATCGGCTTCGGCACGCTGGAGCCGCACCGCGCCGCGATCACCGTGATGCAGAACGACTGGAACTATCTCCGTCAGTTCGAGCGGTTCAACTATCTGGTGAAGGCCGAGGAGGAGGTGGAGCAGATGTGGGTCGCGCAGATCAAGGCGGGGCAGGGCGTCGGGCTCTTCCGCCCCGACGTCGATCCCAAGCTGACCTACCGGATGATCCGCGACACCATCTGGGTGGCGGTGCGCTGGTTCCGCCCCGGCGGCAGGCTCAACACGACCGGGCTGGCCGAGCACTACATCACCGTGCTGTTCGACGGGCTGGCCACCGGTGAGCGGACGTCCCAGCGAGCATGAGTCTCGGTGAGGCGGTGCGGCATGCACTGCGTGAGGCCGCGCAGCCGGACAAGGCCGCCACCATGCAGGCCTACATGAAGTCCAAGATGCCCTTCCTGGGCGTGCAGGCGGTGCCCCGGCGGGCCATGCTCAGGCGGGTGTTCGCCGCCAACCGGATCGACAGCGCGCCCGACTGGCGCCGGGCGGTGCTCGCGCTCTGGCGGGAGGCCGAATACCGTGAGGAGCTCTACGCGGCGATCCAGCTCACCGGCCACCACCTCTACCGCGACTACCAAACCCTCTACACGATGCCGATGTACGAGGAGATGATCGTCAGCGGCGCCTGGTGGGACCTGGTGGACGAGCTGGCCACTCACCGGATGGGCGCCCTGCTCGCCGCGTTCCCCGACTCCATGCGGCCGTTGATGCTGCAGTGGGCGCACGACGACGACCTGTGGAAGCGGCGCACCGCGATCCTGTGCCAGAACCGGTTCAAATCCCGCACCGACACCGCGCTGCTGTTCGCCTGCATCGAGCCCAGCCTGTCGGACAACGACTTCTTCGCCCGCAAGGCGATCGGCTGGGCCCTGCGCGAGTACGCCAAGACCGACCCGCGGGAGGTGGTCCGCTACGTGCGGGCCAAGGGCATCTCGGGGCTGAGCCGACGCGAGGCGCTGAAGAACCTGCCGGTCACCTAGACGAGTGAATCCCGAGTCGCCGCGGCAAGTAGTGCGGAAATGACGAAGGGTGTTGACGATCGGTTGGTGACAACAGACCTCAACACCCTTCCCACCGCACGCCGTTGCGAACTGGCCGGCCGGGCCGGTCACGGCTTACTGCCGCTCCCACTCCCACCGGCTCTTCGCAGGAGGGCGCGAGAGGTCTTCGCTGTGCGCTTGTTCCTACGTGGTCATCGGGCGGCGACGGCCTCGGTGGCTTCGGTCTCGTCCGCGAGTGCGGGAGCCGTGTTCTCGGGGCCGCGGAAGGCGATGTAGACGAACAGGACGCCCATGACGGCGACGCCTGCCCACATGGCCTGCTGCCAGCCGTCGACGAAGGACTGCTGGGCGGCGTGGAGCAGGTCCCGAGCGTGCGAGCCGCCGCTTCCCGCCACTTCCACGGCGTTGGCGACGCCCTTTCTGGCGGTGTCGGCGGCCCCTTGCGGGATGCCGTTCAGTCGGCCTTCGATGGCGCTGCGGTAGCCGTTGGCCAGTAGCGCGCCCAGCAGGGCGACCCCGAGTGCGGCGCCGAATTCGCGGGTGACGTCGTTGAGCGCGGAGGCGACGCCCTGCTTCTCCCGCGGCAGGGAGCCGGTGATGGCCTCGGTGGACGGGGTCATCGACAGACCCATGCCGATGCCCATGGAGAGCATGCCGGGCAGGATGGTCAGGTATCCCCCGTCGACGGAGACGAACAGGGCCATGAGCGCCAGGCCGACGCCGGCCAGCGCGATGCCCACGGCCATCGTCGAGCGGGTACCGATCCGTGCGGCCAGCTTGGGGGCCAGACCCGAGGTCATCATCATCATGACGGCCATAGGCATCAGCGCCACCGTGGACAGCAGTCCCGACCAGCCGAGCACGGCCTGGAAGAACGGGAAGAGGACCACCGCGATACCCGTTTGGACGCCGAAGACCACCAGAAGCGTGAACGAGCCGCCGGCCAGACCGCGCTCACGGAACAGCCGCATGTCCAGCAGTGAGGCGTCGCGGCGATGCAGCTCCCATACCACGAAGCCGATCGCGGCGACGAGGCCGACGGCGAGGCTGATCAGAGTCGCGGGGGCGGTCCAGCCGTGTTCGGGGCCTTCCTGCAGGGCGAAGATAAGGCCGACCACGGCGACGATGGAGAGCAGTGCGCCGCCGGTGTCGAAGCGATGGGCCGAGGTCTCGCGGGAGTTGGGAACCGATTTCAGCGTCATGGCCAGAGCCACGAGGACCAGGACCACAGGCAGGACGAACAGCCAGCGCCAGTCGGCGACGTCGACAAGGAGGGCGGAGAGGAACATGCCCAGGATGCCACCGCCCCCGGCGACGCCGGTCCAGACGCCGATCGCCTTGCCGCGCTGCTCCTCGGGGAAGGTGGAGGTGATGACGGCAAGGGTGATGGGCATGATCATCGCGGCGCCGACACCACTGGCGACGCGGGCGGTGAGCATGACCTCGGCCGACTGGGCCAGGCCCGCGACAACGCTCGCGGCGACGAAGACCCCCAGACCGGCGATGAGCATGGGCTTACGGCCCAGGCGGTCGCCGACGGCGCCGAGCGGCAGAAGCAACGCGGCCAGGGTAAGAGTGTAGATGTTGATGATCCACAGGACGGTGCCCTGTGAGGCGCCGAATTCCACGGCCATGTGGGTCTGCGCGACGCTCAGCCCGGACACCGAGGCGATGACGGCCATCAGCGCGATGGAGACGGCGATCAGGATCGTGCGCAGCTGACGCGCATCAGGTACATCGCCGGCTTGAGCGGCCTGACGGGGCTGGTTCGTACTCATGGGTTCCTCTCAAAAGGGGCATGCTGCGTCAGTGCCGGTGCCGCGCCGGGCTGTCAGGGGGTGGGTGCGTGGCCCTGGGCTGCGGCGAGGGCCGCGTCGGTGTCCGCGGTGGCGTCGCAGACCATCTGCGCACGACGCTAACCGCGCTTTGCATCAAAGGCATACGATGCTGCTTATAACGCAAGAAGATTGAGAGCTGGACAGCTTCGTACGCAAACGCATCCGTGCCCTGCGGGTGGCGCAGGGCTGATCCCTGGAAACCCGCGCCAACCTCAGCCAGTCCTCGCTGAGCCACATCGAGGACGGTCAGCGGCCGCTACGTGTCGACTCGACGAGGAGACCTCCACCCGCACCCACCGCCGAAACCGACCCCGTCCAGCGCCCCGAGGCCGGCGAGGCGCTGGGAGGCGGCTCTTGGCCTCCAGTTCGGTGTGTCACAAGCGAGCGATGCCACGCAGGCCGTCGGCGGACGAGTGACCGGCCGTCCCGGCATCACCTGGTCCACAACGCGTCCTGTACGGCCTGCACCAGGGCGAGCAGCTCACCCGTGACCCGATCCTTGGACCAGGCCAGCGCGTAGGTGATGCGCAGGTCGGGCGCCTCCAGCGGGACGAATCTGACGTCGTCCCGCCGTACGGTCCTGACCAGGAGTTGCGGGATCGGCAGCAGCCCGGCACCGGCCGCCACCAGGTCGAGGGCGGCGGCGAAGTCGTCGCCGGGCAGCAGCCGGCGGTGGCCCGGCAGCCCGGTCCAGGGCCTGCCGTCCGGGGTGAGCACCGCCTGCCCGGCCAGGTCGGCGGGCACGAGCGCGGCCCTGCCCGCCAGGGCGTGCCCGGTGGGGACGGCCACGTGGTCCACCGTGACGTGGAAGCGCGCCGCCGTGACGAACCTGGCCGGAGCCGGGATGGCCAGGATCGCCGCCGAGACCTCGCCGGACTCCAGCGCTGCCGAGGCGGCCGCCCGTCCCGCCATACGCAGCTCCACCCCGATCGCCGGGGTACGGCTCGCCATCCTCCTGACGATCCTGGCGGCCAGTGCGCCGATCAGTGGAGGATAAGCAAGATGAATAGTAGGGCGGGCCAGCCGGGCCGCCTCCGCAGTGAACGCGGAGGCGGATTCGAGCACCTGCTCGGCGTAGGGCAGCAGCGCCAGACCCGCGGCCGTCAGGCGCACCTCGCGGGCGGAACGCTCGAAGAGCCTGACCCCGGTCGCGCGCTCCAGCCTGGTGATGGCCTGGCTGATGGCCGGCTGGGACAGGCCCAGGTCGGCGGCGGCCCCGGAGAAGCTGAGCCGGGCGGCGACTCCAACGAAACAGCGAACTTCTTTGAGCATAAGCACCACGAATACATGATGCATGACGGCAAGCGGACTGTGCAGGATGCCACCGTCTCGATCAATCGCTGAACCTCGCATGGAGCCCTCATGTCCCGTTTCCCGCAGTCCACCGTGCTCGGTTACCCGAGGATCGGCCCGCGAAGAGAGTTGAAGCGGGCGCTGGAGTCCTACTGGGACGGCCGCACCGGCCGTGACGAGCTGGACCGGGTGGGCGCCGCCATCAGGGCGGACACCTGGCGCAGGCTGGACGAGCTGGGCCTGGCGGCGCTGCCGTCCAACACGTTCTCGCTGTATGACCAGGTGCTGGACACCGCCGTGCTGCTGGGCGCGGTGCCGGAGCGCTATCGGGACGCCGCCGACCCCTACTTCGCCATGGCGCGCGGCACCGACGGGGTCGCGCCGCTGCGGATGACCAAGTGGTTCGACACGAACTACCACTACATCGTGCCGGAGGTCGGCCCGGAGACGGTCTTCAAGCTGGACGCCGCCAAGCCGCTCGCCGAGCTGCGGCAGGCGCGTGAGCTGGGGTTCGAGACGCGGCCCGTGGTGATCGGGCCGATCACGTTCCTGCTGCTGTCGGCGGACCCGGCCGCGGCGCTGGACCGGCTGGACGACGTGCTGGCCTGCTACGAGGAGCTGCTCGGCGCGCTGGCCGCCGAGGGCGTGGCGTGGGTGCAGCTCGACGAGCCGGCGCTGGTGGCCGACCGCAGCCCGGCCGAGCTGGCCGCCGTGCGCGCCGCCTACGAGCGGCTCGGCGGCGTGGCGGCGCGGCCCGCCCTGTTCGTCGCCTCCTACTTCGGTCACCTGGGCGAGGCGTTGCCGGTCCTGGCCGACACGCCCGTGGAGGCGATCGGGGTCGACCTGGTGAACGGCGAGGTGGACGGGCTCGCGGCGCTGGCGGGCAAGACGGTGGTGGCGGGCGTGGTGTCGGGGCGCGAGGTGTGGCGGACGGCTCCGGAGCGGGCCGCGCACGCGCTGCGCGCCGTACGTGATCACGCCGCGCACGTGGTGGTCAGCACCTCATGCTCGCTGCTGCATGTGCCGTACGACGTCCGCGACGAACCGGACCTGGACCCGGAGCTGACGGCGCGGCTGGCGTTCGCGGAGCAGAAGGTGGCCGAGGTCGTCGAGCTGGCGCGCACCGGCTTCGACGGGCCGGAGCCGGTCACGCGCCCGGCGCCACAGTCGCGGCCGGAGCCGGTCGAGCAGCGCAGCCCGTACGAGGTGCGCGCGGCGGCGCAGGCCGCGCACCTGCGGCTGCCCGTGCTGCCGATCACCACGATCGGGTCGTTCCCGCAGACCGGCGAGCTGCGCCAGGCCCGCGCGGCCACGGCGGCGGGCACGCTGGCCACCGAGGACTACGAGCGGCTGGTGGAGGCCGAGATCGAGCGGGTCGTGCGGCTGCAGGAGCGACTCGGGCTCGACGTGCTCGTGCACGGGGAGCCGGAGCGCAACGACATGGTGCAGTACTTCGCCGAGCACCTCGACGGCTTCGCCGTCACCAGGAACGGCTGGGTGCAGTCCTACGGCTCACGCTGCACCAAGCCGCCCATCCTGCACGGCGATGTGGCCAGGCCCGAGCCGATCACCGTGCGCTGGGCCCGGCACGCCGGCTCGCTCACCGGCAAGCCGGTCAAGGGCATGCTCACCGGGCCGGTCACGATCGTGGCCTGGTCGTTCGTCCGCGACGACCTGCCGCTGCGCGAGGTGACGTTCCAGGTCGCGGACGCGGTGCGCGAGGAGGTGCGCGACCTGGAGGCGGCCGGACTGTCGATCATCCAGGTGGACGAGCCCGCGCTGCGCGAACTGCTGCCGCTGCGCCGCGCCGGGCAGGCCGGCTATCTGGACTGGGCGGTGGCCGCCTACCGCCGGGCCACCTCGGGCGCGGGTGACAGCACGCAGATCCACACCCACCTGTGCTACTCCGACGCCGGCGAGATCCTGGCCGCCATCGACGGGCTGGACGCCGACGTGACGACGATCGAGTCGGCCAGGTCCGGCGCGCGGATCCTGGAGGCGGTCGGCTCCTTCGGCCGCGGGCTGGGGCCGGGCGTGTACGACATCCACTCGCCCCGGGTGCCCTCCGGCGAGGAGGTCGAGGGGCTGCTGCGCAGGACGCTGGCGGCGCTGCCCGCCGAGCGGGTCTGGGTCAACCCGGACTGCGGGCTGAAGACCCGCACCTACGAGCAGGTGGAGGCGGCGCTGGCCAACGTGGTGGCGGCGACCGGCAGGCTGCGGGCCGAGCTCACCTCCCGTAGCGCTCGGTGAACTCCTCCGTCGTCATGCCGAACAGGATCTCGTCCTCGTAGCGGCCGGCGGCGAAGCGGGCGCGGCGCCGGCGGCCCTCCTCCACGAACCCCAGCCGCCGGTGCAGCGCCAGCGACGCCTCGTTGGAGGCGTACACCTTGGCGTCGGCCTTCTGAAAGGCCCGCTCCTGGAACATGTAGCGCAGCAGCAGCACGATGGCGTCACCGGCGTAGCCCTTGCGGTGGTGCGGGGTGCCGATCGAGATGCCGTACAAGAATGTGCCGTTGTGGCGGTCGACCGTGTGGGTGAGGATCACGCCGACCGGGGTGTCGCCGTCCCGGTCGGCGATCACCAGCCGGAACTCGTCCGGGTCCGGCTCCTTGGCGGCCAGCTCTGCGGCCCACTGCCTGGCCCGCTCCGCCGAGCGCGGCGGGTGGATCCGAAAGGCGTTCCGGGCCGCGTCGGTGTCCTCTTCGAAGGCGAGGAGCGCCTCACCCTCGTCCGGCTCGATCGCCCGCAGCCGCACTCGCTCGCCCACCCATATCGACGTCATGGTGCGCAGGAAACCAGAGAACACCGGTGCGCCGCCACACCGTTTTCCTCGGTCAAGGAAACGTACAATTCCGCTGTGAAGGACTCCGGGGCAGCGGACGTGCTCAGCCTGCGGCGCCACAATCTCTCCCTCGTCCTGCACCACCTGCGCGATCACGGGCAGAGCTCCAGGATCGAGGTGTCCGCCGACACCGGATTGGGCGCGGGCGCGGTCACCAGCCTGGTCGGCGAGCTGATCGGCTACGGGCTGGCCGAGGAGGTGGGGCTGCGCGGCACCGGCTCGGCCGGGCGGCCGCGGCGGCTGCTGACGCTCGGGCACACCTCGGTGGCGGCCGTCGGGGTCCGGCTGGATCCGGCGTTCATCTCCGTGCGGGTCACCGATCTGGCCGAGCGCGAGCGCTACCACGAGCGGGCGCCCCACGGGCTGCGGGCGCCGACGGCGGACGAGATGGCCAAGGCGCTGGCCGAGCGGATCCTCCGGGCGGTGGGCGAGTGGCACGGGCGGACCGTGTCGGTCGTGGTCGCCGTGCCGGGCTGGACGGATCGGGGCATCGTGACCAGCGTGCCGTTCGGGTGGCGGCTCGCGCCGCTGCTTCCCGCCCTGCGCGAGCAGCTCGCCCCGGGGATCGGGCCGGTCGCCCTGGTCAACGACGGCAACGTGGAGACCTGGGCCGAGTACCAACTGCTGCGCCTGACCGGGGTGCGCGATCTGATCTATCTGGCGGGCGGGATCGGCGCCGGCGGCGGCGTCGTGGTGGACGGCCGCCTGGTCTACGGGGCTCACGGGGCGGCGGGCGAGCTCGGTCACCTGGAGGTCGAGCCCGGCGGGCTCCCCTGCCCGTGCGGCCGGCGCGGCTGCCTCGAACGGTACGTGTCGCTGCGGGCCCTGCTGGATCGTTCCGGCATCGGCGAGCACGAGCGGGGCGTGGAGGAGCTCGCCGAGCGCGCCGAGCGGGGAGACGCCGTCACCTTGCGGGCGCTGCAGGAGGCCGCCGAGCGGATCCACTCCGTCGTCATGAACGCCAGGATGCTGCTGAACCCGCAGGTGGTCGTCCTCGGCGGCCACTTCGGCAGGCTGGTGAAGTGGCTCGGGCCGGTGATCGCGCACGACACGCTGCGGGTCTCGCCGCCGTTCGAGGTGCGCGCCGCCGGTCATGCGCGCGACGCCGCGCTGTACGGCGCCACCTGCTTCGCCGTGTCCGCCATCCTGGACGACCCGCTGCTGGTCACCCGGCCGTCATGAGACCGCTCTACTTCAGCGCCCCCATGGTCAGGCCGGCCTGGATCTGCCGCTGGAAGATCGTGTAGACGACCAGCATCGGCAGGATGGCCAGCGTCAGCGCCGCGAACAGGGCGGCCCAGTCGGAGTCGTAGCCCGCGGCCGTGGAGATGTCCGCGATGCCCTGGGTGAGCACCCACTTGTCCCGCTCCTGCAGCAGCACCAGCGGGAGCTGGTACTGGTTCCACTGGCCCAGGATGTTGAAGATGGTGATGCTCACCAGGCCCGGCCTGGCCATCGGCAGCATGATCTGGAAGAAGACGCGGGTGTGCGACGCGCCGTCCACCATGGCCGCCTCCCCCACCGCCGTGGGCAGCGTGCGGAAGAACGCCGCCAGGAAGAACACCGTGAACGGCATCGAGTAGGCGATGTAGACGAGCACCAGGCCCGCATGCGTGTTGAGCCCGATGAACGGCCCGACCAGCGGCACGTTGCCCATGTTCTGCACCACGAAGAACAGCGGCGTCAGCGCCAGGTACACGGGGAAGGCCAGGCCGGAGACGAACAGGAGGTAGACGGCCCGGTTGCCGCGGAAGGCGTAGCGGGCCAGCACGTAGGCGGCCATCGCGCCGCACAGCATGGTGCCGAACGTGCTGAAGGTCACCACCACGACACTGTTGATCATGTACTGGCCGATGTGCGCCTGCTCCCAGGCCCGCGCGAAGTTGTCCCACTGCAGGGTGGCGGGCATCGACCAGGCGTTGCCGAAGATCTCGTCCTCGCTCTTGACCGAGGCCAGGAACGTCCACAGGATCGGCACCACCGTCAGCACGGTCCACAGCAGCAGCGCCAGGTGCGACAGCATCGCCATCGGCCCCAGCCGCCGCCTGCTCTCCTGGCGGGCCAGCTTGCGGGAGTTCGCGACCGTCCACGAGGTCATCTCTAGTACTCGATTCTTTCGCGACGTGACAGGCGCAGCGACAGGATGGCGAAGCCGATGGTGAAGAAGAACATCACGACGCCCAGCGCCGAGGCGTAGCCGAAGCGGAAGTACTGGAAGGCGTTGCGGTAGATCTCGGTGGCCATGACCGTGGTGGAGAAGTCCGGGCCGCCGTGCTGGTCGGTCATCACCCACACGATCGCGAACACGTCCAGCGCCAGGATGCCGAGGTAGACCCAGGCCACCTGCACCGTGTCCCAGAGCAGCGGCAGCGTGATCCGGAAGAACAGGCTGACCCGCCCGGCCCCGTCGATCTGCGCCGCCTCGAACATGTCACTCGGGATGGAGGCCAGCCCGGCGGAGAACAGCACCACGTAGAAGCCGACCGCCTGCCACACCATGACGCCGAGCACCGACCAGAACGCCAGGTCCGGATCGGACAGGAAGCCGACCGGGCCGCCCCCCAGCGCCATCAGCGGCCCGTTCAGCATGCCGCTGCCGTCGGGTCTGAACACCTGCTGGAACAGCACCGCGACCACGGTGACGGCCAGCACCTGGGGGAAGAAGAACAGCACCCGGTAGAACTTCGACCCGGCGACCCCGCCCACGCCCCGCCCTTCGCGCCCCACATTGAGCAGGAACGCGAAGAACAGGGCGATGACGATCGTCACCAGCGGCAACAGCACGAGGAGCGCCGCGTTGTGCGTGACCGCCTTCCAGAAGATCCCGTCGGAGAAGAGCCTGACGAAGTTGTCCAGCCCGACGAAGTTCGGCGTGGCGGTCACGCCTCGCCAGTCGGTCATCGCGATGTAGAACGCCTGGGCGTACGGCGAGATGACGTAGACCAGGTAGAGCGTCACCGGGGCCGCCAGGAACGCGGTGATGAACAGGCCCCGGCGATAGGTGTTGAACATCAGCGCTTGTACTTCTTGATCGAGGAGTCGTTCTTGATCTCATCCGCCTTCTTCTGCAGGCGGTTCACGTACTCCTCGGGGGTGACTCCGCCGGTCATCAGCTGGCCGGTGGCGGCGACCGCCTCGTCGTGGAGCTGGGCGTACCAGGTGCGCCAGCGGTAGTAGACGGTGTTGGCGCCGGCGGCGGCGAGCGCCGCCGTGGCGCTCTTCGCGCCGGGCGACAGCTCGCGCCCGTCGCCCGCGCCCTTGACCACCGACACCGTACGCACCAGCTCGCTGAAGTCGCCGGCCGCCTTCTTCGACAGCATGGCCCGCAGGTACTCCATGCCGCCCTGCGGGTTGGCGCCCTTGGCCGGGACGATGAACGACTCGCCCGGCTGGGTGTGCAGGGTGCCGTGGGGCATCTTGTCGGAGTCGGTGAAGTCGGGGATGGGGAACATGGCGTACTCGAAGTCGTCGGGCGTGGTGGTCTTCTGCTCGTTCTCCAGCCACGACCCGGACGGCAGCATGGCCACCTGGTACTTGTTCTGCGCCGTCTGGGTCTGGACGTGGTCCAGGCCGGCGGTGCCCTCCATCAGATACTTGGCCCCGACCTCGGCCCACGCGGTGGCGGCCGTCTTCATCGGCTCGCTGGACCAGGCGCCGTCCTCAAGGTTGTCGATGTTGACCAGGACCTCGTTGCCGCCGATCTTCGCGGCCATGGTCAGCAGCGGCTCGTACAGGTACTGCGGGTGCTTGCCGGCGTAGGTGAACGGCGCCATCTTGCCGGACTTCTTGATCGTCTCGCACAGCTTGAGGAAATCGTCCCAGGTCGTCGGCGCCGTCCAGCCGTTGTCCCGGAAGACCTTCTGGGAGTACCAGATGCCGTGGATGTAGTTGACGTAGCCCAGCACGCTGAACTTGCCGTCGTAGGTGCCGAACTCGATCACCGCCGGGTCGAGGATGTCCTTCACCTTGACGGCGGGGTCGTCCCAGCTCGGCGCGTCCAGCATCGGGGTCAGGTCCTGGAGCTGGCCGTCCTGGGCCAGCGCGCCCATGTCCATGGCGTTGGCGCCGGAGTTGTCGATGACGTCCGGCGGGTTGCCGCCGGCGAACCTCGGCTGCAGGACCTTGGTGATCTCCTTGGTGGAGTTGTGCTTGATCGCCACGTCGGGATACTTGGTCTTGAACAGCGGCTGGTGGATGTCCGTGGCGTAGGCGTTGCCGAAGCCGCCGTCGAAGATCCACACCTCCAGCGGCTTCTTGGCGTCCACGCCGAAGGGGTTCGCGGCGCTGGTCGCGACCGGGGCGGCCGACGAGGCGGGGGCCTGCGTCTGCGGGGTGGCGCAGGCGGCGAGCGCGCCCGCCACGGGGGCGATGGCGGCGGCGCGCAGGAGTGCGCGCCGGGTGATGCTGTGGGGGGTGTTGGGCATGTGAACTACTCCTGACTGGTCAAGCTCCACGTCTGATGCGTCCTGCGTAGCGGCTCTCCAAGGCCTTGTTGTGCTCGTCGCCGCCGGTAACGTTTACCGACAGGTAGACCGGCGGTGTCTCCCCCAGCTCCACCAGCATGTCCACGGCTTCGGTGACCACCATCTGGGCCAGCAGCGCCGAGGTGATCGTGGAGACCGCGCCGTAGCTGCCGCCTCCGGGCAGCTCCATGAGGGCGTCGCCGTAGGGCGCGCCGTTGTCCAGCACGATGTCGGCCAGGTCGAGCAGCTTGCCGCCCGACGGGTGCCGGGAGGTCATCTGGATGCTGTGCTTCACCGAGGTGATCGCGATCAGCTGGTGACCGCGCTCCTTCACCAGTGAGGCCAGCTCGACCACCGTGCCGTTCACGCCCGAGCTGGAGACCAGCACGAACACGTCCTGCGGCGCGACCGGCGCCAGCTCGTAGATGCGGTGCGCGACCGCCGGATCGCGCTCCAGCTCGGGGGTGAGCACACTGGCCGGCTCACCGCCGTACAGGACCAGGTCTTTGGGCGTGAGCCGGTTGCTCGGCACCAGCCCGCCCGCCCGGCCCGCGATCTCCATGGCGATGGCCTCGGAGTGTCCCGACCCGAACGCGTTGACCACGCCGCCCGCCCGCAGCGACGCCACGACGGCCTCGGCCGCCCGCCGCACCGGCTCCTCCTGCGTCTCGGCGACCTGACGGGCCAGCTCCAGGGCCATGGATGCGTACGTCATCTAGCCTCTCTCCACGCGGTGGCTCTCCACCGCGCTGATCGTGAGCTCGAACGCCTGGTTGGTGCGCTCGTAGGTGCGCTGGGCGACCGCCACGTAGACGGCGTCGAGGACGAACAGCTGCGAGTGGACCGCGGCCAGCCCGCCGAGCCGGAACGTGGTCTCCCTGCTGGCCGTCGTCAGCACCAGGTCGGCGAGCTCGGCCAGCGGCGAGCGGGCGAAGGAGGTGACGGCGACCGTCCTGGCGCCGTGGCTGCCCGCCTCGGCCAGCGCCTCCATGACCTCGCGGGTGCGGCCCCGGTGGCTGATGCCGATCGCGATGTCCTCGGCGTTCATCAGGGCCGCCTCCGACAGGGCGACGTGCGCGTCACCCGCGCTCCAGCACGGGATGCCGATCCGCCGCAGCCGGCCCTCCAGCATGGTCGCGACGTTGCCGCTGGTGGAGACGCCGACCAGGAGCACCCTGCGGGCGGCGATGATGTCGTCGGCGACCTTGGCCACCACGCCCGGATCGAGCTGGGCGGCGGTGTCCTGGATGAGCCGGGCGTCGGCGGCGGCCATCACCTCGATGGCCGCGTCGATCGGGTCGTCGGGGCCGATCTCGTGCCCCACCCCCGCGCCCCAGCCTGCCTGGGCCGCCCTGCCGGTCTCGGTGGCCAGCGCCACCCGCAGCTCGGCGTAGCCGGAGAAGCCGAAGGCGCGGCAGAACCGGGTCACGGTCGCGGGCGAGCTGCCCGCGCGCTCGGCCAGCGTGATGATGGTCATCCTGGCCGCCTCAGCCGGATCGGCGAGGATGACCTCGCCGACCCGGCGCAACGCCTCTGGCAAACCGGGCAGCTCTGTCGCGATCCGGCCTAGTGCTCCTGAAGTCACGAACATTCCTTCCGGATATCGCGTCTTCTGGCGAAAATTATTCTTGCAATGCGGTCAAGTCAAGACCCACAATCTGATCGTGACGAATTCGCTCGTGGTCGGTGTCGACGCCGGCGCCACCTTCACCCGGGTCGCGGTGCACACCCTCGACGGCACCCGCGTCGGCTATGCCAGGAGTGGCGCGGGCAATCCCAGCGCCCACGGGTCCGTCAAGGCGGTCGCCCACATCGGCGGCACCCTGCGCGAGGCCCTGACCGGCCACGACGGCTCCCGCGTGGCGGCGTCCCTGGCCGGGGTCGCCGGGCACGTCATGTCGATGGCGCCCGAACTGGGCAAGGCCTGGGCAGACCTGGGCATCCCTGCCGCTCCCCGGCTCACGGGCGACGTGATGATCGCGTACGTGGCGGGCACGCCCGAGCCGGACGGTTCGGTGCTGCTGTCGGGCACGGGCGCGGTGGCGGCCCGGATCGCCGACTACGAGATGGTCGACATCGCCGACGGCCTCGGCTGGTTGCTGGGCGACGAGGGCTCCGGCTTCTGGATCGGCCGCGCCGCGGCCAAGGCCGTCGCCGCCGCCCTCGACCGGCCCGCCGCCACTCCCCGCGACGGTGACCGCGACGGTGACCGCGACCGGCCCGCCGCGCCTGGCGGCTCCTCTTCCGGCCTGCTCACCGAGCTGGTGCTGGAGCACTTCCTCGGCGCCGAGCGCGGCTCCTCGCCGCGCGAGGCCGCGGACCGTCTCGTACGCCTCGCGCAGGCGGATCACATGCGGCTGGCCGCGTTGTCGCCCCTGGTGAGCCAGGCCTCGGCGGCAGGCGACCCGATGGCGCTCAGGATCGCCCGGGAGGCGGCCGATCACCTGGTCGCCACGGTCAGGCGGGTGCACGTCTCCGGTCCCGTGGTGCTCGCGGGGAGCGTGCTGACGAACGAGGGCCCCGTACGGCAGGGCGTACAGAAGCTGCTGGCGGGCACGGAGGTGGGGACCGCGGTGGCGACGGCGCGGGACGCGGCGGGGGCGGCGGCCTGGCTCTCGGCCCGTGGCCTGCTGCCGGAGAGCGAGTGGAAGGCCGCGCACGCCCGCTTCACCACCGGCGCCTGACGAGGGTGGCCACCCTCCCGTCACCCCTTGATCGCGCCGGCCGTCATGCCCGCGCCCACCCGCCGCTGCAGGAAGAGGAAGAGCAGCAGCGCCGGAAGCGCGAACAGGCTGGCCGCGGCCATGGTCGCGCCCCAGTCGGTGCCGAAGACGTCGCGGAAGGACGACAGCCAGACGGGCAGCGTCCGTTTGTCGTGGTCCTTGATGATCAGCACGTTGACGAAGGCGAACTCGTTCCAGGCGGTGATGAACCCGAACAGCGAGGTCGCCATCAACCCGGGCGCGAGCAGCGGGAAGACCACCCTGCGGAACGCCACCAGCCGGCTGCACCCGTCGACCTGGGCCGCCTCCTCCAGCTCCGGCGGGATCGCGGCGAGGAACCCGCGCAGCGCGACGATCGTGAACGGCAGGGTGATCATGAAGTAGACCCCGGTCAGCATGGCCAGCGAGTCGAGCAGGTCGGTGTCCCTGGCGATGATGAACACCGGCACCAGCAGCGCCTCCCACGGCGCCATCTGCGCGGCGAACACCATGACCACGAACGCGCCCTTCCCGCGCCACCGCATCCGGGCCACCGCGAACGCCGCCAGCAGCGCCACCACCAGCGCGAGCAGCACGGCGACCACGGTCACCAGCAGGCTGTTGCGCCAGAAGACCCAGAAGCCGGGCGCGTTCACGGCGGTCGCGAAATGCTCCAGGGTGGGGGCGGCAGGCCAGAACGTCGGGGTCTCGGACTGGATGTCCCCGGTCGGCTTGAACGCCGTCAGGAACATCCAGTAGACCGGGAAGATCGTCACCAGCAGTACGGCCAGCGCCGCGGCGTTGAGCGTGAGCCTTCTCATGAGCGGACCATCCGTCGCAGGTTGCTGATCAGGGCCACGGCGAGGATCACGACGGTGAGCAGGGCGACCGCCGAGCCCAGGTCGTACCGGTGCAGCACCCGGGCGATCTTGAACGCGTAGATCGGCAGGGTGGTGGTGGCGTCGCCGGGGCCGCCCTGGCTGAGCACCCAGATCTGCGGGAAGCACTTGGCCACCCAGATCACCTCCAGCGCCGTGATCAGCGCGAAGAGCTGTCTGAGGATCGGCACGGTGATCTTCCAGAAGACCTGCCATCCGGTGCCGCCGTCGATCCTCGCCGACTCGTACAGCTCGGCCGGGATCGTGGTGAGCCCCGCGTAGAGGGTGAGGGCGGCGAACGGCACCGACTGCCAGACGACCAGGATGACCAGCACGGCAAAGGTCGCGGTCCCGTCGGCGAACCAGGCGTAGCCGTCGAAGGAGCCGAAGCCGAGCGCCGTCAGCAGCCAGTTGACGACCCCCAGCTCCGACTGGAACAGCCACTGGAAGATCGTGGTGGCCGCGATCACCGGCGTGGCCCAGGCCAGGGCCAGCGCGCTCATCAGGGCCAGGCGCATGCCGCGCCGCAGCCGTACGAGCATCAGGGCGACGCCGGTGGACAACACCACGATGAGGACCACGGTGACCGCGGTCCAGACGACCGTGCGCAGCAGCACCTGCCAGAACTCGGCTCCGGACAGCAACTCGTGGTAGTTGCCGAGGCCGATGAACTCGGCGCCGCCCCTGATGAGCTCACCCATACGGAAGTGCTGGAGCGAGATCACGGCCGCCTTGAGCAGCGGATAAAGGAGGAGGAAGGCCCCACCCGCCACCGTGGGGGCGATGAGCAGGTAGGGCCAGAAGGAGCGGGTCCGCAACTCAGGACCCGCTGTTGAGTGTCGTGGTGATGGACTCGGAGACCTTCTTCGCCTCGGTGGCGGGGTCGGCGCCGGTGAGCACCGCGGTCATGTACTGCTTGATGACCGAGGTGGCCTCGACGGCCGCCCAGTTGGGGGTGTTCGGAGTGGCCCGGCCGACGGCGGCGCCGACCGCCATGGCGGCGGTGCCCTCGTCCCCGGACAACACGGAGGCCAGCGACGTGCGGTTGGGCACGAAGCTCATCGTTTTCGCGAGCTCGGTCTGGAACTGCTCCCCGGCCAGGGCCTTGATCACCTCGTAGGCCTCGTCCTGGTGCTTGGCGGCGACCGGGACGATCAGGTCGGAGCCGCCGGTGAAGACGGCGCCGGGCCGGTCCGCGGTCTTGCCGGGGATCGGGAAGAAGCCCATCTTGTCCTTGAGCTTCGGCTCGACCTCCAGGACTCGGGCGGCGATGCCGGGCACGGCGATGATCTGCGCCGTCTTGCCCTGGGCGAACACCTCATGCTGGGGCGGGTTGGCCTCGTCCGCCTCCTTGGGGCCCTTGCCCAGGGCTTGGAGGCGTTGGTAGAAGTCCATCCCGGCCAGCGCCTGCGGGGTGTCGAGAGCGCCTCGCCACTTGCCGCCTTCTTGTACGGCGAGGTCACCGCCCTCGTCCCAGACGAACCCGGCGAACGCGTACCAGGTCTGCCCGGGCAGATAGATGCCCTGGTCACCGCCCTTGTTCAGCTTGGCCGTGATCTTTAGCCATTCGTCCCTTGTCTTCGGTGGGGCGTCGATCCCGGCCTTGGTGAACAGGTCCTTGTTGTAGACGACGACCCGGTTGGCGGCGTACCAGGGGATGCCGTACTGCTTGCCGTCGATGTTGCCCGGCTGGGCCAGGCCGGGCAGCCAGTCCTCGCCCTTGAGGTCGGCGATCTTGGCGGTGAGGTCGGTGACGCCGCCGCTGGCCGCGTACTGCGCGACCTGCGTGTTGCCCACCTCCATCACGTCGGGGGCGTCGGTGCTGGCCAGCGCGGCGGTCACCCGCTCGCCGATGCCGTCCCAGGCCTGGATCTGGAGGTCGAGGTCCACGTTGGGATGGGCGGCCTCATAGCGGGTCTCGAACGTCTTCAGCAGGTCCTGCGTGACGCTGCCGTCCATGATCCAGACGGTCAGCTTGGCCGGGCCGGTGCTCGCCGGGGCGCCTGTGCTCGCGCCTGAGCCGCACGCCGCCGCGGCCAGGGCCAGTGCTGCCACCGCGGCGGTGAGTCGGTGCTTCATGTTGCCTTGCCTTCTCGCTACGGGTTGGGGACGGTGTCGCGGAAGGCGGTGCCCTCGGCTCGGAGATCGTTGATCCGGCTCAGCACCCCGGCGGGCGAGACGACCTCGTTCTTGGCGTGGTAGACCCAGTCGACCTGCTGGCGGTAGGTACGGGTGCCGGTCGCGGCCTGAAGATCGATGAACCACTGGTTGAACATGATCCACTGGGGCGTCTCGGGGTAGTAGATGCCGCCGTGGTCGGCGAACAGGCGGCCGTCGACGTAGTACTTGATCCGGCCGTTCGCGACCTGCATGACCAGGTCGTGCCAGCCGGCGAAGCTGGCGCGCTCCTCGGTGTGCGTGTTCACCGCCTGCCACGGCTCGCCCTGGTAGGTCTCCCAGCTGGTGGTGTAGAGGATGTTGGACGGCTCGCCCCAGCCGCCGTTCGGCAGGTACTCGAAGTCGAGCTCGCCGTAGTCGGGGTCCAGGTTGAAGCGGAGCGGGGTGATGGTGAAGAACGTCTGCACGACGTGCTCGCCGTCCGGGCCGCTGGTCGGGGCGTCACTGAACCGCACGCGGGCGCCGTACGTGCCCTCGAAGAACTTGCGGTTGGCGGTGGAGAGCTCGGTGTGCACGGTGCCCGAGGCGGTGCCGTTCGTCGAGGAGTCGAGGGTGAGCAGGCCGCCGGGGAACGTGATCGCCGACGGGGACCAGGTGGCGCCGGGCACGCCGGGGCCGCCTGAGCTGCCGCGCACGGTCCAGCCGCGCTGGGCCAGCCGTGGGTCTGTCGAGTTCGTGTACGTGAAATCGTCGAACAGGACGCCGCCGGGGCCGGGCGGATCTGTCGGGTCGGGGTCGGGGTCCGGGCCACTGCCGGAGGGGTCACCCCAGGCCAGCTCGCCGTTCACGTAGACGGCGATCTTGTCCCAGTCCGTGTAGGAGGTCTGGGCGCCGTAGGAAGGGTCGTCACTCTGGGTGAAGCTCTGCCAGTCGGCTCGGTAGAAGCGCAGTTGCAGGTCGCGGGTGGTGGCGCCGGGGGCCAGTTGGCCTGCGGTGAAGCCGATCTCCAGGTATTGCGCGCCGGCTGATTGGGGGACGAAGTGGCCCGTCACCGTTGAGCAGGAGATCACTGCCCAGGAGCAGGCGAAGCGGTAGGACTCGGTGCCTGTCAGGTAGTAGCGGATCTTGACCTGGTTGAGGGGGATGGTGGTGGTGCCGTCGTTGAAGAGCTGGAGCCAGGGCTCGGCTTGGGCGGTGCTGGCGCCGGGGGCGCTGGTTCGGTATTGGAGGCGTACTGCCTGGTCGGCGCTGGCGGGGTTGGCGATGGCCAGGGCTGCGGTCAGGGCCAGGGGGGTGGCTAAGGACAGCAGGACTTTTCGGAAATTTCGCGACATGGGTGGGGTTCTCCTTGTTTCAGTGGCCCCCGAATGTGCGGCATGCCAAACAGAGCTGTCGTGCGGCTTTGGTGTGGCCTTGGTGCGGCTGTCTTGATGTGGGCTGTCTTGATGTGGAGCGAGGGGTCAGGCCCCGCGGCGGATGCGGCCCGCGTACAGGGCTTCCAGCTTGAGGTTGTGCGCGTCGCCCTCCGGCACGTTGGCCGAGAGGTAGACCGGGGGCACCTGTCCGGCTTGGAGGAGGTTGCTCACGGTCTGTGCCACGACGAGCTGGGCGAGCAGGGCTGAGGTGATGGTGGAGACGGCTCCGGTGGCGCCTCCGTCGGGCAGGGGCAGCACGGCGTCGCCGTACGGGGCCCGGTTGTCGAGGACGACGTCGGCCAGGTCGGTGAGCTTGCGTCCTGAGGGGTGGCGGGAGGGGACGGCGTCGCTGTGCGCGTGCGAGGTGATGGCGACCAGGGCGTGGCCGCGCTCCTTGACCAGCGTGGCCAGCTCGACCACCACGCCGTTCACGCCGGAGTTGGAGATGATGACGAAGAGGTCGTCGTCGTGGACGGGGGCGTTGTCCAGGATGGCGTGGGCCACGGCCGGGTCGCGTTCGAGGTCGTAGCGGTCCAGCTCGGATCTGGGGGCGCCGCCGTACAGGACGATGTCCCTGAGCGCGAGCCGGTTCGTCGGGACGAGGCCGCCGGCGCGGCCGGCGATCTCCATGGCGACCGCCTCGGAGTGGCCGGAGCCGAACGCCTGGATGACGCCGCCCTTGGTCAGCGCCTGGGTGAACAGGTCGGCGGCCCGGTGGATGGCCGGATCTTTCGGGATCGTCTGGACGAGGTGCGCGATGTGCTCGGCAAATGCGTCCGGATTTATCGTCATATATCTCCTTCTGACAGGCGGTGTCCCGCCACGGCCCTGACCGTGACGTCGAACGCCTGCCTGGTCCGCTCGTACGTACGCTGCGCGACCGACACGTACACCACGTCCAGCACGAGCAGCTGCGAGTGGATCGCGGCGAACCCGTCAGCCCTGAACGTCGTCTCGCGGCTGGACGTGGTCAGCACCAGCTCGGCCACCTCGGCCAGCGGGGATCGCGGATGCGACGTCACCGCCACCGTGATCGCGCCATGGCTGCCGGCCTCGGCCAGCACCTCGATCACCTCGCGCGTCCTGCCGCTGTGCGAGATGCCGATGGCCACATCGCCCTGACCCAGCAGCGCCGCGTCGGTGAGCGCACTGTGGGCGTCGGACCTGCTCCAAGTGGGGACCCGCATCCGCTGCAGGCGGTACTCCATCTCACTGGCCACCGCCGCACTGCTCGACACCCCGAACAGCAACACCCGGCCCGCACCCGCCACGGCCTGCGCGACCTTGGCCACCACGGCCAGGTCGAGCTGGTCACCGGTCTCCTGGATCAGGCGGATGTCGTTGCCGGACACAACGCCCAAGACCTTTTCCAGGCTGTCGTCGGGGAGGATTTCCTGGCCTATGTCGGTCTGCCAGGTCTGCTGGGCCACTCGTCCGGTCTCGGTGGCCACTGCTACCCGTAGCTCGGCGTAGCCCGCGAAGCCTAGTGCTCGGCAGAACCTGGTGATCGTGGCCGTGGAGGTGCGGCTCCGCTCGGCGAGGTCGACGATCGTCAGCCTGGCGGCCTCGCCCGGGCTGGCGAGGATCGCGTCGGCAACCTTCCGCAGGGCATCGGGCATCTCATGCCGCTCGGTCCTGATCCGGCCAAGTAGTTCCACGCGGTGATAATTATGCTCAACCACTGCCCCGGTCAAGAGCCTAGGCAATAATTCTTAACATAGCCTTGATCTTGCAGGCCTCGTCAGGACGACACTTCCCCCGCCCCAACGGGGCCTCAGCCAGTTGTGTCAATTCCTGCGCTGCACGGGCGCCCAGCCACGGACTCTCGAGGAGGCCCTTCGAGGCTTCCTCGGGCAACCGGCGCACGAACCGCATGCCCCACACGCCAGGCCGAGCTCCACTTCGCGCCAGCGTAGATCTGGCTGCCCATCGGGCATCCGCACACCGGCCTGGCGCGGCCGCCGCCGATAAGGCGCACTCCTCTCGTGGCAACCGCGCCTATCCACGCCGACGCGGTACCAAGGCCGCCATCCCAAAGGAAACCGACCCAGCGGCCAACCGCAAGTAACGCGGCTCCCGCGGCGGCCGCCCGGTCGGTCATGATCCAGACCTCTACAGGCAGCGCAACTTGGCGGAACGGTACATCAATCAGATCAAGGAGTGACGAGGGCTGGCTTCCGCTTTGACAAGACCCCCGGCAGCTACCTCGTCGGCCTCCATCTACGAGGAGCCCTCCTGTGGCTCCGGAGCCTCCAACCCATCAGAAGATCCGGACTCCGCACAGGCCCTAATTCGATCGCAGGGATCTTCGTCATCCTCGACCCCCCCTTTATGATCTCGAAATGTCGGGCGAACTGTAGAACGCGACTTGGGCGACACTGAGAGTGACGACGGATAGTCCTGTCTATCGCAATGTCTCTTGCGATAGAAGTTTGGCCAGAAGAACGGAAAGTGTGATCCGTTCAACCGATGGTCCATGCATCAACTATGCGTATCGTACGAACGGCCGGCATGTTCAAAATCTCTAATAGCCGGGGTTGGGAGTACCCGGATGTAAGAAAACCATAGACGCGCCCTTCTCGCGCAGCCTCTCGCAATCGGTTGATGTCCAAATCCATTTGTGCGAGGCCAATTCCGTCAACCCAGGAGAGCCGGGACACCCATCGGCGATATAATTCCAGGCTGGAGGCCTGCTCGCACAAGGCTACCCGATAGACGGCGCAAGGCCGCCAGAAGATCGGCTTTTTCATTCCCATTCCCGTGGTTGACAGAAATAGAAATGAAATATCCGTCTTTGTATCCACCAAGCCCGCGAGCGCCAGGTTCAGCTTCTGCTCATCCAAAGGCTCGGTCAGCTCAATCACTGCAGTGGAAAACGTATTTTCCGGCAACTCCGCGAGCTTGTGACGAGCTTGCATCTTCGCGCTATCATTTGTACCTTGCCCGCCACTAAATGCATGAAGTATTCCTGTCATTTTGGTACTAGGAGGCAGCGACTTGCTGAGATATCTCAGAGCATTCATGCTAACCGAGGCGTCGAGAGACCCGATTTTCGACCTTCCATATCCATCACCTCGGAATTCAAGGCGCGTTGAAATCAAGCCGATTGATACGTCCGTGGGACGCATCCGATACTCTGGATGAGCCATTTGAACAGCTCCAGCATAAACTTCACTAAAGCGCTTGGGTTCATCTGCGAAGAAATGGAAGACCTCGATTGATAGGATGACACCTGTCGCGATCAGGACTATTAGCCGAACTGTGCGTCGTTGGACCATGGCTATCCTTTCCGCCGCATTGCTATTCATATGCAGTGACGGCCGGGGGAGCGAGCTGCTCACACCCCCGGCCATCTTAACCGCGCGCCCGAGCGCGCTCGCGTCGATCATCTCAACGAGAGTGCGCGATGCACCGCGCCAGCCTTACCCCTTTGCTCCGTCGCTGAAGTTATAAGGCGCCACGGTTTTAGCCCACCAGAATTTCCCGCCGAACCCATTAGCTGAAATAGCCACAGGTGCAGCCTCGCACTGCGCCGGTTTAGTGGCGCCACTTTTGCACTTCGCGAGGACCTCGAGCGTTCCAGTCACTGCGTGCTTGACCCCAGTGAACCCGCCACAGGTTAGTGTTCCGCACGTTAGGGAGAACGACTTAAGAGGAGCGGGGCGTAGGCGTTTTACGCTAGTAGGCGCCTCGTAAGAAAGGTTTCCGGTAGTGTCGCTTTGCTCGATTCCGAAACCGGGAGGCCATGATATGGAAGGAGAGAAGCCCAGGGATCTGAACGTCAAGCCCGTCTCGACCTTGAGCCGAAGATTGTTAAGGATCAGTTTGTCGACCTTACTTCTGCCGAACGATCCCGATGGTACGACCTCTGCGGATACACTCCATTCATCCACGATAAGAGGCCATGTGGTACTGCTTACTGCGTATCTCCATCCGAGGTAGCCAGTGAACGTAAACATGAGACCCTTCGTGCGATAGTCCCAACCGTGGATTCGGGAACCGCAGGCTTCACGTTCGCTGGAGCAGCGTTTGTCAGCACTCCATCCCCGTAGTCCACTCGGTCCTGCGCTCCCGGCACTACCGCCTTCTGTTTCTTCGCACTCTTCGCGTACCGTTCCGTCCGGGTCAACGAACCCGGCGCAGCGGTCATAACCGTCCGTGGAGTCCTGATACTTCGGCATCGGAGCCTGAACCACGGTCATGTTGCCGCACCGGTCAAAAATGTGGATCGAAATGGTCGACTCGCTCGGATGGACGACACCCTGCGTGCTGGTCCTCGCCTGTCCTGAACCATCTTCGGGTGAGGTTTGCGTCCATGTCCGCGTAACGGAGGCGACAACGTGAACCGATCCGCTCTCACCGGGGCTGACGACCACGTCGTCCAGCGTGACACTAGAGTCGCTACGCGTCTCCTCCATCAGCTCCATGCTAGCCCCGTACTGCACAAGGGGCGTGTTCAGCAGCGACAACTTCGCGGTGCTCGGTGCATCCGGGGTTACACCCGGCACGTCCCAGATCGTCGCAGCCCGCCCCTCCAGTACAGCGTCCTGCGCCTGGTAGTAGGCCTTGACGCGCTGGGTGTACTCGACCACCCCTGACTCTTCGGCGGCGGCCTTGCTCTGCGACTGATCGCCGTCCAGGAATGGGTTGCACGGTTGGGTCGTGTCCTTAACCGGGGGTGGCGGCACTGCCTTTGGAATGACCGTAGTCGCCTCCCAGTCGCTCTGTCCGAATGCGGTCTTGGCGCGAACCTTTACCGTGTGGGATTCCCCGTTCGTCAACCCAGTGATTGCCGCGTACGAGTCTTTGACGTCGAGAGTTTTCACCACGGTGCCGCTGCTGTTGGCGACCTCGACGTCATAGCCGTCCAGCATCGCGACACTGCCGTTGGATTCTGGCAATCCCCAACTGGCGATAGCGCTGGCGTCTCCCGCTTGAGCGGAGAGGTTGAGCACCTTGCTGGGCGGTCCTGCAACTAGGTAGGTCAGAGCGAACGTTGGCTGCTCAGCCGCGGCCGTATCAGCGAACGTGATGAACTCGTCCTTGTTGGAGGTGAGCAGCAGCCACTGATATTCGCTGCCAGCGATGTCGGCCTGCGGGCCGGTGACTGGCAGGGTGTGCGGGGTTGTGCCTGGGTCGGCGTCTGCCGCCAGATCGGAACCCTTGCTCTCGCTCGTTACTGGACTCTTCAACGGGGTCGCGGTGATGATCGCATCCGTCGGGCATGTACCTGCCTGGCAGGCGGATGCCCCGAGCTTGAGGATTGCTTCCGACACAACTGCACCGTCGGGGAGTTCATCGAGCCTGAAGCCGATCACTGCCGCCGTCTTGTCGGCACCAACACCCCCGATCTGCATGGTAGGCGAATCGCTTACCGTACACGGGGCACCGTTACAGGCGGTCGGGTCGGTCTTGGCGGTTTTGATGACGAAACTGTCCTTGCCCAACGTCAGGTTCCGGATATCCTCCTCCTGTCCGGTTGGGGGTGTGCCAGGGGTGGTGAAGCTGATGGGTTCCGTCTTGGAGGTGCAGACCTCACCGCCAGTGCCCGGGGTCGTGTCGGCGGTGCTGCTCATGGTCGCCCGAGCGGCGTTACTCGTACCTCCGAGTGGGGTGTTCATATCGGTGGTGATTTCGGCGGCGGTTTGGGCGCGGTTGTAGATGCGGACGTCGTCGAGGACGCCCTCGAAGAAGTCGCCGTAGGGGGTGTCGCCGCCGAGGTGAAGGGCACCGCCGTCATCGGCGATGGTGCCGGCGGAGGGGAAATCGCCGATCAGGGAGCCGTTGCGGTAGAGCCTGGCGCCGGAACTGTTATAGGTGAAGGCGAGGTGGGCCCACGTGTTGCGCGTCAGAGGGCTTTCACCCAGCGCCCCGTCTGGTCCGTCCTCTGTGGAGTACCAGCCCATCGGGACGCCGCCCTCGCCGGACGCGTACAGGGCGTAGGACATATCAAAGTTGGTGAAGTAGTCCTTGGCGATGACTGCCTGGTAGTCGTCGACGGTGCTGGGCTTGACCCAGGCTGACAGGGTCAGGGCGTTGGTCATCCGCAGCGACGGGGAGTCGTTGATGAAAACGGAACTGGAATCGCCGTTGAAGGACAGCCCCTTGCCGTACTTTCCGGTGACCCAGGAGGTGCTGTCCGCGGTGCCGTCGTTGGTGCCGGTCGCGTCGGTGACGGTCGTGCCGGTGCCCTCGTCCATGGCATAGGCGGCCACCAGGCCGGGAGGCAGCGTCGGGTCTGGATCAGGATCCGGGTCAGGATCCGGGTCGGGGGTCGGAGTGGGATCTGGGTCCGGGGTTGGGGTGGGGTCGGGATCCGGGTCCGGGTCCGGGTCGGTGCCGCCGTTCTGCGGGCCGGTGACACACGCAGTCATCTGCCACTTGTACGTACTTCCCGGCTGCACGGTGTTGGCAGGGATCTGGAAGGACGCGCGTTCACCACCGTTGACAGTGCGTGCGCCGAGCGGCGCGGACGCGACGGGTGCGCCGGTGCTGTCGTACAGGTAGTACTTGGCCGTGACCGGACCGCCGGAGGGCCGGTTGACCATGCCCGAGAGGATGGGCTGGGTTGGGTCGGCCATGCCGGTCTGGTTGTCGGAGGGCAGCGCCGGGGCGTCGCTCGTGATGCGGTAGGCCGGGCTCTCGTTGCACGAGGGCGGCGTCACGCCGGCTCGGCAGGCCTTGACCACGAACTTGAAGCTGGCCGGGTTGTCCAGCGCGAAGACCTTGTCCAGCGCCTGGCCGGACGGGATGTTGTTGTGGGTGGTGGTGCCGGGCACGCCGACCAGGGTGCGGATCTCGTTGGCGGTCAGCGCCCGCTGGTAGACATGGAGGTCGTCCAGAGCCCCCTGAAGGTTGCCGCCGAGGGGATATCCCGTGCTGCCGATCTCGAAGGCGCCTCGGGCGTTCCAGTTGGCGGTGTGGTCGGCTTCGCCGGACAGCACACCGTCCACGTACAGGCGGATCTTGCCCGCTGTCTTGTCGTACTGGGCGGCCAGGTGAGTCCATTCGTCGATCTTGGCGAGGTCCTTGGACTGGACCGAGGACTGCCGAACGTCGGTCGGGTGGTCCTCCTTGATCATGGTCCACCACCAGCGCTGGTCGAACTCGAGCGCGGTTGAGGTCTCGTACGACAAATTGAAGCCGGGCAAGTTGACGCCCATCTGCGACAGGACGTTCTGACTGGTGGTGCTGCTGTCCAGCCGTATCCAGGCCGTGGTGGTGAAGCTCTGGTTGGTGTTGATGACCGGGCCGCTGGTCTTGGCGTTGCCACCGGTGAACTTCACCGCCTGGCCGAGTTGGGCGGGCTCGCGGGTGTGAGCACCGCTCAAGGTGGCAGAGCGGTTGTTGCCGGAGGAGTCGGTGAGGGTCGCGCCTGAGGTCTCGTCGAACTTCCAGTACGCGGCCTCCCCCGTGGGCAACTCGACGGCCGGCGCGGCCATGGTCGAGTCGTTGACCGTCACCGTGTAGTTGAGCGGTGTCGCCTCCGCCACGGCCGACTTGTACGTCACCTTGACGTTCTGGCTGCGGGCGATCGCGTCGTTGCCGTCCATGGAGTCGATGGACTCGGCGGTCACGGTGGGGATCTCCGGGGGCAGCACCCAGTCCACGCTGAGCTTGGGCGCATCGCTGGGGTTCCACATGGCGGACCAGAATTGGTACGACTCATCGAAGTTGGGCGGGGCCGTCTCCTCGTCCGTCAGCCTCATGACGAAACCGTGGTTGGCCGTGCCGGACGCCCACAGCCTGGTCATGTCGGTGAGGTTCCAGCTCCACACCGACCCGGGTGTCGGGGGCAGTGCGCACGGGTCGACCGACGCCCGGCCTTCCTCCGTACTCTCCGGCTGGTCTTCCCAGAAGGTGTCATCGGCCTCCCACGGCTGGGTGATCCGCTGTGCTGCGATCCCCTGGAACTCGCCGCAGTTGAAGTCGTACACCTCGCTCTTCAGCCGCAGCTGCAGGGTGGACTTGACCACCTGCTTGCCGGTGATCGGCGCCGTGTCGAACGCCATCAGCGAACGAGTGGGCCGGATCTCGTAGACGGCAGTGCCCCCCGACGAGCACCTCGAAATGCACTCCGCGTATTTGCCGACCTGCCCCGGTGACAACTGGGAGTTCGGTGCTTCGATGGAAACCTCTTGGGTCACCCCGAGCGTCGTGGTCGGATCGATCGTGACCGGGTACTGGGTGGCGGGGTCGGCCAGCCAGCCGGCGTCCGGCTTGAGCAGCAGGGCGGTCGCCCCGTCCTTGCCCTCCACCGTGGTCTTGATCTTGGCTTGGCGACCCGGGCGGTCGGCGCTGGGCTTCTCGGCCGCCGCGTCCCACATCAGCGGCGCGGGCGCGGAGGCGACCTCCTTGTTCTTGGCTGTTGTCAGGGAGAGCCCGCCAGCCTTGGATTTCTTGAGCGTGACCCCCTTGGCCTGCACCGGGATGCGGAACTCCACCGGGCCGGTGGGCCGCTCGCGCAGCACGATGTCATGCCGGAAGCCGGTCGGCAGCGCCGTCACGACCAGGTCGCCCGACGGTCCCGCGACGCCCGGGTAGGTCGCCACGTTGCCCTTGATCTGCGGGCGAGGCAGCTCAGTCGGCCAGGAGAGGCCGAACGACTTCTCCCTGCCGAGGGTCATGGTCGCGAACGGGTCGGATCCGCCTGCCGACAGTCGCACGTTGGCCTTGGCCAGCTTGGGCTTCAGTACGCCGTTCTGCTCGACCAGGGAGGTGTCGATCCACGCCCAGGAACCGTCCCCCTGCCTGAGCTGCGCCGGACCGGCATAGGACTCGGTGGCCAGATGCCCGTCCGGATATGCCCACGTACGTGAGGTCTCCGTGTAGGCGGCCTGAACCGCGACCGGCTTGTCCCGCTTCTTCGCCTCTTCGACCGCGGCGCGCAGAGCCGCGTCCGGGTCCTCCGGGCGCGGGAACGTGGTCACCGCCGGGCCCTTGGCCGCGGCCTGTGCGTCGGGGTCGGCCACGGCTTGCGTGATGGGAACCGCGACCAGCAACGATGCCGCAACCGTGAGCGTCGTTGCGACCGCGAGTCTCCGTCTTGGTCTCTTGCTGAAGATCGATCGGCTGCCTAACTCGTCCACAGACACCTTCCGTGAAAGTTAGTTCGAATTGTCAGCCTTGATCATTCATCGAAGATCGCCAGTGATCAACACGATCTAGATCACAATAACTTGATCAAAAAACCCGTAACACGGGCAGACGAGACACTGATTCCCAAAGGGCAGAATCTATGACAATTCGGTAATTGATATTTCCCCTTTGCGCCTTTGACTCTCGTTCGAACTACTGCGCAGCCGCGCAGTCACACTGGGCGGTTGAATGGCGACGGGGCGGCACCGGACCCGCACGCGGTTCATCGGGCATGGCCGTCGAGCAGGCTCTCCCACAGCCGATGCGCTGCGGCGGGCCGCAGCCAAGGACTCTGGCTGACGCAGGTGCCCTCGACTCCCGGCGTCGGCTCGGCCGGCCAGTCGCCGGTCCGCCTCGGCGACACCATCGACGCCACAGAGCCAGGCGACAGCCGCCGCATGACCTCATTGCCGCGATCGACTCCCACGCCGATCCGAACCAAACCGTGCCGTCCCGTCAGAAGCCGAGATGTGCGAGGAGTTCGGTGTCAGCCGCAACACTGTGCGAGCGGCGATCCGTACCCTCAATGAGCAGGGCGCACTCCGAGCCGTGAGAGGTCGCGGCACGTTCGTGGTCGCGCAACCCCCGCCGCGCTGACGGCACGGCGCTCTTCCACGCAGTCCGCCGATGAGGGACTCCAGCGCCCAGGACCGAAGAGTGGCGTGAATAAGGCGGAGTTTGGCGCGAACCGGTCTTCTCCGGTGCCGACGGAGGTGCAAAACTCACGGATCGCCGTACTGATCACGGCCGTCGCGGGGACGGTCGGCAGGCGGTCTTCTCGTGGAGGACGGACAGTGAAGCGGTTGCGCGGCCTCCTGGGTGTGACGCTCCTGGTGGGAACGGCCACCGCGTGTGGGCTCATGCCGGCGCCCCAGCCCTCCGCCGCGAGCCCCGCGGCCAGTCCTTCCCAGCAGAGGCAGGAGGCCGCGCCCCCGTCCGAACCACCCTCTGAGAGCGCCAAGCACACGGTGCCCGCGAACCCCTGCCGTGTGCTGACCGCGTCGACCCGGTCGAGGATCGGGATGCTGCAGGGGAAGAAGGACCGGCTCAACCCGGCCTGCAAGTGGAGCAACGACCCCGGCGACGACCCGCCGTTCAGGTTCAGGGATCTGGGCATCACCTATGACGCCGGGTTCGTGGGACTTCCCGCTTCCGTGGCTGACGCGAGGAAGAGCTTCGCGACCATGAGGAGGAGCGACTACCGGCAGCCCAGCATCTTCGGCGGTGCGCCCTCGGTGAGGGGAACGGTCAAGCAGGTGGGCTCCGCCAAGGCGGGCGAGCACTTCGACGAGGGCTACTACGTGTATTACGTCTACGAAGTCGGCGAGGCCAAGCGTGGTGAGGGCAAGGCCGTCCTGCGCAAGGGCAACGTGGTGATCACGATCAACGTCAGCGGTGCCAACGTGCCCGGACGTCTGGTGCGCGACGGCAAGCCGATCGGTAACGCCACCGCCCAAGCCATGATCGACGTTGTGGCGGCCCAGGCCATCGCGGCAGTGCGGTGACATCCGCGCTTCCGGTGGGTGAGGCGGGCTCGACCGGTTCGGCGCCGGCGAACGATCCGGAGCGGCTGCTCTAGTCGCCGGGTCGGCCGGCGAGGCTTGGCGAGGACGCGTGCCCATCTGCGTGCGGCGGGAGGGGGTCGGCGGGGCGGGGCCAGCGGTGTGCCCAGCCGACCAGCGGGTGCAGGAGTTGGATGAGCTCGTGGCCGGCGTCGGTCAGGGAGTAGCGCACCTGCACGGGATAGGTGGGGGTTACCTCCTTGTGCACGAGCCCTTCGCGGGTCAGCTCCTGCAGTCGCGCCGAGAGGAGCCGGTCGGAGATGCCCTCGACGTGCGCGCGCAGCTCCGAGAAGCGTCCGTGGCCGAGGCGCAGGCTCATAAGGATCGCCGCGTTCCACTTGCGGCCGGCGAACTCGGTCACGCGGCGGAACTCCCCGCAGGCCTGATCACTGATCTGTTCGCCACACGGTGTAGTCACTAATGAAAAGTAAGCGGCTAACGTCGCGTTTGGCAACTCGGGGCTCTCCGCCGAGAGTGTGTATCGCCGCGGTGACGTGAGACCGCCCGGCTGACCATCAGGGGGAACATCATGAAGATCGTCGTCCTGGGCACCGGTTTCGCCGGCTCAGCCCTCATCCGGGAATTCACCACCCGCGGCCACGAGGTCGTGGCCGTCTCCCGAACCGGAGGGGGCACGTGGCCTGCGGGCGCATCCTCCGTCACAGGCACCGTGCACGACCCCGCCTTCGTGGCGCGAGTGACCGCCGACGCCGACGTCGTCGCCGTGGCCCTGCCGGCGCTGAGCGCGGAGGGCGGGATCGCCGCCGGTGTCGAGGCACTGCTTCCCGCCGTCGATCGCCGCGCCCGGCTGGGCGTCGTGGGCGGCTCGGCCGTCCTGCCGCTGATGGAGGGGGGACCCCGGCTCGGTGACACCGCCGCGTTCCCCGACGCGCTGCGGGCGCGCGTCACCGCCCACCAGCGGGCGCTCGACACGCTGGAGGCTGCTCACGGCGAGCTCGACTGGTTCGTGCTGGTGCCCGCCGCCGAGTTCGGCCCGCACGTTCCCGGAGCCCGGCGGGGGACGTACCGGACGAGCCGTACCGCGCTGGTGTCCGATCCGGACGGTCACTCGGCGATCGGCGTCGAGGACTACGCCATCGCGTTCGCCGACGAGCTCGAGACTCCTACGACGCACCGTTCCTGGCTCACCGTGGGCTACTAGCCCCGACTGGTTCGGGGAACGATGAGATCGTCGTGATGTCAGGCGGCGCTGTCCAGAGACTTCTCGCTCACGGGCAGGCGCAGGGTCCGGTCGCCGAAATCGACGACCAGATCAAGACGCGCTCCGAGCGCCTCGACATAGCGGGCGATCACCTCGATAGAGGTAACCTCGCCGTGCTCGATCTGCGAGACCCGGGCGACACTCACCTCCATGGCCCCCGCGACGTCCTTCTGGCCGAAACCGAGCTGCTTGCGGGCCTCAGCCAGCTGATGGCCTCTCGCCTCGGCGAGCAGTTTCCTGGCGCCTGCCTCGATCACGGAGGGAGAAACGCCGGCCGCGTGCAACTGCCGCTCCAGATCGCCCCAGTCCCCTGGTGCCCGCTTCGGCATGTTCACTCCTCGTCGTCGCTGGTGTAGTCGATGTAGAGCTGGATGGCCAGGGGAATGTTCTCCTTGTACCACCGCTCCCAGTTCCCCGCCCAGCAACAACAGCGCCGCACGGGTGGGGTCGAAGGCGAGAATGATTCTGATCTCCGACCGGCCATGCGAGCCCGACCGCAGTTCCTTCAGGTGATGCAGGGAGCTTCCCTTGAGCCTGTCGACAAGTGGCCTACCCAGCGTCGGTCCTTCCTCTCGGAGTGCGGCGACGGCCTGCGCGACCTGAGTCGCCGAATCAAGATCCTCCTTGATCAGGATGCCGAACCCAGGCGGCATACTCGTCCGTGACCTTCACCGTCCAAGCCAAGAGAACCTCTCAAATTCAAGGATAGTCTTAAGTCGAGAACTAGGCTGCTCCCGCCGTGACGACAACACCCGGAAAACATCCAGGCAGGTGACAGCATCAATGCGGCTGAGTTCTCCTGCCAGGCCCGCACGTTCGCGAAACCCGCCGGGGGACGTATCGGAGAAGCCGTACCGCGCCGATGACTTTCGAGGGACCGGGTGGTCCACCTTCTGAGGACAGCGATCAGGAGGGCTCCATGGGCACGGTGGTGCTGTACAAGAGCATGTCGTTGGATGGTTTCGTCGCCGGTCCGGACATCGGTGCGGAGCATCCCATGGGTAAGGGCGGCATGCGGCTGCATGAGTGGATGTTCACCGACCGGCCCGACCCGCGCGACAAGGACGTCATCGCCGCGATGTCCGCTTCGGCCGGCGCGGTCGTGGTCGGCAGGCGCACGTTCGACGTCGGCCTGCCGCACTGGCAGGACACTCCTTATCCGGTGCCGACCTTCGTGCTCACCCACCAGGCTCGCGACGAACTCGCCATGAAGAGCGCGACGTTCACCTTTGTCACCGACGGTATCGAGGCCGCTCTGAAGGCCGCCCGGGACGCCGCCGGCGACAAGGACGTGATCGTGATGGGCGCCCTGACTGGACGGCAGTTCCTCCGCGCCGGGCTGCTGGATGAGTTGCTGATCAATCTGGTGCCGGTCGTGCTGGGTGCCGGAAGCCGGCTGTTGGAGGACCTTGGCCACATCGAGTTGACGCGTACACAGGTGATCGCCTCCAACGCGGTCACGCACCTGCGGTTCCGGGTCGTGAGATAGCTGCCTGTCGATTACCCGGCGGGCTCCACCTGCGGCTCGCGACGCCCGCCGGATAATCGACAGGCCGGGTCAGGCCCGGCAGGTCAGCGGGCGGCCGCCGTTGTAGGTGACCATGTCGCGGAACGCGCCCGGGATGTCGATGCGTGCGCCCGGCTCGGCGCCGTTCTCCTCGGCGTAGGCGCGGTGCAGGTTGCCGACGATGCGCTCACTGTCGAGCCATCCGGCGTACTGACCGAGGTCGCACTGACGTGCGGCGTCGAGCGGCGAGAGCCCCGCCGCGACGCCCTGCTTCGCGACCTCCTGGACGAAATGCAGGTACCCCAGCGCGTCATCGATGGCCTCGGGTCCGCACACCGGACCGTGGCCGGGCACGATCGTCGTGGCGCCGAACGCGGCGATCACGTCTTCGAGGACCGCGATCGAGCCCGCGACCGAACCGGAAAGAAGGAAGGGCGTTCCGCCCGCGAACAGCAGGTCGCCTGCGAACAGGACGGAGCGCTCCGGCACCCAGATGACCGAGTCGTTCGTGGTGTGCGCCGGACTGCCCACATGGCGGACCTCGCAGCGCAGGTCGTCGACCCACAGCGTCACGCCCTCGCGGTAGGTCAGGAACGGTGGCGCCGACGGCAGCGAGCCCTCGTCGATCGGCTCGAAGATCCCGGTGAGCGGCGGCGCGGCGGCCATGACCAGCATCTCCGACCGGGTGTCCTCGTGCGCGACGATCGTGGCCCCGGGCAGCCAGGCGTTGCCGGCCGTGTGGTCGGGATGGCTGTGCGTGTTGATGAGGGTGTGCACCGGTCCCGGCGACACGGCACGCATGGCGGCGGCGAACGCGCGGGTGCGCCGCTCCGTCGAGCAGGTGTCGACGGCGACCGTCCCGGACCGCCCGACGAGCATCCCCGTGTTGTTGATCATCCAACCGCCGTCGGGCTGCACGTAGGCGTAGAGGCCGCCACCCAAGTCCTCGATCCGCGGATCGCCGACAGCATCGTCACTCATGCGTCTACCCTCCTGCCCGCGTACTCCGCTCGGGAAGCTGATTTCGCGTATACCTGCCATCAGTGCGACTGATGACCTGCACCTCCGTCATCGGTTGGGCTGAATACCCTGAAAGGGAGCGCGATGTGGAGGCCGCCGTGAACCTGTCGAACCTGGACCTGAACCTCCTGGTGTCGCTGGACGTGTTGCTGGAGGAGCGGTCGGTGACGCGCGCGGCCGCGCGCCTGGGCCTGTCCCAGCCCGCCCTCTCGGCCGCGCTCGCCCGGTTGCGGCGGCACTTCGACGATCCCCTGCTCATCCGTTCAGGCAACACCTCCGAGTTGAGCCCGCTCGCCCAGACCCTGCGGCTCCGCACCTCACACGCACTGAACGAGGTCGAGCGCGTGTTCGCCAGTGAGGCCGTGTTCGATCCGGCGACCTCCAGGCGCACCTTCACCGTGCAGGCCTCGGATTACGCCATGGCCGTGATCGGTCCGCGGGTCGCGCAGGTGCTCGCGGACCAGGCCCCGGGTGTCTCGCTGCGGTTCGAGAGTCATTCGAGCACCCTGACGGACACCCCGGCCGACTGGCTCCGTGGGGTGGACGGCATGATCCTGCCGCGCGGATTCGTGTTCAACCTCCCCTCGGTCGACCTGTTCACCGACGAATGGGTGTGCGTGGCCGATCAGGACAACGATGCCGTCGGTGATGCCCTGACCATGGCGGACGTCGCCGAGATGCCGTGGGTGCTCACCTACCACGGACCGACCCGTTTCCTGTCCGCCGTGCGACAGCTGGAGCAACTGGGCATCGAGCCCAGGGTCCAGGTGGTCGTCGAGAGCTTCCTCGTCCTGCCGTTCTACATCGTCGGAAGCCGCCGGCTCGGGCTCGTCCAGCGTCACCTGGCGGAAGCGCTGGCTTCCGGCAACCGGCTCCGGGTGCTCACCTGTCCCTGGGACGTGGTGCCGGTGGTGGAGACGCTCTGGTGGCATCCGCTGCACACCCGCAGCCCGGAGCACGCCTGGCTGCGGTCGGTCCTCACCGAGACGACCCGGCACCTCGACCGACGAACCTGAGGGTTCGCGGGGGAAGCACCGCCTGCTGAAACGACATTCGTCTGCCTGATGTGGGGCATCAGCTATTTCAGCTTCCCCGATGCGGTTGGTCGGGCAGACAGTGGTGGCCATCACAGCACATGGATGGAAGGACCACTTGTGGTTGCCCCTTTCGCCCTCGCCACGGTCGCCGACGGCACCGCGGAGCGGCCCGCGCTGGTCGTTGATCTTGACGGGGACCCTGCCTGGCGTGACCTCTCCGACCTCGGGCCGACCGTGCACGCGCTCCTGCAGGACTGGGACTCGGTGCTACGGACGCTGCGCACGCTGACCGACCAGGCCACCCGCCCGCTGGAGCAAGAACACCTCCGGCGTCCGTTCGTGCCGGGGCAGGTCCTGCAGGCCGGAGCCAACTATCGCACGCACGTCGTCGAGCTCGCGGTCAAGCACGCCGCCAGTGACCGGCCCGAGTCCGAGGTGCGAGCCGAGGCCACGGCGGCGATGGAGCGCCGCACCGCCGACAGCGAGCCGTACCTGTTCATCGGACTGCCCTCGGCCATCACCGGCCCCTACGACGACGTCGTGCTCCCCGCCTACTCGCAGCAGCACGACTGGGAGCTCGAACTGGCCGTCGTGATCGGCCGGGAGGCGTTCCGCGTGGATCGCGAGCGCGCCCTCGAACACGTCGCCTGCTACACGATCGCCAACGACCTGACCACGCGTGACCTGGTGTTCCGCCGCGACATGCCGGCGATCGGCTCCGACTGGTTCCGCGCGAAGAACGCTCCTGGCTTCACCCCGCTCGGCCCCTACCTGGTGCCCGCGGAGTTCGTGCCCGAGCACCCGCGGGTCCGGCTCGAGCTCAACGGAGAGGTCATGCAGGACGAGTCCACCGAAGACATGATCTGCGACGTCGCCGCGATCGTCGCGGCCGCGTCGCGAACGACCCCACTGCGGCCCGGTGACCTGCTGCTCACCGGCAGCCCGGCGGGCAACGGCATCGCCCACGGCCGTCTGCTGCGCGCGGGCGACGTCATGACCGGCACGATCACCGGGCTGGGCGTTCAGCGCACGCGGGTGGTCGCGCCGTGACCGCGGTCGAGTCCGTCGGGATCATCGGCGCCGGAATCGCCGGTCTGGGCGTCGCCATCCTCCTCGCCGAAGCCGGCGTGCCGGTGGACGTCATCGAGACCACGGCGGAGGTGGGCGCCCTCGGGTCGGGTGTCACGCTGCAAGGCAACGCACTGCGCGTGCTGCGTCGCCTCGGGGTGTGGGAAGGGGTCGAGCAGGCGGGGTACGCCTTCGACTCGGCCGCCCTGCGCACGCCGGACGGCGCGCTTCTGGCCGAGATGACCGACACCCGGACAGGCGGTCCGGACCTTCCTGCCACGGTGGGGATCCACCGCCCCGACCTGGCGCGCCTGCTCGTCGAGCGCGCTGCCGGCCTGGGCGCGAGGGTGCGGACCGGTGTCCGGCCCGTCTCGCTCGAGCAGGACGACCACGGGGTCGACCTCGGGTGCTCCGACGGCACGCGCGCTCGCTACGACCTCGTCGTGGGTGCCGACGGGGTGCGGTCGTGGACCCGTGACACGCTCGGCGTCCAGTTGAGGACCGAACCGGTGGGCATGGGGATCTGGCGCGCGTTCGCGCGGCGGCCGCCGTCGGTGACCCGCACCGACCTCTGCTACGGCGGCGCGGCCTACATCGCCGGGTACTGCCCGACCGGTGAGGACACGCTCTACGCCTACCTCGTCGAGGACGCGCGGGACCGCAGCGCGCTCTCCGCCGATGAGCGGCTGGCCACCATGCGCGGGCTCGCCGAGCACTACCACGGCGCGTGGGACGACATCCGCGAGAACCTGACCGACCCGTCCCGGGTGAACTACACGTGGTTCGAGTGGCATCTCCTGGACGGGCCGTGGCACCGCGGCCGCACGGTGTTGATCGGCGACGCCGCCCACTGCTGCCCGCCGACGCTGGCCCAGGGTGCTGCTCAGGCGCTGGAGGACGCGCTGGTCCTGGCCGAGCTGCTCACCACCCGCGACACCCTGGACGAGGACCTGTGGTCGGCGTTCACCGCACGCCGGCTCGACCGCGCCCGCACGGTGGTCGAGGGTTCGGTGCAGATGTGCCGATGGCTGCTGGCCGGCGAGCGCGGCGACCTGCCAGGACTGATGGGCCGGGTCCACTCCCTGCTCATGGAGCAGCCGTGAACGCGCCCATCGAGTCAAGGGACCTCGTGATCGACGTGCACGCCCACTGCCTCGTCGCCGAGGTGGAGGCGCTGGTCGCCGACGAGCCGGAGCTCGCCGAGCTCCGCGCGCTGGAGGCGCGGCGCCACGGCGCGGAGTCGATGGCGGTGTCGGGGCAGATGGTCCGGGCGGCCCTGCCCGCACTGACGACCGTGGCGCGGCGCCTCTCCGACATGGCCGCGGCGGGCGTGGACGTGCAGGTCGTCTCGCCGTCCCCGTCGCACTACCACTACTGGGCCCGCCCCGATCTCGCGACCGCGGTGTGCCGGGCGGCGAACCGGGGCGTGACGGCCGTCGTCGCCCAGGCTCCCGACCGGCTGGTGGGATTCGGGCTGGTCCCCCTGCAACATCCCGATCTGTGCGTCGCCGCTCTCGACGATGCCCTCGGTCTCGGGCTCAAGGGCGTCGAGATCTCCTCCTTCGCTCCCGGCGTCGAATTATCGGACGCGCGCCTCGACCCGTTCTGGGCGCGGGCCGCCGAGACTGCCGCCGTGGTGTTCCTGCACCCCTTCGGCTGCTCGCTCGATGAGCGGCTCGACCGGTTCTACCTGGCCAACACGGTCGGGCAACCGGTCGAGAACGCCGTCGCCCTCTCGCATCTGATCTTCTCGGGGGTCCTGGACCGCCACCCGGACCTGCGGGTGGTCGCGGCACACGGCGGCGGCTACCTGCCCACCTATCTCGGCCGCTCCGACCACGCCTGGCAGGTGCGCAGCGAGGCCCGGCAATGCGCCGAAGCACCCTCGGCGTACCTGCGCCGGATCTGGTTCGACTCGCTCGTCCACACCCCGCAGGCGCTGCGCGCTCTGGTCGCGGCCGTGGGCGCCGACCGGGTCGTGCTCGGCTCCGACCACCCCTTCGACATGGGCGTGCCCGATCCGCTCGCCCGCCTCGACGCCGCCGGACTGGACGCGGACGACCGGGCCGCGATCGCCGGCGGCACCGCACAGAAGCTGGGGCTCGTCCCCGGAAAGGAATCCTGATGTCCGACACGGCGCCTCCACGCCTGATCACGCACATACGGCACGTCGACCTCGCCGTGCCCGACCTGGCCGCCCAGCAGGCGTTCTACACCGGCCAGTGGGGTCTCACAGAAGTCGCCACGGACTCCGGGCTGTCCTTCCTCGCCGCGGAGGGCTCGCCCGAGCAGTACGTCATGCGCCTTCGTCAGTCCGTCGACAAGCGCATCGACCTCATCGCGTTCGGTGCCGCGACCCAGGCCGACGTCGACACACTCGCCGGCCGGCTGGCGCGGGACGGCGTGACGCTCGTGTCGGAGCCGGGAGCGCTGACGACGCCCGGCGGCGGCTACGGGTTCCGGTTCTTCGACAACGAGGGCCGTACCGTCGAGATCTCCGCCGATGTCGCCCAGCGAACCCACCGCAAGATCGAGGAGGGCGAGTCGATCCCGGTGCGCCTGTCGCACGTGGTGGTCAACTCCGCCGATCCCGAGGCCACCGTCGCGTTCTACGAGCGCCACCTCAGCTTCGCGCTCTCGGACATCCTCACCCACCCGCGCAATGGTCACATGATGTGGTTCCTGCGGTGCAACCCGTGGCACCACAGCTTCGCGATCGCCCGCTGCCCGCACCCGTCCCTGCACCACGCGAGCTTCGAGCTGCGCGGGATCGACGAGTACATGCGGGGTACCGGCCGTCTCCTGCGGGCCGGGGTCGAGAAGATCTGGGGACCGGGCCGGCACAAGGCCGGCAACAACACCTTCTCGTACTTCCTCGACCCGCAGGGCAACACGATCGAGTACACGACCGAGCTGGAGCGCCTGGACGAGGACGCCTGGCACCCCGGCCTGCACGATCTCTCCGATCCCGATGTGGCCGACCAGTGGGGCACCGCCAACCGGATGGACGAGTTCGTCGCGAGGAAGTCGTTCAACGACCCGGACAAGGGCCTGTTCATGGCCCCGCCCGTCTGAGGGCCGGACGATGCGTTTCGCCACGGTCTCAGAAGCCGACGGGCAGGTGCGGTGCGGAGTGGTGCAGGACGACACACTGCTGCGCCTCCCTGCCGGGACCACGGTGCTCGACCTGCTCCGTACCGACGGACTCAGCGACGCCGGAGCCCGCGCCGTGGCCGACGGCGACGCCGTCCCGCTGGCCGGGCTGCGGCTGTTGCCACCGGTCGAGGCACCCACGGTGCGCGACTTCGTCGCGTTCGAGGAGCACGTCGAGGGGATGGCATCCGGGGCCGGTGTGGGAGCGGAGTGGTACGAGGCACCGACGTTCTACTTCACCAACCCGTACGCGCTCGTCGGCGCGCACGACGATGTGGCAGTGCCGCCCGGCTGCTCCCGGCTGGACTTCGAGTGCGAGGTCGCGGCCGTCATCGGCCGGGGTGGCGCCGACATCGCCCCCGGCGACGCGTCCGCGCACATCGCCGGCTACACGATCTTCAACGACTGGTCGGCACGTGACCTCCAGTTCCGCGAGATGGCCGTCCGCCTCGGGCCCTGCAAGGGCAAGGACTTCGCCACCACGCTCGGGCCCGTTCTGGTCACGGCCGACGAACTCGAGCCCTACCGCGACGTCGACGGCTTCCTCGCGCTCGGCATGACGGTCGCGGTCAACGGCGTCGAGATCGGCCGTGACCTGCTCTCCAACATGAGCTGGCCGTTCGAGGACCTCGTCGCCTACGCCAGCCGCGGCACCGAGGTCCGTCCCGGTGACGTCCTCGGCTCCGGCACCTGCGGCAACGGCGGCTGCCTCGCCGAGCTGTGGGGCCGGGGCCGCACCGACCTGCCCCCGCTGCAGCCCGGAGACGTGGTCACGATGACGGTCGAGGGGCTCGGCACCCTCCGCAACACGGTCGTCGCCGGACGCGAACCGCATCTGATCCCGAAGGCCCGGTCCCGCCCTCGCACGCGTCCCTGAATCCGTCCCACTCCACCCCCCAACGCCGTGAGGTCCCCATGAACACCGACGCCTCCCGAACCGCAGGGCTGCCACAACTCATCCTGCTGCTGGCGGCCAGCTCCATGCCCGTGCTCGGGGCGGTCCTGATCGCACCCGTGCTCCCGCTCATCGCCCAGCACTTCGCATCCGTGCCGGGCGTCGAGGTCCTGGTGCCGATCGTGCTGACCGTCCCCGCGCTCGTCATCGGGCTGACCGCGCCGTTCGCCGGGCAGCTCGTCGACCGGCTCGGCCGGCTGCGGGTGCTGCAGGTCGGCATGGCCGGCTACGCGGTCGCCGGCACCGCGCCCCTCTGGCTCGACGACATCGGCTCGATCATCGTCAGCCGCGTGTTCGTCGGCGTGTTCGAGGCCGGCATCGCGACGGCGGCGATCACGCTGATCGGCGACTACTGGAAGGAGAAGCGCGACCGCTACATCGGTCTCCAGGCGACGACGGCGTCGCTGGGCGGGGTCGTCTTCATCGCGCTCGGCGGCGCGCTGGGGGTCGGGGGCTGGCGGGCGCCGTTCTGGGTCTACGCGATCGCGCTGGTGCTCGTCGTCCCGATGACGTGGCTCCTGTGGTCGCCCCAGCGGTCGTCGGAGCCGGCGGATCCGCGTCCGGCCGGCACTCCGTGGCGCGCGCTCGCCGCGCCGTGCGGGGTCACGCTGTTCGGCGGCGTCGTCTTCTATATCCTCATCGTTCAACTGTCCACCGTGCTGACCTCGATCGGGATCACGTCCACCGCGACCACCGGCCTGCTGACCGGTGTGCTCGCCATCGCCATCGCCGTCGGCGCGGCGCTCTACGGGCGGTTCGCGAGGCTGGGCAGGCGGGTGCTCCTGCCCATCGAGTTCGCGGCATCGGGACTCGGGCTCGTCATCGTCTTCGCCTCGTCGAGCGTCACGGTGGTGATGGCCGGCGCCGTCATCACCGGATTCGCCAGCGGCCTGCTCTTTCCCACCCTCATCTCCTGGGTGCTGGACAACGTCGAGTTCCCCCAGCGCGGGCGCGGCACCGGGCTCTGGACGGGCACGGCGTACGTCGGCCAGTTCCTCTCCCCTCTCGTCGTGGCGGGGCTGGCGGTCTTCACCGGCGGTCTGCAGGGCGGCATCGGCGCGCTGGGGGTGCTCTCCGTCGTCGTCGGAGCCGCGCTGTTCCTGACCTTCCGCAAGCAGAACCCGACGCCCGCTTCCGCCGTCCCGCCCGCGCCGGTCACTGGCGGACACTGACCGCAGGGCACGACCATAGGCAAGCCGGGCCTGCAGAAGGTCACCCACGTCTGCGACAGAGGAAAGCGAGCGTGCGTCAGCTCGCCAGCAGCGCCGCACTCCCGTAACTCCCGCCGAACCCCGTCACCAGCGCCACCGCACGCCCGCCCCTCAGCTCCCGCACGGCCTGCGCCACGTTGTTCAGGCCGTGCACGTACCCCTCCGACAGCAGCCCCCCGTGCGGGTTCACCCAGGCGTGCCGCCGTTCCATCAGGTACGGCCCGAGCTCGGGCCGCCCCACGACCCCGAAGTCCTCCAGCTGCCGGGGCACCAGCCACGAGTACGCGTCGTACAGCATCGCCACGTCCACATCCGACGCCCGCATCCCCGAGGCCCGCCACAGGGCCGGCGCCACGTACGCGGAGAAGACCGCCGTGACGTCCGGTGCGCGGTCCATGGCGGAGCTGCCCAGCCCGCCCCCGCGTACGACCGCTTGGACGCGCGGCCCGTCCAGCACGCCGCTGATCAGCAGCGCGCAGGCGCCGTCGGTCTCCTGGCAGCAGTCCACCGTGCGCAGCGGCGTGCAGACGTACGGCCTGGCCAGGTAGTCCTCGTACGGCAGCCGCTCGCGCCTGAGGGCGCGCGGGTTGGCGGCGGCGTTGGCCCTGGACTGGGCGACGACGGCGTGCAGGTGCCGCTCGCCGAGCCCGGTCTCGTGCAGGTAGCGGGTCGCGGCCATGGCGAACATCGGGATCGGGCCGGCCATCCCGTACGTGAACCGCTCCTGGGGCCCGGTGGACACGGCATTCATCCGCTTCCCGGAACGACCGTTCAAAGCGCGATAAATGAGGATATTTCGAGCTAGACCGGCGTGGATCAGCATGGCCGCATCCCCCAGGATCGAGGCCGCCTGGGTGCCGCCGCCCGCCAGGTCGTTGTGCCAGCCCAGCCGCTCCATGCCCAGCGCACGGGCGACCTGGGTCACGGGCACGGAGTCGTTCAGGTGATAGCTGAGCACCGAGTCCACCTCACGGGCCTCGATCCCGGCGTCGGCGCAGGCCGCCCGGCACGCCTCGACGGCCAGCTCCAGCTCGGTGCGGCCGGAGGCACGGGTCAGCGCCGTCATGCCGATCCCGGCGACGGCCGCCCGCCCGGCGAAGGGCTGCATGGCCACCTCCTGCCGGACACGCTATCGCCGCATGGGCCATCAAGCCAAGCGCTTGCTCGGGAACAGACCGCGACAAACCTCGTAAAGGGTGAATATCCTCACCCTTGGTCAACTGACGCTCTTCACTCCGGCTATCCACATATGTCAGATGAAGTGCGATCATCAAGAGCCCATCACCTTCACCCCGAGGTGAGCGATGGATTTACGCCATATCCGCTACGCGATCACGATCGCCCGCGCGGGCAGCCTGCGTCGTGCCGCGACCATCCTGCGGATCGCCCAGCCCACCCTGTCGGAGCAGCTGAAGGCGCTGGAGAAGGAGGTCGGGGTGGAGATCTTCACCCGTTCCTCCAGTGGCGTGCGGCTCACCGAGGCGGGCGAGGTGTTCCTCGCGCAGGCCACCGTCGCGGTGGACGCCTTCGAGCGGGCGATGCTCGCCGCCCGCACCGAGGAGCGGACGACCCGGCTCGGGGTGGCCGACGGACTGAGCGACGTGGTGGCCCGGCTGCTGTCGCAGATTCACCACGCCGGCCCCCGGGTGGCTCCGATGGGCACGGCCGAGCAGATCATCTCCATCATGGACGGCGCGATCCAGGCGGGGCTCGGGTACGCGCCCGGCTCCCTGCCGCGCGGCGTGGCCCGGATGCTCGTGCACCGCGCCCCCGTGCGTGCGCTGCTCAGGCGCGACCACCGGCTCGCCTCGCAGAAGCGGCTGTCGCTCGCCGCGCTGGCGGGCGAGCCGCTGATCATGCCCGAGTCGGAGGCGGTGGCCGGCGCCCGCCGGTTCCTGGAGGCGTTCGTACGGCAGCGCCTGCATCCCCGGCTCGGCCCCGCCGCCGCCACCCACGATCTGGCCATCGCCATGGTGAGCGAGGGAGCCGGCTACGCCCTCTGCGTGCGTGACGGCACTCCGGTGCCGGAGCGGCTGACGTTCGTGCCGATCGCCGAGGAGGTGCCGCCGATCGAGGTCGTCCTGCTGTGGAACCGTCAGGCGGACGTGCACGACCTGATCAGCGCGGCCCGGCACCTGGCCCGATCTGGATAGCGGTAGTATCCACCAGATGCGCATGTCCGAGCTGAGCACCAGGTCCGGCGTGGCCATCCCCACGATCAAGTACTACCTCCGTGAGGGCCTGCTCCACCAGGGCGAGCAGGTGGCGGCCACCCGTGCCGACTACGACGAGTCCCACCTGCGCAGGCTCCGCCTGATCAGGGCACTCCTGGAGGTGGGCAGGCTGCCGGTCGCCGCGATCAAGAAGGTGGTCGACGCGGTGCAGGACGAGTCTCTGCCGGTCCACCAGCTGCTCGGCACCGCGCAGTACGCCCTGAGCCCCACGGTCGCGCCCGAGCCGACCCCCGAATGGGACACCGCCCGCGCCCAGGTGGACGCCCTGCTCGACCGCCTGGGCTGGCAGGTCACGCCCGAGGCCCCGGCCAGGAACGAGCTGGCGCAGACGGTGATCAGGATGCGCCAGCTCGGCCTGGCCGCCGACCTGACGCCGTACGCCGAGGCGGCCGATCGGCTGGTCACCGAGGTCGAGCTGGACACGATCCCCTACGACGGCCCGCGCGACGCCGCCGTGGAGGCCCTGGTGCTGGGCACGGTCCTGTACGGCCGGGCCTTCGACGCGCTGCGCCGCCTGGCCCAGGAGTCGGAGTCGGCCCGCCGCTTCGCCCGCTGACCCGCATGTCGCGGCCCGCGTGGGGTGGCGCGGCCGCTCAGCGTGGCGCGGCGCAGGCGGCGAGGTAGCGGCAGAAGGCGTCCTGGCCGTCCGGGATGAACGGCCAGCGCCACACCGCCAGCCGCAGCTCGTCCTCGCTCATCCAGCCGTGCCAGGACATCGCCTCCGGATCCGGGCGCGGCTCGCGCGGGACGACGGCCTCGTGCACCCCCAGCCAGTAGGGGCCGGCCACGCCCCGGCAGAGGAACTTGAGCACCGGCCGCACCGGCACCCGCACGCCGAGCTCCTCGGCCAGCTCCCTGGCCGCCGCCTGCGCGTAGGCCTCCCCGACCCCGACGGCGCCGCCCACCGTCACGTCGTAGTAGCCGGGGAAGCGGGCGAGGTGGCCGGGGCGCCGGTGCACGAGGATCCGGCCCTGCTCGTCACGGCAGATCGTGGTGGCGATCCGGTGCAGCCAGCCTCTGCCGGTCGCCTCCGCGCGCTCGACCACGCCGAGCACATCGTCCTGTTCGTCGACGCGTTCTACGAGTTCCACGCCCCGAGGATCTCAGGCGCCTGTGACATTCTTCAGTCCGTGACCGTCACGGGGCGCTTCAGCAGCCACAACGCGGCCCGTTGCAGCAGGGTGCGGTGGATCTCGTTGCCGTAGGAGCGGGTGTCGTGGCCGAGCGCGTCGTAGAACACCCGGCCGCGCCGTACGGGACGGGCCCACATCAGCGGCTGGCCGCGCGAGGAGGCGAGCGGGCGCACGTCGGGCAGCACGTCGAGGTCGCTGTAGACCTCGTCCACGAGGTCGAAGTCGCGCAGCCCCTCCACCACCGGGTGGCCGCCGTGCGTCCGCACGCCGGTCCAGCCGAGCGGCGGGTGGTGCGAGGTGGACCAGTCCCAGCAGCCGCCGAGCACCCGCGACCAGCCCTGCCAGTCGTCGAAGCAGATCGCCGCCGAGTGCATGCACAGCAGGCCGCCGCCACGGTCGAGGTGGTCCAGCAGGGTCGTGCGGGCCTGGGCCGGGAGCCGGAAGCTCCATCGGTCGCGCAGGTCGGCGAAGCGGTCGGCGTTCATCTGCCAGCGCAGCGCGTTGACGGTGATGAGCTGGACCTCCGACGGCTCGCTCAGCGCGCCGGCGATGTCCTCGGTGATCTCGGACTCGACCCCCACCTCGGCCAGCACCTCGGTGAGCGCCGCCGACGTGGCGTCGAAGTCGTGGAACGGGCCTCCCGACAGGACTAAGTTGCGTGCCACCCGCCCAGCTCATCACGCCTGCCGCCGTATTTCCACCCACCCGCTGGGCTCCGGCCGGGATGACTACGCTGCCAAGAGTGAGTCAGGTCGAGGATTTCGAGGCCCATCGGGCGACGCTGACCGGACTGGCCTACCGGCTGCTCGGCAGCATGTGGGACGCCGAGGACGTGGTGCAGGAGGCCTGGCTGCGCTGGTCGGGCACGGACCGGAGCGACATCGAGGAGCCCCGGGCCTTCCTGGTGACCGTGGTGTCGCGGCTGGCGTTGGACCAGCTCCGCTCGGCCAGGGTCAAGCGGGAGGCCTACACCGGCCCCTGGCTGCCCGAGCCGGTTACGACGGCGGAGGCGGGCCCGCTGGACACCGCCGAGCTGCGCGACACGGTGTCGCTGGCGACGCTGCACCTGATGGAGCGCCTCTCACCGCCCGAGCGGGCGGCGTTCGTCCTGCGGGAGGCCTTCGAGCTGCCGTACGACCAGATCGCGGAGATCGTCGGCACCTCGGTGGTCAACGCGAGGCAGCTGCACCACCGGGCCTCGGTGCGGCTGAGCGAGGGCCGCGACAGGTTCCGGCCATCGGCCGGCGAGCACGCGCGGCTGCTGACGAGGTTCATCGAGGCGGCGGGCGGCGGCGACCTGGAGGCGCTCACCGAGCTCCTGCACGAGGATGTCGTGTCCTGGAGCGACGGCGGCGGCCGGGTCAGGGCGGCGCTGCGCCCGATCCACGGCCGGCGCAAGGTGCTGGCGTTCCTGGCCGGGCTGATGTCCCGCTATCCCTACGGTGACACCACGCTCGGCGAGGCCAACGGGCACCCGGTGCTCTGGACGCACCTCGGCGAGAACCGCCAGCTGGTCGCGATCGACGTGGACGAAGGCCGTATCCGGGGGCTCTACACTCTGCTCAATCCGGACAAGCTTCTGCGGGTGCGCCCCTCCTCCTGACGCGCCCGCGGGGATCTATAGTCGCCCCCATGGATCTCGGCATCAAAGGCAAGGTCGCACTCGTCACGGGTGGCAGCGCGGGCATCGGGCTGGCCGCCGCCAAGAGTCTCGCGCGGGAGGGCTGCCACGTCTGCGTGAGCGCCCGCAACCCCGAGCGGCTCGCGGACGCGGTGGTGGAGCTGCAGGAATTCGGCGGCGTGGTGCACGCGGTGCTCGCCGACGTGGAGGACCCGGAGGCCGCCGAGCGGGTCGTCCGGGAGACGCGCGACGTGGTCGGCCCGGTCGACATCCTGGTGGCCAACGCCGGTGGACCGCCCGCCGGCAGGTTCGTGGACGCGAGCATGGCCGACTGGGAGCTGGCGATCCAGCGCAACCTGCTCGGCACCGTGCGGCTGGCGCGGGCGGTGCTGCCGGAGATGCGCGAGCGGGGGTGGGGCCGGATCGTCACGATCACCAGCCGGTCCGCCCGCGAGGCGCTGGACGGGCTGGCCCTGTCCAACTCCACCCGTTCGGCGGTGGCCGGGCTGGTGCGTACCCTGGCGCGTGAGGTCGGCGGTGACGGGGTGCTGGTCAACAACGTGATGCCGGGCTCGATCGACACCGAGCGGCTGCGGGACCTGGTGGGGGGCGAGGAGGCGATGGCCGAGCGGGCCTCCGCCGTGCCGCTGGGCCGGATCGGGCGGCCCGAGGAGGTGGGCGACGTGGTGGCGTTCCTGGCGAGCGAGCGCGCGTCGTACATGAACGGGGTTTCGGTGCTGGTGGACGGTGGTGAGAGCCGGGTCATCGCGTGACCCGGGACCGTGGGAATGAATCCCTACAATTCGGACGCTCATGACATCCTTGCAGTAAGGAACGATTGGAAGGCGGGGGCATGGACAAGCCGGTCATCGTGACGGTCGACGACGATCCGGGCGTGTCGAGGGCGGTCGCCCGCGACCTCCGGCGCAGGTACGGCCAGCAGTACAGGATCGTCCGCGCGGAGACGGCGCCGCAGGGCATCGAGGCGGTCAAGGAGATGCGGCTGCGCGGTGACGAGGTGGCCGCCATCCTCGCCGACTACCGGATGCCGCAGATGAACGGCGTGCAGTTCCTCGAGGCGGCCATGGACATGTACCCGTTCGCCCGCCGGGTGCTGCTGACGGCCTACGCCGACACCGACGCCGCGATCCAGGCCATCAACGTGGTCGACCTGGACCACTATCTGCTCAAGCCGTGGGATCCGCCGGAGGAGAAGTTCTACCCGGTGATCGACGGCCAGCTCGACGCCTGGCAGCGCACCGACCGGGTGCAGGTGGCGGAGCTGCGGGTGGTGGGCGACCGCTGGTCCGCGCCGTCCTACAAGGTGCGTGACTTCCTGGCCCGCAACCACGTCCCCTACCAGTGGATGCTGACCGAGGACCCGGACGGCGCCCAGCTCGTGGCGGCGGCCGGCCAGGACTGCCGCCTGCCGCTGGTGGTCACCGCCGAGGGGGAGATGCTGCAGGCTCCCGACCAGTCCACGCTGGCCTCGACCGTGGGCCTGTCGACCACCCCCGCCACGGACTTCTACGACCTGATCGTGGTCGGCGGCGGCCCGGCCGGGCTGGGCGCGGCGGTCTACGGCGCCTCCGAAGGGCTCAACACCGTGCTGGTCGAGGCGCACGCCTCCGGCGGTCAGGCGGGCCAGAGCTCCAGGATCGAGAACTACCTGGGCTTCCCCGACGGCGTCTCCGGTCAGCAGCTCGCCGACCGGGCGCGCAGGCAGGCGCTGAAGTTCGGCGCCGAACTGCTGACCGCGCGCAGCGTCACCCACCTGGAGCCGCGCGGCCAGGCGCGGGTCATCGGGTTCGAGGACGGCCGGGAGATCGCCGCCCACGCGGTCATCCTGGCCACCGGCGTGACCTACCGCCGCCTGGACGCCCCCGGCCTGGACGACTTCGTCGGCAGGGGCGTGTTCTACGGCGCGGCGCTGACCGAGGCGCCCTCCTGCAAGGACAGCGAGGTCTACATCGTGGGCGCCGCCAACTCGGCCGGGCAGGCGGCCGTCTACCTGGCGGGATTCGCCAGCCGGGTGCACTTGTTGGTGAGGGGTGACGGTTTGGAGAAATCCATGTCTCACTACCTCATCGAGCAGATCCATGCGGTCGACAACATCGAGGTGCATCTGGAATCCCAGGTCACCGGCGGGCAGGGCGACGGGCACCTGCAGCGGTTGTCGATCTCGACCAAGGGCGAGGAGCGGACGGTCGAGGCCCAGTGGCTGTTCGTGTTCATCGGCGCCAAGCCCTACACCTCCTGGCTCGGCGACACCGTCGAGCGGGACGACAAGGGCTTCCTGCTGACCGGCCCGGACCTCGTACAGGGTGATCAGCGACCGCGTAACTGGACGCTCAGGCGCCAGCCGTACTTCCTGGAGACCAACGTGCCGGGAGTGCTGGCCGCCGGGGACGTGCGGGCAGAGTCGATCAAGAGAGTGGCCTCCGCCGTCGGAGAGGGCGCGATGGCCGTCGCGCTCGTGCACCGCTACCTGGAGAAACAATGACGAAAGTGGACATCGACGAGCTACGCAAGCTGTTCCTGTTCGAGCGCCTGACCGACGAGCAGCTCACCAAGCTGGCGAGCAGCGGTGAGATCAAGTCCTTCGAGCAGGACGCGGAGATCGTCCGCCAGGGCGAGCCGGCCGAGTGCTTCGCGGTGCTGGTGGAGGGCGAGGTGCAGATGGTCTCCGAGACCGTCACCGCCGGCACGGTCGCCATGCCGCGCGCCTCCCAGCCCGGGGTGTACGGCGGCGCCACCTCCGCCTACCTCGGCGACCGGGCCCCCCAGACCTACCAGCACACGCTGCGCGCGACCGCGCCGTCACGGGTGTTCATCCTGCCGGCCAGGAAGTTCGCCTACATCGTGACCGAGTGGTTCCCGATGGCCATGCACCTGCTCGACGGCCTGCAGTCCGGCGGGCGGATGCAGCGCGAGATCATCGACCGGCGGCAGCGGCTGACCGCGCTCGGCACGATCACCGCAGGGCTCACCCACGAGCTGAACAACCCGGCCGCGGCGGCCGTGCGCGCGGTGAGCGAGCTGCACTCGCTGATCAGGTCCTCCCGCGTGGAGCTCGCCCAGCTCGCCGAGGACGGCATCCCGCCGCAGCGGCTGCGCACGCTGGTGGAGCTGCAGGAGGCGTGCATGGAGGCGGTCGGCACGCTGGCCCCCCGCAGCCCGATGGAGATCTCCGACGCCGAGGACGAGCTCGGTGAGGCGCTGGACGAGCTCGGCGTACAGGACGCCTGGGATCTCGCCCCCGCGCTGGTCAACGCCGGGTTCGGCAAGGAGCACCTGGCCAAGGTGCGGACGAAGGTGGGCGAGGAGCACGCGCCCGCCGCGCTGCGCTGGCTGTCGGAGGCGGTCGAGATCTCGCAGATGCTGAACGAGGTCACCGAGGCGACCGAGCGGATCACCTCACTGATCCGGTCGGCCAAGCAGTACTCCCAGATGGACCGGGCGCCGTTCCAGGTGCTCGACGTGCACGAGCTGCTCGACAGCACGATCGCCATCTTCCGCGGCAAGATCCCGCCGGGCATCAGCGTGGTGACCGACTACGACCGGACGCTGCCGTCGATCCCCGCCTACGGCGGCGAGCTCAACCAGGTCTGGACCAACCTGATGCACAACGCGCTCGACGCCATGGGCGAGGAGGGCACGCTGACCGTCCGGACCGCGCACGACGAGGACGAGGCGATCATCGAGATCGGCGACACCGGCCCCGGCGTGCCCGAGGAGATCAGGGACCGGATCTTCGAGCCGTTCTTCACCACGAAGACCGTCGGCCAGGGCACCGGGCTCGGGCTGGACATCTCCTACCGGATCGTGGCCGGGCGGCACGGCGGCGAGCTGAAGGTCCGCTCGACGCCGGGCGACACCTGGTTCGAGGTACGGCTTCCGCTGCGTGAGTCTACGGTGGGTCCGTCACCATCCGCATGAGCCGGGGCACGATCCGGTCGGCGGCGACCCTGACGCCGTCGTGCTCCCACTCGTTCGTCACCCAGACACGCAGGTTCCCCACCCGGCCGGCGGTCTCCAGCGAGAGGGCGGCGTCCACGTACATGTCGTCGTGATAGACGACGGCGGCGACCGGCACCTCGTTGGCGGCGAGCCGGTCCGGGTCGTAGAGCGGCGGCCAGTCGGCGACGGCGGCGAGCAGCTCGGCGGCGCCCTTGAAGGGGCGCAGCGCGTGGATGTCGTCGAACATCCACGGGTAGATCATCTCGCCGGTGAGCATGGTGGGCGTGTCGAAGTCGGCCGGGCGCACCCGCTGCGCGGCCCAGCGGGTGGCCGCGCCCTGGGCGTAGGTCGGCTCGTGCAGGACGGCGTAGCCGGGGGTGTCGATGAAGCCGGTCTCGGCCATGACCGCGTAGCGGAAGGCGTCGGTGAGGCGGTCTCCGCGCCACGCCTCCTCCAGCTGCCAGTGCAGGCGCTCGGATCCGTCGCCGGTGCCCAGCTTCTGGCCCAGCATCCGGAACCGTTCGACGGTGAGGCGGTCGCCGTCGGGCAGCGGCACCTCCTCCGCCGCCAGGTGCTCGGCGATCCGCGTGGCCGTGGCCTCGTCGCCCGGATAGCGGTGGTAGTGGCGCCGGACCTTGGCGCGGACCCGGTCGTAGGTGCGGATGTAGACGTCGTCGGCCGTGGCGTCGAGGCCGGGCAGTCCGCCGGTGATGTGGCAGGCCTTGAGGCCCTCCGGCGCCTGGGAGAGGTAGGTGAGGGTGACGAAGCCGCCGTAGCTCTGGCCCCAGGTCTCCCATGTCCGGACGCCGAGCGCCTTCCTGATGAGCTCGCAGTCGGCCACGATGGCGTCGGCGCGGAAGTGGCGCAGGTAGGCGGCCAGCTCGGCGTCGCTCCCCGTCGCCGTGGCGGCGGTGATCGGGGTGCTGCGGCCGGTGCCCCGCTGGTCGAGCAGGAGCACCCGGTGCGTCTTCAGCAGGTGCCGCCAGCGCCCGGGGCCGGTCAGCCGGGGCGACGGGTGACCGGGGCCGCCCTCCAGGTAGAGCGCCCACGGCAGGTCCCCGCGCACGGCGGGGTCGCGCACCTCGCGGGCGAACACCTCGATGGTGCGGCCGCCGGGGTCGGCGTGGTCGAGCGGCACGGTGAACACATGGTCGGCGACCGTCAGGCCGGGCATCGTGACTTTCACCTTGAGGACCTTACGCGGTCGGCCCGGTCCGCCGAGGGTTCGTATCCTGGGAGTTCAGCACATCGCTCGGCCCCCCCGGAAGGATCCTCGTGTCAATCACCGACTGGACCCGGCAGGCACTGCCCGCCATGCTGGACGACCTCAAGGCCCTGGTGGAGCTGGAGACCCACAGCTATGACAAGGCCGCGCTCGTCCAGGGACTGCGCGGGGTGCGCACGCTGGCGGCGGAGCGGCTCGGCACGCCGGACGACGAGGTCCTGCACGACGGCGGCCAGTACGGTGACGTACTCGAGCTCACCTACCACGGGACCGCGCCCGGCACGGTGCTTATGATGTGCCACTACGACACGGTCTGGCCCATCGGCACGCTCGCCGGGTGGCCGTTCACGGTGGCGGACGGCAAGGTGTCCGGCCCCGGCGCGTTCGACATGAAGTCGGGCCTGGTGCAGGCCGTCTGGGCGCTGCGCGGGCTGCGCGAGCTCGGGCTGCCGCATCCCGGGGTGCGGTTCCTGTTCAACGGCGACGAGGAGATCGGCAGCCTGGTCTCCCGGCCGCACATCGAGGCCGCCTGCGCGGACGCCCTGGCCTGCCTGGTGTTCGAGGCGTCGGCGCACGGCGCGTTGAAGACCGCGCGCAAGGGCGTGGGCATCTTCGACGTGACCGTCACCGGCGTCGAGGCGCACGCCGGGCTCGACCCGACGGCGGGCGCCAGCGCGATCCACGCGCTGGCCGAGCTCGTCACCCGGATCGCCGCCGCGGGCGCGCCTGAGCTCGGCACCACCGTCAACGTGGGCCTGATCAGCGGCGGCACCGGGCGTAACGTGGCGGCGGGCATCGCCACCTGCGGCGTCGACGTGCGGGTCACGGACTTCGCCGAGATGGGCCGCATCGACGAGATGTTCGCGAGCCTGCGGGCCGCCGACCCGCGCGTGACGGTCACCGTCAACGGCGACTGGAACCGGCCGCCCATGACGCCCAACCCGCTGTCCCAGCGGCTGTTCAAGGAGGCGCAGGCCACCGCGGCCGGGCTCGGCTGGACGCTGGAGGAGACGGCGGTAGGCGGCGCCAGCGACGGCAACTTCGTCTCGGCGCTGGGCCGGCCGGTGCTCGACGGGATGGGCGCGGTGGGCGACGGCGCGCACGCGCGGCACGAGCACGTGCTGGTCGAGCACATCCCCGACCGCACGGCGCTGACCATCGGGCTGATCTCGGCGCTCGCCTAGCCCTGGCGTCGGGCAGCCCTGGGCGACGGGGCAGTATGTCACCCAGTACAACGCGTCGTTGAAGGGGCATTTCTTGAGATACGAACGCCAGCCGTACCGCAGGTGTGGCCGTAGTGGTCTGCTGCTCCCGGCGGTCTCACTCGGTCTGTGGCACAACTTCGGCGAGGGCAAGCCGCTCGAAACCCAGCGTGCGATCATGCACAAGGCACTCGACCTGGGCATCACGCACTTCGACATCGCCGACCGCTACGGCCCGCCGATCGGCGCGGCCGAGGCCGCGTTCGGGCGGATCTTCCCCACGTCGCTGCGCGACGAGGCGGTGATCACCACCAAGGGCAGTAACCCCATGTGGGACGGCCCTTACGGCAAGGGCAACTCCCGCAAGCACCTGCTGGCCACCCTCGACCGGTCGCTGGCCCGGCTCCAGCTCGACTACGTCGACATCTTCTACCTGCACCGCGACGACGAGGACACGCCGCTGCAGGAGCAGGTGGCCACGCTCGACCACATGGTCCGCACCGGCCGCGCCCTGTACGTCGGCGTGTCGAACTTCTCCCCCGAACGCACCGCCGAGGCCGCCTCGCTGCTGCGCGAGCTGGGCACACCACTGCTCGTGCACCAGCCCCCCTACTCGATGCTCAACCGGCGCATCGAGGACTCTCTGCTGGACGTGCTCGAACAGGAGGGCATGGGCTGCGTCGTCTACTCGCCGCTCGCGCAGGGCCTGCTGACCGACCGCTACGTGAACGGCATCCCCGCCGACTCGCGCGCCGCCGAAGGGCGTTTCCTCACCGCCGACCGGGTCACGCCGGAGGTGCTGGCCTTCGTCGGTGAGCTCTCCCGGATCGCCGCCGCACGCGGCCAGTCCGTGGCCCAGCTCGCCCTGGCCTGGGCGTTGCGCGACCCCCGCGTCACCTCGGTGCTCGTCGGCGCCTCCAGCCCCGAGCAGCTGGAGACCAACGTGGCCGCCGTCGACCGCCTCGACTTCACCGCCGAGGAGCTCGTGGCCATCGAGCAGGCCGCCAAGAAGGCGGGCGTCCCGGCGTAGGGCGTGCCCGGCCGCGCAGCCGGCCGGGCGCTCCTAGGAAAGGCCGCGAAGCGCGTGGTAATGTCCCAAGCGAGCGCTTGGTTCCCCGCTGAGAGGCCGCCGCATGAAGTTCTCCACCTTCCACCTGTTCCACCGGTTCGACGGGCAGAGCTTCAAGGACGTCTACGACTACCACCTGGAGCTCATCGAGCTCGCGGAGGAGCTGGGCTTCGACGGGGTACGGCTGGCCGAGCACCACTTCCGTGACTACGGAGTGGTGCCCAACCTGTTCACCATGCTCGCCCACGCCGCCGCCCGCACCTCCCGGCTCCGCCTCGGCACCGGCATCGTGGTCCTCCCCCTGCACGACCCGATCCACGTCGCCGAGGAGGCCGCCCTGGTCGACGTGCTCTCCGGCGGGCGGCTCGACCTGGGGATCGGGCGGGGATACCAGAGCTTCGAGTTCGAGGGGTTCGGCATCGACCTGGCCGAGGCCCGGGACCGGTGCAACGAGGCCCTGGAGGTCATCCTCGGGCTCTGGACGCGGGAGACGTACCAGCACGAAGGGAAGTTCTACCGGACCGGCGCCGAGGTGTCGCTCGCGCCCCGGCCCGTGCAGGACCCCCACCCGCCCGTCCACGTCGCGGCGGTCTCCCCCGAGACCGTCACCCTGTACGCCGAACGCGGGCTGCCCATCCTCGCCGACCCGGCGGCGCCCTTCCGCAAGGTCGTCCAGGCGGCGCGGACCTGGCAGGAGACGGCGGCGCGCGCCGGGCACCCGCCGGGCGCGGAGCTCGTCGTCGCGCGCAGCGTGTACGTGGCGCCGAGCGTGGAGGAGGCCCGGCGGGACCAGGCCAGGTTCGAGGCGGCCTTCGACCGCTCGCGCATCTTCAACGAGCGCAGCGCCCCCATCGACCCCGCCACCGGCCGGGCCGCGCAGGGCTTCGAGTACTACCAGGACCGCTACCTCAAGGGCGGCACCGTCTCCGCGGACTTCCGCTGGGAGCAGCTGGAGGTCATCGGGGATCCGGCGCGGGTCATCGACCAGATCACCCTGCTGCGCGACGCCGGGTTCGCCAACCTGCTGTGCGACTTCGGCAGCACCAGGCCGATGCCGGTGGAGGAGATGAAGAAGGTCATGCGGTTCTTCGCCGCCGAGGTCATGCCTGCGTTCGCCTGAGCCCCTTGGAGGAGAGATGCCGCACAGCTTGTCCCTCTCGGACGTCCTCGCCGAGCACGCCCGCAGCCGCCCCCAGGTGACGGCCGCCGTGGACGGCGACGTACGGCTCACCTACCCCGACCTCGACGCCCGCGTCACCCGCCTCGCGGACGCCCTGTCCACCCGCGGCGTCGCCGCCGGCGACCGCGTCCTGTGGCTCGGCCAGAACTCCCACGCCGTCCTCGAACTCCTCCTCGCCTGCTCCCGACTGGGCGCCGTCTTCTGCCCGGCCAACTGGCGCCAGTCCGAGGACGAACTCCGCTTCATCCTCGACGACCTCGCCCCCGCCGCCGTCATCTGGCAACCCTCCGAATCCACCACCCCCCTCCACACCGCAGCGACCGGCGCACCCGGTGCGGCGGTTTGGGTTCGGGCCGGGGAGGAGTATGAGGCGCTGGTCGCCGGTGGGGCATTGCGGGACTTTCCGCAGGTGGAGGACGGGGAGCCGACGCTGGCCCTCTATACGGCGGCCTTCGGGGGGCGGCCGAACGCCGCCCTGCTCAGCAGCGCGGCGCTCCTGGCGCACAGCATGTCGCTGATGGTCGTCCGGCAGATGGAGCCCGGCTTCATTTTCCTCAACAACGGGCCCCTGTTCCACGTGGGCACGATGATGTTCTGCCTGGCGACCTTCCAGATCGGCGGCACGAACGTGTTCACCCCGGCGTTCGAGGCCGAGGAGGTGTGCCGGTTGATCGACGCCGAGCGGGTGACGCAGGCGTTCCTGTTCGGCCAGATGATCGACGCGGTGGCGGCGGCGAACGCGGCGGGCAAGTACGACCTGTCGTCGCTGAGGTTCGTCTCCCATTCCAGGGAGTGGGACGAGATGATCACCGTGGACGACTCTCCGTGGTGCCGCTCCAAGATGGGCGGGTACGGCCAGACGGAGGCGGGCGGGATGCTGACCTTCCTGGGGCTGGCTCCCGGCGCGGCGGGGTTCGCGGGCCGGCCCTCGCCGCTGGTCCAGGTTCGCATCCTGGGGCCGGACGGGGTGGAGGTGCCGCCGGGCGAGGTGGGCGAGATCTGCGCCCGCGGCAAGACCCTCTTTTCCGGATATTTCGCCCGGCCCGAGCTAAATGCCGTTAAGTCGGCGCACGGCTGGCACCACACCGGCGACCTGGGCCGCCGCGAGCCCGACGGCACCATCACCTTCATCGGCCCCCGCCTCCGCATGATCAAGTCCGGTGCCGAGAACATCTACCCGGCAGAGGTCGAACGCGCGCTCAAGACCCATCCCGGGGTCGCCGACGCCGCCGTCATCGGCGTCCCCGATCCCACCTGGCGCCAGGCGGTCAAGGCCGTGATAGCCCTCGTCCCCGGCGCCGAGGCCACCCCCGAGGACATCGTGGCCCACGTCAGGTCCCAGCTCGCGTCGTACAAGAAACCCACCCACATCGCCTTCGTGGACTCCATCCCCAAACACGGCTTCACCCCCGACTACGACACCCTGGACGCCGCCCACGGCGGCGGCAACTACCCCGGCACCTGATCCGGCCAGGAGCACCGCCGCCGCAGGTCAGGAGCGGCGCCGCCGCAGGTCAGGCAGGCCCGGCGGCAGAGGCGCCGGGCACGTGCTGCGCCACGAGCGGCTGGAAGTGCGCCAGCAACGCCGCCTTGTCCGGCTTGCCGGCGGAGGTGCGCGGTAGCTCTTCGACCACCCACAGGTGTCCGGGCTCGCAGGACGGGCCGAGCGAGCGGCGGACCAGGTCGCACAGCTCCCGCGCGTCCACGGCAGGAGTCCCCGACCCCACGCGCGGAGATCGCGGCTCCTCCCCCTGTGCGGGCGACGACGCGTCCCGGTCCCGCGCCTCCGGGGTCGCCGGAGGGCGGGTGTCCACCTGAACCACCGCGCCGGTCACCGGGTGGCCGTCCGGGCCGTGCAGGGCGATGACGGCCGCGTCGGTGACGGACGGGTGACCGGTCAGGGCGTGTTCGATCGGGTAGGCGTGGACGCCGGGCGGCAGCCCGCTCTCCACCCGGTCGACGAGGAACAGGTAGCCGCCGTCGAGCCGGCCCAGGTCGCCGGTGCGGACCCAGCCGCCCCGCAGGGCCTCGGCGGTGCGCCGGGGATCGTTCACGTATCCGGTCATGACCTGCGGCGAGCGCACCCACACCTCGCCGACCTCACCGGCCGGGACCGGCACCGAGGCCGCGTCGCGGACCTGTAGCTCCACGCCGGGCACGGCGCGGCCGACGGAGGTGAGCAGGCCGGGGTTGGCGTGGTCGGCGGGCGGGAGGGCGGTGACGAATCCGGCCTCGGTCAGCCCGTAGGTCTGCATGAGCGCCGGGCCGAGCCGCCGGGCCGCCTCCCAGGTGCGCGCCGGGACCGCCGCCGCGCCGCCGTACAGCATGAGAGGCACGCTGCCCGGTTCGTCCGGGATGCGGCGGGTGAGGGTGTAGAAGGGGAACGGCGGGCCGGCGAGCACGTGCGTGGCCCGCTCGCGGGCGATCACCTCCCATTCGCGCCCGATCTCCCCTTCGTCCACGAGCAGCGCGGTGCCGGCGGCGGCGAGAGTCCACTGGGCCATCAGGCCGGGCAGGTGGTGGCCGGGCCACACCAGCAGCCGCCACGGCCAGGTGCCGAACATGGCGCGGGCCGCGTCGAGATGGGCCACCTCGGCGCGGTGGCTGTACGCGACGGCCTTGCGGTCGCCGGTGGTGCCGTTGGTGAAGGTCACCGACGACAGGTCCTCGGGCCGGGTCGCCGGCAGGGTCACCGGCCGGTCGCCCGTGGCGGCCAGCAGGTCGTCGAAGGAGCGGTGGACGGGCACCGGACAGGCGGCGAGCAGCCGCTCGGCCTCCTCCTGGCGGTCAGGCTCGTACAGCAGGGCCGTGGCGCCGAGCGCGCGCATGGCCTCGGCCGCGACCTCCACGGGGAGTCCGGGCAGCACCTGGACGGCGGGGCAGTCGAGCGCGAACGCCACGAGCCGGCCGATGACGGACTCGGGCCCCCTGCCGTTCAGGAAGGCGATGGCGTCGCCGGGCCGCACGCCGTGGGCTTCCAGCGCGCGTGCGGCGCCGGACACCATCGCCAGCACGTCCTGTCCGGTCAGCCGCCGCGAGCCGCGCACGAGCACCTCGCGCGGGCCCGCAGCGCGCAGGCCGTCGATGATCGCCTGGCCGAAGCTCATCCGGACCTCTCACCGAGCAGTACGGGCAGGCTCCTGGTGCTGTTGCCCACGACCGTGCCGAGTGGGCGGGTGCCGCTGTCCGGCCCGGCCAGCGTCATCCCGGGATAGGCGTCGAACAGCGCGGCCAGGGCCACCTCGCCTTCCAGCCTGGCCAGTGGCGCGCCCAGGCAGAAGTGGGTGCCGTGGCCGAAGGACAGGTGTCCCGGCTGCGGGGCGGCCACGTCGAAGCGGTCGGCCCGTTCGCCGTACTGGTCCGGATCGCGGCCGGCCGAGGCGAAGCAGGCCACGACCGCCTCGCCCTTGCGCAGCCGGACCCCGTCGATCTCCAGGTCCCGCACCGCGTAGCGCATCGGGAAGTGCGCGACGGGCGAGTCCCAGCGGAGCGTCTCCTCGACCACCGCGCTCCACGGCCGCTCACCGCGCAGGACGAGGGCGAGCTGGTCGGGCCGCGTCAGCATGGCGCGGGTGGCGTTGGTGAGCAGGTTGACGGTCGTCACGTGCCCGGCGATGAACAGCAGCTCGATCGTGTCGAGCAGCTCGGATCTGCTGAGCCGCTCGCCGTCCTGCTCGCGGACCGCGATCAGGTCGCTGATCAGGTCCTCGTCCGGGGTGCCGCGGCGCACCTCGATGACCTCGTCGAGCAGCTCGTACAGGGCGGCCCGGTGACCGCTCACGTCGTCGGGGCCGTCGCCGACCCTGGCGGCCACGTCGGTGAGCTCGTGCAGCTGCTCCCGCATGCTCTCCGGGATGCCCATGAGCTCGGAGATGACGTCGCGCGGCAGTGGGTAGGCGAAGTGCTGCCGGATGTCGACGGGCCCCGGCGGCAGCTCCGCGAGCGCGTTGACCACGTCCGCGGCCATCTTGACGACCCTCGGGCGCAGCTCCTGCACCCGGCGGGCGGTGAACGCCCTGATCAGCGGGGTGCGCAGCCGCCGGTGCGCCTCGCCCTCGGAGTTCAGCATGGACGTGTCCGAGGTGATCTTGCCGACGGCGGTGGCCATGGAGACGGCGGCCCGTCCCTCCGGGTCCCAGTGGCTCACATCCCTGGACAGGTCCGGGTGGGCGAGCACGGCCGCCAGCGTGGCGTAGCGGGTGGCCGCCCAGGCGCGTACCCCGTCGACCTCCACCGGGACCAGTGGCCCGAGCTCGCGCAGCCGCCTGTTGTCGGCGTGCACGTCGGGAGTGGCGGGGTCGAGAGTGAATTCGGCGTGCCGGCAGTCCATGGTCATCCCACCCTTTCCGGCGTCGCGGCCAGTGTGGCGATGTCGAGCCACGGGTCCTGGCCGAGGTAGAGGTCGCGGACCAGCTCACCGGCCGCGGGCGCGTTGCACAGGCCGTGCCCGGAGAACCCGGCCGCGTACAGGAACGCGGGCGGCCCCTGGCGGTGGCCGATGAAGGCGGTGCGATCGGGGCTGGCGTCGCGCGCGCCGGTGAACGCCGTGTGCAGCCCCGCTTGTGCCAGGCTCGGGTACGTGGCCGCCAGCTGAGCGGCCACGCCGGCGCGCCAGGCGTCCCTGTCGGGACCCGGGTAGCCCATGCCGATCAGCATCCGGTCTCCGCGCAGCCGCATCAGCAGACCGCTGGCGGCGTGCAGGGTGACCGGTATGTCGGGCATGGGCGGCAGCGGGTCGGTGAGGAGCAGTTCCTGGATGATCGGCTCGGGGAGCGGCAGGTCCACGCCCGCCGAGCGGGCCAGAGGAGCCGACCAGGCGCCGGCGGCGCAGACCACGGCATCGGCCGTGAGCGCGCCGGACCCGGTCTCCACCCGGCCCCTGTCCGCGTCGATGGCGGTGACCGGGCAGCCGGTGCGCAGCCGCGCCCCCGCCCGCCTGGCCGCCTCCGCGTAGCCGCTGACGATCGCGGCGGTGTCGGAGATGTACGCCTGGGCCGACCAGGCGGCGGCCAGCAGCGGCAGGTCGCCCCCGATGAGCGGGTTGAGCCGCCTGGCCTCGTCCGTGTCGATGAGCTCGACCTCCACCCCGGCGGCGCGCTGGGCGGGCAGGTCGGCCTCGAACGCCGTCACCTGGTCCTGCTCGGTGAACAGCACGAGGTAGCCGACCTGGCGCAGCGGCAGCCCGGGGAAGTCGTGGTAGGCCCGCAGGCTGCGTACGGCCAGGGCCGAGCTCACCGGGTTGCCCGCGAAATAGGCGCGCACCACGTCGGCGGTTGCCCGCGACGCTCCGGAACCGAGCGTGCCGCGTTCGAGCAGCACGGTGTCGACGCCGGCCTCGGCCAGGTGGCAGGCGATCGACAGGCCGATCACCCCGCCACCGACGACCACGACCCGGCCCTGACCGGTCACGCGAACGCTCGCACGCGCCGCAGGTGGTCACCCACCTGCCAGGGGAACAGATGCAGGTTCCACCCACCGAGGCAGTTGAGGTAGAGCGCCATGTGCGCCATGAGCGCGATGAAGTCGTCCCGGTCGTCGATCCGGTCGAGGCAGTCGAACAGCCTGCCGGTGAAGGCCCACAGCGTCTGCAGGCCGCAGTAGCCGAGGAACTCCGCGGGCGTCTTGGCCAGGATGCGGGCCATCTGACGCAGCGACTCCATCGGCATGTCCTCGTAGGCCGCCCTGACCAGGCCGCCGTAGCAGGCGTAGCCGAGCGGGCGGGTCTCGCCGTTGACGAACAGCAGGGTCGTCAGGACGGTCTCGTAGCTGCCCGCGCAGGACGGGATGCGACCTTCGTGCAGGTCGACCAGCTCCTCGGGCGGCGCGAGCCAGATCCGCTCCGTCTCGGCGTGCACGTCGGCGATCAGGGCGTCGACCTCCGGGTCGGCCACGCTCAGCCGGGGCAGGCGGTGGCCGCTGTCCTCGCCCGCGCGCCTGACCTCGGCGATGACGGGCTTCTTGGTCCGGTAGACGGCTTCCCAGACCGCACGACCGGCCTCTCCCAGCACGTCGAGGTCCGCCTCGACGATCTGGCCGATCGGGGTGGCGGGCATGGGCTCGGTCAGCTCGCCGTACTTGATGCCGAGGTGCTGCAGGCGCGAGGCGAAGATCGTGCCGTCGGGCACCGTGCGGCGGTCCACCGCGTAGGTGGACGGCCGGTGCAGGAGGTCGTGGATCGGAGCGACGTGGTAGAGGTGGTGGCCCGCCACGAGGGCGTGGCCCTGCAGGCTGCGGTACGGCAGTGCGTCCCACAGGCTCTGCGCGAGAGCGGCATTGCGCTCGTCCAGCTCAGCGGTGACGGCCATGCCCAGGCCGGGCCAGCCGATTTCTACGCGTCTCGAAGTAGTCACAGTATGTGATGCTACCAACGCAAATTGTGACAATCGGCAGGGGGGTCACAATATGACCAGCGGATTCACCGGACTGCCTGTGCCACCTTCGATCCGGAGCGGCGCCACCACGAAGACGAAGTCCGTACGGCCCGAGGCGCTCAGCTCGTCCAGCCAGAGCATCTCGATCAGGTGGATGCCGTGCCGGTGCAGCAGGATGAGGTGCAGGTCGTCCGCGAGCGGCTCGGTGGCGAGTTGACGGGCGTCGAGGCCGCCGATCGCGGCGTTGTCGGAGGCCACCACGGCGACGTCGCGCGCGGCCAGCCAGCGGCCCGCGGCCGGTGACAGCCCCGGCTGCCCGGACCAGTACTCCTCCGGCGAGCGCTCCCAGACGCCCGGCCAGCCGGTGCGCACGATCGCCACGTCCCCCGGCCCCGGCTCGGGGCCCACCTCCTGGAGGAGCTCAGCCGTGATGCGGAAGTCGGCGGGCAGGTGCTCCAGCCCCAGGTGGCGGGGCACGTCGAAGAGCACGCCCCGGGCCACCACCCCGCCCACCCGCTCGATGCCGCACCGGCCCGCGCCGTAGGAGCGTACGCGGGCGGCCGGATGGGCGTTGTAGAGTTCGTCGCCCGACCACATGTGGCACAGCGCGTCCATGTGCGTGGTCGTGCCGTGGTGGGTGACGATCAGCGCGTCGTCGGCCACCCGCAGGCCGGCGCCCACCGGCTTGGTCCCGGCCGCGTAGTCGCCGCCGTCCACGGACATGAAGTGCTGCGGCAGCGGGCGGCCGCGCAGGTGCGGCACGGTCGTGGGGGCCGGTGACGAGGTCGAGCCCCTGATCGGCATGGCGAGGCTGAGCACCCGTCCCTCGGTCGCGCTCGCCAGCGCGGCCAGCACCACCGGCGGGGTGAGCAGGTTCAGCGTCCCGCGCTGGTCCTCCGGGCCGAACCGGCCCCAGTTGTTCGGCTCGCCGCTGATCACAGTCCGACTCTCGCACCCCATGGACCCGGCGACCAGCCCTGAACGCGACAAAGGCCCCTGATCGCCTGTCGCGGCGACCAGGAGCGCGTTGCCGCCTAGTCCTGCACCTGGACGGTCCCGATCCGTGGTGGCTTGGCGGTGAACAGCACGTCATCGCAGTCGCAGTTGCCGCAGCCTGGAGTCATCACACCTCCTTCCCGAGCGAGCTTCCCGAGCGAGGCCACACCCAGCGTAAGCCCGCATATCACGCCCTGGAGGGCCACACTTCACAGACCAGACGTGGCCTTCTGTGCGGATATGGCCGGAATTGTTAGGCTCGGCAGCCCAGTGAGTTTCCGGAGGTTCCATGTACTGCGATCCCCGTTTCTCCCGCGTGCGCGAGGTCTTCGCACGGCAGTTCGCCGAAGGGCTCGAACTGGGCGCCGCGTTCGCGGTCCACCTGAACGGCGAGCTCGTCGTGGACCTGTGGGACGGGGTCGCCGACGGGCGCACCGAGCGCCGCTGGCAGCACGACACCCCGGCGTTCGCCTACTCCTGCACCAAGGCGCTCACCGCGACGGTCCTGCTGCAGCTCGTCGAGCGGGGACTGGTGGACGTCTCGGCGCCGGTGGCGGACGTCTGGCCGGAGTTCGCCGCCGAGGGCAAGGCGTCGATCACCGTCGAGCACCTGCTCACCCACCAGGCCGGGCTGCCGGTGCTCGAGGAGCCGGTGCCGGTGGAGGAGTTCGAGGACCAGCCGGCCATCGCGGCCAGGATCGCGGGCCAGGCGCCGATCTGGGAGCCGGGGTCCGCGCACGGCTATCACGCGCTGACGTACGGGTTCCTCGTCGGCGAGGTGGTGCGCCGGGTGACCGGCAAGTCCGTCGGCGACCTGGTGGCGGCGGAGATCGCCGGGCCGCTGGGGCTGGATCTGTGGGTAGGGGCGCCGGACGACGTGATCGAACGCGCCGCCCGGATCAAGGGCCCCGACCGCCGCTCCGGCACGGTCACCGCGGTGCCGGAACAGGCCGCCGAGAAAGCCGCCCAGGCCGCCACCGGGGACACCGCTGGTGACGCTGCTGGTGAAGCCGCCGGTGACGTGTTCACCCGGATGGCCGCCGCCGGGCGCGACCCGCAGAGCCTCATGAACCGCGCCCTCGGCAACCCCAGCATGCGGCTGCTCGACGGCGGCGCCAACAACCCGGTCATCCTGCGCGCGGGCTGGCCGGCCGCCGGTGTCGTCACCACGGCCGCCGGCCTCGCCGGCTTCTACCGCGCGCTGGTCGCCGGCGAGCTCCTGCGCCCCGAGACGCTGCGCGAGGCCATCCGCCCGCGCGCGACCGGCCCCGACAGGGTCCTGTACGTGGACAGCTCGTTCGGGTTGGGCTACATGCGCCCGGCGATGACGTTCCTGTCGCCGTCCCCGAGCGCGTTCGGCCACAGCGGCGCGGGCGGATCCCTCGGCCTGGGCGACGTCGAGCACGGGCTGGCCGCCGGCTACGTGATGAACCGGATGGCCGACGCCGTCTCCGGCAGCATGCGCGCCTACCACCTGATCCAGGCCGTGTACGAGTCGCTGTAGTCGGTGCCTGCCGTCAGTGCATGGTCACGCCGCCGCTCACCGACAGGGTCTGGCCGGTGAGGTAGGCGGCGCGATCGGTGCACAGGTAGGCGACGAGCCCGGCCACGTCGGCGGGGGTGCCGAGGCGGCGCAGCGGGACGCCTCGGGTGATCTTCTCGACCAGGCCGGGCCGGTCGGCGCTCACCTGGCGCAGCATGGGGGTGTCGGTGGGACCGGGGCAGACCACGTTGGAGGTGACGTTCGCCCGCGCGGCCTCCCGGGCGAGCGTCTTGGCCAGGCCGAACAGACCCGACTTGGTCGCCGCGTAGGCCGCCTCGCCACCGGAGCCCGCCCTCGCGCCGTCGGAGGAGACGAACACCAGCCGCCCCCACCCCGCCGCCAGCATGCCGGGGAGCAGGAGCTGGGTGAGCAGCATCGGGCCGCGCAGGTTCACCTGCCACATCAGGTCCCAGCCGGCCGGGTCGCTGGTCGTGAACGGCTCCACGATGGAGACGCCCGCGTTGTGCACGAGGATGTCCACCTGGCCGGCGGCGGCGGCGAAGCCCTCGATGGAGGGAGGCGAGGTGAGGTCCACGGCCAGCGCCGACGCGCCCGCGAGCCCGGCCGCGACCTTCTCCGCGCCCGGCAGGTCCACGTCGGCGACGATCACCCGCGCGCCGAGCGACGCCAGGTCGGCGGCGATGGCCGAGCCGATACCACCCGCTCCCCCGGTCACCACGGCCACCCGCCCACCCAGCCCCATCCCACCCAGTCTCATCCCACCCGACCCCGTACCACCCGGCTCAGTACCACCCGGCTCCGTCCCGCCCAGCCCCATTTCACCTGGCCCCGTCATCGGGTGGCTCCCGCTTTCCACTCCTCGACGAGGGTCGCGGTGGTGGTGCGGGTGGCCAGGAGGCTGATCGTGTGCTTCAGTACGGCCTGCGCGTAGTCCTCCGGGATGCCCGCGACCGCGTCGGTGACCACCGTGACCCGGTAACCCAGGTTGACCGCCTCCAGGGCCAGGCCGGGGATGCCGAGGTTGAGCGAGACCCCCGCCGCGACCACGGCCGAGACGCCGAGGGAGCGCAGGGTGGTGTCGAGCGCGGTTCCGGTGAACGGGGAGAACCCGTGGTGACGCCTGCTCTCCAGGTCACCCTCGCCGCGCAGCTCCGGCAGCACCTCCACCGGTGGAGTGCCGTCGAGCAGGTGGGCGGGGTCCTTGAGCAGGGCGACGATGAACGGGCAGTTGCCCGTGTGGGAGCCGGCCCGGTCGGGGCGGAAGGCGGCGGTGCAGTGGATCACCGGCATCCCGGCCGCCCTGGCCGCCTGGAGCAGGGTCGCGGTGTTGGCGATCACGTCGTGACGCCGGCACGCCTCCACCAGGTCCGGAAATTTCGTCAGATCGCCGACAACGCCCCTCTGCATCTCCATGACCAGCACAGCGGTCTTCCCCACCCGAAGTCCCCCTTAGCCGAGCGCTTGCTTGGTCATGAGCGTACGCGCGAGGACCACCGTCCGGCTATATCCCGATTACTTCGTACGAAATATCCGCAGTCGTGACAACCGGAACCCCGGGTGAGACCGTCGAATGCATGAGGCGCCGGCAACTGGTCCCTGGTCGACGCAAGAGGCGCCATCAACGGGGGGTTCGGATTGGTCCCTGGTTACCGCGACGTACGCCAGCTCGGGGAGGGCCGCACCGGCCGCGTGTTCCTCTCCACCTACCAGGCGACCGGCGCCTACGTGGCCGTCAAGTACCTCAACGCCACCCTGCGCAGGGACGCCGAGTTCATGCGCCGCTACCGCGCGGACGCCGCCGCCTTGGTAGAGCTCGACGACCCGGCGGCGGTCAAGCTGCACGAGTACGTCGAGACGTCCTCACGTGCGGCCGTGGTGATGGAGCTGGTCGACGGGGTGTCGCTGCGCGCGCTCCTGGCCGAGCACGGCCCGGTCAGCCCCGAGGCGGGGCTCGCGCTGCTCAAGACGGTCCTCAACGGCCTGGCCGCCGCCCACGAGAAGGGCGTGGCGCACCGCGACGTCCGGCCGGAGAACGTGTTCGTCCAGGCGGACGGCGCCTGCAAGCTGTCGGACTTCGGGATCGTGGTGCACGTGGAGGAGCCGGGCGTGCCCGCGGGCAGCCCGGCGTACATGTCGCCCGAGCTGTGGACGCTCGGCGCCGCCGGGCCGCCCGCCGACCTGTACGCGGCCGCCTGCCTGCTGTTCGAGGCCGTCCGGGGGCGGCCGCCCTACCAGGCCGACGACGTCCCCGGCCTGCGTGACCGGCACCTGGTGGAGCCGGTGCCGGTGGAGATCGTCCCCGACCCGCTGCGCGGGCTGCTCAGTCGCGGGCTGGCCAAGGACCCGACCGCCAGGTACGCCTCGGCCCGGCAGTTCGCCGCCGAGCTGGAGCGGGACGCCGAAGCGGGGTACGGACCGGACTGGGAGAAGCGGGGACGGCGGAACCTCGCCGAGCCGGCCACGCTGCTCGCCCTGCACTTCCCCCTGGCCAGGCCGGACTCGGCGGGCCGGACGGATCCAGTGGCGGGCCGGACGGGCCGGACGGGATCGGTGGCGGGCCGGGCGGGCTCGGTGGCGCGCGGCGCCTCCCGCCTGCGCCGCGTGCCGCGGTGGGTGCCCATCTGGCCGCCGTACCTGTGGGTGGCGTGGGCCACGGTCGCGGCGCTGGCCGCCACGCTGATGATGTCGGGCGGCCGGCTGCCGCCGAGTCCGGGCACGGTGCTGCTGCCGCCGCCGGAGAGCACGACGGAGCCCACCGACCCCGAGCCCGACGACCCGGCGCAAACCTCGGCGGACTCCAGGCCCGACACCCCGGCGAGAACCTCGGGAGAGGACGAGCCCGGCACCCCCGCCGATGCCTCGACCGACTCCATGCCGCCCGATCCCACGGGAGCCGCCCCCACCCCCGGCTCCCCCACCACGCCCCCGGCGACGAGCGCCTCCGCGACGCCGACCGGGCGGCGGAGTGCCGGGGCGACGCCGCGTCCGGCCGTTCAGGCGGCGGGCATCCTGTCCTGGAGCGGCTCCGAGGGCTCGGTGCGCGTCACCGCCGACGGCCCAGGACAGGTACGCCTGCGCATCTCGTACATGCGACGTGACGGCGACGGCCCGGCCCGTGAGATGGCGAGCGAGACACGCACGCTCACCGGCCGGACGAGCTACACCAGCGCGGTGCGGCGCGACCTGGGCGCGGTGGCGTGCGGCGAGCGGGCGCACCTGGCCATCGTGGCGATGACCGAACCGGCGGCGGCCAACGGCCCGCAGATCAGCGAGGTGACCGTGACCGGCCCGGACTGCGCCACACCGAGCGCCACCGGCCACCCCACGTCCGGCCACCCCACCCCCGGCGGCCAGAGCCCCACCGGCACCCCACCCGCGTCCCAGGCCCCCGCCCACCGCCCGGCCACCGAAGCGCCTCCCGCCACCCGCCCTTCTGCGGCCCCGATCCCCGCCCGGCAGCACTACCCCACCACCGCGCAGTCCTCGCTCAACCCGATTCCCCATGGGGATCCCCTCACGGCCTCCACCCGACAGCCGTCCCCGACCGCCGAAGCGCCCCCGCCGCGCAGCCCTTGTCCGGACCCGATTCCCGACGCCCCGGACCCGGCCGGGGAAGTCGCTTCCCCGGAGCTTGTCGGGTAACCAAGCGTGCGCTAGCTTGGCAAGCGATGAGCGGTGACATCTCGGCCTACCGGGCCGCCTGCGCGCGCGGCGAGCTGCTCGTCCAGCGCTGCACCTCCTGCGCCCGCCGGGTGCACCTGCCGGAGCCGCGCTGCCCCTGGTGCGACGGCGACGAGCTGGCCTTCGAGCCGGTGTCCGGCCGGGGCGTGGTGCACACGTTCACCGTCGTGCACCGCTCCTTCGTGCCCGCCTACCGGGGCCGCGAGCCGTACGTGCCCGCGTGGGTGGACCTGCCCGAGGGGGCCCGCGTGTTCGGGCACGTCGTAGGGTGCCCGCCCCAGCAGGTCCGGATCGGGATGCCGGTGCGGGTGACGTTCGTGGACGACCTACCGCACTGGAGGCCCCTGTGAGGCTCGGCAACGTGCTCATCCCCGTCACCGACCTGGACCAGGCCATCGCGTTCTACGGGCTGCCGGTGAAGTTCCGCGACGGTGACAGGTTCGCCGCGCTGGACGCGGGCGGGGTGACGGTGGCGCTGGCCGGGCCCGCCGAGCACGTCACCGCCTCGGCCGCGCCCTCGTACAAGGTGGACGACGTGCCGCTGGCCGTACAGGAGCTGGAGGCGCGTGGCGGCGAGGTGGTGCGCGCGCCCGAGAGCGGGCCGCACGAGACGCGCGCCGTGCTGCGTGACCCCTCAGGAAACGTCTTCGTGCTCTATTCGCCCCTCTGACCTGGAGGCCCCCATGGCGCGATCACCGTACGGCAACTACGGGCACGCGATCCTGACCGCCGGCGCGATGCGCGCGCCCGGCCAGGTGGCGCTCACCTACTGCGGCGAGCGGAGCTTCACCTACGGCGAGCTCGACCGGATCGTGAACCGGCGCGCCCACGCCCTGCTCACCGCGGGCGTCGTCCCCGGCCGGCGGGTCGCGGCCCTGCTGAACGAGACCCTGCACGTGGCCGAGGTCTACCTGGCCCAGGCCAAGATCGGCGCGATCACCGCCGCGCTGAACCCGTACTGGCCGGCGGACACGCTGCGCGCCGTCGTCGAGCACTCCCGGTGCACGGCCTTCGTGTACGACTCCACGGTGGAGCGGGTGGTGGCCGAGATCAGGCCGTCGCTGCCGGGCGTGACCACCTGGATCAAGGTGGGCGGCCCCGACGCGGACGCGGTCGACCTGGACGCCCTGTCGGCGACGGCCTCGGCGGAGCCGCCGCCCCTGGGAGGCGGCCACGACGACCCGCTCGCCCTGTACTACACCTCCGGCACCACCGGGCTGCCCAAGGCGGTCGTCCACACGCACGCCTCGTGCCTGGCGACGGCCCAGATCTGGCTCGACGTGCCGCGCTCGGCCGAGTCGGTGTTCGGCACCGGCGCCATCATCTGGGGCATCGGCTTCCCCGCCATCGTGGGGCCCGCCCTGTACGCCGGGATGCGGCTCGTGCTGGAGCAGGACTGGGGTCCGGCCAACTTCCTCACGGTGGTGCCGAGGGAACGGGTCACGCATGTCTCGCAGATCCCGTCGTTCTACGCGGCCCTGCTCGGCTCGCCCGGCCACGAGGGCGTGGACCTGTCGTCCCTCCGGGTCATCATGCTGGGCGGCGAACCGCTCACGCCGGCCATGCTGGAACGGATCAAGCATCGCCTCCCCGACGCCGCCGTCTACGCCTACTACGGCCAGACCGAGGCCCCGTACACCTGCATGGGCCGGGTGGACGACGGCTCCACCCCGCTCGGCTCGTCCGGCCGGGCCCGCACCGGCAACGCGGTCCGGGTGACGGACCCGGCGGGCGAGCGGGTCATCGGCGAGGCGGGCGAGATCAACCTCGCCGGTCCGCACCGGATGGCCGGCTACGACGGGCTGCCGGACAAGACCGCGGAGGTGCTGCGCGGCGACTGGTACGTCGGCGGTGACCTCGGCACCCTTTCCCCGGACGGGGTGCTGCGGGTGCTCGGGCGGCGCGAGGACGCCATCCTCAAGGGCGGGGCGTGGACGCAGCCGGCGGAGATCGAGGACGCGGTCACCGCCCTCGACGGCGTCGCCGAGGCGGGAGCGGTGGGCGTGCCCGCGCACGCCGAGGGCCAGGAGGCGGCGGAGCAGCGCATCCTGCTGGCGGTCGTGGCGCGCGCCGGGCACACCCTGGACGCCGCCAAGCTGGCCCTGTCCCTGGCCGACACCCTCCCTGCGCACCAGCGGCCCGACCACATCGTGATCGCCGACGCCCTCCCGCACTTCGAGGACGCCTCCGGCGGCCCCGGCAAGCTGCTCCGCCGGGAGATCCGCGACCAGCACGGCCACCTGCTCGGCTGACCCGGCCCCGCGGTTTCCGGCCGGCAAGGAGGTTCCATGAGGGAGCACGAGGTCAAGGCACTGCTCCGGAGGGCAGGGGTACGAGTTCCGCGCGGGATCGTGGTGGCCGACGTCGGTGCTGACTTCGCTTTCCAGGATGCGACGGACCTGGCGGAGCCGCTGGTGCTCAAGGCGTTCGGGCCGGGGCTGACGCACAAGTCGGATGCGGGCGCGGTGGTGCTCGGGCTCGGCAGAGGGCAGGTGGCCGGGGCCGCCGCCGCGATGGCCGCGCGGCTGGACGAGCAGGGGATCGCCGCCGACGGGTTCCTGGTGGAGGAGCAGGCGGGCGCGGGCGTGGAGCTGATCGTGGGGCTGGTGCGCGATCCCGGGTTCGGACCGGTGCTGCTCGTGGGGCTGGGCGGGGTGCTGGCGGAGGTGCTGCGGGACACCGCGTTGCGCCTGTGCCCGGTGTCGGAGAAGGACGTGCGGCACATGATGGCGTCCCTGCGCGGCGCCGCGCTGCTGCACGGTCACCGGGGCGAGCGGCCGGTGGACCTGGAGGCGGTGGTCACGCTCCTCATGACGATCGGCGGGCCCGGCGGGCTGTGGGAGCGCCTGGACCTCGGCGAGTTCGAGCTGAACCCGGTCATCGCCACGGCGTCCGGCGTCACAGCGGTGGACGCCCGCTATCTCCCGGCCCGCAACGCTTCGCCCGCACCCCCGGTCCACCGCTCGGGTGCCGCACACGTCCCGCCGTGGGCGTCTGAGTCCGCGCCGGTCGACGGCGGGTTCGAGGCGCTTTTCGAGCCGGCGGCGGTGGCCGTGGTCGGGGCCTCCACGACCAGGCCGAACTTCGGCAACATGTTCCTGGAGTTCTACAAGGCGACCGGCGTCCCCCTGGTGGCCGTCCATCCGCGGGCGCGTGAGGTCGCCGGGGTGCCCGCCGTGCGGTCGCTGGCCGAGGCCGGCGTGGACTACGCGCTCGTGGCCGTACCGGCTGAGAAGTGTGCGGAGGTGGTGCGGCAGGCCGGCGGCGTGGCGTTCGTGCAGGTGATGAGCGGCGGGTTCGGCGAGGCGGGGCGGCCGGAGCTGGAGCGGGAGCTGCTCGCCGCCGCGGGGGCGGCGGGGACGCGGCTGCTCGGGCCGAACTGCATGGGCGTCTACTGCCCGCGCGGCCGTCAGACGTTCGTCGGCGGTGGGCTGGGGGCGGCGGGGACGGTCGCGCTGATCTCGCAGAGCGGCGGCCTGGCCGGGGAGGTGATCAAGGTCGGGGAGCGGCGCGGGCTGGCTTTCAGCCGCGTGGCGACCGTCGGGAACGCCGTCGACGTCACCCCGGCGGAGCTGCTCCGGTGGCTGTCGCGGGACCGGGAGACGCGCGCGGTGGGACTGTACCTGGAGGATCCGCGCGACGGCCGGGCCCTGTACGAGGCGCTGGCCGGCGCGGGGATGCCGGTGGCGCTGCTGGTCGGCGGCCGGACCGAGCAGGGGCAGCGGGCCGCGGCCTCGCACACGGGCGGGCTGGTGAGCCGGTCGCGGATCTGGGAGGCGGTCGCCGACCAGGCCGGGGTCACGCTGGTCAACAGCCAGGACGAGCTGATCGGCGCGCTGGCGTACTTCCAGGCGCACGGCTCGCGGACACACCTCCAGGGGGACGGCCCGCAGGCGTATCTCCAGGCGGACGGCGCGCGAGCGGCGGCGGGGGACGGGACGCTGGTGATCGGGCCGAGCGGCGGGGCGGGTGTGCTGGCGGCCGACGCGTTCGCGCGGGCCGGGGTGCGGCTGGATCCGCTGCCGGACGCGCTGCTGAGCGAGCTGCCGCGCCTCGGGGTCCACGCCGGGGGCAATCCGCTGGAGATCCCCGTGGGGCCGCGTGGGCGGGCCGAGCTGGTGCGGGAGGTGATCGGCGTCGCCGTGCGCGGCCGGCCGTACCGCGACGTGGTGGCGCACGTGAACGTGCAGAGCTTCTTCACCTACGGCACGGCGGCGGAGCCGCTGCTGGCGTACGCGCGGGCGCTCGCCGGGGCGCAGCGCGAGCTCACCACCCGGATCACGCTGGTGACCAGGAACGGCGAGTGCGCCCCCGCCGGAGTCGAGGACGAGATCGGGGCGATCATGACGGCCGCGGGGATCCCCGTGTACCGATCGATGGAGGCGGCGGCGGTCGCCGTGGCGGCGGGAGGGCGTTGTGGGACTGCTTGACGGGAAGGTGGCGCTGGTCACCGGCGGGGCGCGGGGCATGGGCGAGGCGCACGTGCGGCTGTTCCTGCAGGAGGGGGCGCGCGTGGTCTTCGGTGACGTGCTCGACGAGGAGGGCAAGGCGCTGGCGGAGGAGACCGGGGCGACGTACGTGCGCCACGACGTCACCAGCCCGCGGGAGTGGGAGCACGCGGTGGCGACGACCGTCAGTCTGTACGGCGCGCTGGACGTCCTCGTCAACAACGCCGGGATCCTGAAATTTCGGCGTATCAGCGATATGTCGCTAGATGACTTCGACCGTGTCATCAGTGTCAACCTCAGGGGCACCTGGCTGGGGATCAAGTCGGTGATCGAGCCCATGAAGGCGGCCGGCCGGGGCTCGATCGTGAACATCTCCTCCATCGAGGGCTTCATCGGCGCCGAGGGCCTGTCCGCCTACTCGGCCTCCAAGTTCGGCATCCGCGGGGTCACCAAGTCGGCGGCCCGGGAGCTGGCCAGGTTCAAAATCCGCGTCAACTCGGTGCATCCGGGGGCGATCAACACCCCGATGGTGCTGGACCCTGAGCTGGCGGCCGAGGTGGACGCGGAGACCTTCGTGAAGTCGATGGTCATCAAACGGTTCGCCAAGCCGGTCGAGGTCTCGCACGTGGTGGCGTTCCTGGCCTCGGACCGGTCGAGTTACTGCACGGGCAGCGAGTTCACGGTGGACGGCGGACTGCTCACCGGCGCGGGTTACTGACCCGTACGAGCCACTGACCCTTGTACGGGCTACTGACCTGTGCGGGCGCCGCCGTCCGGGAGGCCGCGCGGCCCGTCGCCCCGCAGCCAGGCGGCCGGCGTGACGAACAGGCCCGTCGCCTCCACCAGCAGGGTTCCGTCAGGCAGCGAGATGCGGCCGTCCGACCAGCTCTTACGGCCCTCGGCCCGGGTGTGCTCGGCCGTCGCCACCACCGGCGTGCCGTAGGGCACCGGCGCGCGGTAGGACATGGTCAGCGTCGCCGTCACGCCCGCGTACCCGGCCACGGCGGCGGCCTGGCCCAGCATGTGGTCGAGCACCATGGCGGTGATCCCGCCGTGCACCCCGCCGGGCGGGCCCTCGTGCAACGGCCGGAACGCCACCTCCGCCCGCACCCTTCCCTCCGCGACGTGCTCGACCACGAGCGGGAACGCGAACGGGTTGCCCGCGCCGATGACGGCGTTGCCCAGGGTCCGGACGGTGCCGTCGGCGCGGATCTCGAAAGGATGCGGAGACGTACGGCCGGCCGCGTCGAGCCGCTCGGTCAGCGCGCGCAGCTCGGCGGTGACGGCGGCCAGCTCCTGCTCTCCGACGCCGGTCATGGCCACGGCGTCCATGAGCTCCCTGGTCTGCGCGGCCAGGGCGCACAGCGCCTCGACCCGGGATTCGCTGATGGTCGCCTCGATCGTCATGCCTGGCATCTTAGAACAAGGTTCTACATGCGACCTCTTCCGGTACGTACAGCGACGGAACGACAACGGAGTGAGGTAGTTCAACGGTTTTGGTAGATCTTTTTTGCGTTGAATCACCTTTGTCGTGATATTTCCGTAATACTACTGACCTGCGGCTTCCTGCATGGAACGGGCATGGCCTTCCCTTGACGCGTGCTTGACCTGCCTTTACGTGCCGGTAGCCTCTCGCATCACGGATGACAACAGGTCTCCGGTTTTGTCACAAGCGTCCCGGGTCACCCCGGTACCCCAGGCTGCGCGGACGAAACCGGACTCGCTCGGAAGGGTTGCCCCCACACTTCCATGACCCCTGAGATGAAGAAGTTCATCGAGCTGCTGGAGAACGAGCTCGGCTACGCGGAGAAGGCAAGCGCGTACACCAAGTTCGGCAGCTGGTACGGCAAGAACGTGGAGTTCGACGCCGACTACACCCACGCTCCCTGGTGTGACATGTTCCTCTCCTGGGCCGCGCACAAGCTCGGCTACGAGGAGTGGATGGGCCAGTTCGCCTGGACCGTCGCGCACGCCAAGTGGTTCAAGAAGCAGGACGCCTGGGGCACCAAGCCCGAGCCCGGCGCCTTCGTCTTCTACGACTGGAGCGGCTCCAACAGCATCGGCCGGATCGACCACGTGGGCATCGTGACCCGGGTCGAAGGCGGCCGGATCTTCACCATCGAAGGCAACATCGACGGGGGCGTCGCCAAGCGCAAGGAGCGCGACACCAGCAAGGTCGTCGGCTACGGCTACCCGTGGAAGATCAAGGAACGCCTGGACGCCAAGAAGTCCATGCGCGAGGGGCACTACGCGGCCGACCACCCCGGCAGCCACAAGCCTGGCACGCTCCAGCTGCCCGAGCAGTTCCGCTCGGAGATCCCGTTCCTGGAGACGGAAGAGCAGGCGAAGACGCCGCTTTCGGCGCCGAAGAGCACCGCCAAGAAGAAGACCGGGCAGGCCGAGGCGCCCGCCCCCAAGCCCTCGCCCAAGACCGCCGCCAAGGGTGCGGACCCCGCCCCCGTATCCGGCACGGCCTCGTCGCCGGCGGTGCCCAAGAGCGGCAAGCACGCCAAGCACTCCGCCGCCGACACCAGCGCGGTGACCACCGGCCCCATCCCCGTGATCACGGACGTCGCCGCCTCCTCGCCGCCGCCCGCCGCCGTACTCGGATCCCCCGCCATCCTCACCTCCGCCCTGGTGGCCACCCTGGCGATGCTGGCGATCACCAAGACCAAACGCCTGCGGCTGCGCCCGGCCCTCGCCGCGGCCCCCGCGCCGGCCCCGGCCCACCGCCGTCGCCGTAAGGCCGCCGGACGCGTCACCGCCGAGCGTCCGCCGCGCCGGAACGCCGTCGAACTCACCGGCCCGCACCGGCCCCTCCTGGACGGGCCCCTCCTGGACAGGCCCCTTCCGGACGCCGCCGAGCCGGTCGGCGCGCTCAGGTCGCTCCAGGAGACCGTCGTACCCGCGTTCGAGACGATCGTCATTCCCGAGGCGACGAGCGAGTTCAGCGCGTTCTCCCGCTCAGGATCGTTGAGCGGCTCCCCTCGCACGCCGGAGACCACCGGCCCTCTCGAACTCTTCCCCCGCAGGCTGGATGCCACCGGCCCCATCAGGCCCTACGTGCGGCGGACGACGAACGCCACCGAGCCCGCCACCGCGGCCCGCCGCTTCGAGCCCTTCCCCCTCGCCCCCCGAACACCTGCCCGGCCCGAGTCCCGCACCGGCCACACCACCAGCGGATTCGAGCCGTTCCCGCACACCCGCCACGGGGCGAGCGAGTTCGCGCCCTTCTCCCGCACCAGGCCCGCACCGAGCGGAGGCGAGCCGCGCACCCTGTATGCGACGAGCAGCGGCGAGCCGTCGCCCCACGCCCGGGTGAGCGGGTTCGAGGCGTTCTCCCGCACGCCGGGCGCGGCGAGCGAGTTCGACGCCTTCACCCCCAACGCGGCGTCCTCGCGCGCCGGCGCGACCGGATCCGCCTCCCGCCGCGAGCACCCCTCCGGCGCCTACTCCGGCCGGCGGCGCGGCCGTGAGCACCCGGCGGAGGGCCTGACAGGCTTCGCCACGGACGCCTCCCCGCGCGGCCGCCGCCACCGCCCGTCGGCCGTCGACCGTCAGTTCACCGAGCCGTTCACCCAGGACACCCCGCTCCGCGGCCGCCGCCACCGCTCCACCTCCCCCACGCCCTCCAGACCCACCCATCCCACTGACCCGGCCACCTCCAGGCCCGTCCACCTCACTGACCCGACCATGGCCATGGCAGGCGCGCCGCTGTCGGAGACCTGGCCCTCGCCGTCCGACGACGCATCCAGCGCGGCCCCCCAGCACCCGCGCCCCCAGACCCCCACCCACGGCACCCGCCGCCCAGGCTCCCGCCGAGGCCGCCACCGCGCCTGACAGCCCGGCAGCAACACGAAACAGCGGGCCGGACCCCCGCAGGCCATGCTCACGGTTCAGGAGTGAGGTCGTGGTCGGCGGCGAAGGCCGTCAGGGCGGTGACCGCGTCCCGGGTGCGGGTCCAAGGGCGGACGATGAGCCGGTCCACCCCCAGGGCCGCCCACGACCCCACCTCGTCCGGCGAGGACAGCTCGTAGGCGTGGGCCGTGACGGACGCCGCCCCGCCGAGCGCCTCCAGCCGCCGCAGCTGGGGAGTGATCGTCTCCAGGGTGTGCGGCATGCTGATCCACCCGTCGCACAGCCGAACCGCCCGGCGCAGCGCGGCGGCCGACTCGCCGCCGGCCAGGATGGGCAGCTGGTGCTGGACGGGCTTGGGCTCGAACGCCACCTCGGGAAAGGCGTAGAAAGCCCCCGAATGCTCGACCAGAGGCTCGCTCCACAGCCGCCTGACCACCTCGATGGCCTCGTCGAGCCGCGCCCCCCGTGAGTGGAAGGGCACCCCTGCCGCGTCCCATTCGCCGCGATACCACCCGGCTCCCACGCCGCAGATCGCCCGCCCGGAGGAGACCGCGTCGAGGGTGGCGAAAGCGCGGGCCGACACGAACGGGTGCCGCAACGCCAGCAACTGCACCGCCGTACCCAGCCGGACGCGGGTGGTGAGACCGGCCAGGAAGCACAGGTACGCGGGCGCGTCGTACAGCGGCGTGGACGGCCTGATGGCGGGTTCCGACGAGCCGGGGTAGGCGGCGAGCGACAGGTCGGCGGCGAACACCAGATGCTCGGGCAGCCACACGGACTCGTACCCGAGCTCGTCGGCGGCCACCGCCACGTCCTTCCACGCGGCCGGATGGATGAGCCCGAGCGGCACCCCGAATCGCATGGGCCAAACCTAGCAAACGCTTGGTCGACAAGCTATCGGAGCAGCTTCACGACCTCCTCGGCCAGGGGAGCGGCGCTGGCCGGGTTCTGGCCGGTGGCCAGGCGTCCGTCCACCACCACCTGAGCCTGCCAGTCCGGCCCCGGCTCGTGCCGCGCCCCCCTGCCCACCAGGGCGTCCGCCAACAGGAACGGCACCACGTCCGCCACCCCGGCGGCCTTCTCCTCGTCGTTGGTGAAGCCGGCCACCCGCTTGCCGGCGACCAGGTACGTACCGTCGGAGAGCGTCAGGTTCACCAGCGCGGCGGGCCCGTGGCAGACGGCCGCGACCACACCGCCGCGTTCGTACACCTCCCGCCCGACCCGAGCGACATCGGGATCGCGAGGAAAGTCCCACATGGTGCCATGCCCACCCGCGTAGAAGACGGCGTCGTACCGCGAGGCGTCGAGCCCCTCAAGCCGGGGCGTGTCCCGCTCCCCGACGGCGGCGAGGAAGTCCACCTGCGCCGGGTCCTGCGGATCGAACCCGTCCTGCGGCGCCCGCCCGCCCCGGACACTGGCCACCTCCACCTCGAACCCCGCGCGCCGGAACACCTCCCACGGATGCGCCGCCTCCGACACGTAGTAGCCGGTCTTCCGCACCCCTCCCAGGTCGTCGTGGCTGGTCAGAACGATCAGTATGCGCTTGTCCATGCCCCCAGCATGCCCCCGTCCAGGCATCACCCACCAATAGCGGCAAACGCCCCGAGCCATCAGAATACTGATGTGTCCCTCTCGCTGGATCTGCTCAGGACGTTCCTCTCGGTGCACCGGACCGGCTCCATCACGGCCGCCGCCCAGACCCTGGGCCTCTCCCAGCCCGCCGTGACCGCCCAGGTCAAGTCGCTGGAGGCGGCCTTGGGCCGGCCGCTGTTCGACCGGCTGCCGCGCGGCGTCGCCCCCACCCCGGCCGCCGACGAGCTGGCCCGCCGCGTCGCCCCGGCGCTGGACGCCCTCGGCGCGGTGGTGGGCGAAGAGCTGCCGGCCGAGCGAGCCGTGCACCTCGGCGGTCCGGCCGAGTACATCTGCGAGCGGGTCGTGCCGCTGCTCACGCCGCTGGTCCGCGACGGCGTGCGGCTGCGCGTCAGGTTCGGCCTGTCCGACGACCTGCTCGCCGACCTCGCCGCCGGACGCCTCGACCTGGTCATCTCCACCATCCGCCCGCGCCTGCGCGGCGTGCGCGCCGAGCCGCTGTACGACGAGGAGTTCGTCCTGGTCGCCGCTCCTGACCTGCTCGTACGCCTTCCGCACGACGAACGGGCCGACCTGGCCCATCTCCCCCTGATCGCCTACGCCGAGGACCTGCCGATCATCCGGCGCTACTGGCGCACGATGTTCGGCAGACGCCCCACCGCCACCGCCCAGGTGGTCATCCCCGATCTGCGCGGCGTGCTGAACGCGGTGCTGGCCGGCCTGGGCGTCTCGGTGCTGCCGTCCTACCTGTGCGACCGCGACCTCGCGGCGGGCCGACTGGTGGCGCTGGCCGAGCCGGAGGTGCCGCCCATCAACACCGGCTATCTGGCGATCCGCTCGGGCGCCCAGGCCGACGCCACCGTGGCCCGCGTCCACGCCCACCTGTCCGAGGGCCTGCGCGGCTGACCCTCATCCCAGGTAGGCGGCGCGTACGGCAGGGTCGTCACGGACCTGGTCCGGCGGGCCCGACGCGATCGCCCTGCCCAGGTCGAGGACCACGAGCCGGTCACAGGCGCCCATGACGAAGCCCATGTCGTGCTCGACCAGCAGCACGGTGGTGTCCAGGGCGGCGACCACCTCGGCCAGCCGGGCGGTCTGGTCGGCGTCCAGCCCCGAGGTGGGCTCGTCGAGCAGCAGCAGGCGCGGCCGGTCGGCCAGGGCACGGGCGAGCTCCACGAGCCTGCGCCGCCCCACCGGCAAGGCGGCGGCGTAGGCGTCGCGCACCTTGGTCAGCCCGCACAGCTCCAGCACCTGCGCCACCCGCAGCCTGCGCTCACGTTCGAGTCGCCGTCTGGCGGGCCATCCGGCCAGGTCGGCGAGGAGCCCGCCACCTCCGCCGCGCCATTCGAGCGCCGCCAGCACGTTGTCCGCCACGCTCAGCCGCCCGAACACCTGCGGCCGCTGGAACGTCCGCCGCACCCCCAGCCGCGCCCTCCGCACCGCCGAGAGCCCGGTCATGTCCGCGCCGCCGACCCGCACCCGCCCAGCGTCCGGCCTGCGCAATCCCGTCACCACGTCGAACAGCGTCGTCTTGCCCGCCCCGTTCGGCCCGATGACCCCGCAGACCTGCCCCTCGGGCACCTCGAACGACACCTCCGACAGCGCGCTGACCCCACCGAAAGCCACCGAGACACCCTGTACGTCCAGCATCACGTCGCCCCCAGGTAAGCGGCGGTCAGGCGGTCGCCGTCCACCTCGGCGCGCGGGCCCGTCCAGGTGACGCGGCCGAGTCGCATGAACGCCACCCGGTCGGCGATCCGCAGCGCCTCCGTGGCCTTCTCCTCCACCAGGAGCAGCGCCACCCCGCGCTCCCGCAGCTCGGCGAAGAGCTCGAAGATCTGCTGGACGACCAGCGGCGCCAGGCCGAGCGACGGCTCGTCGGCGATCAGCACCCGTGGCGGCCGGACCAGCGCCGGGGCGAGGGTGAGCAGTTGCTGCTCGCCACCGGACAACGCCCCCGCCGGGACGGCCCGGCGCTCGGCGAGCCGTGGCAGGCGCTCGTACACCTGGGCGGGGTCGGGCAGCCAGGTCCGCAGGTTCTCCTCCACGGTCAGGCCGGGGAACACGCCCCGGCCCTCGGGGGCCAGCAGCACGCCCGCCCGCGCCCTGCGGTACGCGGGCCAGTCCGTGATGTCGGCGCCGTCGAGCAGCACCCGCCCGCTGGTGGCGGGCAGGTCCCCGGCCGCGACGGCACAGGCGGTGGACTTCCCCGCGCCGTTCGCCCCGAGCAACGCGACCGCCTCCCCCGGCCGTACGACCAGATCCACGCCACGCAGCACCGTGCAGTCGGCGTACCCGGCCACGACGTTCTCCAGCCGGAACAACTCCTGAGCCCCGCCGCCGGACACCTCCGGCCGCGACCGGCCGACGACCCGGCCCACGCGCGCCACGGGCACCCGATGTTCCGGACCCACCGGCCGCTCCTGGTCCGTCGAAGCCTCCGGCCCCACCTGCCCCACCTGCCCCACCTGGCCAGCCGGCGCCGACCGGCGGGTGCGGCGGCGGTGGCGGGCTTCGGCGAGTTGGGCCAGCACGCCGTCCGGGTGCTTGGCGAGGATCATGCCGCCCGCCCCGAACAGGATGGCCCCCACGTGCGCCGACACGTCCCAGGTGGCCAGCAGCTCAGGGAAGACGACGGCGATCAGCCCGCCGAGCACCGCCCCGCCGATCCGCCGCACGCCCTGCAGCACCACGACGGCCAGCCAGACGAACCCGGAGAAGGCCGGCAGATCGGTGGCCGTGATCGAGCCCTTGGAGATCGCGTACAGCACCCCGCCGAGGCCCGCGATCGCGGAGGCGAGCACGAAGAGGAGGATCTTGGCACGCGGGGCGGACAGCCCCGAGGTGACGGCGGCCGCCGGCGCGGACCGGACCGCCAGAATGGCCCGCCCAGACGCCGATTTTTCGAGATTTTTCACGAGAAGCCCGACAACCCCGATGAGCACGAGCAGCACCACCACCCGCACCCGCGGATCGGATGTGTCGGCGAACCCGAAGCCGAGCGCGGGCAGCGGCCACCCGATCGTGCCGTTGCTGAACGCGTCCACCTGGAACAGCACCTGGTCGGCCAGGAGTGCCAGCGCGAGCGTGGCCAGCGTGAGCACCCGCCCGCCCAGCCGGAGCGCGGGCAGCGCCACCAGCAGCCCGACCGCGCCGGCCGCCAGCACCCCCAGCAGGATCGCCGCCAGGAACGGCAGCCCGGAGGCGAAGGCCCACCCGCAGGTCAGCGCGGCCATCGCGGCGAAGGACGCCTGCGCCAGGTTCACCATCCCGCCGATCCCGGTCACCACCACGAAGGAGCAGAAGATCAACGCCAGCACCAGCCCCTGGGCGGCGATGCCCACGTAGTACTCGGGCCCGGTGAAGGTGAAGCCCAGCAGCGCGACCAGCGCCACCGCCCACGGCAGCCTGCGCCGCCACAGCGGCACCCCGGCGAGATGGTCGGGCGGCGGCGCGTCCTCGGCGGTGCTTCCCGCGACCCGCTCCCGTGACCTGTTGAGCAGCACCAGCCCGGCGAACAGCAGGATGACCGGCACCGCCGTCCGCAACCCGGTGATCTCTTCGAGGAAGTCGGTGTATCCGGCGACCAGGTTCTGCACCACGCCCAGCGCGAGCCCGGCGGCGAACGTCCACGGGATCGACCGCAGCCGCCCGAACACCGCCGCCGTCGCCGAGGCGAACAGCAGCACCGTGTACGCGGTGGCGTCGAGCCCGACCACCGAGACGGCCAGCACCCCGGCGAGCCCGGCCAGGCCCGAGCCGAGCGTCCAGGCCAGGGCCGAGGTGGCGGCCACGTCGACGCCGCGCAGCGTGGCCAGCCGCCTCCGGTCGACCGAGGCCCGCATGCGCAGGCCGTACGGAGTGTGCCGCATGAACGCCCACAGCCCGGCGGCGGTGACCACCGAGAAGGCGAAGGTGATGAGCTGGTCGGTGTCCAGGCGTACGCCGAGCGGTTCGAGGCCCACGGCGGGGTGCGGGCCGATGCCGCGCGGCAGCGCGGTGGCGTCCGCGGCCGGCAGCCCGAGCAGGTCCACCACGAGCAGGCCGAGCGCGGGCAGCGCGATCGTGAGCCCGATCGTGCCGACGATCTGCGCGGTCTCCCCCGCCTGGGCGAGCCCGGCGAACATGGCCCGGTGCAGCAGGTAACCCAGTGCGGGCGCGAACAGGGCGACGGCGATCAGCGCGGCCAGCCAGGCGGGCAGCCCCAGCGCCACGTTGAGCTGGTAGAACACCAGCGCCGTCAGGAACCCGATGGCGCCGTGGGCGAAGTTGAACACGCCGGTCGCCGCGTACGACAGGGTCAGGCCGGCGCCCATGATCGCGAAGATCGCGCCGGTGACGAGCCCGCTGAGGACGTAGCCGACGATCATTTCAGCGGCACGTTGTCGAAGCACTTCATGCTTCTGGCCACCTGGAACGCGCCGCCCTCCAGCTTGACCAGGGCGCCGCAGCCGTTCGGCTCGGTGTGGTCCTTCGGGTAGCGGATCCGGCCGAAGCCCGGATTGTCGTAGGCGTAGGAGCCGTTCGCGGTGGCCAGGAACTTCTCCCTGGTCAGATCCTTGCCGGTCCTGTCCAGCAGGTCGAGGAAGATGTCGGCGGCCCAGTAGCCGATGGCCAGGTGCTGGGTCAGCGTGGCGCCCGGCGCCACCTTCTCGACGTCCGCCCTGAGCCGGGCGATCTCCGGAGCGTCGGACTCGAACGGCTCGAACATGGGCGCGGCGATCACGCCCTCCAGCGCCTGCGCGCTCGCCGGGTCCTTGAGGATGGCGGCGTCGTAGCTGGTGGCGTCGGTGAGCACACCCTTGTAGCCGGCCCGCTTCAGCGCCGAGTACAGCCCGACGTTGAACTTGGTGCCGGCGATCACCGACACCACGACGTCGGGCGGACCGCCGTCATCCGACGTCATGATCTTGTTCACGTACGGGAGCCAGTCGGGCGGCGGCGCGGCGCCGGGCAGGCCGGAGTTCACGCCGGCCAGCTCGAACCCGGCCGCGGTGAACGACTGCGAGATCGTGGTGCCGCCGTACTTGCTGCCGCTGGAGTCGGAGGTCTGCACGTACACGCTCTTGCCTTCGGAGCCGCCGAGCAGGTCCGCCATCTGCCTGCCCCACCACGTCTGGGAGCCCGCGCCCGGCTTGGGGGCCAGGCAGCCGTTGTAGCCGAACCCGGTCTTCGTGCCGCACCACTGCGGCCCGGTCGCCCAGCCGAACCACGGCACGCCCTCCCGCTCCAGGAAGGCGGCCCCGCCGAAGTTCGGCGCGTGCACCGGCACCAGGGCGAAGACCTGGTCTTTCTGTACGAGCTTCTTCGCGGCGGCATCGCCCTTGGCCGCGTCCTGGCCGTCGTCCTCGGCGCCGAGGAAGTCGATCGTGCGCCCGTGGACGCCGCCTTCGGCGTTGGCCCGCTCGAACCTGGCCTTGGCGCCGAGCTCGGCGTCCTTGGTGGAGTAGCCGCTGGCGCTGGTCTTGGTGAGCACGCCGCCGATCCTGACCGTGGAGTCGGTCACCCCGGGCGCGTTCCCGCCCGGCCCGGCGGTCCCGCCGCCGCTCCGCTCGGCCGCGCAGCCGGCCAGCATCCCGGCCGCCGCCAGCGCCGCCACGCTCCGCCGTACCGCGTGCTGTCGCCGCACCTTCGCCTCCCCGCATACGGGCGGGCTAGATTTTGGCCTAGCGCTCGCTTGGTTTTGCGTCAGCGTAAGTTTGCCGGGAAGGGGTGTCAACGCCTCGTCGCCCGAGCAACCGCTTGTTAGAGATCGGTGGCCGGGCTAGCGTGGGCGCATGCTGATGCGCGCGGCCGTGCTGACCGGTTTCCACGCCCCGCTGGAGGTCCGCGACGTCGAGATCGCCGACCCGGGCCCCGGCGAGGTCAGAGTCCAGATCAAGGCGTCCGGCGTGTGCGGCTCCGACCTCAAGGCCATCGACGGAAAGAGCCCGGTCGTCTCCCGCCTGCCGTTCATCCTGGGCCACGAGAGCGCCGGCGTCGTGGAGAGCACCGGCCCCGGGGTCACCGCCGTCAGGCCCGGCGACCACGTCATCATCGCCATGAACGGCCCCTGCGGGAAGTGCCGGAGCTGCGGCGCGGGCCGCTTCCACCTGTGCTCCGGCCGGGACCGGATGACCGCCGTCATGGGCGGCCCGCCCCGCGTCACCCTGGACGGCGAGCAGGCCCGCCGCTTCATCGGCATCGGCTCGTTCGCCGAGTACGCCGTCGTCGGCGAGGCCATGTGCGTGCGGATCGCCCCCGACGCCCCGTTCGACGCCATGTGCCTGCTGGCCTGCGGCGTCGTCACCGGCGTCGGCGCCGTGCTCAACGTCGCCCGGGTCTCCCCCGGCTCCACCGTCCTGGTCGTCGGCTGCGGCGGCGTCGGCCTGAACGTCGTCCAGGGCGCCGTCCTCGCGGGCGCCACCACGATCATCGCCGCCGACGTGGCGGAGCCGAAGCTCAAACTCGCCGAACGCTTCGGCGCCACCCACACCCTCACCCCCGCCGATCTCCCCTCCCAGGTGGGCGACCTGGTCAAAGGCGGCGTCGACTACGCCTTCGACGCCACCGGAGTGCCCGGCGTGCTCGCCCAGGCCTTCGCCGCCACCCAGCCGGGAGGCGCCACGGTCATGGTCGGCAGCCCTCCGGCCGGCCACCCGATCGAGCTCGACCCCGGCCTGCTGTTCGCCTCCCGCCGCCTCATGGGCACCCAGGGCGGCAACGCGGCCCCCCACCGCGACCTGCCGATGCTCGCCGAGCAGTACCGACGCGGCCGCCTCGACCTCGACGGCCTCATCACCGAACGCCTGCCGCTGACCCAGATCAACGAAGCGGTCACCCACACCCGCCAAGGCACCGTCGCCCGCACCGTCATCGTCTTCTGAGCCCGATCCACTGAAGTACAGTTCACTGAAACGTACTTCAGTGCACGCGGAGTCGCTCATGGTAGCCAGCAAGCCCACCTACATCTTCGATCGCGACTGGGAGTGGCAGGCGCTTACGGAGTTCGCCACCGGGACTCAGCCGGAGGTGGCTTTCGGGGTGGTGAGCGGGCGGCGGCGGCAGGGAAAGACCTTCCTGCTCCGCGCGCTGGCCGAGGAGCTCGGCGGCTTCTACTTCGAGGCCACCGAGGGCACCGACATCGAACTGCTCCGGCTCTTCGGCATGACGCTGGGGCAGCGCACCGGCTCCCCTGTGGGCCTGCCCTTCGCGGACTGGCGGGACGCGCTGACCTTCATGTTCTCACTGCCCGGCGAGCGGCCCATGCCGCTGATCATCGACGAGTTCCCGTACCTCATGAAAGCCAATCCCGCCCTGCCCTCCATCCTCAAGCAGGAGATCGACCTGCGCGGCCGGACGCATCGCGGCGCGAGTCAGGCCAGGCTGCTGATCTGCGGCTCGGCCCTGTCCGTCATAGGCAAGGTGCTGTCCGGCCAGGCTCCGCTGCGCGGCCGGGCACGGTTGGAGCTCGTCGTCCAGCCGCTGCCGTTCCGCGAGGCCGCCGAGTTCTGGGAGCTCGGAGATCCAAGGCTCGCGGCCATGGTGCACGCGATCGTCGGCGGCACCCCTGCCTACCGGCATGAGTTCGTGGCCTCGGACACGCCCCGGTCGGTGGAGGACTTCGACGCCTGGGTGGTCCGCTCCGTGCTCGACCGGCGGCGCCCCCTCTTCCGGGAGGGCCGGTATCTCCTCGCCGAGGAGGCGGACATTCGCGACCCGGCCCTCTACCACTCGGTGCTTGCCGCCATCGCGCAGGGCAACCACACCTGGGGGCGCATCGCGGGGCACATCGGTTATAAATCCTCTGACATCACTCATCCGCTACGTGTGCTGGAAGACTGCGGACTGGTGGTCAAGGAGCGGGACGCGTTCCAGTCCAACGCCACCTGCTACCGGATCGCGGAGCCGATCATCGCCTTCTACCAGGCGATCATGCGTCCCGAGTGGGCCGCCCTCACCACCGGGCACGCCTCCCAGGTCTGGGAGCGGGCTCGCGGGCGCTTCTCCTCCGCGATCATGGGCCCGCACTTCGAGACACTCTGCCGAGAGTTCGCCTCACGTTACGGCGACGACCTGTTCGGCCCCGTCGGCGAGGTCGCCGCGGGCACCGTGACGGATCCCGGCAGCCGCGGCAAGAAGGAGCGCAAGATCCAGATCGATGTCGCGGTGCTCTCCCCCGCCTTCGCCGGTGAGCCGAGAAAGGTGCGCTCTCTGGGCGAGGCGAAGTGGGGGGAGGTAATGGGGCTGCGGCACCTGGACAGGCTCCGCCAGGCGCGTGACCTCCTGGAGGCCAAGGGCTACGACACGAGCGAGACCGTGCTCGCCTGTTACGGCGGCGCGGGCTTCGACGAGGAGTTGACGGCGGCCGCCCGGTCCGACGCGGGGGTCCTGCTCGTGGATCTCCCTACTCTTTACGGGTCGGCCATGAGCCGCTAATCTAAAGAACAATAGAAAATCAGAGGAGGCGGCATGTCCTATCCTCCGGCCCGTTACCTGGGTGAGAGCGGCGAGAGCAGTGGTGTGCTCCGGCCGGCCGTGCAGGCGCCGGACCTGGTGATGAGCCCCGGCGGCACCGAGGTGCACTACCTGAGCACCGGAGCCTCCACCAACGGCGCGTTCGGGCTCTACCGGTGGGAGATGGGGCCGAAGCCCGGCGGGGCGAGCCCGCACTTCCATCGGGGCATGACCGAGTCCTTCTACGTCCTGTCCGGCAGCGTCCGGCTCTACGACGGCACCACCTGGGCGGACGGCACGCCGGGTGACTTCCTGTTCGTGCCCGAGGGCGGCATCCACGCCTTCCGCAACGAGTCCGGGGAGCCGGCGACGATGCTCATCCTGTTCACGCCGGGAGCGCCCCGCGAGGGCTATTTCGAGGAGCTCGCCGACATCAACACCACCGGCCGGCAGCTCAGCGACGAGGAGTGGACCGAGCTGTTCCGACGCCACGACCAGTTCATGGTCTGATGCCCGACTTCCCGGAAGAGCCGATCTACCAGCAGCTCGCCCGCATCGGCAAGGCGCTGTCCAACCCGGTCCGGCTGCGCCTGCTCGACGTGCTCGACCAGCGTGAGCGTACGGTCGAGGAGCTGTCGGAGGAGGCGGGCGTGGCGCTGAAGAACACCTCGGCCCAGCTCCAGCAGCTCCGCGCCGCGCACCTGGTGACCAGCCGTAAGGAAGGCACCCGGGTCCACTACCGGCTGGCCGACGAGCGGGTGTCGCGCTTTCTCGGCCACTTCCAGGGCTTCGCCCACGAACGGCTCGCCGACCTGCGTGACGCCGTCGAGGAGCGGCTCGGGTCGTTCGAGGCGGTGTCGGTCGCCGAGCTGGCCGCGCGGCTCGCCGAGCCGGACACGGTGGTGGTGGACGTGCGCTCGGCCGAGGCCTACGCCGAGGGGCACGTGCCGGGCGCGGTGTCGGTGCCGTTGAAGGAGCTGCGGGACCGGCTGGGCGAGCTGCCCGGCGACACGGAGATCATCGCCTACTGCGGCGGCCCGTACTGCGTGGTCTCGCCCCGGGCGGTGGAGATGCTGCGCGCCCACGGCTACCGGGCGCGGCCCCTGGACGGCGGCCTCACCGGCTGGCGCCGGTCGGGGCGCGCCGTCCAGGGGTCCGGTTAGGTCAGGCCCCTAGATCAGACCAAGGGAAAGCATGGCGTCGGCGACCCGGCGGAAGCCGTCGATGTTGGAGCCCGCCACGTAGTTGCCCGGCATGCCGTACTCGTCGGCGGTCTCCACGCAGCGGCCGTGGATGTCGCGCATGATCTCCCGCAGGCGGAGCTCGGTGGCCTCGAAGGTCCAGGAGTCGCGGCTGGCGTTCTGCTGCATCTCCAGCGCGCTGGTGGCCACGCCGCCGGCGTTGGCGGCCTTGCCGGGGCCGAAGGCGACGCCCGCCTCCAGGAAGATCTTGATGCCTTCGGGGGTGGTGGGCATGTTCGCCCCCTCACCGACGGCCACGCAACCGCCCTCGACCAGCTTGGCGGCGTCGCGGCCGGTGATCTCGTTCTGCGTGGCGGACGGCATCGCCACCTCGCAGGGCACCTCCCACACGCTGCGTCCCGGCACGAACGTGACGTGCTCGCCACGACGGGCGGCGTAGGTCTCCAGACGGCCGCGCTCGACCTGCTTGATCTGCTTGAGCAGCTCCAGGTCGATGCCCTTGTCGTCGACGACGTAGCCGGAGGAGTCGGAGCAGGCCACCACCCTGCCGCCGAGCTGCTCGACCTTCTCGATGGCGTAGACGGCGACGTTGCCGGAGCCGGACACCACGACCGTCTTGCCGTCGAAGGAGGTGCCGCGCGCCTTGAGCATCTCCTCCACGAAGAACGCGCACCCGTAGCCGGTGGCCTCGGTGCGCACCTGGGCGCCGCCGTACGACAGCCCCTTGCCGGTGATGACGCCGGACTCGAAGCGGTTGGTGATGCGCTTGTACTGGCCGAACATGAAACCGACCTCGCGCCCGCCGACGCCGATGTCACCGGCGGGGACGTCGGTGTACTCACCGATGTGGCGGTAGAGCTCGGTCATGAAGCTCTGGCAGAACCGCATGATCTCCCGCTCGGAGCGCCCCTTGGGGTCGAAGTCCGAGCCGCCCTTGCCGCCGCCGATGGGCAGGCCGGTGAGGCTGTTCTTGAAGATCTGCTCGAACCCGAGAAACTTGACGATCCCCAGGTAGACCGACGGGTGGAAGCGCAGGCCGCCCTTGTACGGTCCCAGCGCGCTGTTGAACTCGACCCGGAAGCCGCGGTTGATGTGCACCTCGCCGCGGTCGTCCTCCCACGGCACCCGGAAGATGATCTGCCGCTCGGGCTCACAGATGCGCTCGATGATCTTCGATTCAGCGTATTCCGGATGCTTGCCGAGGACCGGACCGACGCTCTCAAGGACCTCGCGCACAGCCTGGTGGAACTCGATCTCCCCGGGATTGCGCCGAAGGACGTTGTCATAGATCGCTGACAGCTTTTCGTGCAACACCGAATTCCCCCAGTTCACGTACCGTTACATTCCTCACTTTAAGGGGCGGCAATGAGTGAGATGTATCCGGGGCGGCTGACTATGCGCATTCTGAAGGTCGCTCTTCTACCATCGGCCTCCTGCCCCTGATCCTGAGGAGGTTCGCACATGCGCATCGCGGTCACCGTCGGCACGATGGTGCTGACCCTCATCCTCGCCTCGTGCGGGTTGACGTCGAGTCCCCAGGTCGGAGGCGGGGGCGAGGAACGGCAGGTGCCCACCGGCCGGACGGCGGCCACCCCGCCCGCCCAGCCCGGCGGCCCGTCTCCCGGCGTGACGCCCACCGGTCCCGAGCCCACCGATTGCCCGAACGGCGAGCTCATCCCAGCGGTGGAGATCCCCGCCGTGCACTCCGACCCCGTGGTGATCCCCGAGGCGAAGATCGGCGGCGAGATCATCCCGGCGGTCACCATCCCCGGGGTGGACATCCCGGCGCAGCGGATCCCCGCCCAGTGCACCGAGATCAAGCCCGCCCCCGGCGGCTGCCTGGGCGCCGCCTCCATCCCGCCGGCGATGATCCCCGCCGTGGAGATCCCGCCGGTCGAGATCCCCGGCGTGGATGCGGGCGGCGTCAAGCTGGAGCCCGTCCGCACCGACGGTCGCAAGGCCGGGGCCAAGCACGTCGAGGGCCGGTCGACCCCCGAGGTGTGCCAGGTCAAGCCGAAGGCCGGCCGGCTGGTGCCGTTCGTGATCCGGCCCTTCATCATCCGGCCGTTCGTGATCCGCCCGTTCATCATCCGGCCGTTCATCATCCGGCCGTCGGCGTGCAACGCGCAGAACGAGTGTGTGCCGGCCGTCGAGGTGCCCGCCGTGGAGGTGCCCGCCGTCGAGATCCCCAGCGTGGAGATCCCCTCGGCCGAGCTGAAGTCGTACGAGGTCGGCAAGAGCGAGGTGTTCGAGGGGGACGGCTCGATCGCCTACGCGCTCGAAGCGGACGTGCTCTTCGACTTCGACAGCGCCGCCGTCAAGCCCGCCGCCGCGGCCTCGCTCAAGCGGATCGCCGCGCAGATCACCGAGAAGGCCGCCGACGGGGCGACCGTCCGGGTGGACGGCCACACCGACGCGCGGGGCGACGTCGCCCACAACCAGCCCCTGTCCGAACGGCGGGCCGCGGCCGTCGCCGACTGGCTGGCCACCGAGGGCGGCCTGGACCGGTCACTGCTCAAGGCCACGGGCTACGGCGAGACCAAGCCGGTGGCGCCGAACACCAAGCCCGGCGGCGCCGACGACCCGGCGGGCCGGGCGAAGAACCGCCGGGTGGTCATCTCCGCCCGGACATGACGGTCAGCGGTGGGCGGGCCGGGGCCGGGGAGTCCTCGTCCTCGTGCCCTTCCACCGACAGGTTCGGCAGCAGCCGGTCCAGCCAGCGCGGGCACCACCAGTTCCACCGCCCCAGCAGCACCATGGTCGCCGGCACCAGGAAGCCCCGGATGATGGTGGCGTCCACCGCGATGGCCGCAGCCAGCCCCACCCCGAAGGTCTTCACCATCGGGTCGGGATAGGCGATGAACGCGGTGAAGACGGCCACCATGATGAGCGCCGCCGAGGTGATCACCCTGCCGGTCGACCCCAGCCCTTCGGCGACCGAGCGCGCGTTGTCCCCATGCTTGAGGTACGCCTGCCGTACCGCCGTGAGCAGGAAGACCTCGTAGTCCATCGACAGCCCGAACAGCACCGCGAACAGCATCAGCGGCACATAGCTCTCGATGGGCACGGAGAAGAAGATCGTCTGAAGGTACGACCCGTCCACCGGCGCGTCCATGCCCACCAGGCCACTGCCCAGCCCGATGGAGAACACCAGCGCCAGCGCCCCGAAGGCGGACCCGAGGGAGACGAGGTTCATCAGCGCGGCCTTGATCGCGACGATCGGCGCCCGGAAGGCGAACAGCAGCAGCAGCGCGCTGAGCAGCACCACCACGCCGATGACGAGCGGGGTGCGCTCGGCCATCCGGTCGGCCGCGTCGGTGAGCCCGGCCACCTCGCCGCCGACGTGCACCTCCGCGCCGTCGACGGCCAGCCGCCGGATCTCCCTGACGACCTCGGCGGCCCGGGGATCGCTGGGCGCGTACTCGGGCACGGCCTGGATCAGCACGGCGTCGCCGGACGCGTTCCACTTGGGCTCCGAGACATGGGCGACGCCGTCCACGGCCTCGATCTCGCCGCTCAGCCGGTCGGCGACGGCCTCGGAGCCGGTCACCTTCGCCACGACGGTCAGCGGCCCGTTGCTGCCGGGGCCGAACCCGGTGGCCATCAGCTCGTACGCCCGCCGGGAGGGCTCCCCCTTCGCGCCGTACCCCTCGTCGAGCGAGCCGAGCTGGAGCGCGAGGGCGGGTGCGGCGAGCGTGGCCAGCACGAGCACGCTGCCCAGCAGCACCGTCCACGGCCGCCGGGCCACCCAGGCGCCCAGCCCGCCCCAGCCGGACGATTCGGGCCGGCGGCCGAGGAAGGGCACCTTGAGCGCGTTGACCCGGTGCCCCAGCAGGCCGAGCAGCGCGGGCACCAGCGTGACCGAGGTGAGCACGGCGGAGACGACCGAGATGCCGGTGATCCAGCCGAGCGTGCGCAGCAGCGGGAAGCCGCCCAGCATGAGCGCGCTCAACGCGATGATCACGGTGCCGCCGGCGAACACCACCGCCCCGCCGGAGCTGGCCACCGCCCTGCGCACCGCCTCCTGGACCGGCAGCCCGGAGGCGAGCAGCCTGCGGTGCCTGGACAGCAGGAACAGCGCGTAGTCGATGCCGACGCCGAGGCCGATCATCGTGGCCATGATGCCCGCCTGCTTGGGCACGTCGACGACGTGGCCGAGCAGGCCGATCACGCCCAGACCCGAGGCGACGCTGACGAGCGCGGTGAAGATCGGCACCAGCGCGGCGGTGAGCGTGCCGAACGCGAAGATCAGCACCAGCAGGGCGCACACCACGCCGATGATCTCGCTCGGTCCTGTCTTGATCTCCTTGTCGGCCGGGGTGGAGCTGTCCGCTGGGACGACTTCCAGCCCCGCCCGCCTGGCCGGCTCGGCGGCCGCCGACAGGGCCTGGGTGTTCTCGGCGAGCTTGGTGCCGTCGTGCCCTGCCATCCGTACGGCGATCAGGCCGATCCGCAGGTTGGCGGCGACGCCGCCCCTGCGGTAGGGCGAGTCGACCTGCACGACGTGCGGCAGGGCGCGCAGGTCCGCGACGGTCCGCTCCACGGCCCGCTTGGGCCCGTCGTCGGTGAGCGGGCCGTGCGGGGAGTAGATCACCAGTTGTACGGTGCCGCCCTGGTCGTATCCGGGGCCGAAGCCGTCGCGCATCAGGTCGTGGGCGCGCTGCGCGTCGGTGCCGGGGATGCTGGCGTCGTTGCTGACCGGGCTGCCCAGTACGATGCTGCCGCCCATCAGGGCCGCCGCGGCGATCACCCATAAGGCCAGGACGAGCCGGCCGTGGCGGGCACACCAACCGCCCAACCGTCCCAGAAAGCGCGACATCGCCCGTTGCCCCCTTTATCACGCCCGTCCTGTACGGTCGTTCAGGCACTACGATAAAGCCAGATATATCGGGGAGGCTGTATCACCCATGGAAATGAGACGATGACCACAGCCGACGACACCCGCACCCGGATCCTGACGGCCGCACGAGCCCTGTTCGCCGAGCGCGGCTACGCCCTCACCTCGCTGGCCGACATCGCCGCAGAGGTGGGGCTGACCAAGACGGCCGTCGCCTACCACTTCCACCCGAAGGACCGGCTGGCCGCCGAGCTGCTCGCGCCGGCCGCCGAGGACATGCTGACGCTGCTCGGCACCGACTTCGCCGGTGACCGGCGGGCGACGGTGGAGGCCCTGGTCACCTTCATGGTGCGGCACCGCGCGGTGAACCGCCTGCTCATGGAGGACATCGGCAGCGCCGACGACGCCCCGCCGGGTTCGCCGGGCGAGGCGATCAGGGCCTTCCGCGACGAGCTGCTCGCCAAGCTCACCGGCCCCGACCCGGACGACGAGACCCGCCTGCGCGGCTGGTCCGTGCTGGGCGCTCTGCAGTGGGGCACCGCACAGACCATGGACCTGCCCGAGGAGCGGGTACGCGAGTCACTGCTGCGCACGGCCCTGGCCATCGAGGACCTCTAGGGCGACCGCCCGAGTCTCGACGGTCTTGACACCTTTACTGCTACGTTTGGGCGCTTTAGTCCCATTGATGCGGAAAGGAGTCCGAGGTGCGGCGATACAGCGGGCTCGTCGGCAGCGTGATCGCAGGATGCCTGGTCGCGGGGTGCTCCGCCCTGCCGGGCCTGAGCAGCGGGGCGGAGCCGGCGCCGAGCACGCCCGCCCGGAGCGCGACGGCCACCCCTGCGCCCGGCCTCTCCGAGCAGGAGGCCACCGCGATCATCAAGGACTACATCGACCGGAACAACGTCGCCAACAAGGCCCGAAGCGACAAACTGCTGGCGGAGTACGAAGGCGGCTCCAGCCTGGCCATCGACAAGGCCGCCTACTCCTCCAGCCGCATCCTGCACAAGACGACCGAGTACCAGCCCTTCGGCTACACCAAGCCGACGTTCTACCCGTCGACCGGCGGCGAGCGACCCTGGCTCCTGACCCTGGCGCACTGGCAGCGTAAGAAGGACATCGCGAAGGAGGCCACGTACCTCCTGTTCACCCGCGAAGGGGACGCCTGGCGGCAGGTCTACTCCCCCGACACCTTCGACGGCACCTCCCCCGAGGAGCTGCCGGCCATCGCGAAGGACGCCTCGGGGGCGGCCACCGAGGTCGGTCAGGACGACACCGGCCTGGTGATGTCACCCGCCGACTTCGCCGCGAACTACGCCGCCCATCTGGCGGGCAAGGGCGCCAAGGCGGCGAAGACCAGGTTCGCCGCCGACAGGCTCACCACCAACGCGGCGGCGAAGCGCCGGGAGATGACCAAGTTCGCGCGCGTCAGCGAGGTCACCCGCACCACCCGCTACCCGTCGTACGCCGTGCGCACCTCCGACGGCGGCGCCCTGGCCTTCACCACCCTCCAGCGGACCCGGCGCTACGACGTGCGGCAGGGGCCGGAGAAGTACTACGTCTTCCAGAAGGACAGCGGGCTGCTGCGGGGCAAGTACTCGACGTACATGAAGGCCACGGATCTGGTGCAGGTGGTGGCCCACATCCCGCCCAAGGGGGCCGAGCCGGCCCAGATCAAGGTGCTCGGGTCGTACTCCGGCCTGGTCGCGGGCAGCGGCCGCTGAGCGGCCCGGACGTCACGAGGCGGAGCTCGCCCTGGCGGCGCTCATCAGGTGGTGCAGCCCGATCGGAGCCGCCGGCGGCAGCGGCGCGGGCGGGTCGGCCGGATGGGCGCGGAAGGCCTGCAGCAGCAGGGCCGCGAGCCTGCGGGACGTGGCCAGCGCCGCCTCGGCCGTGTCCGCGACGATGCCGCCGTTGGCCATGATCATCAGCGTCAGGTCCTCGTCCGCGAAGTCGGCGCGCAGCTGCCCGCAGGCCTTGGCGCGCCGCGTCAACTCGGCGAATCTCTGCTCGGCACCGGCGCGCACGCCCTCGAAGTCAAGGTTGTCAGGAAACGCCGAGACGAACGCCGCCGTGAACCCTCTGTCCACGGCCTGCATGGCGCAGATCTTCTCGACGACCGTGCAGAACCCGCGCCATGGGTCGGGATCGGCCAGGGCGTCGTCCACCACCGACGCGCACGCCTCGATCTGATCGGCGAAGGCCGCGGTGACCAGCGACTCCTTGGTGGGGAAGCGGCGATAGAGGGTCGCCACCCCCACCCCGGCCCGCCGGGCGATCTCCCGCATGGTCACGTCTATCCCGCGCCTGGCGAACGTCTCCCGCGCGACCTCGAGGATGCGGTTGCGATTGTGCAGCGCGTCGGCCCGCAGCGCCTGCGGCTCGGCGGGGACGCCTGCCATCAGAGAAGCCCGAGCGGTCATGCCGCCCACCTTACCGCCGACCGGACTTCGTGTTCCGGTTCCGCTCATGGGGTTTCCGATGGCGGCTCGGGGCTGAAGGTCGTGGTCGGGGATGGGTCGGTGGGGTCCTCGGCCGAATCGGAGGGGGCGCCCACGGTGACCACGACGGTACTGCCCGGCTTGGTGCAGATGCCCGGCTTCAGCGACTGGGCGATGGCCAGGTTGATCTGCGACTGGTCCTCCACGACCTGGCGGCGCATGGTCACGGCGAAGCCGGCCGTGCGGAGAGAGGCACGGGCGTTGGCGCGGGACTGGCCGACCACCGACGGCACGGTGACGCCGTGCCGGGCGACGTCGAGCGCCACCGGCGCGCCGCCCGAGACCCGCGCGCCCGCCTTGGGCGTGCTGGACAGGACCCGGCCGTCCGCGTCGGCGGCGCAGGTGGTGGTGATCGCGCCGACCTTCAGGCCGGCGCCGGTCAGTGCGGCTTCGGCGGAGGTACGCCGCATGCCGGCCAGGGCGGGGACCTTGAGGCCCGCCGACACCTGGAGCGTGACCGTGGCGCCCTTGGACACGGCGGTGCCGGGCCCGGGGTCGCTGCTCAGCACGCGGCCGATCTTCTCGGCGGAGTCGGCCGAGGCCACCTCGCCCGCGACCAGACCGGCTCGCCGGATCGCCCTGACGGCGGCGGTCCGGCTCAGGCCCGCCAGCGAGGGCACCGTGACCTGCACGGGGACCTGCACGGGCCTGACGGTGGGCGGCGGGTCGTCGGGCGGAGGTTTGCGTGGTCTGCCGCTCTTCATCGGGGTGGATTCGTCCACCGGGGAGACGGTCGCCACCGGCCGGTCGTCGGCGGCGGAGGGCTGCGTGCCTCCTCGCGCGGGCGGAACGACCTGGTCCAGGTTCGGCGCCAGCAGGGTGACCACCACGGCGGCGCTCACCAGCAGCGCGCCGGCCACGGCCGCTCCCGCCCGGCCCAGCGCCTGCCGGGTACGCCACCGCTTCGGAGGACCGGAGTCCGGCGCGTCTGCCAACCGGTACGCGAGATGCGCGCCCGTCGCCTCGGGCTCGGCCAGCGGAACGGCCCCGGCCGCACCCCCACGCCCCGCCTCACCCGAGTACGGACGGCCAAGCCCGGCCGCACCCCCACGCCCCGCCACGTCCGAGTACGGACGGCCGTGCCCGGCGTCACCTCCCCTCCTCCCCACACCCTGCGGAAGGGGGTGCGGGCCGGCCTCGACTGTGCCTGGGGTGGCGTCAGGAACCGCCTCCCGGCTCGGGGGTGTGACCCGGAGGATGTGGGCCGGCGGGGAGCGCAGCACCTCGGTCGGCGCCCCGCCCGACTCCCCCAGCAGCGCGAGCAGCAGATCCCTGCTGGTGGGCCGGTTCCGCGCGTCCTTGTCCAGGCACGCCTCGACCAGCTCCCGGAGCTGCCCCTCCAGACGGCCCAGCTCGGGCTGCGCCGTGAGGATGCGGTGCAGCACCGGCGCCACCGAATCCTGCCCGAAGGGCGCGCTGCCGTTGGCCGCGAAGCACATGCTGGCGCCCCACGAGAACACGTCCACCGCCCCCGTGACCGCCGACGCGGTGATCTGCTCGGGCGCCATGTAGGCGGGCGTGCCGACCCCCCTGCCGCTCACCGTCGCCGCCGCGTCGAGCGCCTTGGCAAGCCCGAAGTCGATCACGCGGGGACCGTCGGGGCCGAGGAGCACATTCTGCGGCTTGAAGTCGCGGTGCACGATGCCCGCCCGGTGGATGGCGGTGATCGCGGTCGCGGTGCCGACCGCGAGCCGTTCGAGAGCGCCGCCACGACGCGGACCGGCGAGCATGACCTCACGGGCCAGCGACGGCCCGTCGACGTACTCGCTCACGATGTACGCCCGGTCCTCGTCGAACCCGGCGTCGACCACCTGGGCCGTGCAGAACCGGGCTACGTGCTTGGCCAGCTCCACCTCGCGCAGGAACGCGGCCTGTTCGTCGCCCACCGGCCCATGCAGCAGCTTGACCGCATAGGTGTCCTCCTCCCGAGTGCCGAGGTACACCACACCCTGTCCGCCCTCGCCCAGGCGCCCGCCCAGCTCATATCCGCCGATTCGCCGCGGGTCCCCCGTCCGGAGCGGCTGCGCCACTGGCACGGGGTCGCCTCCCCTCGCCGCCACCCCATTACCCCTCCACTGAAGGCAACCGGTGCCGGAGAGTCAACGGCGGCCGGGCCATCGCCGCCTGACCGTGACACTCCAGGTCAGGAGGTGCGCGAGACCCTGCCCGAGTAGGTGACTTCCTGCTCACCTTCGCGAATGACCGATATGGCCATCTGGTTCGCCTTGGCGGTCGGCAGCATGCGGAGCGTTCCCGGATGGCACTCCTCGCCCCGGACCCCGCCGAGCTCGAACACCAGCGCTCCCCCGGCCGGGCTGAGCAGCCCGGAGCAGTGCAGGTCGGCGCCCCAGCGCATGCTGGACTCGCGCCCGTCCGCCAGCCGGATCTCGACCGGGAACACGCGCTCGGCGCTCGGATGCTCGGCCGACCCGGTCCAGAGGCCGTCGGTGGCGCCCTGCCCGTCCGCGCGCTGCGACCAGAGCACCACGCCGGCGACCCCCAGGGTGAGCGCGGCGGCCGTGGCGGCGAGCCGCCGGTACCTGCTTCGTACCGACGACCACACGCCAGGCCGCTCGGGCAACGGGCCGGACTCGGGCAACGGGCCGGGCTCAGGCATGGAGCCGAACTCGGGCAACGGGCCGGGCTCGGGCCGCACGCTGGGCTGCGGGCGCGTAACGGAAGCGACGGGCGGCGAGGGCAGGCCCGGCGGCGCAGACGCGGCCGTGTCCACGAGCGCCGCCAGCGCGCTCCGGGCGCCGGTGCTGCGGGTACTGCCGGAGTTGAGCACCCGCCAGTCGACGGTGGCGAGAGGGTCGGGGTCAGCGCTGCCCGGAACAGGGAGTTCAGGGGTGGTGACGCCGATGGCGGAAGGTCCGGGGGTGGCGGCGCCGATGGCAAGCGGGTCGGTGGTGTCGATGGCGGCGATGGCGCCGGTGGAGAGGACGTCGCGGCCGGTCAGGTCGTGGTTCAGCAGCTGGCGGAGCACCTCTTCGGCGTCCGGCCGGTCACCCGGCTCGGGTGCCAGGCAGGCGTCGACGAGCTCGCGCAGCCGCCCGGTCAGCGTGCCCAGGTCCGGCTTGCCGTACAGGATCCTGGCGAGAACCTCCTGGTGGGTCCCGGCGGTGAAGGCGTGCCGGCCGTTGGCGGTGTAGGCGACGGTCAGCGCCCAGGCGTACAGGTCGGCGGGTGGTCCGGCGGGCTCGCCCTTGATCCGCTCGGGCGCCACGTAGGCGGGGGTGCCGATGGGGAACAGGCCGGTGGTGACGGTGCTGCCCATCGGCCGGGAAATGCCGAAGTCGATCACTCGCGGGCCGTCCAGGCTGAGCAGCACGTTGCCGGGTTTGAAATCGCGGTGCACGACCGCGGCACGGTGGATGGCGCCGAGCGCGGTGGCGGTGCCGATGGCCAGGCGGTGCAGGGAGCCGCCGGTGCGCGGGCCCTTGGCGATGATGTGCTCGGTCAGCGAGATGCCGTCCACATACTCACTGACCAGGTAGGGCTGGTCGCCTTCGAGATCGGCGTCGAGGAGCTGGGCGGTGCAGAACGGCGCGACCCTGCGTACGGCCTCGACCTCGGCCCGGAACCTGCGGCGGACCGCCTGATCACTGGACAGACCGGCGTGCAGGAGCTTGATCGCGACCTGGGTGCCGTCGCCGGTGTGACCCAGGTAGACGACGCCCTGACCGCCCTGGCCGAGTCGTGCCGAAAGCCGGTACGTGCCCAGGCTGCGCGGGTCAGCGGCACGGAGGTCGGACATAGGCCTACATTATGCAGCTATCACATGAATCGGGCGTAAGTATCGAGCTGCCGGAGTACCACATCCGCCGGGGCACTGGCCACGGCGAGCACGGTCTCCTCGATGCCCAGCTCAGCAAGGTAGCCGAGCTTCTCGGGCGTCGGCAGCGTGCCGAACGGGATGACCCGGGCCATCGGCCGCCCGGCCTTCTCGCAGGCCTCGCGCAGGGCGGGCAGCGCCAGCTTGATCCCCTTGCCGCCGATCGGCATCCAGCCCTCGGCGTACTCGGCGACGTGCGCGAACAGCTTGGGCCCCGCCGCGCCGCCGACGTACACGGGCGGGCCGGAGATCGGCTTGGGCCACGACCAGGACGGCTCGAAGCCGTCGAAGGCGGCCACGTCGTCCCGCCACAGCGCCCGCATCGCCAGCACGTGCCGCCGCGCCACCTCACGGCGGGAGTGGTACGGCACGCCGTGGTTGGCGATCTCCTCCACGTTCCAGCCGAAGCCGACGCCGACCACGACCCGGCCGCCGGACAGGTGGTCCAGGGTGGCGATGGCCTTGGCGGTGACGATCGGCTCCCGCTGGGCGGCGAGCAGGATGCCGGTGCCGAGCCGCAGCTTCTCGGTCACGGCCGCGGCGAAGGACAGGGCGACCAGCGGATCGTAGGTGCGTTTGTACTCCTCGGCCAGCTCGGCGTCACCGTTGGCCGGGGGCGTGCGGCGGGAGACGGGGATGTGGGTGTGCTCGGGCAGGAAGAGAGAGGAGAAACCGCGCTCTTCCGCGGCCCTGGCCAGCTCGTGGACGGGCATCGACCGATCGGTGGCGAACATCGTGAGACCCAGCCGCATGAGATCCTCTCATTCAACCAAGCGATTGCTCGGGAAAGATTTCTAGAGTAGCTTGCCGAAGAGACATGCCCCGCGGAAAGAGGTCTCCCGGTGAAGTTTTCCATCTTTCTGAATCCGCAGATCCCCGGCTCCGGCTACGCGGCCGAGGAGAACGCCAAGGCCAGGCGGCCCATCGGGCGGGACACGGAGTCGTACCAGAAGCTGCTGCACGAGGTGCGGGAGATCGCCGTGCACGCGGACCGGATCGGGTTCGACGCCCTCATGATGACCGAGCACCATTTTCATTCTGAAGGCATGGAGTTCTCGGTCAACCCGTTGATGTTCCTCACCGATCTGGCCGCCAGGACCGAGCGGATCCTGCTCGCGCCGCTCGGCATGGTGCTGCCCGCCTGGGACCCCATCAGGGCGGCGGAGGACGTGGCCCTGCTGGACCAGTTCTGCAAGGGGCGGTTGCGGCTCGGCGTGGCCCGCGGCTACCAGAACCGGTGGATGAACGTCCTGGGCCAGCGCTGGCAGGCCGCGGCGGCCCGGTCCGACGGCTCGGCGTCCGACACGCGCAACTTCGACGTGTTCGGCGAAGTCCTGAAGATCATGAAGATGGCGTGGACCCAGGAGACCCTCCGCTACAAGTCCGACGTGCTGGACTACGAGGTGCCCTACCCCTACGACGGCATCGAGGGCTGGCCGGCCGTCGAGTGGACCAGGACGTTCGGCGCACCCGACGAGATCTCCGACGACGGCAAGGTGCAGGCGATCTCCGTCTGCCCGAGGCCGTACCAGAACCCGCATCCCGAGCTGTGGCAGCCCTTCACCATCTCCGACCGGTCGGTCATCAGGGCCGCGCAGGAGAACATCCTGCCCTGGCTGTTCACCCCCGACCCCGACGACCACGCCGCCAAGGCCAAGCTCTACCAGGAGGAGTCGGCCAAGCAGGGCCGCGACTACAAGCTGGGCGAGCACACCGGCATCCTCAAGATCGTCGGCATCGCGGAGACCACCGAAGAGGCGATCAACACCTACGGCCGCAACATCCCCAAGGACTTCGCCGCCTTCTTCGGCCCGTTCGGCTACCTGGAGGTGCTGCGCAAGAAGGAGGACGAGAAGCACCGGCCCATCTCCCCGGAGAAGGGCGACGCCAAGCGGATGCGGGAGGTGGAGATGGCGCTGTTCGGCACGCCGGACGACGTCAAACGCGGCATCCAGCGCATGCTCGACCGGATGCCCGATCTGGAGTGGTTCGGCCTCTACATGCAGGGCCAGCAGGGCGTGCTCCCGCTCGACACGGTCAAACGCAACCTCGAACTGTTCGCCACCAAGGTCATCCCGGAGTTCCAGTGAAATTCTGGCTGGGCGCCTCCTTCGCGCCGACCGACCAGTTCACCGAGCTCGCCCGCGCCGCCGAGCGCTGCGGCTTCGACACGCTCACCCTCTCCGACCACCTGTTCTACGCCGACTTCGACTCGCCGTACCCCTACTCCAAGACCGGCAGGCCGCGCTGGACCGCCGAGACGCACTGGCCCGACGTGTGGGTGACGATCGGCGCGATGGCGGCGGTGACGAGCACGCTGCGTTTCGCGCCGAACGTCTACATCGCCCCGGCCCGCGACCTCGTGACCGTGGCCAAGCAGGTGTCCACGGCGGCCGTGCTGTCGGACGACCGGGTGTCGTTCGGCGTGGGGGTCGGGTGGTGCAAGGAGGAGTTCGTCGCCACCGGGCAGGATTTCCACACGCGCGGGCGCAGGCTGGACGCGATGCTCCCGGTGCTGCGCGAGCTCTGGGCCGGGCAGACCGTCACGCTCGACGGCCTGCCCGCCCTGTCCATCTCACCCACACCTCGGGTACGCGTTCCCGTGCTGGTCGGCGGGGACAGCGAGGCCGCGCTGAGGCGGGCGGCCCGGACCGGCGACGGCTGGATCGGCAACCGCGTCTACACCGAGGAGCAGCTCGACACCGTCCTGACCTCGCTCAGAGGGCACCTGGACGAGCACGGCAGAACCGGCCCGTTCGAGATCATCGCGGCCCTGGCCGTCATGCCCGACGCCGGCACCTACCGCCACTTCGCCGCCAAGGGCGTCACCGGCACTCTGGCGGCCCCCTGGTGGCTGGCCACCCCTGAGGAGAAGGCCGAGCACGGCGAGGACACCCTCGCCCTCAAGATCGCCACCATGGAGCGCTTCGCCGAGGAGGTCATCGCGAAGATGTAGGCGGTAGCCTCGTGGCGTGCTGGAAGAGATCGCGGCCACGCGTTACGTGACGCCGCTACGCGAGGGCGGGTCACTGCCCGGAGTGGTCGAAGCCGATGATCTCGGCACCTACGTGGTGAAGTTCCGGGAGGCCGGCCAGGGGCGGCGCGTCCTCGTCGCGGAGATCATCTGCGGCGAGCTGGCCCGGCGGCTCGACTTCAGGACCCCCGAGCTCAAGGTCATCGACCTCGACCCTCAGCTCGGCATCCGCGAGCCGGACGAAGAGGTGCAGGACCTGCTCAAGGCCAGCACCGGCCACAACCTGGCCGTCGACTTCCTGCCCGGCGCGCTCGGCTTCGAGCCGCTCGCCTGGGCGCCCGACCCGGCGTTCGCCGCCCGGCTCATCTGGTTCGACGGCCTGATCCACAACATCGACCGCAGCTGGCGCAACCCCAACCTGCTGCTCTGGCATCGCGACATCTGGCTGATCGACCACGGGGCCGCGCTCTGGTTCCACCACAACTGGCGCACGGCCGACCCGCTGCGGGCGTTCGACGCGAGCGACCACGTGCTCGCGCCCTTCGCCGCCGACCTGGAGGCCGCCGGGGACGAGCTGCTCGCGCTGATCACTCCCGAGCTGCTGGAGACCGTGACGGCCTTGGTGCCCGACGAATGGCTCGACGACGAGCCCGGCTTCGACTCCGCGCAGGCCGTACGGACGGCGTACGTCGAGCATCTCCTGGAACGGGCGCGCGGACCGCGCGCCTGGCTCACCCGCACAGAGCCGAAAACGCAGCGGCCCGGCCCGGGGTCGGTCGGCGCGTTCTGGCGGGGAAGCCGCGCATGAGCAGGGACGTCTACGAGTACGCCGCCATCCGCGTGGTGCCCAGGGTCGAGCGCGGCGAGCTGATCAACGCGGGCGTGCTCCTCTACTGCCAGCCGCGCGGCTACCTCTGCGCTCAGGTGGAGCTCGACGCGCGGCGGCTGCACGCCCTCGACCCCACCGCCGACGTCGAGTGCGTACGGCAGGCGCTCGGCGCCTACGAGCTGGCCTGCGGCGAGGAGTCCGGTCCGCTGGCCGGGGAGTCGCTGGGCGGCAGATTCCGCTGGCTGACCGCGCCACGCAGCACGATCGTCCAGGCCGGCCCGGTCCACGTCGGGCTCACCACCGACCCCGAGGCGGAGCTGGCCCACCTGTTCGGCAAGCTCGTCCGCCTGTGAGAGGTCTCAGAAGAGCACGGACATGAAGGTGTCGACCTCGGTGAAGCCCACCTTGCGGTAGACCGCCCGCGCCGAGCTGTTGTAGTCGTTGACGTACAGGGTGACCACGGGGGCGAAGCAGGCGAGCGCGGCCTCCACCACCGCCGCCATGCCCGACACCGCGTAGCCCCGCCCGCGCAGCTCGGGGTGCACCCAGACGCCCTGGACCTGGCAGGCCTGCGGGGTGACCGCGCCGATCTCCGCCTTGAACACCACGCGCCCGTCCTCGATGCGCGCGTACGACCTGCCGATGCGGATGAGCTCGGCCACCCGCGTGCGGTAGAGGGTGCCACCGTCGCCGAGGTTGGGCGAGACGCCGACCTCCTCGGTGAACATGGCCACACAGGCCGGGAGCAGGACGTCGAACTCGTCCGGCTTCACCCTCCGCACCAGCGGGTCGGCGAGCACGGGCGCCGGACGCGAGGTGGCCATGACCGGCTGCGCCCAGCGGATCGCGCGGGCCTGTCCCCAGTGCGGCTCCAGCCGCTCCCACAGCTGCCCGACCGCCTCGACGGGCCCCACGATGGACGAGCATCGGCGGCCCTGCCGTCGAGCGCGGTCGGCGAACGCGTACACCGCCTCGGGGCCGGCGTTGACCGGCACGAGGTTCGCTCCGGCGTAGCAGAGCGCGGTGAGGGCGCCGCGCGGCCCGAAACCCCACATCTGGCCGCCGAGCCGGGCCGGATTGAGCCCGACGCTCTGCACCCGGGAGGAGACGAAGACGTTCGCGACCGGGTCGGTGTCGAGCAGAGCGAGCACCTCGTCCCGGTCGCTGTCGTCGAGGACACGCGACGCCGATGTACGCAGCATCACATGGTCAGACTACGCGAACGGCAATCGATTAGCTCATCTCGCAAGCACCTCGGTGAGCCTTTCGTGACCTGGCGCCCTTCCTGACACCATGTGCGTCGCCGGCCGGGGCTTCGGCACCGCCTGGCAGCGCGTTCCGTGCGGCGGCACCGTGCCGTCGGTGAGATAGGCGAACAGGTGGCGGTCCACGCACCGGTTGCCGCCGAGCGCCACCCCGTGGTTGCCGCCGGACTCCACGACCATGCGCGCGGTCGGGAAGTGCCTGCGCAGATTCACCGCCCCCAGGTACGGAGTCGCGGCGTCACCGCGCGACTGGAGCATCAGGATCGGCGGAAGACGCCGGGATCCCCGCACCTCCACCGGCGTGCCGCCCTTCACCGGCCAGAACGCGCACGGCGCGTTGAACCAGGCGTTCGGCCAGGTCAGGAACGGCGCCCAGCGGTGCACCCTGGTCATGTCGGCCCGCCACTTCGCCCAGTCACGCGGCCAGGCGGCGTCGCGGCACTGGGTGGCGAGGTAGACGGCGTAGCCGTTCTCGTCCTCCGCGTCGTTCTTGCCGTGCTTGTCGTAGGCGGCGATCAGCGGCTTCGGGTCGCCCTTGCCGACGTAGGCGGACCAGGCGGCGGCGAGCTCGGGCCAGACCCGGTCGCTGTAGCCGCCCACGGTGAAGACGTCGTCGAGCTCGCTGGCGCCCACCACCCCGCCCGCCGGCCGGTCGTGCAGCCGGGCGCGCATCGCGTTATAGGCGAACCTGGCCTGCCTGGTCGTGCTGCCGAGCCCGTAGACGTTGTGGTGTCCGGCCGTCCAGGAGAGGAAGTCGCGGTGCCTGTTCTCGAACGCCCTGTCCTGCTTCAGGTTGGCCTCGTACCAGACGTCCTCGGAGTCGACGGCGCTGTCCAGGGCGAGACGCTTGACCCGGTCGGGGAAGAGCGTGGCGTACACCGATCCGATGTAGGTGCCGTAGGAGTAGCCGAGGTAGCTGATCTGCTCCTCGCCGAGCGCGGCGCGGATGACGTCCAGGTCCCTGGCGACGTTCTCGGTGGTCATGTGCGGCAGCAGCCACGACCAGAGGTTCCCGCACCGGCTGGCGTAGTGGGCCGCCCGGCTGAGCAGGACGTTCTCCTCGCTGACGCTGCGCGGGACGGCGTCAGGACGCGGCGCACGGTAGTAGACCTCCGGGTCCACGCACCGCAGCGTCGGCTGGCTCGCCCCGACGCCGCGCGGGTCGAACCCGACCACGTCGTAACGCTTCCTCAGCTCCGCCGGCAGCATCGCGGCGACGTAGCGGGCCAGCGTGCGCCCGGACGCACCGGGACCTCCCGGATTGACCAGCAGCGTGCCGAGGTGGTTGCCGTCCCGCGACGCCGTACCCTTGACCCGGTTGATCGCGATCTTGATCGAATGTCCCATCGGCTCGCGATGGTCGAGCGGCACCCGTACGGTGGCGCACTCCGTCGCCACGGCCGCGGGCTCGCCGCCTCCCTCCTGCTCGCAGGGGCCCCACCGCACGCTCTCGGCGAGGCTCGGCTGCACGGCGGGACCCCGCGCCACCTCCGCCACCGCGATCGGCACCACCCCGACGACCAGCACTGCGGCCCCGGCAACCAGCCCGACAACCCTTTTCACCCGGCTCCTCCCCCAATTCCTTAGGCGAGGAGATACTGCCGTAAGTAGCGGCGTGATGACGGTGCGTATGGAGAAAATCTTGCCGTTCCGAGATCACCCCATGGCCGGGGCCGCGCGCCAGACGACCGACTCCGGCCCCTACCGGGGGTCGGGGACGAGCAGGACAACGGCACCTCGGGCGCCTCGGGGCTGGTGGCGAGCAAGGCGTCGTCCGTCCCGATACGACCGACGACGTCCACGGCTCGCCGCCGTTGCGGCTCCGCGGACTCGCCGCCGTAGGAAGTCCGCGGACTCGCCGCCGTTGGGGCTCCGCCGGCTCGCCGCCGTTGGAGAGACCCGCCGGTCAGCCGACGGTGACCTGCGCGCCCGGGGCCTCGTCGTCGTCCAGGTCGACGTCGACGCCCATCTCCTCCGCCAGGCGCAGCGCCTCTTCGATCAGGGTCTCCACGATCTGCGACTCCGGGACGGTCTTGATGACCTCGCCCTTGACGAAGATCTGCCCCTTGCCGTTGCCCGAGGCCACACCCAGGTCGGCCTCGCGGGCCTCACCGGGGCCGTTGACGACGCAGCCCATGACCGCGACCCGCAGCGGCACCTTCAGCCCTTCGAGGCCGGCCTGCACCTGCTCGGCCAGGGTGTAGACGTCCACCTGGGCACGGCCGCACGACGGGCAGGAGACGATCTCCAGGCCGCGCTCGCGCAGGCCGAGCGACTCCAGGATGGCCGCGCCGACCTTGACCTCCTCGACGGGAGGCGCCGACAGCGAGACCCGGATGGTGTCACCGATGCCCTCGGCCAGCAGGGCGCCGAACGCCACCGCGGACTTGATCGTGCCCTGGAAGGTGGGACCGGCCTCGGTGACGCCGAGGTGGAGGGGGTAGTCGCACCTGGCGGCCAGCAGCCGGTAGGCGTTGATCATGACGACCGGATCGTTGTGCTTGACCGAGATCTTGATGTCGCGGAAGCCGTGCTCCTCGAACAGCGAGCACTCCCACAGCGCGGACTCCACCAGCGCCTCAGGGGTGGCCTTGCCGTACTTCTGCAGCAGCCTCGGGTCGAGGGAGCCCGCGTTGACGCCGATCCTGATCGGCACCCCGTGGTCGGCCGCCGCCTTGGCGATCTCGCCTACCTTGTCGTCGAATTTCTTGATGTTTCCGGGGTTGACGCGCACGGCCGCGCAGCCCGCCTCGATGGCGGCGAACACGTACTTCGGCTGGAAGTGGATGTCGGCGATCACCGGGATCTGCGACTTCCTGGCGATGATCGGCAGCGCCTCGGCGTCGTCCTGGGACGGCACGGCGACGCGCACGATCTGGCAGCCGGAGGCGGTCAGCTCGGCGATCTGCTGAAGGGTGGCGTTGATGTCGGCGGTGACCGTGGTGGTCATCGACTGCACGGAGACCGGCGCGTCGCCTCCCACGGGCACGTTACCGACCATGATCCGGCGGGAGTGGCGGCGTTCGGCGAGCGGCTTGGTGCGGACCGTCGGGATGCCGAGTGCTACAGAAGACATTTCAACCCTTGAGTTCGACGACGCTATCAGTCTATGGAGCTAGCGGGACTGCCCAGCTGTGAGTTCGGACGCACGGGCGCGGGCCCAGGCGTCCGCGGCGAGCACCTCGTCAACCGATCCGGCGGCGGTGACCTGGTGCTCCTCGACGACCTTGGCCACCGTGTCGACGATCGCCAGGAACGGCAGCCCGCCCCGGATGAACGCCTCCAGGCACGCCTCGTTGGCCGCGTTGTAGACGGCGGGGGCGGTGCCGCCCGCGCTGCCGACGTGCCTGGCCAGCGCGACGGCGGGAAAGGCGGTGTCGTCGAGCGGCTCGAAGGTCCAGGTGTGGGCGGTGGTCCAGTCGATCGCCCTGGCGGCCCCCGCGACGCGCTCGGGGTGGCCGAGCGCGAGCGCGATGGGCAGCCGCATGTCGGGCGGACTGGCCTGAGCGATGGTCGAGCCGTCGACGTACTCCACCATCGAGTGGATGATCGACTGCGGGTGCACCACGACCTCGATCCGGTCGAAGCCGAGGTCGAACAGCAGGTGCGCCTCGATCACCTCCAGTCCCTTGTTGACCAGGGTGGCGGAGTTAATGGTGATCATCGGGCCCATCGACCAGGTGGGGTGGGCCAGCGCCATCTCGGGGGTGACGTCGGCCAGCTCCGCGCGCGTCCTGCCCCTGAACGGCCCGCCGCTGGCGGTGACGACCAGCCGCCTGACGGCGTCGGGGTCGTAGCCCTGCGGCCCGGAGGCCCACAGGCACTGCTGCAGCGCCGAGTGCTCGGAGTCGACCGGCAGGATCTGGCCCGGCTTGGCCAGCCGCTTGACCAGCGGGCCACCGATGATCAGCGACTCCTTGTTGGCCAGTGCGAGGGTGCGGCCCTCCTCCAGCGCGACCAGCGTGGAGGTCAGCCCGAGCGCGCCGGTGATGCCGTTGAGCACGGTGTCGCACGGCCAGGCGGCCACCTCCGCGACCCCTTCGGGACCGGCGAGCACGACAGGGTTCGCGCCGTGCGCGGCGAGCGCCTCCTTCAGGGCGGGCACGGCGGCGGGATCGGCCACCGCGACCACCTCGGCGCCGGTGGCCGCCGCCTGCCCGGCGAGCAGCTCGATCTTGCCGCCTCCGGCCGCGAGCCCGGCGACCTTGAACCTGGCGGGCTCGGCGGCGATGACATCGAGGGCCTGCGTGCCGATCGAGCCGGTGGAGCCGAGCACGACGACGGAGCGGGGGATCTGTTGACGCACCCGTCCATTGTCGCCGCTGCCACGGGCGGCCGGACACCGGGTGGCCGCTTGGACAACGTCTGGGACCCCAGGTATTCCAGTTAATAAATGCCCAAATATCGCTATATCCGAATGCATCGATTGCGAGAAATCGGGATATTGGCGCCGCTACCTTCCAAGCTCCGATTCGGTCCCGGGAAGGTATGTAATGCGCCGCGAAGTCGCTCTGCTCTCCATCCTCACCCTCACCGCCGGGGGCGCCCTGTTCCCGGCCTCTCCCGCCCTCGCCCATCAGAAGCCCGAACGCCAGACACCTGAACGCCAGGCTCCGGAACCGGCCCAGCGAGCCGCCGCCGACTCCGCCGGCGAGCGCGACGCCGTCCTGCAGTTCTGGACCCCGCGGAAGATGGCGACGGCACGGCCCCTCGACGTGCCCACGGCCAAGAAGGGAGTCAGGCTGACCGCGAGCTCCTCCCGGCCGAGCACCGGCGCCGCGTGGAGCACGCCGCCGACCGCCGCGGCAGGCGTACGGCTGAAGCGCGCGCCCAACAGCGGCGGCTCCCCGTGGACCGGCGCGGGCGCGGTCGTGAAGACCACCGGACGGGTGTTCTTCACCACCCAGGGCCGCAATTCCTCCTGCTCGGGCTCGGCCGTGACCAGCCAGAACAAGAGTGTGGTGCTCACCGCCGGCCACTGCGTGAAGCTCGGCGGCGCCTTCCACACCAACTGGGTCTTCGTGCCCGGCTACGACGCGGGCGCCCGTCCACACGGCACCTGGGTGGCCACCCGGCTGCTGACCACCCCGCAGTGGAACTCCGGTGAGGATGTCAACTTCGACGTCGCCGCCGCCGTGGTGGCCCCCTTGGCGGGCAAGGCGCTGACCGACGTGGTGGGCGGCCAGGGGGTGGCCTTCAACCAGGCCAGACGCCGGCAGATGTACGGCTTCGGCTACCCGGCGGCCGCGCCGTACGACGGGTCCAAGCTGATCTACTGCAGCGGCCGCGCCTTCGACGACTTCCTGCTGTCCAGGAGTCTCGGGCTGACCTGTAACATGACCGGCGGTTCGAGCGGTGGTCCATGGATGCTGAATTTCGACGAGTCGACGGGACTCGGGACACAGAACTCCGTTAACAGCTTCAAATACAACTTTGCTCCGAATTGGATGTTCGGCCCATATTTCGGGACAGAGGCCCAAGCGGTCTATCAAGCCGCGCAGGGTGCCGACGCACTCTGAGTTTTTTACTGAAAGTAGTCACATAAACACATGTCGTAGTGCACACTCGGGGGTCATGACCGTGAGCACCCCCTTGATCGCGGCCGTGCCGCTCGTCGCGGGTCTGCTGGGCCCCGCTCTCATCGGTGCGACCTCCGAGCAGCACCTCGGCCACGCGCCCGAGACCGCCCAGACGACCGCCCAGGCGGCCACCCCCGAGGCGGCAGCCCGTAAGGCGGCAGCTCCCGGGACGACGGCCCGAAGGACGGCGGGCGGCGGCGACGTCATCGAGCACGTGGCCGCCCGTGGCAGCGCCGACCACCAGCGGGTGCTCGACTACTGGACCCCTCAGCGGATGGCCGACGCCCTGCCGATCAGCCTGCTGGACATCGTGACCAAGGGCGACGGCCTGCTGAGCGGCCTGACCGGCAAGGCCGGCCTCGGCACCGCCCCCGACCTGTCCAACGGCACCCTGTCCAGCGTCCCGCTCGCGGGCACCTCACGATCCGGGGACCACCGCGACGACGGCACTGAACAGACGGGACAGGCCGGGCAGGCCGGGCAGGCCGGCCAACCTGGACAGTCCGGGCGGGCCGGACAGCCTCACCAAGCCGGGCAGCCGCGTCACCAGTCGGCCAGGCCACTGACCACCACGGCGGGCTCCCGCTGGCCGATCGGCGGCGCGGTGACCAAGACCACCGGCCGTGTCTTCCTGACCATGGCCGGGGCCGACTTCGTCTGCTCGGCCAGCACCGTGAACAGCGCGAACCGCGACCTGGTCGTCACCGCCGGCCACTGCGTCAAGGACGGCAAGGGCGAATGGGCGGAGAACTGGACGTTCGTCCCCGGCTACGGCGTCAGCGGCCGCAAGCCGTACGGGCAGTGGACGGCACGCCGGATGTTCGTCGCCGGGCCCTGGTCACACTCGGCCGACGACAGCTACGACGTGGGCATGGTGGCGCTGAACCCCTCGGGCGGCAAGCACGTCGCCGACGTGGTGGGCACCCAGCGGATCGCCTTCAACAGCGCGCGCGGCGGCCACGCCTACGGCTTCGGCTATCCGGCCGACCCGCCCTACGACGGCGAGCACCTGGTCTACTGCGCGGGGCGGCTGCGCGACGACCCCTATGGCGACACCCGCGACCAGGGCCTCGGCTGCGTCATGACGGCCGGGTCGAGCGGCGGCCCGTGGATGTCGGCCTTCGACGCCGCCACCGGCAAGGGCACGATCACGTCGCTGAGCAGCTTCAAGTACAGCAACGACCAGCGCACGATGTACGGCCCCTTCCTCGGCGACACCGCCAAGAAGCTCTACCTGACGGCCGAACGAGCCTGAGCGGCCTGCGGTCAGGTGCTGCGGTGCGCCTGCTGGTGGGTGCGCAGATCATCCATGTAGAGAGCCAGCAGGGCGCCCTCGTCCGCCAGTGTGGAGAACATGACCTGCCGGCGGAGCTGGGCGATCGAGAGCAGCTTGTCCACACCCGCCCACGACCAGCTGAACGGCCCCGGCTCCCACAGCTCGTCCAGCGACAGCTTCAGGTGCAGCTCGCGTATGTCGTCCTGGGACCACACCGGGCGCACCGCCACCAGATCCACCAGGCTCTGCCACTCGGCCAGCGCGCACTGCGAGCGCCAGAGCAGGGAGTAGCTGCGCCACTCGGTCACCACGTCCTCGTGCCCGGGCATGAACTCGCTGGCCCGCAGCTCGGGCGCGCACGCCAGGGCGAGCACCATGAGGTTGGCCGAGTAGTAGGCGTACCTGCGGTGCGGGCCGGCGATCCACGGCCGGTAGGCGGCGATCGAGGAGTCCTCCCGCGCGTCCAGCTCCCTGAACAGCCGCAGCACCACGGCCCGCCACCGCTCGCCGTCGTGCACCAGCTCCTGCAGGAACGCCACCACGGGCAGCCGCGAGGAGATCGTGGCCCAGGACAGCAGCGTGCGCAGCAGCCCGTCGTGAACCCCGGTGAGCGCCAGGCTGGACTCCTGCGCCACCAGTTCGCCCATCAGCGAGGCGAGCAGCCGGGCGATGAGGAACTCGCCGAAGGTGGCGTGCAGGAACTCGTAGGTGTGCAGCACCTCGTCGTCGCGGACCGCCTGGGCCCGGTGCACGAAGAAGGACCGGGCGAGCGCCTCGTGCCCGGCGCTGAGCGGTGTGGCGAGCCCGGGTGTCCGGCGCTGCTCGGGCAGCAGCACGTCCAGGTCGGCGTCGACCTCCTCGGTGGTGGCCCACTGCCGCCCCCGGTTGAACATCGACGCCGCCACGAACGACAGCCGCAGCAGTTCGCGCTCCACCAGCCGCCCCACCTGGTCGGGCGGGTGTCTCTTCTCCAGCGCGCGCTCGGCGAACCTGGTCATCAGCCGCTCGTACAGCTCCGCCTGTCCCAGTGTGCGGGTCTCACGGCGCAGCGCGTTGCCGTCGGCGTCGTAGAAGGCGAGCATGAGCAGCAGCAGCGGCTGCCTGGCCAGGTGCCGCTGGGTCAGCGCCACGTCGAGGGTGAAGGGCTCCAGCCCGGCCGCCGAGAAATAGTCGGCGTTGACCGCGTTCCACACCTCCAGCCACGTCCGCATGGCGGTGGTGCCGAACGGCTCCAGCCGGGCGACCACCGTGCCCTCGGGCAGCCCCGCCCTGTTGGCGACGGCGGTACGTGAGGTGACGATGACCGCGACCGCCCGGCCGGCGTCGGCCTCGCGGTGCTGGAAGCGGGCCACCTTCATCAGATAGTCCGACTGGCGCACCCCCGTCGCCTGCAGTAACTCGTCGAACCCGTCGAGGATGACGACCGGCAGCGCCCCGTTCGCCGACCTGGAGATGGCGGGCCACTCCTGCCGCTCGCCGCTCAGGTGGTAGACGGCCTGCTCGATCTGCTCCTGGATGCCGGCGGTGGCCGACACCTCGCGCAGCGGGACCCGTATCGGCAGGAAGGGGGCGTCGCGCAGGCGCGCGGCGAGCACCTTGCTGAGCACCGACTTGCCCGACCCCGGCTGGCCGAGCACGATGAGCGGCACCTCGCCGGCCGCCGAGGCCGTGAGGAATCCCGACAGGAAGACGGGCAGGTCGGAGCGGAGCTCGTGCCCCTCCCACCACTCCTCCACGCTCGGGTCGTCACCGGGGGCGATCTCCGCCGCCCTGAAGCGCGGGGTCACGTACGCCTGGGCGAGCGTCGGCAAGCGCATGCCGATCGGCAGGTCGCCGGTCTCGGCGATCGGCCGGACCAGCGCCGCCTGGTGCAGCCGGTCGAGCGTGGCCAGCCGTCCGGACAGTGTCTCGCCGGACGCCACCAGGGAGATGAGCCGTTCGAGCTCGGCCATCCCGGCCAGGCTCGGCTGGTGGTCGGCGATCCCCGCCCAGAAGGCGAGCTCCGGCACGTCGTGGGCGAGGGAGCGGTAGCGGTCGGTGTAGCGGAGCACGGCCCGCTCGACCAGCTCCTCGCCGTAGGCGGCGGCCGTCCGCTGCCGGGCGTGCTCGTCGAGCCGCGCCCAGAGGTCCAGCTCCTTGACGAAGGCGAGCAGCTGCCCGCCCAGCGCGAGGTAGTAGCCGCGGATGGCGGCCACGGCCTGGGCGAACGGCCGGTGCGGCGCTGGGCAGAGCGGCGCGGCCAGGTCCCAGAAGTGCCCGACGTCCCTTTGAGGGACTTCCAGCCCGCTCTGTGCGAAGGGCAGGTCCAGGGTGCCGAGGGCCTCGAAGTAGGCCGTCACGACGAGGACGGCGTGCGCGGCCTCGAACCGGTCCGTACGGGAGCGCCAGGTGCTGCCCGGCCGCCAGTCGCGCCAGCCGGCGAGCAGGTCGATCCCCACTTTGACCAGCTCGTTCCTGGCCTCCAGCACTCCGCCGACGGGCAGGAGCGGGTCACTCGCGGCGCCCTGAAGGGCGTCGAGCACCGGGTCCGTGCCCCCTAGGGAGCGCACAGCATCGACGTATCGGTACTTCTCTCCCATAGACGTTCATCGTCGCACAGGGCGACCTTTTTGCTCAGAGGGAAATTCCCGTCAGAACCATCACCTTCTCGTAAGTTAGATCATCCATCGCCGACCGCAGCCCTTCGCGCCCGATGCCGGAGTCCTTGACCCCGCCGTAGGGCATCTGATCGGCTCGATAGGAGGGCACGTCACCGATGATCACGCCGCCGACCTCCAACTCCCGGTTGGCCCGGAAGGCCGCGTCCAGCGACCGCGTGAACACGCCGGCCTGCAGGCCGTACCTCGAGTCGTTGACCATCGCGTAGGCCTCGTCGATCGAGGCGGCGCTCTGCAGCACCATGACCGGCCCGAAGACCTCCTCGCTACGGACCTTGGCGTCGCCCGGGACGTCGGCGAGGACCGTGGGCGCGAACGTGGCGCCCTCCCGGGTGCCGCCCGCGAGCACCTTCGCGCCCGCGTCGACGGCCTCGCGCACCCACTCCTCCACCCGCTCCGCGGCGGCCTCCGAGACCAGCGGGCCGACCTGCGTCTTCTCGTCGGCCGGGTCGCCCGTGACGAGCCCGCCGACGGCCGCCAGCAGGCGCTCCACGAACGCGTCGTGAACCGGCCGCTCGACGATCACCCGCTGTACGGCGATACAGCTCTGGCCCGCCTGGTAGTTGGAGTACAGCGCGATGCGCTGGGCGGCCCAGTCCAGGTCGGCGTCGGCCAGCACCACGGCCGCCGCGTTGCCGCCCAGCTCCAGCGTCACGTGCTTGCGCGGCACCTGGTCGGCGATGGCGTAGCCCACCGGCGCGGAGCCGGTGAAGGAGACCACGGGCAGCCGCGGGTCGTCCACCAGCGCGCCAGCTCGCTCATTGGGGATCGGCAGCACCGAGAACATCCCGGCGGGCAGCTCGGTCTCGGCCAGGATCTCACCGAGCACCAGCGCCGACAGCGGAGTGGCCGGGGCCGGCTTGACGATGATGGGCGCGCCGACCGCGATGGCCGGGGCGACCTTGTGCGCAACCAGGTTGAGCGGGAAGTTGAACGGGGTGATCGCCAGCACCGGCCCGTAGGGCACGCGGGAGACGTAGGCCAGCCGGCCGGTGGCAGCGGGCTCGGTGTCGAGCCGCTGCACGTCACCCGACCAGCGGCGGGTCTCCTCGGCGGCGAAGCGGAAGGTGGCAACGGCCCGGCTCACCTCGCCGCGCGCCCAGACGATCGGCTTGCCGTTCTCGGCGGTGATCAGATGGGCGATCTCGTCGGCCCGCTCGGCCAGCCTGCGCGAGACGTGGGCCAGCGCCTCCGCCCGCACGTGCACGGGAAGCGCCGCCGCCTGCGCGCTCACTGCGTGAGCAGCGGCGACTGCCTCCTCCACGTGCGCGTCGCTCGGCACGGAATGCCGGCCGACCGCTCGACCGTCGTGGGGATTGGTCACGGTCAGCTCGGCGTCGCCGGTGGCGGGGCGCCCGGCGAGCCAGAAGGTACGCACGTCCATACCCATGACGTTATGCCAAGCCGAAGGAGGGGGACTTACACCAGGGTGCACAAGAGTGCTCTCTGGCCCCTCCGTTAAGTACAAGCCCGTTTGTATACCCACCATGTAACAGAAGTAGGCCTAATTCGGGATGTTTACCATGCGGGGCGGTTTGAAGGTTCTCCGCCATGGCTAAGTCACGGATGCGGGTCCCTCAGCGCGGCGGGGCCCACGAACAGAAAGGCGTGGGCCCATGACCTCCTCGGCGCCGCTTGGGCTTCAAGGCGCCTACCTGTTGGGCGAACGGGCCGGCCATGACGAGCTACGTTCCAGATTGCTGGACGTCGCCGTGAACCTGCTGATCAGCGATGGTCCCGACAGTCTGACTATGCGCCGGATCGCCACCGAGGCCGGATGCACCACGACCGTCATCTACACGATGTTCGGCAACCGGGAGGGCCTCGCGGAGGCTCTCTATCTGGAGGGATTTGAGCGCTTTCGTCGCTTTCTCGAAGCGGCTCCGCAGCGCAGGGACTCCCTCGAACACCTCCGGGCACTCTGTCCCGCCTACCGCCAGGCCTGCCTGGCGGAGCCCGGCTACTACAGCCTGATGTTCGAGCGGGCGATCCCCGGCTTCGAACCCAGCGAGCGGGCCAGGACCCTCGCTCGCGCGGCACTCAACATCTTCGACCGGGTGATCGCCGACTGCATCTCCGCCGGGCACCTCATCCCCACCCAGCCCCGCAAGATCGCGGACGCGCTGTGGGCGGCGGCCCAGGGCGCCATCAGCCTGGAGCGGGCGGGACACCTGCGCGACGGCCGCACCTACGAGGCCGTAACGACGGCGACCATCTGCTGCTACCTGGTCGAGAAGAACTGACGCCCGCGTGGCGCTGTCCCCAGCGCCACGCGCCAGCGCCGTACTGCCTCCAGCACCACGCGCCAACGCCGTACGTCAGCGCCGCGCCGCCTCCAGCGCGAACCACAGCTCGGCACGCACGCCCGGATCGTCGAGATCGCACCCCAGCAGCTCGGTCACCCGCTTCATCCGGTACCGCAGGGTGTGCCGGTGCACGCCGAGCCGCTGCGCGGCCGCGTCCCAGTGCCCATTGCTGTCCAGGTACGCCCGCAACGACGCGATCAGATCGGCCCGCGGCCCGTACGCCACGAGCGGAGCCAGCCGTGCCGCCGAGAACGCCCGCGCCGCGGCCGGTTCCAGCAGCGCCATCAACCCCTGCCCCGCCAACTCCCCGAACAGCACCACCCCACCCCGACCAGCGCCGTACGCCTGACACGCCTGATCGACCCCCGCCCGCAAACCCTGGTACCCGCACGGCGAACTGACCCCGACGCCCCCGCCGACCAGCCCCGCCACCTGCCTCCCCGCCTGCTCCCCCACCAGCACGACCACCCCGGCCCGCCGCCCAGCCCCCGTAGCAGCGCCATCCCCGGCCCGCTCGGCTCCTTTGGCGAGGCCGCCTCCGGCCCGCTCGGCTCCCGTGGCAAGGTCGCCTCCGGCGCGCCGCTCTCCCGCCGAGGCGGGTCCTTCGCCGGGCCGCTCGTCTGACCGAACTTCGGGCAGGGCGGCTCCCGCCTCCGGCCCGAGGCGTGCGGCGAAAGCCACCGCCTCCACCTGCTCCAACGCCTCCTCGCCGACGGCCAGCACCACGAACGGCTCCTCGGGCAGCCTCCTACCGACCGGCCCGAGCACCGCCCGCGCCTCCCCCTCCGCACCCGGCGCGCCGGACAGAAGCAGACGCAGTACGGCGTCACGAAGGCGCCGTTCGGCCTCCAGTTGGGCCCCGCCCTGTTCCAAGGCCAGAGTGAGCAGCGATCCAGCGGCGTTGACCACCGTGTGCGCCACGGGCGAGAAGGCCCGCGCCACCCCGACGGCGAAGAACCCCCGCGGCCGCACCCCACCCCCGAGAGGCTGCACCACGATGTGCTCACCGGGCCCGGCCAAAGCCAAGCTCGCCGGAAACCGCCGCCCACTCCCCCGCACCCCCGCCGAGGCCTGCGCTCCCGCCGCCACCCGCACTCCGGAGGCCCCAACCGCAGAGGTCACACCCAGCCCCGGCCCTACTGTCCCGGAGGTCACACCCGCCCTTACCGCCGCCGTCCCCGGCACATCTGACATTCCCGCAGCGCCCACAGTGCCCACCGCACCCGCCGACCCCGCCATACCTGCTGAGTCCGTCGCGCCCGCTTCACCCGCTTTATCCCCTGCGGTCGCCGTACCCTCTCCGCTCGCTGCGCCCGCTTCACCCACCGCTCCGAGCGTCCCCACGCTCCCCGCCCCCGGCGGAGGGTCGGCCGTTCGGCCTGCGGTGAGGAAGCGGGTGATCTCGGCCGTGACCACGGCGGCCTCGGCGCCAGGGGTGGCGTGTCGTACCTGGCCGGACTCGTCCAGCAGGATCGCCCAGCCGCCGGTCTCCTTGGCCAGCCGGTCGATGACCGCGTGCATGCCCTCGGGGCGCAGGGCGGCGCGGGTGAGCCGGCCCTGGGCGGCGAAGGCGCGGGTGATCTCGTCGTACTGCTCGGCGGCGAGCAGCTCGCTGACCAGCTTGCCGATCGCGATGAACGGCGTCTCGCGCGGCACCTCCAGCAGCGGCAGCCCCGCCTCGGCGGCGGCGGTCACGAGCCCGGCCGGGATCTCCTCGTGGAAGAGTCCGACACCGAAGCCCAGCCCGGCCACCCCCCGAGCCACCAGCCGGGCGACATATCCGGGAAAATCGTCCCCCAGCCGCATCCCAGTGGTGAGCAGCAGCTCATCCCCCTCCAGGAAGGGGGCCGGATCCTCCAGCTCGCTGACCGCCACCCACCGCACGACCGAGTCCAGCCCGCCGGCGACCGGCACGAGCCGCATCCGCCGCACCACGGTCCGCAAGGAAGGCGCCATCGATTTTTATCCATTCCGGCAGAGATAACCCCTTATAGTCTGACATATCGACATATCGGAGCTGAGAGGCGGCCACCGTACCGTCAAGCTCATGAGCATTCCTCAGGAGCGCCGCCTCGTCACCACGATCCCCGGCCCGAAGTCGCAGGAGCTGCTGGCCCGCAAGCAGGCGGCCGTCCCACCCGGCATCGGCGTCACGCTGCCCGTCTTCGTGACCCGCGCCGGCGGCGGCGTGGTGCAGGACGTCGACGGGAACTCACTGATCGACTTCGGCTCCGGCATCGCCGTGACGAACGTGGGCAACGCCGCGCCCAAGGTGGTGGAGCGGGTCCAGCGGCAGGTCGCCGAGTTCACCCACACCTGTTTCATGGTCACGCCGTTCGAGTCGTACGTCGAGGTGTGCGAGAAGCTCAACGAACTCACCCCCGGCGACCACGAGAAGCGGACGGTGCTCCTCAACAGCGGCGCCGAGGCCGTGGAGAACGCGGTCAAGATCGCCAGGCACGCGACCGGCCGGCAGGCGGTCGTCGTGTTCGAGCACGGCTACCACGGCCGCACCCTGCTCACGATGACGCTCACGGCCAAGAACATGCCGTACAAGCAGGGCTTCGGCCCGTACGCGCCCGAGGTCTACCGGGTGCCGCTGGCCTACCCGTTCCGCTGGCCTACCGGCCCCGAGAACTGCGCCGAGGAGGCGTCGGCCCAGGCCATCGACATGATCACCAAGCAGATCGGCGCGGAGAACGTCGCCGCCGTGGTGATCGAGCCGATCTCCGGCGAGGGCGGCTTCATTGAGCCGGCCAAGGGGTTCCTGCCGAGGATCGCCGACTTCTGCCGCGCCCACGGGATCGTGTTCGTGGCCGACGAGGTGCAGACGGGCTTCGCCCGCACCGGTGACCTGTTCGCGTGCGAGGACGAGGGCGTGGTGCCCGACCTCATCTGCACCGCCAAGGGCATCGCGGGCGGGCTGCCGCTGGCGGCGGTGACGGGGCGCGCGGAGCTGATGGACCGGGTGCACGTGGGCGGGCTCGGCGGCACGTACGGCGGCAATCCGCTGGCCTGCGAGGCGGCGCTGGGCGTGCTGGAGACCCTCGCCGAGCAGGACCTGGTCGCCAAGGCGCGGCGGATCGGCGAGATCATGCTGCCCAGGCTGCACGCGCTGCGGGAGCGCTTCGACGTGATCGGCGACGTGCGGGGGCGCGGCGCGATGATCGCCATCGAGCTGGTGATGCCCGGCTCGAAGGAGCCGAACCCGGCGGCCGTCCAGGAGATCGTCAAGCGCTGCCACGCGGAGGGGCTCCTGGTGCTCACGGCGGGCACGTACGGCAACGTGCTGCGCTTCCTGCCGCCGCTGGTGATCGGTGAGCCTCTGCTGGAGGAGGGCCTGGGCATCCTGGAGAAGGCCATCGCCAGTCTGTAGAAAACCTGTCGAATCGGGCATCCGGCTTGTGGCTGGATGCCCGATTTGTTGATGTAACACGTCCTGTCCGTGGAGAGAATTCACTCTGACTTGACGCGCACCTGGACGATCACGGATGCGGTCAGGGTTATAACGGATCCGGTATGAGGACGGACGATCGCTGCGGGGAGCGTGATGAACTGGGGTCCGATCAGAACTGCACGGGACATGTTGACGTTCGACCCTGAGGGCATGAGCGCCGCGCAGCGCGAAGGCGACGCCTGCGTCGTCTGCCAGAAGAGGTGGCCGCGACCTCGGGTCCGCGTGGGCCGCTTTCCTGACGACATGGCGGCGCTGGCCTGCGCCGACTGCGCCGAGGCGCTGCTCCCGGAGCCGCTGGCCACCGTGGTCGCCTTCCCTTCACGCTGAGCCGGCGAGAAGACGAGCCGGACAAGAGCGAGACGCCTCGGGGCGGGGGGAAGGCCCGAGGCGTCTCAGCAGGTCGCACCCAGCGGGGGACGGGTGCGCCCGCGGCACTTCAGGTGGGGATGACCAGACCCCACTCATTTCATAAGTTCGCGCCACCTTTCGGTCCAGGCGTTGTAATCAGTGCATTCCCCATCTGGTGGCAGGCAATCCCCGGGAGGACGCACGGCGAAGGCGATGTGGTCCAACCGGTATGACTTGGTCGTCGCGCCGTACGCCTTGCACACGTCTCTGGCCCGGCCCTTGCACGCCTGGGTGTTGGCGGGGGCCAGCCCGAGCCACGCGGCGGCGTCGCGCTGGGAGCCGGCCTCGGCCATCCGGTTGAGCCAGCGGTAGGCGCAGTCGGTGTCGGTGACGTTCGCGGCGAGCATCCACGAGTCGACCCACCCGGTGGTCTTGCGGGTCTTGACGGCCTTGACCGGGATCTTCGCCTTCTGGAGCAGCAGGCGGTGGTAGGGCGTGGCCTGGGCGTAGTCGACCGATCCGGTGGCGAAGCCCTTGACCAGGTCGAGGTCGTTGGTCCAGTAGGCGCGGTCGTCGTAGCCGGTCAGCCGCTCGGCCGCCTCGTCGAGCTGGGAGGCGGTCAGCTCGAAGGGCCGCTCCACCGCGTCGTCGGCCAGCGCGGCGTCGGCGAGGGTCAGCGGGCTGTCCTTGAGCATGACCCGGTCCGAGCGGAGCACCTCACCCAGGCCGCCGCCCCTGACCCTGCGGGAGTCGTACAGGAACTCGTGGAAGCCCCACAGGAACGGCACCCCGTGCACGGCGTCGGTCTTCGCGTCGGTCATCAGCTCGCGCAGCGGCTTGGCCAGGTCGCCGTAGTCGTCGATCTTGGCCGTGTCGATGGGCTGCACCTGCTTGGCCTCGATCATGGCGGCCGCCAGCGCGGGCCCGGCCGAGATGACGTCATAGGACCGCTCGCGAAGCCTGGCGGCCATCTCCTCGGGCGTCCGCACGGTGTCGAGGCGGGCGACCCGGCAGCCGGTCTCCTTCTCGAAGGGACCGGCCCAGTTGGCCTGCGGGCTGGTGCCGCCGTACTCGGCGTAGCCGCGGTAGGTGAGGATCTGCAGTGTGCCGTCGCTCTGCGTGGGGCTGGCGCTGGGTGAGACGCTGGGGGACGGCTTGGGTGACGGCCCCGCCGCGCCCGTCGTGGCGATCAGGGCCGCGGCGGCGAGCGCCACGGCGGGGATGCGAGGGCGATACACGTCCCGAGCCTACCGGCGACGGCGCGGAGGATTGATCCTCCCCCGCGCCGCGCCGGTCACTTGCTGGTGGGGAACCCGAGGTTCACGCCGCCGTGGGAGGGGTCGAGCCAGCGGGAGGTGACGACCTTCCCCTGGGTGTAGAAGTGGACGCCCTCGGTGCCGTGCATGTGCGTGTCGCCGAAGAGCGAGGACTTCCAGCCGCCGAAGCTGTAGAACGCCATCGGCACCGGGATCGGCACGTTGATGCCGATCATGCCGACCTCGACCTCGTTCTGGAAGCGCCGGGCGGCGCCGCCGTCGTTGGTGAAGATCGCCGTGCCGTTGCCGAACTCGCTGCCGTTGATGAGCTCCAGGCCCTCTTCGTACGATTCGACGCGCACGACCGACAGGACCGGGCCGAAGATCTCCTCCAGGTGCACCCGGGAGCCCGCGGGCACCTGGTCGAGCAGCGTGGGGCCGAGCCAGAAGCCGGGCGTCCGAGCCGCCGCGCCACCGCCGCGCACGGCCGTCTCGCGGCCGTCGACCACCACCTTGGCGCCCTCCTCGACGGCCAGGTCGAGGTAGGAGGCGACCTTGTCGCGGTGCGCCTCGGTGACGAGCGGGCCCATCTGCGACTCGGGGTCGTCGCCGGGGCCGATGGTCAGCTGCCCGACCCGCTCGGCGATCTTGCGTACCAGCTCGTCGGCCACCGGCTCCACGGCCAGCACCACCGAGATCGCCATGCAGCGCTCGCCGGCCGAGCCGAAGCCCGCCGACACGGCCGAGTCGGCGACCAGGTCGAGGTCGGCGTCGGGGAGCACGAGCATGTGGTTCTTGGCGCCGCCGAGCGCCTGCACCCGCTTGCCGTGCGCGCTCCCGGTCTCGTAGACATAGCGGGCGATGGGGGTGGAGCCGACGAAGGAGACGCCGCGCACGTCGGGGTGCTCCAGCAGCCGGTCGACCGCGACCTTGTCGCCCTGCACAACGTTGAAGACGCCGTCGGGCAGCCCGGCCTCCTGCCAGAGCCGCGCCATGAGCAACGACGCGGACGGATCCTTCTCCGAGGGCTTGAGGATGAACGTGTTGCCGCACGCGATCGCGACCGGGTACATCCACATCGGCACCATGGCCGGGAAGTTGAACGGCGTGATGCCGGCCACGACGCCGAGCGGCTGGCGGATCGAGTAGGAGTCGACCCGGGTCGAGACACCTTCGGAGAAGCCGCCCTTGAGCAGGTGCGGGATGCCGCACGCGAACTCCACGACCTCGATGCCGCGGCTTACCTCGCCCAGCGCGTCGGAGTGCACCTTGCCGTGCTCGGCCGAGATCAGCGCGGCCATCTCGTCGCGGTGCGCGTACATGAGCTCGCGGAACGCGAAGAGCACCTGTGCCCGCTTGACCAGCGAGGTGGCCCGCCAACCGGGGAACGCCGCCGCCGCCGCGGCGACCGCCGCGTCCACGTCCGCGACCGACGCCATCGCGACGCTGCCGCTGACCTCACCGGTGGCCGGGTTGAAGAGCTGGCTCGTACGGGGGTCGCCGTCGACGAGTGCTCCGTTGATCCAGTGGTTGACTGACTTCACTGAGCTGCCTCTGCGTTGATGGTCTCAAGTGCGCTGACGATGATCTCCAGGCCCTGGGTGGCCTCGGCGACCGAGAGCGTGAGCGGCGGCGCCATGCGGATGGCCGTGCCGTACAGGCCGCCCTTGCCCGCGAGCAGGCCCGCCTTCTTCGTCTCCTCCATGAACCGCGCGGTCTGCGCGGGGCTGTCGAGCTCGACGGCGAACATCAGGCCCTTGCCGCGCACGTCGCGGACGATCGGCAGCCGTAGGGCGGCCTCGCGCAGGCCGTCCAGGATGATCTTCCCGGTCCTGGCGGCGTTGGCCTGCAGGTCGTGGTCGAGCACGTAGTCGAGGGTCGCGTTGGCGGCGGCCATGGAGATCGGATTGCCGCCGAAGGTGGACAGGCCGACGGCGGGCAGGCTGTCCAGCAGATCGCCGCGGGCCACGATGCCGCCGACGGCGAAGCCGTTGCCCAGCCCCTTGGCGAAGGTCATCATGTCGGGCGTCACGCCGTGGTTCTGGATGCCGAAGAACGCGCTGCCGGTGCGGCCCCAGCCGGTCTGCACCTCGTCGGAGATGAACAGGATGCCCTGCTCGTCCAGCACCTCCTTGTAGGCGGCGAACAGCCCGTCCGGAGCCATCGTGAACCCGCCCACACCCTGGATCGGCTCGGCGATCAGCGCGGCCACGTCGGCGGCGACGGCGGTGGCGAGCACGTGGCGCAGGTCGTCGACGCAGGCCGCGATGTAGTCGGCGTCGGACAGCCCCTTGAACTGGGTCAGGTGGCGGTCGGTGCCGTGCAGGAAGTGCGCGTTCAGCGGGGAGAGGGAGTTGTTCTTCCAGGACCGGTGGGAGGTGACGCCCACGGTGCCGAAGCTGCGCCCGTGGTAGCTCTGCCGCATGGCGAGCACCTGGTCGCTCTTGCGGGCGTAGGTGGCCAGCAGCAGCGCGGTCTCGTTGGCCTCGGTGCCGGAGTTGGTGAAGAAGACCTTGGCGTCGGGGATGCCCGAGAGCCTGGCGATCTTCTCGGCGAGCTCGACCTGCCCGCGCAGGAGATAGACGGTGCTGGTGTGCACGACGCCGGTGGCGAGCTGTCGTTCGACCGCCTCGCGCACCTCGGGGACGTCGTAGCCGATCATGTTGGTCAGGATGCCGGCGAAGAAGTCGAGGTAGCTCTTGCCGTCGGCGTCGACGACATGGTTGCCCTTGCCGCTGACGATCTCGATGGGCTCGTTGTAGTTGAGGCTCACCCAGTTGGGGATCACTGCCCTGTGGCGCGCGAGAAGCTCGGACATGTCTTGAGTATCCCGGTTATCCGGCGACGACCCCAACCTCAAGATGTCGGCGCAGGCGGAAATTGTCTTACACACTGTTACTCACGCTTCCACTAACCACACCTGATGACGATATGTCCTGTCATAAGCAGGAGACTCCAGGGGCCAGAGCAAGAGGTTTGAGCCAAGTTCGCGATGGTATGGGTAGGTCTAGCAGGAGATATGTGGGAGATCGCCCCGTTAGGGGGAAGCCTTCTGGGGAACCGTCCAGGAGACGCAACAGGCGGTCTCCGCGGTCGTGAGGCCGCCAGATCGGGGGAACCCAATGCGCAAGATGCTCACGGGCCTGGGGCTGGCCTTCTTCCTGACGCTCGCCCCGGCCGCCGCCGCCACGGCGGACACGGTGACCGCACCGGTCGCCCAGAGCCAGGTCAACCCATCACCTCAGCCGCAGCAGCGCGACGAAGGCGGCGGCAACGCCGGCCTGTGGGGCCTGCTCGGCCTGCTGGGTCTGCTCGGCCTCGCGGGCATGCGCAAGCAGAAGAGCCACGTCGGCACGGCCGAGCACATGACCAACCGCCCGCAGCGCCCATAGGCAGGGCGCGGTGAACACGCGGTCCCCGCACGGGGTAGCCCGAGCGGGGATCCGCCACGTCCCCTAGGGGAACGCCCGTCCCCCTGGGGACGTACGCCGGCAGACGGGCCTACGCCGCGGGAGGCACCCGAGAAGCCCTCCAGCGGCCGACGACCGGCATGGTCCCGGTCGAGCACCATCAGGTCATCGAACGAACGACCTGAGGAGACCGGCCATGACGATCACCACCGACTTCACCGCCCACCGGCGCACCGAGGCGCCGTCCGGGCCGCCTAAGCTCGACCGCGAGCAACTCCGCCGCGCCCAGCAGGACACGATGGACACCCCGCGGATGGACTACAGCCTGCTGGCCAAGATGATGTTCAAGCCCGTCGACATCCTGTACGGCAAGCAGGGCTCGTACACCAAGTTCGCCATGCTCGAGATCATCGCCCGGGTGCCCTACCAGGCGTGGGAGCGGATGGGCTACTGGGCCGTGCACCGGCACGCCGGCCGCTCGGCGCTGGCCCGCAGGGTCTTCGAGCGGATCGTGGAGGCCCGCGCCGACCAGGACAACGAGCAGTGGCACCTGCTGATCATGCAGGATCTGGTCCAGCGCGCCGGCGACAAGCAGGGCTGGCTCCTGCACAAGGCGGCGCCCTGGATCATCGCGTTCTTCTACTACCACGTGTCCTGGGTGCTGTTCCTGGTCAGGCCGGACTGGAGCTACCGGCTGAACGCCGAGTTCGAGGACCACGCCGAGCATGAGTACATGACCTTCGTGGCGGAGAACCCGGACCTGGACTTCGTCCCCGACCCCGGAACCTACGCCGCGGAGTACGGCCGCTACCGCTCGGTGGCCGACCTGCTCCGGCAGATCGGCCACGACGAGCGTACGCACAAGCTCGACAGCCTGGAGAGCATGCGCGAGCCCCGTGTTCGCTAGCCCGGGTCAGACGCTGACGGGCTCAGGGGCGGCGGCAGGAGCGGCGGGCCGGATGACGATGAGCGCGAGCAGTGCCGCGGCCACGCAGAATCCGGCCCCCACCCATGACCCGAGGTGCACCGCGTCGGTGAAGGCCGCCTTGGCCTGCTCCACCAGGGCCGGCACCTCGATCGCCACGCCGATCGACTCCCTGGCCGCCTCGGGGGCGCCTTCGGGCATGGAGGCGGTGAAGACCCCGGCCAGCACGCTGCCCAGGATGGCGATGCTCATGGCGAGGCCGACCTGCTGCACGGTGTCGTTCATGGCCGAGCCGACCCCCGCGTACTCCAGCGGGATCGCATTCATCAGCGAGGCGTAGGCCGAGGGCCCGGCGAGGCCGCCGCCCACGCCCATGACCACGAGGCCGACGAGCAGCGGCAGGTAGCCGGTGGTCGTCGCCATGACGGCGAAGCCGCCGGCCATGACGAGCAGGCCCGCGGCGATCAGCGTCCGGTTGCTGACCTTCTGCCCCAGCCCGGCGCCGACGCCGTTGAAGATGGCCGCCGCCACCGCGTACGGCAGCAGGGCCAGCCCGGCGCGCATCTCGCCGTACCCGAGCACGAACTGCAGATACTGGGTCAGCATGAGCATCACGGCCCCGGCCCCGAACGACATCAGCAGGATGGCGAACGAGGCCCCGCTGAAGTTACGGTTCCTGAAGAGCTGGAGCGGCAGCATCGGATGCTCCTGGCGGCGCTCCCAGATCACGAAGGCGGTGAGCGTCACCACCGCCACCGCGATGATCACCGGGTCGAACTCACGCTCGATGATCACATAGACGGCGGCGGTCAGCCCGACGATGGACAGCACCACACCCACCGGGTCGAGCTTGCGCCCGGCGCTGTGCGTCTCCGGCATCAGCACCACGGCGGCCACGATCGCGATCACAACGATGGGGATGTTCAGCAGGAAGACCGAGCCCCACCAGTAGTTCTCCAACAGGAAGCCGCCCAGCGTGGGCCCGAGGATCACGCTGATCATCGCCACCCCGCCCCACACGGCCATGGCCTTGCGCCGCTCCTCCTCGTCGAAGACGGTCATCAGGATGGACAGCGTCGACGGCATCATGATCGCCCCGCCGACGCCCATCAGCGCGCGGGCGCCGATGAGCTGCCACGGCTCGGTGACGAACACGGCCAGCACCGACGCGCCGCCGAACAGCACCAGGCCGATGATGAGAAAGAGCCGGCGGCCGTAGCGGTCCGACAGGCTGCCCGCCGTGAGCAACAACCCGGCGAAGGCCAGCACGTAGGCGTCCAGAATCCACTGGATCTCGGAGAATGACGCCCCCAGATCGCTGATCAGCGAGGGGATCGCCAGATTGAGCACGGTGCCGTCCACGGAAAGGACGAGCAGTGCGAGGCACAGGACGCCGAGGATCCACCAGCGGCGGGGATCTCGTACAGTGTTCGATTTCACTCGCACACTGTACGACAAAGCTCGTACGGTGTGCGAGTGCCTTTATCCTGGGGAGGTGACCGGCAAGCAGTTCACCTCCGTCTGGACGCGCGAGCCGCGCCCTGCCAAGAGCCCCGGCCGAAGCCGCGACGAGATCGTCAGGGCGGCCATCGAGCTGCTCGACGCCGAGGGCCTCGAAGGGCTCAGCATGCGCAAACTCGGCGCGCGGCTCGGCACCGGCGCCACCAGCCTCTACTGGTACGTCGCCAACAAGGAGGAGTTGCTGGAGCTGGCCTACGACGACTTCTGGAGCGAGATCACGGTGCCGGAGCCCACTGCGACGACCTGGCGGCAGACCGTCGCGGCCGCCGCCCACGGCATGCGCCGGCTGATCCTGCGCCACCCCTGGTCGGGCGAGCTCATCGGGCGCATGCCGTCACTCGGCCCCAACGCCCTGGCCTTCGCCGCGGTCCTGCGCAGGACCTTCAAGCTCGCCGGATTCGCCGGCCTGGAGATCGACTACGCGAACACGACACTCACCGCCTACGTCTTCGGCATGACCATCCCGGAGCTCGCCTGGAACAAGTCGAAGGCCGACGGCGGCTACGACCCCGACAGCATGCGCGAGGCCGTCACCAAGGCCACCGCCGGCATTCCCGACCTGGCCGAGAGCGTCCAGGGTTCCTGGGATCTCGATCCGGACCAGGTGCGGGAGATGGCCTTCAGTTTCGGGCTCGGCGCGGTGCTTGATGGCCTTGAGGCTCGGCTGGTGACGTAGCAGGATCCGGAGCATGAGCGATTTCCGCGCGGCCCGTGACTTCCTGCTCCACGCCGACTACGACACCGCCCGCCGCGACTTCCGCTGGCCCGAGCTGACGGAGTTCAACTGGGCGCTCGACTGGTTCGACGGGGTGCTGGCCGCCGAGACGCCCGACGCGATCGCCCTCAAGATCACCGGGAAGGTCTCCTACACCTTCGCCGAGCTGTCCGTCCGCTCCAACCGGGTGGCCAACTGGCTGCGCGAGCAGGGCGTCAGGCGCGGTGACCGGGTCCTGCTCATGCTGGGCAACCAGGCCGAACTGTGGGAGTCGCTGCTGGCCGCCATGAAGCTCGGCGCGGTGATCATCCCGGCCACGACGCTGCTGACGGCCAAGGACATCACCGAGCGGATCGAGCGCGGCGGCGTCTCCCACGTGATCGCGAACGCCGCGGACGCGAGCAGGTTCGGCGGCGGGCCGTACACCCGCATCGCGATCGGCGACGCCTACGGCTGGCTGTCCTACCACGACAGCACGCACGCGGCCGAGCGCTTCGTCCCCGACGGCCCCACCCGGGCGGGCGACACACTGCTGCTCTACTTCACCTCGGGCACCACCTCGGAGCCCAAGCTGGTGGAGCACACCCACGCCTCCTATCCGGCGGGCCACCTGTCCACCATGTTCTGGATCGGCCTGCGGCCCGGCGACGTGCATCTCAACGTGTCCTCCCCCGGCTGGGCCAAGCACGCCTGGAGCAACGTCTTCGCCCCCTGGAACGCCGGCGCCACCGTGCTCATCCACGACTACCAGCGCTTCTCGGCGACCGAGCTGCTGCGCGTGCTGCGCGACGAGCGGGTGACGACCTTCTGCGCGCCGCCGACCGTGTGGCGGATGCTCATCCAGGAGGACCTGGCGACGTGGCAGCTGCCGCTGCGCACCGCGGTGGCCGCCGGCGAGCCGCTCAACCCCGAGATCATCGACCAGGTGGCCAAGGCGTGGGGCATCACGATCAGGGACGGTTACGGCCAGACCGAGACCACCGCCCAGATCGGCAACGTGCCCGGCGAGCCGGTCAGGCCCGGCTCGATGGGGAAGCCGCTGCCGGGCTATGAGGTGGTGCTGCTGAACGTGGAGACCGGCGAGCCCGGCGACGACGGCGAGATCTGCCTTCCGCTCGACCGCCGCCCCCTAGGCCTCATGTCCGGATATATCGCTGGATCGGGTGAAGCGATGAGAGACGGGCACTATCACACGGGTGATGTCGCCACCCGGGACGCCGACGGCTACATCACCTACGTGGGCAGGACCGACGACGTCTTCAAGGCCTCCGACTATCGCATCTCACCGTTCGAACTGGAGAGCGTGCTGCTGGAGCACGAGGCCGTGGCGGAGGCGGCCGTGGTGCCCGCCCCTGATCCGGTACGACTCGCCGTACCGAAGGCGTATGTGACGCTCGCGCCCGGGTTCGAGGCCGGCGAGGTTACGGCGCGGTCGATCTTCGAGCACTCCCGGCGTGAGCTCGCGCCGTTCAAGCGGCTGCGCAGGCTGGAGTTCGGCGAGCTGCCGAAGACGATCTCCGGCAAGATCCGGCGCGGGCAGCTCCGCGACCAGCCGGCCGGGCGCGAATACCGGGAGGACGACATCTTGAAGTGATCAGCTTGCACTCTGTCAGTCGGCCTCGCTCCGTTCTTACAAAATGATCGGATAGGCTCGCCCATGTGCTGCCCACCATCGCCGACATTCTCGTCCTGGAAAGCGTTCGCCGGGGTAACCCGGCCGTCGTCGCGGGCGCGGACCGGCTCGACACCAAGGTGCGGTGGGTGCACGTCGGCGAGATCGCCGACATCGCGCAGCTGCTGCGCGGCGGCGAGCTGGTGCTCACCACGGGCGTCGCCCTGCCCGACGACCCGGGCAAGCTCACCGACTACATCGTCGAGCTCTCCTCCGTCGGCGCCTCCGGGCTGATCGTCGAGCTGGGCCGCAGGTTCGTCCGCGAGCTGCCCGCCGAGGTGGTCAAGTGCGCCGAGGAGCACGGGCTGCCGCTGATCGTGCTGACCCGCGAGACGCCGTTCGTGCAGATCACCGAGGCCGTGCACGCCCGCATCATCGACATCCAGCTTGAGGAGCTGCGCGCCTCGGAGCAGCTGCACGAGGTGTTCACCGAGCTGTCGGTGGAGGGCGCGTCACCGGCGGAGGTGCTGGCCCAGGTCTCCCGGCTGTCCGGCCGCCCGGTGCTGCTGGAGAACCTCGCCCACCAGGTGCTGGCCTGTGAGTCGGCCGGCCGCGACACCGGCACGCTGCTGGCCGGCTGGGAGAGCAGGTCGCGGGCGGTGGCCCCGGCCGAGCGCACCGCCTACGACGCCGCGTCCGGCTGGCTGGTCACCACCGTCGGCGCCCGCGGCCAGGACTGGGGCAGGCTGATCCTGCTGTGCGAGGCCAAGCCCTCGCCCCGCGACCTGGTGCTGGCCGAGCGCGCCGCCACCACGCTCGCCCTCGGCCGCCTGCTGGAGCGGCACCAGGAGTCCCTGGAGCGCCAGGCGCACGGCACGATCATCACCGGCATCCTCACCCACGCCTACGCCGACCCCGATGAGGCCGCCGCGCGCGCCCGGGCGGTGGGCGTGCCGCTCACCGGCCGCAAGCTGGTCAGCGTTGTCATCCGCCCCACCGACGCGCTCGACCAGGCACTCGACGGGCAGGCCGAGCTCGGCGAGCTGGCCGAGGCGACCGCCGCCGCCTGCCGCGACGCCCGGCTGCCGGCCCTGGTGGGCGCGCTCGACCAGGACCGGGTGGGCGTCCTGCTGCCCCTGCCGCCCCGCACCAGCCCCGAGCCGGCGCTGACCGCGCTCGCCGAGCGGCTGCGCGCGCTGTGGAAGCCCGGCGCCTCCTTCGTGCTGGCCGCCGGCTCCATGGTCGAGTCCATCAGGGACGTACGACGCAGCTTCCTGGAGGCGGAGCAGGTGGCCGACGTGGCCGTCCGCCAGCCGGACGGCAGGCCCTACTATCGCCTGCCCGACCTGCGCCTGCGCGGACTGCTGCACCTGCTGCGCGACGACGCCAGGCTGCAGACGTTCGCCGAGCGCGAGCTGGGCGCGCTGCTGGCGCACGACGCGCAGCGCGGCGGCGACCTGACCCGGATCCTGCGCATCTATCTGGACGCCGGCCGCAACAAGGCGGTGGCGGCCCAGAAGGCGCACCTGTCGAGGCCCGCCTTCTACGACCGCCTGCGCCGCCTCGAACGCATCCTCGACACCGACCTGGACGACGTCGAGTCCTGCCTGTCGCTGCACGTGGCACTGCTGGCCCTGGAGTCCTTCCGCAGAGACAGCAGCCGCTAGAACTTCATCGCGTCCCTGACCTCGTCGAGCGTCGTGATCGCCCGCTCGCGCGCCCGCTCGTTCCCCTCGGCCAGCGCCGCGTGCGCCTCCTCCGCCGTGTGCTCACGCCGACGCCGCCTGATCGGGCGCAGGAAGTCGTTGACCGCGTCCGTGACCAGCCTTTTCAGCGCCGCCGCGCCGCCGTACCCGATCTCGTCGGCGAGCTCCCGCTGCGGGCGGCCGAGACACAGCGCCGCCAGTGTGAGCAGATTGGCCACCTCCGGGCGGTCCTGCTCGTCGAAGGTGATCAGGCGCTCGGAGTCGGTGCGCGCCTTGCGGATGAGAGCCGCGGTCTCGTCCTCGGTGGCCGACAGCGGGATCGCGTTGCCCCGGCTCTTGCTCATCTTGCCGCCGTCCAGCCCCTTGACCAGCGGGCCGTCACCCATCATGGCCTCCGGCACTGGGAAGACCTCGGCGTAGCGCTCGTTGAACCGCCGCGCCACCAGCCGGGTCATCTCCACATGCGGCAACTGGTCCCGGCCCACCGGCACCAGCGTGCCCTTGCAGAACAGGATGTCGGCCGCCTGGTGCACCGGATAGGTGAACATCAGCCCGTTGACCGCCTGCTGACTGCTGTGCGCGATCTCGTCCTTCACGGTCGGGTTGCGGCTCAGCTCCGCCACCGACACCAGACTCAGGAACGGCAGCATCAGCTGGTTGAGCTCCGGGATCGCACTGTGCCGGAAGATCGTCACCTTCGCCGGGTCGAGCCCGACGGCCAGATAGTCCAGGAGCAGATCGGTGACGTTCCGCTGGATCTCCCCCGGCCGATCCCTGTCGGTGATCACCTGGTAGTCGGCGATCAGAACATACATCGGGTACGTGTCCTGCAACGCGACACGGTTGGCCAGCGAGCCGAAGTAGTGGCCGAGATGGAGCGGCCCGGTCGGGCGGTCTCCGGTGAGAACGATGTGGTCCATGTCGAGCTCCTCCTCAGGTCATGCCGTCCTGAGGAAACCCACGCGCGGGGGCCGTCCCGAGGACGGCCCGTGCAGGTGAAAGTCAGCGGCCGTCTCGCGGCCACCACCACATGCACATGCGCTTCATGCATCCCATTGTAGATGGACGACGCCCTTTGTCGGTGAATCATCAAAGGCACCACCTCAACCTGGTGTCGATCTCGTAACCACTCCAACCGATTGGCGTGTTTCGCTGCGTTCGCGACCTTGATCTCGTCAGGATAGGGCCGGTCTGTTTTCTGCCGCCCTCTGGAGTTTTCATGTCTCGACGCACCCTTGTCGTCGGCCTGGCCGTGGCCGCGACGCTCACGGCATCCACCGTGCCAGGCGCCGCCGCCGAGGAGCAGGTGGCGGTGAAGTTCCCGTCGACCAAATTCCCGCTCGGCGTACGATCCGCGCCGACCAAGACCATGACGGCCGTGGCCAAGGGCATCGACCTGTACGACGTGAAAGCGGGCACCTCCACCGACGGCTACACGGTGACCGTGCTCATGCCGAGCGGGCGTGACTACGGCAAGTTGGAGACCGCCCAGGCCAAGCTCGCCGAAGTGGAGGCCACCGGGGAGATCGCCAGCCTGCAGAAGGTGGTGCGTCCCCAGGTCGCCGACGCGCCCGCCGAGGAGGTCTACATGGTGCGGGTCGGCCTGTGGACGCTCAAGGACAAGGCCAAGGCCGACAAGATGGCCAAGAAGCTCAAGAAGGCCGGCCTGAAGGTGAAGACCGACTACCTCGGCGACGACGGCCTCGAGACCACCGGCCCCTGGGACGTCAAAGTGGTCATGATCGACTCCAGGATGTTCCGCGGCAGCTATGCCGCCTCCCTCGGCACCAGCGTCGCCAAGCGCGAGACCGTCTCCTCGATGGCCAAGGCGCGCGGCGCCATCGCCGCCGTCAACGGCGGCTTCTTCAACATCCACACCGCCAAGGAGTTGCGCGGCGAGCCCGTCGGCGCCTCGGTGGTGGCCGGCAGGCTGCTCAGCGAGGCCGTCCCCGGCCGCTCCGCCGTGGTCATGAGCGGACGCACGGCCCGCATCACCGAGCTCAAGTCCACCGTCACCGTGATCTCCGAGGACGGCGCCCGGCTCCCCGTGAACGGCGTCAACCGCATGGCGGCGACCGACGAACTCGTCCTCTACACCGAGGAGTACGGCGCCAAGACCCCCGCGAACGACGGCTCCGACGTGGTCATCGACGCCAACGGCAAGGTCGTGACCCTGCGCGCCTCCGGCGCCGCGGTCCCCAAGGGCATGCGGGTCCTGCACGGCGCGGGCATCGCCTCCGACTGGCTGAACGAGCACGCCTGGGAGGGCTGGACCGTCAAGGTCGACACCAAGCTGACGGACCTGCGCACCAAGAGAAACCTCAAGCTCACCCCCGACCTGAACGTGGTCGCCGGCGGCGTCGGCCTGGTCCGCAACGGACAGGTCACGATCACCGCGAAGCGTGACGGCCACGACTCCATGAACATGATCCTCCGCCGCCACCCCCGAACCCTGGTCGGCACCACCCGCAACGGCAGCCTCATCCTTGCCACCATCGACGGCCGCCGGCCCGGGGTCACGGTGGGCGCCAACTTCGTCGAGGCGGCCCAGTTCATGCGCTGGCTCGGCGCCACCCAGGCGATCAACCTCGACGGCGGCGGGTCCACGGCGATGGTGGTCGGCAAGAAGGTCGTCAACCACCCCGCCGACGGCCGGGAACGCGCGGTGGGGGACGCGTTGCTGGTCCTGCCCAAGTAGTCGTCGCCGAGGAGGCTCCTCAGAGCGCGAAAGCTCCTCAGAGCAAAGGCTCGCCAGCCGAAGGCCCCGGAGACGCAGTCTCCGGGGCCTTCGGTCACCCATGCCTCGGTGGTTCAGCACGGCGGGACCGGCGTCCCCTGCGGTGAGTGGCTCATCCTGGACATGCCACGGCCTCCCCCTTCACGGTGCAGCCCATTCCGCTTCCGTGCCATCGGGTGAACTGCCGGTTGGGGCCAACTTCGCACGGTCGGGCGAACGGGGCGATGAGGTCCTCTCCGCGCGGTTGCACGAACGCTCTTCTACGCTCTTGCTGGTACGGCTCGATCCGCCTGCTCACCATCTGCGTATGCCGGTGAAAGGCGATCGGGTGCCCTTTCAGCAGAAGGGCGTCAACGCCATCGGGGCGACATGACACCGAGCTCCATCTGGCCGGCAAGCCGTTCGAGCTATGGGGAAGTTTGACGACATGAGGGTTGGCCTTCCTCGGCAGACGCCATGCACGCTGATCGCGGTACGTCCAGCATCACCATCGACGCCGACCGCCGTCGAGACACGACCACTCGTGCCGACTTAAACGCAAAAAAGGGGGTTCCGCACCCGCAGGTGTGGAACCCCCTCCAAAGCAGGAAGGGCCCCGACAGCCAAAGTGTCGGAGCCCTACCTGAAAGATTGTCCGGCGGTGACCTACTCTCCCACACCCTCCCG